>NZ_JBALCS010000113.1:0-30179 GCF_036919555.1 Nostoc sp.
AACCACACTGAACCCTTCCCGAACTCAGAGGTGAAACGCTGCTGCGGCCACGATAGTTTAGGGGTAGCCCTACGCAAAAATAGCTCGATGCCAGGGATCATAATTCAACTGAAGCCTCCTCAAATTATCATGAGGAGGCTTCAGTTGAATTATGATCCCTCCATGTGCGAGAGTTTACAGTTTAGGTAAAAGGAAGGGTGAGTATTGTATAGTAATGTAAAAAAAATACAAGTACTTATCCGATTTGATTTTTCAAAAAATCTAAGTATTATGTAGGGTGGGTTATGGCGTTAGGCTAACGCAGCGCAATAGATCATAAAAAGGGTGCGTTAGCCTACCCTACCGTACCCTTTTATTCTCTACGAGATGCTGCGCCAACGAGACGCTGCGCGTAGCTTGATTAAGAGAAGGGTACGGCAACGCCACTTGCTGTATTTCAAATTAGAGCGAAGTTTGTAGTTCAGATATTGGATAGTTTTTGGCAGGGAACTTTTAAGTGACAATTCCTAGATTGTTATAGATTTCGATGAGATTGCCATCAGGATCGCGAAGATGAGCTGTGCGGATTCCCCAGTCTGGGCGATCTTGTGGTTGAGTAACAACGATCGCATTGTGATCTTTTAGTTGCTCATAGACTTCATCCACGTTATCAACTGCAAAAATCAAGACAATTTTATCTCGATTGACAACATATGAAGGCTGTTCGATTCTTGGGACTACTTCAGCCATTAATTCTTTTTTGAACAAACCCAGCTTGAGATATCCGGTATTAAACTCAGCATATCCGCTATCTTCATCGCCCCAATCGACATCAAATTTCAGCAGATCTCGGTAGAACAGAAAAGAATCTTTGTAGTTGGAGACAAGCAGTCTCAGGTGTGTTAGCTGAAGCTTCATATCTGTTGGGTTAGTCTACTAACTGTGAATTCTAGGTTCTAGGTGCAAATTCGCCAGCAACTCGCTTTCGACAATTGCTAATTCATCAAGCGGTTGCATGAGAATTTCTTTGTCGAAATAAGTAGCAGCTAATACCCAATATATACCGTAGTGACGCGCTTCGGATGCCATTAACCCACGATAAAATTTTGCTAACTCTAGCTCTGGACAGTGAGCAGCTAATAGTCTCAGGCGTGTTCATCGTCACCTGTTTGCTGCTTATAAAGGCAGTTTGGGCTTCATTTAGGCAGAATTTTTGTTTAAGTCCCATTAGGAGTAAAAAGTCGTTTTTTAGGTAATTGCTGACACTTTTGTTTCGAGAAGTTTAACAATGGCTGCAATTAATTCTTCTGGGTTAATAGGCTTAGATAAATGCATCTGAAACCCAGCCTTTAAGGCTTTTTGCTGGTCATCGTTTCTAGCAAAGGCAGTCAAGGCAATTGCTGGAATTTGTCCACCTTGTTCTGATGCCCAAGTTCTCAATTGATGTATTAACATATAGCCATCCATATCGGGCATACCAATATCGCTGACCAACACATTTGGCTTTACCTCTGCTAGGGTTTGTAATGCTTCAAATGCGGAAGATACCGGAATCACAAAAGCCCCATCTTGCTCTAATACAAAAGTAATAAAATCTCGTGAATCAGCATCATCCTCGACAACTAAAACCCGAATGCCAGTGAGAGGTAAGGAGTTAGGAGGTAAGAATACAGGGTAGTTTTGTTCATCTATCAGGCTTGGGCTTTCATCTGGCAGAAGCGGTAAACTAACAGTAAATATTGCTCCCTTACCCTCACCGTGGCTATCTGCTTTGACGATGCCGCCATGCATTTCGATGAGATTACGCACAATTGCCAATCCCAGTCCTAATCCACCAAAACTTCTAGTAGAGGTGCTATCTGCTTGGCGGAAGTAATCAAACACATAAGGCAAAAACTCAGCGCTAATTCCCTTACCTGTATCGCTAACGATGATTTGAGCATAGCCATCAGCTTGCTCTAGTCGCACTTCTACCTTTCCCCCCTTGGGTGTAAATTTGATAGCGTTAGAAAGGAGATTCCAGACGATTTGCTGCAAACGAGTCGAGTCGCCCATAACTTGTCCCACATCCGGCGCAAATGCTGTATTCACCTCAATCAACTTTGTTTCTGCCGCTAAGTGCATTGTCTCTAGTGCGGACAATACTGTAGACTCTAGATTAATCTTCGTAATATTTAGCGTCAGTTTGCCCTGTAAAATTCTGGAGATATCCAGCAAGTCCTCAATGAGTTGAACCTGTAAGATGGCATTCCGCTCGATTGTGGCTAGTGCTTCCGATATCTTTGCTTGGTCAAGAACGCGGGTCTGCAACAACTTTGACCAGCCGAGAATTGCGCTCAATGGAGTGCGTAGTTCATGAGAGAGGACGGCTAAAAATTTATCTTTAATTCGATTGGCTGTTTCTGCTTTCGCTCGTGCGACTTGTTCTAATTCCAGTAGGTGCGCTCGTTCTTCAAGTATTTGTTTTTGTTCGTGGATATCCGTACATGTTCCAAACCACTTCACTACAAAACCTTGCTCATCTTTGAGTGGTAAACCTCGCGCTAGCTGCCAACGATAGGAGTTATCAAAAGCCCGTTTGAAGCGATATTCATTGTTATATATAGTTCTATTTTTTACAGCATCAGACCACACTTCATCAGCATTTTGGACATCCTCTGGATGCAATGCTGCCAACCAACCAGAACCCAAGGATTGCTCAAATGTTAGCCCAGTATATTCGCACCAATTTTGATTAAAAAAATCAGATTCACCGTTAGCATCGGTTGTCCATACAAGTTGAGGAATTGCCTCAGCCAAATAACGATAGCGTTCTTCGCTTTGTCGGAGAATTTCTAAGATGCGTTGGCGTTGAAGGATTTCTTGTTGTAATTGCTCATTGGTATTGGTAATTTCATTGGTGCGAACAGCAACCATTTCTTCGAGATGATTCTGGTATTTTCGCAGTTCTTCGTCTATCCCTAAGCGTTCGGCTATTTGTGTTTGAAGTTCTTGATTTGTTTGTTCTAATTGAGCAGGGCTAGGAAGTGCCAGTGCTTGTGGAACTAGAGACACAAGTTGTATTGTTGTAATTAGAGATATTATTGCAGTTACTGTTTTGACAAACCCCGACAGCCAATAGGTTGGATGCCAAAGTGTCCAAATCTCTATTAAATGAGTGGTGCCACAAGCGACGATAAATGCACTAAACAGCAGAAAAATCCAATCAAAGGGCAAATCCTGCCGCTTGCGGACAAAGTAGAAGAGTGTAGCTGGAATCGAGTAATAAGCTAGTGCAATGAGCGAGTCAGATAATATGTGTAACCAAACTAAATTCGTTTGCCATAGATAGCAGTGTCCATGTGGAATAAATGATCCTGATGTAAAAAAAATAGTCCACAATTCTGATATTATGTCTGACATAAACACTTGATTTTTTTAATCTATAAAATCTCCTTGTAACCCCTAAATCAATTCATTGTGGTTATGCAGCTTGTAGGGCATCAAATTGCAATTGTCAGGGCGATGAAGGGAGTGGTCAAATTTGCGAATATTGCGGACATAATTACGGCAGACACTGATAAATTCCAAAATAAAAACCATTCTCACCATCATGATGGGAATGGCAAAAAATTAGGAGATGGAACAAGAAAATTTAATTTCCGCAATTCTGATTCAACTTAAGATTCACTTGACTTAGCACTCATTTTATCTAACAGTTGAGTGATTTTTTTAGCTTTTTCAGATTGGCGCTGTTTTTGTAATAAATCTTTAGCTTGTAGCAGGTTAGTTTTAGCTTCCTCTTCTCGCTCTTGCTGCATGAGAATATTTGCCAGACGCAAGTAAGCATCAGGATTTTTCGGACTGCGGCGAATCACTTCCCGGAAAAATTTTGTTGCTTCCTCTACTTGGCCTTGGTGGTTTAAAACATCTCCCAAAAACAAGCGCACCACATCATTAGTAGAGTTGAGGGAAATCACTTTGCGAAACGCTGCTTCTGCACCTTGGTAATCCTTTGCTTGAGCCAAATTGATTCCTTTTTGAAACAAGTCTGAGGTAATCAAAGTTTTCCAAGCGAAATAGCCCAGCATTGACAGGCTCAGAATAACTACAAGAGCAGCGATAATAGAACTAGTGGGAAAGGTTTCTAGCATTGTCTAAGCCAAAAAGCAAGCGATAGGAAAAATCAGATATTCCATAAAAAAGAGTTTCCAGATAAATTGGTAGAATTGAGCGATCGCACTTTTATCTTGTAAGTCTACTGCTAAACTCCGCAACCACAGCCAAACTAGCAGCGCTAAATGAGCAATTACCAGAAATATGGGGTTAACTGAGGGAACATGTAGCACACCAACTAGAATTATTCCCAGATAGCAGACAGTTATCACCCAAAGAGCCAGATTAAACACAGCTTGGGAACCGAGTTTGATCGTGAAAGTAGAGATATTATAGAGGCGATCGCCTTCTATATCTGGTATATCTTTAAAGATCGCGATCGCAAAGGTAAACACCAAGATAAATAACGTCAGCACCCAGACCACGGGCGGAATTACTTGGCTTTGTTTCAGCACCCAACTATAGTGCAAATACAATCCTAAATTAACAATCGTGCCGCGCACCGAAAAAATACACAGCGCTGCCCAAAATGGAAATTGTTTCAACCGAATTGGCGGTAAAGAATAAGCAGTACCAATGGCCAAACTAATTGCTACCATACCCAATAAGAATGGCCCAGTTAGCCACGCCACAACTAGCGCCAAAATCCCAGTCAAAGCAACAATTAATTGCCCCGTCTGCTGGGAAAACTCACCTGATGCCAACGGTAAATGAGGCTTATTAATCTTGTCAATATCAACATCTTCTAATTGGTTTAGCCCCACAATGTAGACATTTCCACACAGACAAGCAATCCATGCACCGAAGACAGGGAGTAGGGAGTAGGGAGTAGGGAATAGGAAATCAGTACGATTACTAATGGCAATGGCAATCAAATATAAACCTAAAACACTCAGACTTGTACCAATAATCGTGTGAGGGCGAGAGAATTTCCAGAAAGCATATAACCAATGGAAATATGATTGAACGGGTTTGGGTGGCAAAGGGGTGTTTTGAGAACTCTGGCTCATGAGTTGTTTAGATTCAGTATTCCGGTTTATTGTTAACCATTGTCACAGAATTTGAACATAACAAGAGCCAAAGGTCTAGACGCAGTGTATTTTCGTAGGGGAGGAAGGATTAGCCCTGTTAAGGTGACATGACATGATCTCGTTCCCATCTAGGTGCTGCTGCCTATAGTCCAGTTCGGCAGCAAGTCATTCCTTGGCAAGCAGCCCACGAATGAGAGGCTGATAGTTTTTTAGGACTCAATCCCAATCAAATCTCACAACCAACCATAAAAATATCTTTTCCCACTCCCGATAACGGTACAATCTATCAGAAAAGTAAAGAAATAGTTAAATCAAGAGTGCCTTCATGAGAGCTGATTTGACATCTACAGCGACATTTGACTTTGTTAGCGTGCTATCCCATGCTGCGGCTGCGTATCAAGAACCCAGAGGCACACGCCCTAGTGCTGAAATATTAGTAAATGCCTTGCTACAAGCTGAAAAATCTGCCAAGCCGCAATGCTTAACTTATCCGCTTGAGTCTCTTTTAGGTAAATGGCAACTTTCCTTTGTCACTGGCACTAAGAAAGTTAGAGAGCGCGGGGGAATTTTATTAGGCAAGGGTTTTTATGTACCCAAGTTTATAACAGTCTATGTTTCCTTTAATGCCACCTTGGAAGAGGATTCAGGTAGAGGCGAAATTGTTAATCAGGTTGAATTTGGCCCAGTTTTATTGAAGCTCACGGGGCCAGTGCAATATGCAAGTAAGAAAAATTTATTGGCGTTTGACTTTAACCATATTCTTATCAGTCTGTTTGAGCGTGTTGTTTACAACAGACCAATCGGTTTTGGTAAAGTTAAAATAGAAGATTTCTACAACCAGCCCATAGCTAAACTACCCTTCTTTAGCTTCTTTTCAGTCACCGAAGATTTCATTGCAGCTCGCGGTCGTGGAGGAGGATTGGCATTTTGGATTCGAGAAAATTAAAGACACTGGAGAGCAAAACCCCGCCATCTAAACGGCTTTCTCTACACTTCTGATTTTTCTTTTTTTGTGTCAATCATCAAACTGGGCGACAACCAGACAAAATACTGTGCATATTTACTACTTGTCCAATGACTGCGATCGCCGGCGCACCAAATCCAGTTTGCTCTACCTGTTCTACAATTGTCTCTAACGTACCAATCAATTCTTCTTGTTCTGGTCGTGTACCCCAGCGCACCAGAGCAATGGGCGTTTCTAAATTCAACCCAGATGCACTTAATTGTTCCACAATATAAGGCAGATTGTGAATTCCCATATAAATTACAATGGTTTCGGAACCGTGGGCGATCGCATTCCAATTCACTATCGGTCTATACTTACCCGCAGCTTCATGACCAGTAACAAATGTTACCGAAGAACTATATAGCCGATGAGTCAAAGGGATACCGGCATAGGCGGCGGCGGCAATTCCCGATGTGATACCTGGCACAACTTCCGTTGATATTCCAGCTTTAACTAATTCTGCCATCTCTTCGCCACCGCGACCAAAAATAAACGGATCGCCACCCTTTAGCCGCACCACAATTGGATGATCCTGCGCTTTATCAATTAGCAATTGAGTTGTTTCTTCTTGCAACAAAGAATGTCTCCCCGCACGCTTACCAGCATTAATTTGCTCTGCTTGGGGATTAATCATTGCCAGAATTGCCGGACTCACTAAGGCATCATAAATAACTACATCTGCACATTCCAATAAACCTTTCGCCTTCAGGGTAATTAGTCCTGGATCTCCTGGCCCCGCACCTACTAAATAAACCTTTCCCAAATACTTGTTATCCTGTTTTTCTGTGCGGTTCATTTATCTGTTAAATCCCAAATTAGCTCGGCTAATTCTGCACTTGCTCCCAGTGGCTCTGCCAATTGGAAATTCACCGCAGAAAATTGTAATTTTAGCTCCTCGATTGAGGCGGCGATCGCATCGGTTATTCCACCAGCGAATAAAAAGTATGGCAAAATTGCAATTTCCCGATAACCAGCAGTTACCAACTCTTTCACCTGTGATTCTAAACTAGGAGGTACAGACCAATAAGCAGCCACAGCTCCCAAACTCGCCGCCATTGCTGACACAGTTTCTTGAGAACCTGGGCGACGGCTACCATGAGCTAATAAAATCCATGTTTCTGCTTTTATAGCAGCTATTTGCTTTGACAGCAATTTCTCTAAATTGGGGTGAGAGCCTAAATATGGTTGCAACTCAATCATGATATCTTGACCAAGAGCTTGTTGTGCTAGTGCTACTTCGGTGGGAATATCTATCATGACATGCACTCCCGGCAGCAGAAATAGCGGTACAATTTTGAGGCGATTCTCGTTTTGAGACAATCCGCGTCGGCGTAGCCCAACCCAGTCATCACCAAAAGCGCTCTTGGCAAATTGTTGAATCTGCTCATGTAAAGGCTGAGGACTCATTTCTAAAGCAGCTATGCCAACCAGATGTTCACTATTTGATGAATTGTAGTTTTTTGGCAATTTGTGAGATACCAGCTTTGCTAGTTGCTGCATAGCAATTTCTGGGCGGCGATCGCGACTTCCGTGAGATAATAGCAGATAGGCTGATGACATCGGCAAAGCTTGAACTCTTAGTTACTATTCTTATTTAATATGAAGTTGGGGATAATTAAGTACTTTGGTAATTATTGAAACTATTATCAATTACTAACAATGCCTTGGCGAAAAAAGGGGATGAAGAGAGGACTGATGTCGTAGAGTTGCTGTTTTTCACAACAAAAATTTAAAACTTACTTTCAACTTTTATGCATTATCCGTCGTTTCTTCATCAACAGCTTTAACTATTACATTTGCATACCTTTGAAGAATATAAACAGCTTGGAATACATCTAAAATTGCACCTTGAAGCTGACTTATATTAATTTGTAAACCTTCTATATTAGAACCTCGGAAGTCTGTATTTTTAAATTTAGCATCAGCAAGCATAACATTATTCATTTGGCAATTTATAAATTTTACATTAATTAGAGAAGATTCTATAAATGTAGAATCTTCAAGCATACAATTGTCAAAAATAGCATTATCAAATTTACTTGAATTAAATTGTGATAATTGTCCTTGACAGCCTTTAAAAATAACATTTTTCAATCTGCACTTTATTGCTTTAAATCCCAGCAACCTACAGTTAATAAATTCAACTCTATTAAGCGAACCCTCTTCCCATTCAGTATTGGCGAAATCACTTTTAGTAATTCTAACATCTTGTAGAGTAAGTTTTTTAAAGTAAGTATTTATAGCTTTAACATTATCAAAGTATGCATATTGAAAATCTACTCCTTTAGTTCCCTGAATCTGGCAATTTGATAAATGTACATTTTTATAGCTTTCTAATTCATATAATTGGTTATCAGGTATCCCCTTATTCATTGTTTCATGTGAAGGTAAATTAGGAAGCTCAATAGCTCTATGTTTGCTAGACATATTTTTTCAATTGAAATCATTTCATCTCAAAAATACGTTATGAGTGCTCTAATAGTCAAGTAAAAAATACATTTACTTGTTTTTATTAAGATCAGTACAAAATGAGTTCAGGAGTGCTGAGTGCTGAGTAACCAAGAGAGATAAATCTAGGGGATTGAAACTGAAACAAGGACGTATTATAACTTGATGGCACTTTCCGCTCGAAATAAATATTTATTTCTTTTTCCATGACTTTTAAATAGGGGCTTGGAACCTTCTGTGCTGAGTGCAATTATTACTTTTTTACTCTAAGCCGAGTTCCTGGGCACTCAGCACTGTTTCGGTTGAGCAGAAATACAACTCCTCATAAAAAGGAGCTGACAACAAAGTATCAAGAATAAAATTAAAAAAAGTTACAAGATCTTTATATTCTTCCTCTGCTCCTTACCTTATTTTTCTTCCGCAGTGTAAGTATAAAATTGATCAAAAGCTCCCACTGTTTCAAATTTGTAAGAAGGCATCCAAGAATTTATTTTTAAATCTGTACGGTAAATGCTAAAAATAATGTAATTTTGTCTTTCTGTAGTCCTGGCAACAATTTCTTGGATTTGCGGGTTAGCCGAGTCAACCAACTTATCACAATTAAAACGGATTAAATTTTCTATAATATTCGTAGTTTTTTTACATACATCAGTTTTTAAGTATTTTGTCAACCGTTGCACTGCATATTCTTCATATTTAACCTGACTGGGATTTGTCTTCGCCATTGTCACACCCAAGGCGGCAAGTCCTACTGCTGCTCCAGTATATGCAATGATGGTTAAGGGTTTCATGTTTGCCAAGTAAAGATTCATTCTAATCGCTAGATTCCAGAGACTCTAAATCAACTGAGTCCGTTCCTTGAACAAAAACTCTTGATCGCTTGCCAAATTATTGCTATAATCAAAATTGTTGAATGGCGAGCGTAGCCAAGTGGTTAAGGCAGTGGTTTGTGGTACCACCATTCGTGGGTTCAATTCCCATCGTTCGCCCTACATAATTTCATACTAAATATCCCTATAGAAGATGGGTTGTGGTTCTGAACATTCTAACCATTACTTTAGCAAGGATCTGCGATCTACGAGTTCATGGACTTGAAAGGGTCGCAAACCCACGATGATTAATTAGCTTATCTTATCAAGAAGTTGATGTATATAAGCAAATCTACTTTCTAAGTGAAAATTAGCTGTGCAATGTCTTATGACAAGCCACTTCTCTATGAGACGTTCTGCGTCGCTTGCTTCTTTGCAGGAGAATAGGACTTACGCAACGCCTATAGCGTAAAAAATTTTACAAGTAATATCAAGTTCGGGTGATTATTTATAATAAAATCTATCAATGTAGGTTGGCTTAAACGGCAGTGAAACCCAACATGAACAAGGATCAAATGTTGGGTTTAGTTCCTCAACCCAACAAAGCAGATAAGTAGGTAGGCGTAATTAAATATAAGATCAAACCTCACCCTCAATCCCTCTCCAAAGTATCGGAGAGGGAAGCCGGAGGGAGGGTGAGGTTTTATATTTAATTTGACCCAATTACTTAGGGACTGACAAGAAATAAATTATCCAATCTTGTGGGGTGGACATCTTGTCCGCCCTTCTCTACGTGCCCTCGTGTCGCCCACCCCACAAGAAGTAGTTGAGTATTTTTTTATTTGTCAGTCGCTTATTATAAGTGTTTAACCAAACCTGATATAAGAGGATGTTTGAAAAATCGTAAAGTATACTAGAAACCCCGCTTCCATTCCTCTCCCCCACTCCTGAGAGGCTTTGAAACCCCCATTCCCGCACTTCGTGCCGCTACGCGAACGTAGGGAAGGGGGGCTAGGGGGGTTAGGTTCTTAATGCTTTGATGTTATAGCAATCGGATTTTGAGCAAACTGGGCGTGAGCGATCGCACTCAACCCGTGATTATTGCTGTTAAACGAGGGATTGTCAATTTGTAAGTAAGTTGTACTAAAGTTGGAATCCAAATTTCAACTTTAGTTGGAGCCAACCTTCCATTTTGAGATGGACTGATTTATCAATCACTCTATTGAGTAAAAGTTTCAACTTTTAGGGGACGACAAGTTAGAGTTAATTGCATATATTTGTACAGAAAGCCTCCAAAGCTTCAACAAAAGTATCTAAACTTTTAGTTGCTCACTGGCGGCGAAATCCTCTAGTTAATTGATGCCAAAGAATATTTAGAATTGGTAAGAAAGGCGGAATACAATTATGGATGTTTGGAATTTGGCTAAAGGTTTAGGAGTCGTAATCGTTGGCACAATAACTTTCTCTGGAAACTCTGCTATTGCCAAAATCAATCAGGGTGTGACTCTAGAGAATAATCTCAATGCACCTACCTTAAACACAGCGATTAAAAAGCACAATACATTAGGAGACGATGCCCTGAAAATTAATTACAGCATCAAACAAACTCAATCTCAAAATAGAAATGCTGCTCTAGATAAGAAAAAAACTTTGCTAGCAAGCTGTCGACTATTTTGTATTTAAACCTTAGCTCGACTTTATCCATTTTTTCGCAACGCGATACTCCTGCGGAGTCGTTGCACGAACGCTATCATTAAAACCTTTGTGGGACGGTAGTTTTACTTTTTTAACTTCATTGATAATCTGTGCCGTGGAAATAAGTATCCGCCAAAAATCCTGGCTTTTTGGCGGATAAAGAAAACCGAGTTCTTAATTTTAGATAAAGTCGACCTTAGAGGATGTTTGAAAAGTATTTTTGGTAACTTCTGAGGCTCGGAAACCTAACCCCCCTTCCCTACAAGGGAATGGGAATTTCAAAGCCTCTCGACCCTTGCCTAACGGCAGGCTGACGCCAACGGGGAGAGGAATGGAAGTGGGGTTTTTGGTATAATTTATTACATTTCGTTAACGCACCATCTAATTTTCTTCTGGATTATACAGTGGAGTAACGGCTGCCCCAGCACTGTTTATTAATGGAATTCGCTATCTTGATCGCTGGACTGTTGAGCAGATAATCGCAGCCATTGTTGCTGCAAATGATTAAGGTTTTTATTGCTTATCTTAACAAGTATTTCGTCAGAGAGCATTTCATAACTTCTATACGGACGACAAGAATCAGAGATTTCAGCAATTTAGCAAGAATACAGAGGCGATCGCCATGATGCTTTTTACATGGAAAAAAGTTCAAAAATTGTTGCTGTGGTTATTTGCATTAAGTGTTGTCGTTGGAATATCAATGCATCCAACACCAGCCACCTCTAAGGAATTACCTCAAGCGTCCAACTCTAAACCTGCGATCGTTCTCGTTCATGGGGCTTATGCTGACGGTACATCATGGCAACACGTCATTCCATTGTTAGAGCAGGATGGCTACAGAGTGACTGCTGTGCAGATTCCGCTCACCTCGCTTGTTGATGATGTGGCAACGACGAAGCGGGTGATTAATAATCAAAAGGGTTCTGTTGTTGTAGTCGGACATTCCTATGGTGGAAATGTGATTACGGGAGCGGCGGCTGGCAATTCACAGGTGAAAGCTCTGGTTTATGTTAATGCTTTTGCACCAGATGTCGGTGAAAAGACGAGTGATTTGAATAAAAGGTACGCAGCACCTCCGATTAGTACGGCGATCGTATCTGATGCTGCAAACTTTCTCTATGTAGATCGCGGGAAGTTTCACAAATTTTTTGCCCAGGACGTATCGGAGGCTGAGGCGCGAGTGATGGCAGCAACCCAAAAGCCAATCGCCAGCGCAGCGTTTGAGCAATCAGTGAATGAAATCGCCTGGAAAACGATTCCTTCCTGGTTTATCGTGACTCAAAACGATCGCGCCATCAACCCTGAACTTCAACGATTTATGGCTAAACGGATTGGAGCAAAGACAACCGAAGTTAACTCCAGTCATGTTCCTTTTATCTCTCATCCAAAAGAGGTTGCCAAAGTGATTGAAGCAGCAAGCACTGCTGCGAAGTAATCCCAATTTAACGATTTGTTAGTGAGCTAAGTCCTGCGAACCAATGAGACGCAAGTTTGGTTTCTGGCAGAACATTTGGTGGATACACCATTGGTACGCAGTTAAATTCAGCAGATCGGGTGTTGTAAATCAAATAACTAACAGTATCTCAGCAATCGCTCTTTAAATGAATTCATTCGTGACTCCATTTATCCATTGTAGATAACAGAGGAAGAGAACTTTATGACTAATTATGACTACATTGTAATCGGTGCAGGGTCAGCAGGTAGTGTGGTTGCCAATCGTCTAACCGAAGACAATCACACAACTGTGTTACTACTCGAAGCGGGTAACCCAGATACGAAACCAGAGATTTTCATCCCAGCGGAGTGCGTCAATCTACTAGGCTCAGAGGTGGACTGGAGCTATTTCTCTGAACCAGAACCCTTCTTGAATAATCGCAAAATCTTTTGTTCCCGTGGCAAAGTCTTGGGAGGCAGCAGTTCGATTAATTTCATGACGTATGTCCGAGGCAATCATCAGGATTATGACCACTGGCAGGAGTTGGGAAATCCCGGTTGGTCGTACCTTGATGTCTTGCCTTATTTCAAGAAATCTGAACACCAGCAACGCGGTGCCTCCGCCTACCACGGAGTTGATGGGGAGTTGAGCGTTACCGATCTCATTGCGCCAACTGCAATTTCTCAACGATTTGTAGAGGCATCTGTGGCAATGGGATTTGACTACAATCCTGATTTCAACGGTACGCAGCAGGAAGGAGCCGGACTCTATCAGCAAACTATCAAGGAGGGTAAACGGCACAGTGCTGCTGCTGCGTTCCTTGTGCCCATTGTCGGGCGTCGCAATTTGACCATAACGACTGGGGCATTGGTGACTCGATTGTTGTTTGAGGGAACCCGCACCGTTGGGGTGGAATATCTGCACGAGGGAATGCTGCACCAAGTCAGGGTTGAGCGGGAAGTGATTTTAAGTGCGGGCGCGTTCGATTCGCCCAAGCTGCTAATGCTTTCCGGCATTGGGGATGCAGCACACTTACAAACATTAGGGATTCCTGTTGTCGTCGATCTGCCAGGTGTTGGGCAAAACCTGCAAGACCACATTTTCTCTCCTGTGGTATACCAAGCAACTCAGGATTTACACTTTGCCAGCACCAGTGGTATCGGGGAAGCTGGATTATTTTTGCATAGCAAGTGGAATTCAGCAGTTGCACCCGATTTACAGTTTCTATTCGGTTCCATTCAGCTCTTACCCCCTGGCTATGCTCCAGCGGCATTTGGATTTACGTGTGCAGTCGCTTTGACCGATCTGCAAAATATTGGCAGTGTCGGTTTGCGAACGCCTGATCCTAAAGACACACCGATGTTGCGGATGAACTATCTGCAAAATGAAACCGATGTGAAGAAGCTGGTTGAGGGAATTAAATTAATGCGGCAATTGTTTCATAGCAACTTCTTTGATGAGTTTCGTGGTGCAGAAATTGCTCCGGGTGCTGAGGTTCAGAGTGATGAAGCACTCGTTGCTTATATCCGCAACAATTGCAGCACAGTGTGGCATCCCGTTGGCACTTGCAAAATGGGCATTGACCCAATGGCAGTGGTCGATCCTGAGTTGCGGGTACATGGGGTTGAAGGATTGCGAGTTGTTGATGCCTCCATCATGCCAACAATCACCACAGGAAATACGAACGCACCGACCATCATGATTGGTGAGAAGGCAGCGGATTTAATTAAAGCAGGTCGCACAGCACGAACGGTTCTCAGCAAATCTAACGTCCAAAATCCGGCGTATTCATCTATTTAGAAACGGGCGATCGTCTTTGATCAATCTCAGATTATCATACCTGTTGAGCGTTTATCGGTCGATGTTAGGCAAACAGAACACTCGACCTCTGTAAAGGAATACACAATGGCACTGATTACAACACCATTCGGACGACATTCCACCGCCGCCGAGGTCGTAGAAGGAATTGATCTTTCCGGCAAGCGGGCGATCGTTACGGGAGCCGCATCGGGCATCGGCGTAGAAACGGCGCGGGCACTGGCTCAAACTGGAGCGAGCGTCACACTAGCTGTGCGTAATACCGATGCTGGAGCGCAAGTCGCGGCTGACATTATGGCTACTATTGGGAACCGGAATATTCATGTTGCTCCGCTTGATTTAAGCGATCGCAACTCAATTGCCAAGTTCATTGCTGCCTGGCGTGAGCCGCTGCACATCCTCGTTAATAATGCAGGGGTAATGGCACTGCCCGAACAGCGCACACCCCAAGACTGGGAGATGCAATTTGCCACTAACTATCTCGGACACTTTGCCCTAGCGCTCGGACTACACGACGCTCTCGCAGCAGAGGGTGCCGCCCGTATCGTGTTGGTTAGTTCTAGCGGGCACCTGATGTCGCCCATTGTGTTCGATGATATTCACTTCATGTTCCGTCCTTATGATCCGTGGTTGGCGTATGCACAGTCCAAAACCGCAAGCATCCTCTTTGCTGTGGGTGCTACTGCGCGCTGGTTCAAGGATGGCATTACCGCTAATGCCCTGATGCCTGGGGCGATCGCAACCAACCTCCAGCGTCATACGGGCGGTCTTAGAACCCCACCTGAGCGGCAGAAGACAATAGCGCAGGGTGCGGCAACTTCCGTTCTGTTGGCAACCTCTCCGCTACTAAAGGGCGTTGGCGGACGCTATTTCGAGGACTGCAATGAAGCCACTCTCGTCACCAACGGGAACGGCTATATGAGCGGAGTTGCCCCCTACGCCCTGAACCCAGACAATGCCGATCGGCTCTGGAATGAATCGTTGCGCCTGCTCGCTTGACCTGGCAGTAACAGTGAGCTTCACGCTGTTGATGAACGAATTGCCGGTCGTAAGCCTGCCAGGCTTTCGTCCATCATGCCCACGATCACCACGGGAAATACGAACGTACCCACCATCATGATTGGCGAAAAAGCAGCAGATTTAATTAAAGCGGAGCGTACCTCACAACGCATTGCCAATAAACTTAATCTCTAAGTTCAATCGCATCTCTAGCGAAATTGGCGACGAAATCCTGGGTGTACCGGAAGGTTTCCCTTAGAGGGGGTTATGAACTTCTATAGAACCTAGTGGTCTGTGTCAATAGTTCTGAAGGGTTAGTCATGCAGGGGGTGAAATGATTTCGACGGTGCAGATGGGAATGCAAGCTCAGATGCTTTATACCGTTTTGCGCGATGGCGTTTTAACTCATCCAATAATGACTGAAGGGTTAAATCTGCTGTTCTCAAAGCTGTGATGCAACAGAACCGATAACATTTCAATGGTTCACACAAATCCAAAATCCCTATCAGATTGGCAGTTGTCCATAACACGTTCTAGCGAATCCAAACCCACAAACAAAAACCTCGATTTTAAAGCACTGCGCGGTAAGACTGTGGCGGTGCTGGGTGCGGCGGCTTCAGCTTTCGATGCAGCAGGAGTGGCGCTGGAATCGGGAGATAAGGCAGTACATCTATTTGTACGGCGATCGGCGATCGCATCTCTGTCAGTCCTTCGGATACGGGATTACCCTGGTGCTTACGACAACTATCCCCAACTACCCGATGCAGCCCGATGGTTCCAGGCTTGGCGCTTTCATCAAGCAGGCACCGCGCCATCCCCGAACTCGATTGAGCGAGCGATCGCTTTCCCGAACTTTCACATCCATCTATCTGCACCTTGGAAATCGGCACGGAAACTGGGCGATCGCATTGCCATCCAGGTGAACGATGATGTTTTCGAGTTTGATTTTGCGATCGCTGGCACTGGTTACTTCGTTGACCCAACAAAGCGTCCCGAACTAGCCGACTTGCAAGAGCAGATTGCCCTCTGGCGCGATCGCTACGAGCCACCAGAAGGACTGCGCGACGACAGTTTGGGGGCACATCCTTACCTCGGTAGCGCCCACGAATACCAAGAAAAAGTACCTGGCACTGCCCCTTATCTAAAAGACATTCACGTATTTAATCCTGCTGGTTTGGTCAGCTTCGGATTGCCAGTTGGTGACATCCATAGCATCCGCCGCGACGTACCTGCAATAGTATCGCGCATCAGTCACGATTTGTTCTTTAAGGACTGGGCGCATCATGAGGCAAGTAATATAACGGTTTTCAGTTGAGTGAGAACCTAATAGGTAGAAACCTGAACATAATCCGTGTGAAAGCCTTTGTTTTAATCATAATTTAATTTAATTGTCATGTTTTTGACTGAGCGTTAATAAATCAAGATAGTGTTTTATGATGAATCACTTAGGATTGCTATAGCAATGATTGACAAAAATAACTGGAAAAAAACACGTCAATATTTGGAAGAAACTGGTGTCAAATTCGTGCGAGTTCTTTGGTGCGATAATGCTAACATTATCCGTGGCAAAGCCGTACATGTAGGGATGCTAGCTCACTACTTTGAGCATGGGGTGGGTATTTCCGTAGGGCAGCAGGGAATTCCTGTGATGTATGATGTGGTTGTGCCAGAAACTGATTTAGGGCCAGTAGGTGAAATTCGCTTAATACCAGATTGGTCTAGTCTAAAGCCTTTACCTTATGCTCCTGGTCATGTTCGTGTTATGGGCAATATGGTACTAGATGGTTCTGCTTGGGCATTATGCCCGCGAAATTTCTTAAGGCGGATGATTGCGGCAGCCGAATCTAATGGCTGCCAAGTGCGGGCAGCATTTGAAAATGAGTTTTACTTACTTCGGCAAACACCTGAAGGAATCATTCCTGCCGACTCCACAGTTTTTGCTTCAACTCAGGCAATGGATCTTAACCAAGAAGTAATAGATGCGATCGCGGATGCACTGATCGCTCAAGATATACCTGTAGAACAATATTATCCAGAATCTGGCCCCGGTCAGCAGGAAATTTCCATCCGCTATACCGATGCTTTGCAAGCAGCTGATTGGCAGATTGCTTTTCGAGAAACCGTCAGAGCGATCGCTTACAAACACAACCTGATCGCTTCATTCTTACCCAAAATCTTCCCGGATGCGGCTGGTAGTGGTTGTCATATCCATCTGAGCCTTTGGGATGGCGAGAAAAACCTATTACCTGACCCACAAGGAATCTCTGGTCTTTCTGGGGTGGCATTACAATTTATTGGTGGCATTCTGCACCATCTGCCGGCAATGATGGCACTAACTACCCCAACTACTAATTCTTACCGCCGCATTCTTCCTCATAGTTGGAGTGGTGCTTTTCGCTGTTGGGGATTAGATAATCGGGAGGCAGCCGTGAGAATCCCCAGTGACCCTGGTTTGGGCTGTCCCAGCCACTTGGAATTGAAAACTGTGGATGCCTCAGCTAATCCTTACTTAGCAATAGGAGCAGTAATTGCCGCCGGACTTGATGGTGTACAGCGTGGTCTAACACCTGGAAACCCGGTGAATCAAGACCCTGGATATTTATCAATTGAAGAACGCAATGCTAATCAAATAGACCGATTACCAGATAATCTGGGGCAAGCGATCGCTCACCTTCAGCAAGACGATATCTTATTAACAGCTTTAAATCCCCAGTTAGCGAAAGCTTTCTTAGCAGTGCGTCAAGCAGAGTGGCTAGCGATGAAAGATTGGGACTTAAAGGCAGAAGTGAAAACCTTATTAGAGAAATACTAGCGATCTGATTACCTAGCAATGAATCTAGCCGACATTCCTTTAATTGACCAACACGCCCACAACATCTTCAGACCAGAAGTTGTTGCCCAGTATCCTTACGCGGCTGCCTTTACTGAAAGCTATGATCCAGAAATCATCAACTACCATGCCCGTCATACGTTCTTTTATCGGCGTAGCTTGCGCGAGATTGCAGCTTTATTAAACTGCGAAGCTGAAGAAGCAGCAATTTTGGCACGGCGGGAAAGTCTAGGATTAGAAAAACTGACGCAGATTTATTTTCAGGCCGCTAATCTAGAGGCAATTTACTTAGATGATGGTTTTCAGCCAGAAACGATCCTACCTCTATCGTGGCATGAAAAGTTTATTCCTGTGCGACGAATTCTGAGATTAGAACTATTAGCAGAACAGCTAATTCCGCAATCAGAAGATTTTGCAACTTTTTTAGCAAGATTCAACAGCGAACTTGATCCACCACCGTTTGGAGTGGTGGCTTTTAAAAGTATTGCCTGTTACCGGAGTGGCTTAGATATTCAACCTGTAGCCGACGAGGTGGCGGCGGCTCATTTTGACAACCTCAAACAACAACGGCAAAATCAACCTCTGCGACTGACTGATAAATCCCTGATTGATTTTCTGTTACAACAGGCGTTATTAGTAGCGGCGAAATATCGCCTACCAGTGCAATTACATACTGGCTTTGGTGATCCCGATTTGGATTTACGATTGGCTAATCCCTTAAATCTGCGATATTTACTAGAGTTACCCCAGTACCGCCGTGTACCATTAGTATTGCTACACGCTTCCTATCCTTATATGCAGCAGGCTGGTTATTTAGCTTCTGTATATCCCCAAGTTTATTTAGATTTCGGTTTGGCAGTACCTTTTTTAAGTGTATCCGGGATGCGGTCAGCAATCAGGGAGCTGTTAGAATTAACTCCCACTACTAAATTAATGTATTCTTCTGATGCACACTCAATTCCAGAATTGTACTATTTGGGTGCAAAGTGGGGTCGCCAGCTTTTAGGAGAAGTGCTAGAGCAAGCAATTGCAGATTCTGACATTACTGTGGCTGAAGCAGAGGCGATCGCTGTCGCAATTTTACGTGAAAATGCCTTAGTTCTCTACCAATCAGCGTCCAGTATCAGCAAGTCGTAACTATTAATAGCAATACCAATTACCTATTCCCAAAATTACCATAATATCAGCAATTCTCATAATTGCAGAATGCTATGCCCAGATAAAAATGAGTATTAACACTCTCAAATAGTTAAAAAAAGTCTTGTATATTGCGGATTAACCGCCACCGTTACCCGCTTAAACACTTTTCCCAAGTATTCAATCCACACAGGGAACTGATACCAAGATGCATCGTTAATAGACTTAGCTAGACTTTGATTTTTCACCCTTACTCGCCAGTCGCTTCAAGTCGGGGAACCCGCCCAACGCGCTGGCTCACCATATTTTTAATCCTCAAATCTTCGTAGGCGATCAAGTCGTTAGACTGAACTACGCACCGTGCTAATTTCACAGCATGGTCTTGACGTTGCCTACTTATTTTCAGGTGGCGTTTGCCCAAAATCTGCCTAGCTTTGCCTCTATTTTTTGAACCTTTCACTTTGCGAGAAACTCGACGTTGTGCTAGCTTGAGAATCCTTTCACCTTGACGCAAAAATTTAGGGTTCTTAACCATTACCCCGATTGAATCGGTGTAGTATTCTTTCAGCCCAACTGTATTACCTGTTGGTTCTATGTCTTCTCTTCGGTTTAGATCAATACAGAATTGGACATATACACGGTGGTTAAAACCACCTGAGTCATTTTTCATCCCCTACCTAAAGGACAGAATACGGTACTGTGTACCTGTTCTTTAGGGGCTTTCAAACTTCCCAATATTTTTTGTAAATAAATCATCAAGAACTCGATTGGCTGATAGATAGCTGCCAGCGAGCCAACAAAATTCATCAACTATATGAATTTTGCCCTGTTTGGCAACGTTAAGCTTTGACCACAGAGGTTCTGCCATTAGTTGATGGAGAGCGGTTTTAGACTCAGCTGGATCTTTGAAGCCATAGCGCAAGATAAATAGGACATCTCCATCTATTTGGCTGAGTACCTCTGGAGATACAGCATAACCAACAGGGCTACCCTCTTTCTTTTTAGTTCCGATTGCATCCAGATTTTGCGAAGGAGGACGGATTAGACCGGCATCCTCTAAGATAGTTCCAGAGAATGAACTCTTGGTTGTCGCGTGAATTAGCTTTGGCGAGAGGCGCACGACGGAAACTCGAATCTTTTTGAGTCGGGAACCCATCTTTTCTTTGAACTCGGTTAAGCGTGCGTTGTATTTGTCGATTACACGTTTTGCTGTCTCGGTTTGACCCAGAGCGTTTGCCGTCGGCATAAACGGCTTTTTCCAGTCTCCACTGTTTGGCATCTTAACTAAAACGGTGGGTGCAATATGAGACAATAAACTGTAGTTGTCCCGGTTCTCATCAATTTTCCCCAAGATCAAGTCCGGTTTAAGGGTCATAATCTTCTCTAGATTCGTTGGCGAAAAAGCCGCGCCAATGTCTTCAATACCAAGGTGCTTATTATCTAACCCTAGCCCTTGGAGAGTTAAAGCCAGACCGGGAGCGCCCACCAGTTTGACCCCCAGAGCTAGAGGTATTTGCACGAGCCATCGTTGGATGACGACAACTCGTTGAGGATGGACAGGAACTAGAGTTTGACCCATCGCGTGTTGGACTAGGTGGAGAGCTACAGGTGATTTTTGTCTTGATGAAATGAGGCTGGTGTCGCGCGTTGGTAATTGAGGATTAAAGAAGCTGCAAGCAGAAACCACTGGGAGTATAAGTAGCACAATCAAGTAGAACTTCAACTTAGGCATATTTACAAAGTGAACAAGATAGAGGTTGTAGCAAAGTGACTGCGGCCAAGTGCGATCGCCTCACAATCTATACAAGAGAAAAAACTGAACTTAAAATGTGTTTCTTTGAGTCCAACTTCCTTTGCCATAGAGCTTCTTTCCTCAAAACTTCCAACTCACTGTCCCCTGCACTGTAAATGGATCTTCAGGATAAACAAGTTGAATAGTTCGGGGGGTGAAGTACTGAACATTGAACAGATTCTTAAAGTTGAGTGCGAGGCTAAGATGGCCTCTTTGATAATACACAGCTGCATCAGTACGTACATAATCGGCGAGACTGAACGCATTGTTCAAATCTCCCTGCCGTTCGCCGACATAAAACAAACCCAAGCCAAACCCTAATCCTTGCAGGTTACTCTTGGAAAAAGTATAAGTCGTCCATAAACTCGCACTATTAAAAGGGACGTTCGGTAGTCGATTGCCAATGGCATATACATTATCCTTTGTCACCTGTGCATCCGTGTAAGCATAGGAGCCAATCACATTCCAACCAGGCAATATCTCCCCCGTGACATTGAGTTCAATGCCTCGGCTGCGTTGCTCCCCTGTTTGGACATTAAATGTGGGATTATTCAGATCAATCGTCAAAACATTGGATAAAGTCAGTTGATACAAAGCAAGGGTTGAAGATAGCCTGCTGCTGAAGAAATCACCCTTGACACCCACTTCGTATTGAGTGCCAGTACTGGGTTTAAATAAACTACCCCCAAAGGTGGTTCCAATATTTTGGGAGAAGGATTGACTGTAGCTGGCATAGAGTGAGATGGGTTGGATAGGTTGATAGACAAGACCTACACGAGGACTAAATGCCTGGTCAGGTTGACTTCGATTGGCACTTGCATTTAAGAAGTTGGTAACGCTACTCTGGACAAAATCTCCTCGTCCGCCGAGAACCAACTTCAGGTTGGGAGCAAGGGTTACTAAATCTTGAACATAAAAACCGATGTCATCATTGATCGTTTTTTGATTAAGTGTAGAAATAACAGCACCAATCGGCTGACCATAGACGGGGTTAAATAGATCAATAGAACCAATTTGACTCGTAGTCCGATTGTAAATATTGAGTTCTCTGTACAAGTCAAAGCCTGCGACTAATTCATTCTGAAGACCGCCGATTTTAAATTTACCTGTCACATGATTGTCTAGAGCATACTCGTTATCCACACCTGGCCCTCCTATATCGGTTTGCTCTGAGCGTCTCAGAGTCCGATCATTGGGTTGTAGAGCGACAGAATTGGCACTATCTCTTAGAAAGCCGACAAACCTAACCTTAAAAGCATTCACCCAGTACCAGTTATCATTAAAGCGATGTTCTAAGTTATAGCCCAACAGAACAGAGCTAGTGTCGTTTTTGGCGTTCACATCCAATGTGTTCCGATTGAGCGGAATCTTTCCGTTTGGGTTCGACAAAATAGTTCCTACAGCAGGTAGCCCTGTTCTGGGGAACTGCTGCTGGTATCGGAACTCTGTTTCAAAAGTCACTTTTGTATTGGGATCTATTTGCCAACTAACAACGGGCGCAATTAGATAACGCTGAGAGTTAAAAAAGTCAACAAAGCTTTCTGTATTGAAGTAAGAAACATTTAAACGATAAAGGAGCGTTTTGTCAGAATTAAGAGGCCCAGAAATATCTAAAGTTGGTTGATACAAACTATAACTACCGGCAGTCATACTGGCAGCAAAGTAAGGCTCACTCAGGGGCTGCTTAGTGATAAAATTAACCGTGCCACCTGGATTACCTTGGCCGTAAAGGACAGAGGCAGGTCCTCTAAGAACCTCTATCTGTTCAATGTCGTTGAGTTGAGTTTGTCCGGTTGTAGCTCCTCCTACATAGTCCTTAAGACCGTTGTGAAGGATGTTAGTCGTCTGAAAACCCCTAATTGTGAAGACATCACCATTACTCGGCGAATTGAAAGCCTGGATAACACCGACGCTTCTTAAGGCATCAATAGCGTTAATGGCTCCTTGAGCCTCCCAACTCTGCCGGGGAACCACTTGAACCGATTGAGGAATGTCGCGTAGTGGCGTTGGTGTTTTTGTGGCTGTAGTCGCATCAGGAATGTTATAGCCTCCTGACGCCACTCCAATCACGTCTAACTCAATGGGTGGTTGTTGCTTTGGTGTTGGTTGTTTGTCTGGTATTGGCTGCTGTCCGGTAGATGCAGTACTTGTCACCCCAAATACTAAACCTTCACTCTGACTATCAAATAATTCCACTACAGGCGCACCCGTTTCCCCAACTACTGTCACCCGCAGCGTGTTAGCGTCCACATTAGCAACTGTAACTAGTGCAATTCCTGCTACTGGCTTTAATTGTTGAAAACTCTCCCCACTCGCCAATTGCAACTGAGCATTGGGTATATTCACAATGTAGGAATTACCTTCAGTTTTCGGTGAAACTGATAACTGCTTAGAATTGGAAGTAACTAAAATTAACTCTATCCCTTTGTCAGTGGTGTTTACCTTCACATTACTCACCAACACAACAGGAGTTGTGGCTTGACTTATTTGAGAAACAGAGTTCTGATTCCTGGGTGTCCTCAATAAATATGCGGCACTATTCTTACTAAATTGCAACTCGCTGAGGCTGGGGATCTTTGTAGTTGCTTCAATTGTTGTAGTTAAAGTTTTTTGCGATGATAACTGCTGTTCACTAGCGTTAGTATTTGGGATCTCTTGACCTAAAACTGGTATAGACATCGCTAAACAAGAACTGGACAGCACAAAACTCTGCCAAAAAAAGCTAAATTGTTTTTGTAAATACACTCCTCAAACCCTCACACCCAATTGAATTAGACAAGCAATTGCAAACTGCTTACACCACAAGTATTTCTGCTTTTCAAGCATGCTATTCATGACTCTAAATATTTGCTATGACTTCCCCAGTCTTGCTGATGTCATAGCCACCAAGAATTTGTAATTGCGATCGCACTAGCCGATTTCCTAAGATATTGATAAACTGCTGTACTGGTGCTTCTTGCAAGTATTCCTTGAGAATCACCAAGTCGTATCGCGCACTATGAAGGGGAATAAATCCCAAACCAAAGGTAGCAGCTATAGATGCTGTACTGATACCTGCATCAGCGATTCCTGAGGCTACACATAAGCCAACATCTTGATGGTTGTGAACGATATGGTCAAATCTTTTGACAGCCTCGAATGGCACTCGTTCTTCAAGGAGTTTCCGTTCTAAAAGCATTCGATTGCCAGAACCCACTTCATGAGTGACAACAGTTGCTCCAAATTCTACTAAGTCGGAAACTGTTTTAACTCCCATTGGGTTTCCTGGTGGGACTAACAATCCCTCTTGCCAAACTCCAAGGGTGATTAAAACTGCACTCCTACCAGGTAAAGCTTCCCGCACAAAGGGAATGTTATGTTCCCCAGTTTGGGGATCATATAAGTGCATCCCTGCAATGTGAACTTCACCTTGGCATAGACTACGCAATGCAGGCTTGCTATGGGCGAAACGATAATGAACTCGCAGTTTTGGATGCCAGCGTTCAGTTGCTCTTGCTAAGACCGAAAGCACGGGTGTACAACCAGCAATCACAACTGTATTATGCAGTTTGTCCATATCATCCAGAAGCCTAACCAGGACTTTATTTGTACCTGTCTGGCTCTGTGCTTCACCCTCCGAATGACGCTCGTTCTTCTCTACAAGAGGCTGCGCGTAGCTTGCTTCCCCGCAGGGGTACGCTAACGCTGCGCTATCACTGAGGCTAATGGCAGTTTGCTGATTCACTGCAACTACCTCACCATCAGATGGAATCATTTCGATGCGAAAAGCATCTCTGTTTAATAGGGGATAAGCTATCCATCGATCCCCAATCCGCGCTAGACTAACTTGTGATTGCCGTAGGTTAGGGGTCGAACCGACAAGAATCGCCTCAATTTTGGGTAAATCCTCCTCTCCTAGCCAGAATAAGTCCTCAACTTGGCAATCAAGCGCCTTAGCTAAACGCAAGGAAATACTAACAGAAGGAGCACATTGTCCCGTTTCCACAGCACCAATAGTCTGACGGGTGACGCCAGCTATATTAGCCAGTTCTTGCTGACTCATGCCCAGACGATTCCTAATTGCCTTTAGGTTATTGCAAATATTCATATCCTGTTTCATGAGGCTGTATCTCTGTTGTTACAAAAAGCCGTAGCGGACACATTTAATCTGACTTAACAAAGGGTGTAGGGGAAAGCCAGATTTTCATGACTGATGGTGAAATTTTTCATGATTGACTGCCTAAGTAATAGCAAGGTTTTCTATAGGCCTCCTATTTGATTTTTGAAAAAACTCAGTACACCTTTCCTTTATTCTTTCTTGTCCGTCCCCTATCTCTATAAGTGATTCAGGAATGAAATCGGATTGCTATAGTGTGTGCCTTTTCTGCTGGAAGTCCTGTTAATGCTTTTGTAATTTTGTATACATATTATTGTCAAAATACTTGCCAGATTTTTATTTTTGCGCTTATTCAAGTAATTACTTGACTTTTTGTTAGTTTATTACTATTTTTTTCCCTTTTTTGCAAGCATACCATACACATCGCCAAAATAATTGCGAAAAAATAAAAAGTTTTGTCTTGCATTTTCTTAGTGAGACTTAGATAAAAACTAGCCAGAAAAAAGCCTCAAATGTATATACAGAGAGACTTTGACATCGATTTGTCTAGTTTCTTGATATATCTGGGTTTCAAGCATTTTTGAGCCTTTGGTGTATTTTCCTTGCTCTGTATGGGTTTAAGGCTTGTTTCTGCCCAAAAAATGTTTAAGTCCCATTAGCAATAGTGTATTTATAAATACAGAAAATTTTTTGATTGTGTCGTGTGTATGAACGATTTTAAGCCTAAATATTTTCGTGCAACGTACCCGTACCTACATGTTAAGCATCAGATTTTTATTAGCGATCGCATTTGGAAAATTGATTGCTGATGTGTTTCGTCCAAATAAGAATTTGTAGTTATTATCTTAAATATGGTTATTTGCCGATGCAGGCGCACAACGCTTGCAGCCTTGAGGCGAGCGCATAATTCACACTTGGATTCAGCAAAGCCCAGACAAAATTCTTATGCGAATGGTGAATTTAAGATATTCTTGTTTATGGTTTTCGGATAAACTAATAGGCAGATGCTACAGACTAGCTATTTGGTTGTAGGTAGAGGACACATTGGCTTAGCGACAGCTGTCTATTTGAGTAATCAAGGCTATAGTGTTTACCTTTTCTCTCGTCGTTGTTCCATTCTTGCCCAGACAAAAACCATTCACTCAATTGGAGCAGTTTCTCCCGGAAGTTATCCAGTTGCAGCTTGTTCTAATAACATTTATGAATTAGTGGCACTAAATGGTGGTAGACTACCACAGAACGTGGTAATCTGTTGTCGCGGTCAAGACATTGAACCCTATGCCAGGATTCTAGCTGAATATATCAATCCTCAAATGAACATTCTGGTTTTCTGTGCTAGTCGCTTTGCAGGTCGGGTTTTTTGTAAGGTACTCCAGAGACTAGGAATAGCTAAGGAGCAGTTGCCTGCCGTGGCTGATGTCAACAATACTCCGTTCGTTAGTCGCGGTAATACGGAGGATCAAATCAGGATTAGCACGCTTACCAACAAGTTCTTTGTGGCAGCTCAGAACCGAACCATGACAGATCGGATTGTGACCGCTTACCAAGCTGTGTTTAGTAATTTATGGGCTGCTGCTTCGGTTTTAGAAATTAATCTCAATAAAGTTAATGACATTATCCACCTTCCTCTGCTTCTGGTTTCATTAGCTAGATGGGAATCTGGTGAGGATTACAACCTCTATCATAACCTTGGTTCCCGTACTGTTGGACTCATTGACCACCTAGATCGCGATCGCATAGCAGTGGGTGAAGCACTGGGAATCCTCAACTTAATTGATATCAAAAGCCACTATCAAATCGCATACGGAACCACCGGATCATCCCTTTATGAACATATGCAGCAGGTTGTAGCTTACTCCAGTACGACGCTGTGTAACCCTCATCACCGCTATTTGGTTGAGGATCTGCCTTATGGCTGTTTTCCCCTACAAGTTTTAGCTCGCCTCGCTGGAGTGGAAACACCATTTCTGGACAGTTGCATCACAATAGGAAATAAGTTCCTTGACATACCTCTGGAGTGGACTGCTGAGTTTCTGGAATTGAATCGGCATCAGATCAGTCAAGAACTTTAGCCTGCTAGAAAAAATCTTTCTTAGTATTGTAGAAATTGGTAGAATTGGCTACCTCATAATCTCCTTGAAGGGTTGAAAAGTCATGATGGCTCAAAAGAATGGCAATGGCAACATCCCTCGTACTTTGTGATACTTTCAGTCTCTCTTCCAAATAAATCTGCCAAGAAACTTCCATATCACTTTCGAGAATTGGCTTTTTAATTGCTGTAATAACACCATCCTGCTTTGGATGAATCGAGGAAGCACTGTACTTCCACTCATTCCTATCCTTGAGAATGATGTCAGGGGAATCACCAATCTGTAATTGAAGATGTAACTCGTTTAGACGTACCCCCTGATATATGTCAAACATTCTTGATACAAGCCCTCCAGGGGAGCGTGTAGCTACTCCCATCAGAATCGGTTCTTCGCTACCATCTTGTAGGAATAAATCAATATTGAGTACAGCATTTTTGGGGTAACTATGTTCTAAACTTTGTAACGTATCAATGGAAAATTGCCAAAGTTTCTGAAATTCTGGATCTTCTTCTCTAACAACAATATTGCCGATTTGATGACCATAAATGAACTCATCATTAGGTCGATAGTGCTTGCAAGCAGCAAAATAACAAGGTTGACCATTTTTCATGACAACACTTGTATTGTATAGTTGACCTCTAATGAATTCATTGAATTCAAATTCTTCATCTGAATCTACATTGCTGTCACACCAAGCTTTCAAATCATCAACAGTATGAATTCTTCTAGTTTTTTCACTTCCTGATCTGATAACTGGTTTGATAAAGATGTGATTACCTAGTTCTTCTAGAAGAAACTTTAAGTATGAAACTGGTTCTTTACGGTATTGGTGTTGAGCAAAAATCAGATACTTTGGCACCCGAATCAGAGAATTTTTTAGGGCAGATTTGAGGTAACTCTTATCGGTAAACTGGCGGATCATCCTTGGGCGATCGCCTACCAGATTTAGAGCTTCACGCAACTGTGCAGCTAACTGCACCGAATACTCATCATTGGTAACAATCCGATAGTTGTTATCCAAAAGTTTATAATCAGTCTTAATCTGTTGATAGGTTTGAAGCAGATTTTGCAAATTATAAGGTTCTACAATCCGCACAAGATCCAAGTGCTGATACTGGGAGGGTATAACCTTACTGAGTCCTTCCCTACTACAGAGTAAAACCAGATTTCTCTTATCTGATCGGATATGCCTAAAATCAGTTTTGCTGGGAAGCATATCATGCAGTACAAAGACAGTCTGCTTATTGCTATCTATCTTACTACTGTCCAAGGCAACGGGATTTGCCTCCTCGCGGAGCATTTCTTGTACCAACTGGAGAATTTCCTGTGAACATCCCCATGACAGAGTTACTCCTGACCCTCCATGTCCGTAATTATAAAATACGTGTGTGTTTAAAACCCTTTCCACACAAACATTTTCCTCTGTCAATGGTCGTAAACCAGTCCTAACAGGCTCCTTCTCATCTAGGGGGAGTTCTCTTAATTCCTGTAAAAACTCCAAACAGCCATCATACATCTGTCGGATAATTGGAACCTCAAGAGATAAGTCTGTACTCCATTGGTCTTGCTGCGTTAATCCTCCCAAGACCACCAAATCATCCCCTTTAGGAACTATGTAAACGATGTCTTGCTCATTTGCAGAAGATTCTTCGTGGGAAATACAATGAGCCTCTGTCACAACTTTCCCCAGATTCTTAACCCTGACAAGCGCGCCCCTCAAGGGATACATAGAAGTATCCCCTGTAGTTGCGATCGAACCTAGTCCAGCACAGTTAACAATTGCCTTTGCATTAAAACGACGAAGTAGTTCCTGTTCATTTTGAACCACATTGACAGTGATTTTTTCCTGGATAATCTCACATCCAATATCCTTTACGTATTGAAGTAACCACTTCATGTAGACATCAGTATTTGTCGCTGGAGCCATGTGTTTATAGGCATCCTTTATACCTCCTTTAAAACTTAAATCAATAGTTTCTTTGACAATCTGTAAGCCTCTTTCAAATCCATCAACCTTATCCTTTAACTCATTCATTTTGCGAAGGTCAGCAGGTCGATTTTCCAAAACATCCTTGAAATAGAAATACGCATCCCTCAAATAAATTCCTGTTTCTTCTGAACCAAACTCTGCGTGTATTTTCTTGAATTTATTATAGGTAGTCATGCACCACTCTTTAGAGCGTTCCAGGGATCTGGGAGCACCATGACTACCACAGACTGCCGGTGGCCATTCCCACAATGCACCTGCCACAATAGAGGTTAAATCTGGGGCAAAACGATCTGCAACAATCACAACCCTAAAACCTGCCTCTCTCAGACAGATAGCGGTTGTTAGACCACTTACTCCCGCCCCAATTACTAAAATGTTCAGATCATTGTCCGGCAATCGGTTGCTCATTAAAGATTCTCTCGATTTTTTTGCACTACAAAACAAAAGCATTAGCTTGTCCATTAATAATATTAATTCAGTCACTTTTGGTTTGTTATAGGGTTAATAAATTCTTAGCCTTTGACATTTGCTATGAGTATTATTTAGCAATAATTTTAAGTTAATAACTAAACAGGATTACTAATGGGAAAAATGAGTGGCGATTAAAAAAAGCTCTGAGGGCATAAGCTGTAGATACGTATACACAGCACCATTAAGAGCAGGGCTATTTCATTCTAAAAAGTTGTTTGAGTGTGTCTAGTCAAAACGAACATAGTCGTTGACCTTGAGCCATATTTTAAAAACTTAGATCGCGATACGAATTGAGAGTAAAGTTACGAGCAATAGCGAAAATCTGGAGTAAAAATTTTTATCGATTGATTTCAATCTAAAATTGCATATATAGCAACCGCCAAGGTGGTTTGGGCATAAACTAGAAGTAGTCCCTTTCGTTATCCTGCAAAACGCGATCGCTGTAAATATGCCCAAAC
>NZ_JBALCS010000114.1:0-60769 GCF_036919555.1 Nostoc sp.
ATCCGCAAAAAACTAGCGCAGTTTGATTGTTTACGAGATGCCATTGAGCACGTCTTACATTTTACGTCCTAAGTACCTTGGCGGTTGCTATATATCTATATTTTCGGTCAAGGTTGTATGTGGTTTGGCATCTTCAATTAAATCTACAGATGCCTTGGCATCTTTGGTCAAGATATAGTAAGCACCACGTCCTCCAATCCCCATTTGGTGTATCAGTCCTCGACGGGCAAGTTTACTCAGTAAGTAGGTCGATTGACGAACATTAATGCGGCATAAATCAGCTGTTTGTGTTCGTGTAATACGTTCATGCTTACTTATGTATTGCACAATCATCTGTTCCATCTGTAGTTCTTCAAACCCACGACGGCGAACGTATGCTGCTGAACGCCCCATTTGGCGATAAACTGAGGCACTAAGATGGTACTCTCGCTGCCGTGCAGTCTTGATTCGCTCTACCAAACCATTCTCCATCAATTCTTCAAGGACGCGGCGAGCATTGGACTCTCCTTTTTGAGTCAGACGCCCCGCTTCAACGATATTTATTTCTCCTTCTTGCCTAAGATAATTGAGGAGTATTAGTTCATCCAAGGTAAGCAGCCGTTTTAGTCGCCTCTCCTCAGCTAAAATAATTTTCACAAAATCTAAATCAGCTTTTCCACCAGGTAACCGAACAACAACATTTGAATTGGTAGTCGCTGAATAATCTGGTAGTGGATGTCCAGTACGTAATTGACCAGAATATATAAGTCCAATACCACGACCAGTACGTTCTACCAGACCTATTCGCTTGAAGATATCAGCGAGTAATGGATTTCTTGGTAAAGGACCGCTAATTAATAAAGAATCCAATTGAATGCCTTCAACAAAACCTCCTGGATTTCTGATAACTAACGCATCCATCTACCAAATCATTATCGGATAGTGGTTTGCGATCGCTTTTAAACTCTACAGTCAAAGTTTCGCCTTCAGCTATGAGTTTTGTAAGTATTTCTGGAGTCATCATGGCTATAGCATCCTAGCGATCGCACGCTGAAAAATAACAATTACAGTGTTGTTGGATCAACCGCTACAATTCCTTCAGATGCATAGCGAATGAAATCTTTAGTATTGAATGTCAAAATATGCGTCACACTATTTGCCTTCATATTAGCAACGAGACGAGCATCATGCACTTGGATACCTGACACACTGAATGCGACGACAAGCTTACGCCACTCAGGATAAATAGTAGGCATATCAGGCAACAATGGAAAGAGGCGCTCAATCAGTCGCAGCAACCGATCTGCATCTGTTGGTGTCAAGCCAAATCCGTTTTTTGTGGCTGGTCTTGTAGCAACATTCCAAAACTCAACACAGTTTTGCACCGTAATTTGCAGTGTATGTCCATCCTGTCGCAGTTTTCGGATCGCAGTTCGTATTATTGGGTGTAGCGGGTGAGTGCGATCTACAAAACGCAGCAGGATATTAGTGTCTATCAGGTATATCACTGCTAAGGATGATCCTCGTAAATACTCTCACGAGTCACAGCATAATCTGACAGCACAGGTAAATTTAACCCAAAGTATGTTGCAAACTCGTCAGCTAAATTATCTGCAATTAGTTCAAACTCCTGATTATTTAGTTGACCTTGTGTCTGAAGCTTCGCCATCAACTGAGCATGTTTTCGTTCTTGACCTTTGTGCTGTTGGTCTTGAAAGATTAGCTCTTGAAGATATTCACTGGCTGAACTATAACCGCCTTTAGCTACTTGTTCCTCGACAAAGACTTTCATCGACTCAGGCAAAGAAATCTGAATGTTAGTCATACTTTAAGATATCTGGTGGGCGATTTTATCTACTACCTTACCAGAGCGATCGCACCTTCAAATGTAGAGTCAATTGTTTACATTATCTGAAAAATATGTTGCTGAGGATTGAGAGTTTTTTCCAACCAAAATAGGTTCTCCCTTTACTCCTCCACGGCTAAGAGTACAAATCTTATAAAGGTTTTCACACTCAAAGATTGCCAGAACTAGCTCTTTCCCTGTTTGGTAAGAAGGTGGTAAAGGTTTTCCTACCTCGTATTCCATATCAGTTTCGTTGTCACGCCACTGTAACTTCCAAATACGTTTTTCGGTTATTGGTGCTTTGACAGACTGAGCGATCGCATTATACACCTGCTCCGCTTTAACATCATCCCTGGCTGCTGGCACAAAAAACTTCATAGGCTTTGGTTACAAATAACGTGAGTTTCACTAGCACCAGCGTAACGCAGTTACCAAGGCAATCTGCTGCCATTCCATGAGAAAAACTGTCCACTATCGCCTTCTTGAAGCTGTTCGATGACAGCCAATAATTGAGTAACAGTACGTTCTACTGAAAATAATTGTTCCGCAGGTACATTTCTCTGGAAAGGACGCGAAAGACGCGTATCAGTTGTACCAGGATGTAATGTCACTATTAATGTTTTAGGACGACTTCTTTTATACTCAATTGCCGCAGTTCGCATCAACATATTGAGTGCTGCTTTAGAAGCGCGATAGCCATACCATCCACCAAGTTGGTTATCGCCAATACTACCCAATTTAGCAGAAATAGTGGCGAATACACTGCGTTCTCCATGACGAAACAGAGGCAATAGATGTTTAGCCAACAAGACAGCACCAATACTATTTATCTGAAAGTAACGCAGCAAATTTTCTGAATTTATCTGTCTTAAGCTTTTTTCAGGTTGCAAATTATCTTCATGCAACAGTCCTACACAGTTGACTACCAAATGCAGTTTGTCAACTTGGACAGATATTTTTTGAACAGCTTCAACAATCTGCAACTCGTCAGTAATATCCATCTCCAGACAAATTAATCGCTCAGAATCTTCGCCTGCAAGAGCTATTAAATCGGAGGCTGATTTCGGTTGACGATAAGTTGCATAAACTTTGGCTATTCTGTCATCTTGTAGCAATTTTTTCACAAAACCTAAACCAATACCTTGGCTGGCTCCCACAATCAATGCGTTAACAGGATTAATTTCATCGATAAAAGACATATAATTTTAGCTGACTTGTGGAGGTATTTCATATTCGTAGCGAGAGACAAAATAAGCACCAACTTGTCTGTCGCTGTGATGACGGAAACCAAAGCCTTCATATATTGCTCTTAGGCGCGGACGCGAAGCCTTACAATCTAGACGTAAATAATGTCTACCAAGTGTTTGTGCATGTTTGACTGCCCAACTAAGCAGTGCTGAAGAGACTTTACCACCAGAGTAACGCCGCCGAATAGCAAGGCGATGTACAAATGCTGACTCCTCCTGAGAAATGTCCGGCCAGAAAAGTAAATCCTCTAGCTGAAACTTGATTGTACCAGCTGGTTCACCTGCCCATTCAGCAATGAAAAACAAGCCGTTAGCAACATCTTCAGAGATACTTTCTGGCGAAACTTCGCTATCACGCCACAGAGGCATACCATACTCCTGAAGCCACAAAGCTGCTTCTAACAACACATCCGAAACTATCAGCGTATCTTGTATGGTTGCTTGGCGAATTGAGATGTACATTTAGTTATCAATTGTAGGTTGAGTTGAGTAATGGTGAAACTTCACAAAGATTAGTATAAATGTTGGATTGTATTTTGTTTTTACCAATATACCCTTTATTTCCCAATACAAAATTTGCTAAAAATTCTATCTAAAACTGATTCTGTAACTTCTTCTCCGGTAATTTCTCCAAGTGCTTGAATCGCACCGCGTAAATCAATTGTCCAAAAATCAAGGGGGAGTTGCTGGGCAATTGTTGCTTGTACCTGTTCTAAAGAAATTTTGGCTTGAGTTAAGGCTGCTGCTTGCCTTTGGTTAATGGCTAAATCCATATCAGCAGCTTGGACTTTTTCTGCTTTAACTATCTCTAAAATTGCTGTTTCTAAAGCATCAATACCTTGATTTTGGGCGGCTGCTGTGACAATTTTGGATTTTGGATTTTGGATTTTGAATTGAAGAGTTTTTCTTTCGCTTTCTTCTACTAAGTCGATTTTGTTAATCACTAGAATCAATGGACGATGTTGCACTTGTTCGTAAATTTCTCGATCGCCTTGGGTCCAACCAGCTGAAGCATCGATGGTAAGCAAGACTAAATCAGCTGCATTTGCAGCGCGACGCGATCGCTCGACACCAATTTTTTCTACTTGGTCTGTTGTTTCCCGAATCCCCGCAGTATCTAGCACTTGTACGGGAATTCCCCCGACAACTAACTGTGATTCCACCACATCGCGGGTTGTACCGGGTAAATCAGTCACGATCGCGCGATCGCTCTGACTCCAAGCGTTCAATAAACTCGATTTCCCCACATTCGGACGTCCAACAATTGCCACTTTTAAACCAGTGCGTAACAACTCACCTTTGTCTTTGGTTTCCAATAATCTAGTTATTTCTGCGGCAATTTTATCGATTTCTGATATTATGACTTTATCATCCAACGGAGGCAGGTCTTCCTCAAAATCGATTCGAGCTTCGATTTCTGCCAAGATATCCAAACAGTTGCCGCGTAACTGCCGGATCGGATGAGCTAATTTTCCCTGTAAACCAGCTAAGGCAGTTTGGGCAGCTTGGGGCGATCGCGCTCCCACTAAATCAGCAATACCTTCGGCTTGAGTTAAATCCAATCTTCCATTCAAAAAGGCGCGGAGAGTAAATTCTCCCGGTTGCGCTAATCTTGCACCATTTTCCAAACACAGTTGTAACACCTGCTGCACTGCCATAATTCCCCCGTGGCAATGGAATTCCACTACATCTTCACGGGTGTAAGAACGAGGCGCTTTCATAATTAGCAACAGAGCTTCATCCACCAATTGTTGCGTTTGGGGATGGCGAATGTAACCGTAGAGAATCCGGTGAGTTTCCCAAACTTGTCGCCCTGGTGCCTGAAAGAGAGTTTGAGCTAAAGCCATTGCTTGCGAACCCGACACCCGCACAATGCCAACGCTACCCTGTTGGGGAACAACAGCAGTAGCGATCGCAGCGATAGTTCCAGTAGTGGCAAAAACTTCTGACATGAGCGCCCTTAATAAAAGTGAGAAGTCAAAATCATAACTGATAACTTTCAAAATGGTAGATATTTAGACTAATGAGATAGCAACTGACAAGGTAAAATTTACCTGGAGGTTGAAAATCATAACTCGCAACTTATAACTCATAACTTTTAGAGAGGAATTTACTGTGGAGCAAAAAATTAACTGCGCCCAAGCCTGCGTTAACGGTTGTGTTTTAGGGAATAAATGCCCCAATATCGAGTTTAGAGAGGTCGCTGCAAAATTTATTCAAGAGACTCCCTTAGACAAAATGTTGGAGTTGGCACAAGAACGTCTGCGAAAAAAAATGACGGAGCCGCCAAAATGGGTTTTTCCTGAAGATGCATAGCATTCGTGTTAACAGGCACAAGCAAGACAGCGCAGAAGTTAAATAGTATCTGGATCTATATTTAATTCTCGCAGTTTTGCCGCCAAGCGATCGCTGCTTTGATGACAACCTTACGCCTTAGTGATCGCTTCTAACCGATATTCTGCTAATTATGCTTTCCAGATAGGTTTTGTAACTTATCTCACACATTGACCAATCATTGCTGTGCAGTTGTTGGCTATACCACACCAAAACATTTAGTATTTTACCTGAACTGCAAGATCATCCATTTGCTTGATTGCATTCCAATCAATCGCAGCAACCCACAACTGTTCTTCAGTGAAATACTGTATCACTCCCTCTACTTCTAAATCATCACTGTATAATGTGAGCAATTTTCCGTCTTGCAATTCAATGTTCTGACGAGCTAGGTCTTCAACTGTGCCAATACAGTTTAGACGTAGGAGACCCTGATTATCAGCATTATGAAAATCAGCAAAGATTCTAGGCGTATTCATAAGCGTTCTCTAATGACTATTGTTCTCGTGCTGGATTTGGATATGTGGGCGTAAGAAGATTGCTAATTTGCTCAGGGGTTAAGCCTTTCTGTATATAGATTTGAGGCTATTTTTTGAGTGTTTTTTGTCTAAGTCACATTAGTAATGTTGTTTAAATATCTAATCCAACTACTATTAACTCAAGCGGATATTCAACATTAAACTGGTAATATATCTCTCGTCGCTCTTGGGGTGGAAGAGTTAACTGCCATTCTAAAATCCCCATTTCACCAAGTTGAATTTGTGGGTTGCTGCGACTGAGGCGCACTTTAATTTGCTGGTTGCGGCTAACTGGCAATTGTTCAGTTACTTTCAGATTTACTTCTTTCTCCAGTAAGTTAGTAATTATCAACCGATAACTATAAGTAATTCGGCGCTGGTTGCTAATCAATCTTTTGTCTACCAGACGCTCAACTAAATCGCGCTCAATTTTTAAACCTTCATCAATTCCTAAATTAAGTTTAAATTCTTGCCCTGGTGCAATATTCTCTAACTGAGTTGTCCCAACAAAAACGTTGTCGCGGAAAATATTCGCTTTACCTGATAACAAAGTCGCACCATTAGGACTATTTTTCACATTAGCTTGCAAATAAGCAAAGCTTACCAAGCGCGGCATTGCCACATAGTCAAAGTTACAAGCATAATCATCGTTGAAAATCGTCGTTTTATGAGGTGCGCCATCACTGGGAATGTTACCACCACCATTCAATTTAAAGGTAACTACACTCCCTTCTTTGGATACTTCTGCTATCACGGTTTCTGCTGGGATAAGACTATCCTCTGCAATTTCGTCTTCTTCTTGCCAATCTGCTCTAGCAGCAGAAGCAGGCGGTTCTGGTATGGTAGGCAGCAGTGGCGGCTGGGCAGCTAGTCGAGAGCGTCGTTCTCGCACTCTTTGTGGACGTGGCGCATCAATATACCAAGGTTCAAGTTTGGGTGGGAGTGTACCTAATCCTGGTTTAGCGGTAGAAAGGGTGAGATTTGCACCAATCCAATCTTCGCCACTGCTTTGGGTGATTTCTGCAAGATAGCTCAGATGCACAATATCGCTAGTAGTGCTAAAGCGCAAGTCATAAAGGGGAGTCCAACTAGCGCGATTCACTAAGTATGATAGCTCTAATTCAAATTCGCCTTCACCCGTAACTTCAACCGCTACAACTAAGCTAAAACTTTCTTTAGGATGGGGTGTTTGAATTTTTTGCAATGAGGTGTGGAGTGATTGCAGTTGTTTGTCTAATTCCTGCTGCTGGGTTTTGCACTCTCCAGATGCGATCGCATACTCACTATACTGGCTTCCGAGAAAGTTAAGGAAATCCAAAGTTTCGCTGAGGCTGAGATTTTTCCGAGACAAACTCACTGAAAATGGTTCTTCTGTTTTTTCCCGTAAGCCTTCGATAAAACTAGACTGCAATGCTAAAGCATCCACTTGGGCTTGCAGATGGCGTTTTTCTGTTTCTAATTGCTGAATTTGCCTTGTCAAATGTGCTACTCGCTCCGCTACAGGTTCAGTAGTGTAGATGCGATCGCTACTAACTCCCACCAATCGCACCCCTACCCTACCTGTACCGCTAACCCTGACAGACTCAGTTTCTAGAGTCACTGGCACTGGTGTAATTATTAATTCCTGTTCAATTCCTGTCAAAGAAACTACACCCCGCCGTGTAACCAATGCTCTGTCAGAATACACGGTAACAGCTACAATCTCGCTTTGTACTGTTTTGCGCCAAGATGGTATTTCCGGGTTAACCACTGCCAGTTTTCCCCCATTTCTAATGATTCTGCTGGTTAATTGTCAATGCTTCCCGGTCTAACCGTCAACCCCTTTAGGTAATTCGTAATTCGTAATTATGAATTATTTTACCCGTGAATTGGTTCAAGCGTACTAAAAGTAGTATCAGCATTTTGCTGGACAATATTTTTTGCCGCAGCTAGGAGATACTCATAATAGGCACGAGCGACGATAGATAGCTGCTTGCCAGATGGGTAAACCATGTACCAATTTCGCTGAATGGGGAAGTGTTGTACATACTAAAATGCTAAACTCTGAGGCATCTAATAGTAAAGTATGACGGGATAAAACAGAAATTCCTAAACCACCTGCGATCGCTTGTTTAATTGCTTCGTTACTTCCCAATTCTAGCTTGACTTTTACCGTCACCCCGATAGGTGACAAGTTAAGGAAAAGCAGGATTTGTCAAGGGGAGGGGAAAGGGGGATAAATTAAGGGGTTGAGGCTTTTTCCTTATCGTCTTTACAACATCAAGGTTCTTATTTTCTAGAGCAGCAGAAAATAGAACTGGATCACTCTAAAAGTTTGAGTTGATGGCGATGTCTACGACGGGCTACGCCTACGCGGTTTTCCCTCAGACATAGCTCTGTATCCACCCTCTTGCGCTAAAGTTGCAAATGAACGTGCATCTTAAAGCCAGGAGGAAAGAGTTGTGAAAGCAGTCTTGATGACAGCAGATGGCAGTCCCGAAGTTCTGCAAGTACAGGAAGTGCCAAACCCTGCTGTTCCTGTAGGTAATACTGAACTCTTAATACGTTTGGTGGCGGCTGGCATTAACCCCATTGACACAAAACTTCGTAGCCGAGGCACTTTCTACCCCGATCGCCTGCCGACAATTTTAGGATGTGATGGTGCCGGTATAATCGAAGCGGTGGGTGCTAGTGTTCAGCGTTTTCGCCCAGATGATGAAGTATATTTTTGCTATGGCGGCTTGGGCGCACACCAAGGAAATTATGCTGAATATACCGTTGTTGATGAGCGGTTTGTGGCACTTAAACCCGCATCTATCTCCTTTGCCGAAGCAGCAGCAGCGCTTTTGGTGTTAATCACCGCCTGGGAAGCTTTATATGAACGGGGAAGATTGGAACCTGGGGAACGGGTTTTGATTCATGCGGGTGCTGGTGGTGTCGGTCATGTAGCAATTCAATTGGCGAAACTCAAAGGTGCTACTGTTTCCACCACAGTCAGTTCTGAGGAAAAAGCTAATTTCGTCAAAGAACTCGGTGCAGACCATGTAATTTTTTACAAACAAACAGACTTTGTGCAAGCGATATTAGATTGGACTGGTGGCGAAGGCGTAGACTTGGCTTTTGACACCATAGGCGGCGAAACCTTTCACAAAACCTTCCCCGCAGTGCGAGTATATGGCGATATTGTGACGATTCTCGAACCAGATGCCAATACTGTTTGGAAAACTGCTAGACTACGTAATCTCCGCATTGGTTTTGAATTAATGTTGACACCAGCGTTGCTAGGATTAGAAGAGAGCCTCCAACACCATGCAGAAATTCTCAAACAATGTGCCACCTGGATCGATGAAAACAAGTTAAAAATCAATGTTAGTCACAAGCTTCCTTTAAAAGAAGCGGCTAAAGCCCACCAATTAATTGAAAGCGGTTCTGTGACAGCTAAAATTGTTCTACAGATTAGCGACGAATGATCCAACAACTTGCATAATTTATTTTTTAAACGCATAGGCATACATAGGTTAAACGCAAACGCACCCAAAGGAGGTTCTCTGCGCTCCTCTGCGGTTTCCTTTGCGTTCCTTTGCGTTTTATCAATTCTCCTCTTCCTCCCCCAACCTGCTTGGGCAGCACAAACGCAACCAGAACGCACACCCTTAACCCTAAAATTATTACAAGAACGTCTACGCACACCAACACTCCGCGAAGGCAATTTGACCGTGGATTTGCAGAAGATGGTGATTGATTTGCGCCCAGAAAACGCCAGCTTTCGTGATGCTTTTTACCAACTGCTGCGAAAAGAACTAGGTGCAAAACCTCTGGGTTTAGACCTCAGCTATGCCCTGATTCTGGGGGATTTTGTGGGTAGCGATTTGGGTTTAAGAACACCCTTATACTCGCAAGCCATTGCTCCCATATTCACAGCTACCGAACAAGAAGAACTAGAACGTTTACGCTTCGTTTGCTTGCAGTCACTCACAATGTCTACGATGGGCTACGCCTACCCTTTACCCAACTCCAAAGATTGTCGATCGCTTTTGGGAACACAGCCAATTCCATCCAGTGAAATCGCCGTCTTTCGTGATGCATTGACACTGGTACAAACTCGCTTCAATGGCGAAGTCAAGTTCCCCAATACATTCTTTCTTCAGTCTGTGGATGCCCAAGGTGCAACTTTTCTCCAACCCACTAACTGGACTGAAACCAGATTTGGTCGTTCCGTTAGTTTCACCAGTGCTAACTTCCGCCAACAAAGCAATTTTCAAGGCAGTATTTTTTTTGAAAAAGCTAATTTTAAACAAACCAAATTTCAGGAATTTGCTGATTTTCAAGGCAGCATCTTTGAAAAAACTGCCAACTTCAACCAAGTAACTTTTAAGCAGTTAGCTAAATTCAATAGTGTGCAGTGGCAAGGAAATGCTGATTTTTCTGATGTGCGCTTTGGCAATCAAGTACAGTTTACTAAAGCGAATTTTAATCAGTTCCTCCTTTTAACAGAAGCGACTTTTGAGCAAGCTGTGAGCTTCCGGGAAGCGCAGTTTAACCAATCGGTAAATCTGCAAGGTGCGAACATTCTTAACCAAGCAGATTTTAGCGATGCGATATTTACTCCAGAAGCTTGTTTAAGCGTACGTGGTTTAACTTTTAACTCCAACCAAGCAAAAATTTTAGGTAATCCCGGTGAGATTGGTAAGATGTTTTGCATCCCAACATTGCAAGGTAATCAAAATGTCTTGCGGAATTTGGGGCAAAATTTTCGTCAGCAACAGCAAGTTAGCGATGCTAATGAACTGGAATACACAAAACAGCGACTACGATTAATAGAGTTTGGCCATCGTCTGACGGCTACAAATATTAATAGTGCAACTGTTGCAAACTTGATTAACCTGGGTTTTTCTGCAACTCAAGCCGAAGCGATCGCCCAGCGTCGTCTAATAAAACCATTTCGCAACAGCAGTGAGTTACTCTCCTTAGCAGACATCGATTTAGAAAAATATACACAATTGAGCGATCGCTTAATTGTAGGTGAAGCACTTTCTATCGGTGAATGGTTACTACAAGCTTGGAGTTGGTTGGCATTAAGTGTATTGCTGTTGTTGAGTGGCTATGGTACAAATTTTTGGTTAGTGTTTGGCGTGGGAGGATTAGCGATCGCTTATTTCGGCTTACTATTTTGGCTAGTGGATCGCTATCGTCGGCTGCATCCGCTACCAATTATCCCCACATCCTACGAAACGATTTCGATATTAGTCAGTTTTAGCGTTTTAGAATTTTTTAGCTTATTAGCTATCTTTCGCAATGCTGAACAACCTTGGCTGACATTGGGGTGTCTTTTAATAATTATTGTCCCCGTCCCAATGGCTTTATTGATCCGACTTTACCAACAAGGTCGTTATCACGATTTAATGGACGTTTCTTACTTCACAGAAGACGGCACATTTCGCCAGTTACGATTGTTGATTGGACGTTTGCCAGTGATACCAAGGAATCAGACATTTCGTGAACGATATATGCCCCTACAAAGCGATCGCCATTGGAACTGGCTCAACTACTATGATTTTAGCCTCAACAACCTACTTAAATTAGGATTTAACGACATCCGCCTGCGAGACGAACACTTACCAGGTATCATCTCTGCACTTGCTTGGTATCAATGGTGTTTGGGTGTAATTTACATCATTCTAGTTTTATGGACACTTTCCCGCACAATTCCGGGATTGAATTTACTGATATATCTAAAGTAATCCCTGTACCTCGCACTAGCGTTAAAACGAGCGATCGCTGAATTAGCGTCTGTTGGCACAAATTTAGGCTGTAGACTTAAAGGTATATTATGCTCAAGCCAATGCCTATAGGACTAAATGACTATGCGAATTAAGCAAATTTCTGTCAGTGGCTTATTTGGAATTTTTGACCATGTGATTCCATTGAACATGGATGAACGAATTACCATTATTCATGGCCCAAATGGTTTTGGTAAAACAGCGATTTTAAGAATTTTGAATAGTTTTTTTAACTCCCGATACTCACAGTTAAGAGCTATCCCATTTAGAAATTTTAGAGTTGAATTTGATAATAATAGTAGTGTTGAAATAATAAAAAATGCCGAGAATGCAGAGGACTCTGAAAAGAATAATATTGGGTTGAATTTTTATCAGCCTGATTCAGAGGCAGCTTCTTTTTCTCTAAAGCCAATAAATATTCGCTCTGACACAGACTTTCCGCTTGGGATTTTGGATAATGTGATACCAGGGCTAGAACGAATAGCTTCTCGAAAATGGCTATATGATCCTACTGGAGAAACTCTTTCTTTAGATGAAGTTGTAGAGCGTTTTGACAATTTATTGCCTTTAAACTTAAGACAACAAGAAGAGCCTATGTGGCTAGAAGAATTGAAGAAAAATATTCATATTCGCCTCATTGAATCACAACGTTTGCTGAATTTTGTCCCTAAACGTTCTGGAAAAACGTATCGTGGAACACCTTTAATGTTGTCTACTGTATCTGCTTATTCTGATGAACTTGCTCAGATCATGCAAGATAAATTTAAGGAATACGGTACAATATCTCAATCTCTTGACAGAACTTTTCCAGTTAGGGTAGTGAAGCAACAGCTATCCGCAGACTTAACGAATGAACAACTTCGTCATGAACTAAACGAACTTGAAGCAACTCGCTCTCGTCTTTTAGAAGTAGGTCTTTTAGATAAAGATGAAGATTCAGAAGTTCAAATCCAGCCTCAAGATATAGATGAAAGCACCAAAAATGCTTTGTCGGTATATGTTGAGGATGTGGAAAAGAAGCTGAGTGTTTTTGCTGAAATAGCAAGCAAGATTGAGTTATTAAGGAAGATTATTAATAAGAAGTTTGACTATTCCTTTAAAGAAATCAACTTTAGTAAAGAAAAGGGATTCGTTGTCACAACAAGTTATGACTCCCCATTATCTAATTCAAAAACTCTTTTGCCAACAGATTTATCATCTGGTGAGCAACATGAGTTAGTTCTTCTATATGAATTACTATTTAAAGTTCAACCTAATTCTCTAGTTTTAATTGATGAGCCGGAATTATCTCTTCATGTAGGATGGCAGGTTCAGTTTTTAAAGGACTTGCAAGACATTACACAACTTGCAGATTTAAATATACTAATGGCTACTCATTCACCAGATATCATTCAAGACCGCTGGAATTTGACGGTTGAACTGAAAGGTCCACAAAAATGAGAGATTCCCTAACAGTTTACCGTGTTGCTAATCAAATACAATTACGACGAAGCACATATACTGGAACTTTTTTATTAGTGGAAGGAAGTTCTGATAAAACTTTCTATCAGCGATTTGTTGACCAATTAGTTTGTGAGTTAGTCGAAACATCGGGAAAACCCTCTAGTAAGCAGCGTGCTATTGAAATTTTAAAAATTTTAGAGCAATCAAATGTTCAGGGAGTTTTGGCGATTATTGATGCAGATTTTGAGCGCCTTGAAACTCTGTTATACACCAGCCATAATCTGCTTCGCACCGACAGCCATGACCTTGAAACTATGCTGATTAACTCACAAGCATTTAACAAACTACTCGCTGAGTTTGGTTCTGAAGAGAAAATTGCCAAGTTTAATCGAGGTGTAAGATTAGTATTAGTTGAAAATGGGATGTCGGTAGGTTATTTGCTTTGGATCTCTAATTGTGAAGGATTAAACCTAACCTTTGATGGTATTAAATTTAGTAAGTTCATTGATGAGCAAACTCTGCAAATTGATGAAGTCAAGCTGATTCAGGAGGTTAAGAATAAATCCCAAGCCTACTCTTTGAAAGATGAAGATTTGCAACAACAGCTAAAGAGTCAGAAAAGCAATAATCATGATCCCTGGGAAATCTGTCGTGGTCATGATTTGGTGGAAATTCTGTCCATTGGCTTACGCAAAGTGCTTGGCTCTAACAACGCTGTTGATGTTGAACCGAACAGTCTTGAGCGTAGTTTGCGGCTTGCTTACGAAGAAATCTACTTTCGCCAGACACAACTTTACTTGGACATTCGTACATGGGAAAGCAATAATCAGCCATTTAGGGTTTTACGGAATGATACATAATACCAAATTTGTAACCTATGTATAATCTTGTTATTTTTGACACGCTAGCGTTTGAAGAGTGTTAGCGTCGGTTGAAAATCAGGCGATCGCACTACAAACTTAAGTTAATGCATCGGCTTGCATTGTGAATGCATCAGCCGCCTTGTGAATGCATCGGCCGCCTTGTTAATGCGTTGGCTTGCATTGCGAATGCATCGGCCGCCTTGTTAATGCGTTAGCTTACATTGTGAATGCGTCAGCCGCCTTGTAAATGCGTTGGCTTACATTGTGAATGCATCGGCTTGCATAAGCTAACCTACTCTTTCTCTAACTTTGTTTTAAACGTTGACTCGGTACTTTGTAGCAACGCATGTGCAACAGGGAGCAATGCGATTGTGTTAGATGACCCAAAAAAAGTGCGATCGCCTTGTGCGAATATATTCTGATTCTTTGGAGGAGACAGTCAAAAATCTGTTGCAGTCATTGGAGAAGCTGAATCGTCCTTATTTGACTGCTATAGAAGAGAAGTTGTTGACGCTTCTGGAGTCTGAATATGGGGGCAAGAGAAACACCTGAGCATTTTGGCAATGTGGTATGTTTATCAGCCAGAGGTTAAGGATGAGGAGTTATAAGTTTTAATTGCGTGAAGATGGTTACTTTAGTGGCGATCTCAACCACACTTAGAGACTATCATCGTCTCCTGGTGCGATCGCAATTTTTCAATTTATGGAACTACACCAAACATTCCTTACTTCCCACTTCCCACCCCAACAGTTTCTTTGAGATTATTTTCCTCAGTTGAGTAGCAACGTTTGCAAATATATTTTATTACTTAAGATGATTTTCAGTTAAACAAACTCGTATTTAATATTATAAGTACTGAAATACTAAATTTGTCGGTGATTAATTTTCCCCTACTACCAAGGAGTAATAATGGTTTTAAGTCAATATCAACGTGCTGTAGGCGTATTTACTCATCGTCGAGATGCAGAACAGGCACTACATGAGTTGAGAGATTCTGGCTTGGCGATGGAGAAAGTATCTGTAGTTGTACAAAATACAGACCGCAATCATGAGATTGCCGATGATCAAATTAAAGAGCGCACTGGTGATAAAGCTGACGAAGGTGCAACAGTAGGAGGGCTTTCAGGGGGCGCTGTTGGTGGGTTGACTGGTTTATTAGTAGGTCTTGGGACTTTAGCAATCCCTGGAGTTGGGCCAATAATGCTGGCTGGCGCAGCCGCAACTGCTTTGGTTACAACCCTTGTAGGCGCAAGTATTGGTGCTGCTACTGGGACTTTTGCTGGTGCATTAGTTGGTTGGGGAATGTCGGAAGAGCAAGCTAGAACATATAACGAGCGAGTAGAGTATGGACACTATTTAATAATCGTGGATTGTACATCTGTTGAAATTGCTAAAGTAGCAGCAATTTTACAGCGTTGGGGTATTGAAGAGTTTGGCATTTACGAGCATCTCAACAGTGAATATGTAACTACAAATTATCTGACCACAACGACTTCTGCTACTGCCATTCCTAGTAAAAGTGGGATAATGTCAAAGTATGCTGTTAGTTGCTTTAATAACATAGATAATGCTGAAGCGGCAATTAAGAATATGTGTATCGCAGGTTTTTCAGTAAACCAGATTTCCTTAATTTGCAAAGACTTCTCTCAATTCAAAGGGTCAATAGGCGTTAATTTAAGTGAGCGGTTTGACCCTATGAGACTAGGAATAGCAGATGAGTGGGCACGCTTTTACAACGAGCAAATTGATCAAGGCAATTACATACTCATCGTTAGTGGTGCAGACAATGAGCTTGATCATGCTAGCTCTATTCTGAGCAATTATGGTGTTCAAGAGTGTCAAATTTATGACCCAATGTTAATTCGTTCCTGAAAACGAGTACCGGAAAATTTAACAATTGTGTCAGAGAAAATAAATATACAGCAATACTTTCAAAATTCTCCGATCTTTAGCTGTATCTGTTACAGCTTATAAGTTAGGCGAAAGTCAAGTATTTCAAGTGTGCCAGAGGAGGAAAATATTCTTGATCAAGTAGAGTAATTTGTTAATAATATTCCGCCCGGAAAACGGGCGAATATATTATGATTAAGCAATTGTGCTGGCTAAATTACATATCTAAATCTCCTGAGAAATTTAGATATGTAATTAATAGCCCTCTATAGTATAACCAGCAGATTGAACTATCTGTTTAATTGTCTCTTCAGAAGCCGAACCATCTACAGTTATGGTTTTGGCATTAACGTCCACATCTACTTTGGCATCAGATACCATAGTCTGAATAGATTTAGTTATTTTCTGGACGCAGTCATCACCTTTAATATTTGTAACTTTCAATTTAGTTGTCATTACTTACCTCATTACCTCAACTGTAATTTCCATTTAATAAATATAATAACGGTTGGGATAGTGAGCGTACATCTTACTGAAGTAAGGTAATTGAGCATCACAGTGATAGTAGTAAATAATAGCTATACATAAATCGTTATTAATAGAATTTGCTGGTAGTAAAACGAATTAAAATGCCAAAATATATAAAGTTATTTATGAAAATATACCTAGTACTACTAACTTAGAAAAAGCCGCTTTTTTAGTTTGTTCTGAGGATTCCGTCAGACATTCCAGATTCTTCTATAGGCGTTCCTGTTCAACATAATTGTTCTGGAAGCACTGCCTGAACATACAAGCGTCTATAGGTAAGTCACAAAACCTTTTATCTGTAGTTTTTAACTTATTCCTATGCTATAGATACTTCTATCCAACTTTCAAAGCATATATACATTCAAAAAGCAGCTATCTTATGGCATAGATATGCTATGGACTTTGCAACAAAGACCCTGAGTTAACCAATACGCTTGGGTTAAAGCCAAAAACCAAAACCAGCGTAAGTTGGGTTTCGTCCCTCAATCCAACCTACAAATATCCTTGTCTCGTTCCCAGTCTCCGACTGGGAACGCCATTCTAGAGGCTCCGCCTCCCTTGTTGGCGGCAGAGCCGCCAAGAGCAGCATTTCCAGCCTCTGGCTGGAAACGAGGTTTTAATAGGGTTTGCGCTTAAGTTGACACCTATGCACAGATGTTTGCCCCCACAAGTTGATTATTTAACTTCCCAACTAAACTTTTGCTTCCAAAGACTTGAGTAACTCGGTATTCACACCCGACTCACGAGTTAGGGCAATTTTGCCAGTACGGGCGATTTCTCTCAAACCAAATTTTTGCAACACCTGCACGATCGCTACCATTTTACCTGGATCTCCCACAACTTCTAAGGTCAGAGAATCTTCCGCCACATCCACGACTCGCGCCCGGAAAATCTGAGACAGTTCGATCACTTCTGAGCGATTGCTGCTACTAGCATTCACCTTCAAAAGCATCAATTCCCGCTCGACACAAGGAGTTTCGGTAATGTCCTGTACTTTCAGGACATTGACTAACTTGTACAGTTGCTTGGTGAGTTGCTCGATAATGCGATCGTCACCAGGTATAACCATCGTAATTCGGGAGACTCCTCCTTGTTCAGCAGGACCAACAGCAAGGCTTTCAATATTAAAACCGCGACGTGCAAATAAACTAGAAATGCGGGAAAGAACACCCGCCTCATCTTCTACGAGAACTGAAAGGGTATGTTTCATCTTCGCCAACAGAGGCTAGAGCAGGAATTGAGGAACGCAGACACTAACTAACGGCTACGTTAGAGGTACTACCGCACTAAATTATCAGTGCGACCTTCTATTCTAAACTGAATAGTTGCACTCATTGCATTTTCTGGAGAGAAATTGGGCAGAAATCATACTGCAAGCCGGAATTTCATTGATGTATATCTTTTCATTGGCAGATGCGGCATTTTTGGAAAGCTTTTATATTCAGATTTGATAAGGCTCTAATAGGAGAAAAGTTTTTATGGGTTGGTTAAAAAGATTGTTTGGAATGGAAAAACCTCAAAATGCCGAAGTAAATCCGACTCCACAGGCAATAGCGCAAGATCCGAGTACTAGCGTTGCATCTACTGATAGTCAATCAATACCGCCAGAACGTCTGGGATTAAGTGGAGAATACGACCAAAGTGGTTTAGCAAAGCGGGTAGCGTTGGCATTTGATGAAGATCCCGAACTCGATGATGTTGATACTCTTTGGGTTGCTCAGACAGGCAGCACTGTAGTATTGAAAGGTGAAGTTCCCAGTCAAGAAATTCTCAACAAAATGACTTCTGTAGCCAGTTCTGTGAGTGGTGCTACAGATGTTGACACTAATCAAGCCACGATTGGCTAGTAACGCTTTGCGTAATTCGTAATTGGTAATTACTATTGCGTAAGGGTTTTAAGCATTTCAAGTGGATGCTTTATTTATGCCGTGCTGTGGTAGGTGTTAAGCAATTTTAAATTCAATCGTGGTAACGGTACTGGCTGACGCGATCGCACCCATTGCATAATATTTAGGGCATAACCAACGGTTAGCGATGCCTGGGGCGGGCTACGCCTACGCTAACCCATCTCTCAATCCAATCTAAAATAGCTTGGTTAACTTGTTCTGGACATTCATCATGGGGACAATGCCCGACATCCTCCAATTTCAGCAACTCCAATTTCTGGTTGTATTGGGCGAATTTGCTAGCCAAGGCTGGGGGAACAAATCTGTCTTTTTGTCCCCAAATTAAAAGCATCGGAATTGTTAAGGTTGGTAATACTTTCTTGACACTAGGACTAAAATTAATTCCGATCGCAGCTTTGAACAAAGCACTAAAAGCCCTAGCGGAACCCCGGTCTTGGGCAGGCTCTGCTAAAATTTCGATGAGTTCATCGGTAATCGCCTCTGGGTTAGTGTAGGCAAGACCTGCCCAGCGACGCACCACCCCAGGACGGCGCACGAAGTTAAACACAGGTTTAAGAATCAACGGCGAAGCAACAATATTTTTAATTGCTCTGACAACTGGTTGCAGCACAGGAGGAATTGCTTCTTGCTCTAATGAGGGGTCGGGTAAACTCATCATCACCATACCCCGCACCATATCGGGATGAGCGGCGGCAGCGGCCATAGAAATCAGTGAACCGTTAGAATTGCCTATTAATATCGCCGGTTGACGGATAAATGTTTGCCAAAAGTCGTAAACCTGCTCTACCCAGAATTGAATGCTGTAATTAGCTGCGGCTTTTTCAGAAGCGCCAAAACCCAACATATCTATGGCGTAGACTGTGTGATGTTCACCCAACACCTCTAAATTATGTCGCCAATGACCAATGGAAGCGCCAAAGCCATGTAGCAATATCAGGGGTGTTGTATTGTGGTGATTTTGGCTAGGGCGAATATAAGTGTAGCGAGTTTGCCAGCCGCGCCAAACCCAATCCCTTTGATTACCAACCCGTTCTTGCCAGTGTATCGCAGTGGTCACACTTACCTCCGATTTATCAGCATTAAATTCTATTATAAAACTTTGATTTTTGAGATTATTTTGAGAATTTCGTCTCAATTGAATATAAATAGGACTTACGCAAAATCACACGCGGTAGGTGCAATTCATCAATTGCCCCTACCAGAAAATTACGGTTTCGGCTATTGTTTGCGTAACTGCTGATAAAATCTAAAACTTAAAATCTAAAATCAACATGGCAGACCTAACTCCTAATTCTAGTTTTAGTTTGACGCTGCGCTTGCAGATTCCCAATCGCATCGGGATGTTAGCGTCAGTAACCCAGGCGATCGCAGCCAGTGGCGGTAATCTCGGTCAAATTGATTTAATCGAGCAAACCCGCAAAGAGTCCACCCGCGATATTACCGTTGATGCTGCTAGTACCGAACACGCTGAAACCATTGTGCAAGCAGTGAAAGCATTACCAGACATCAAGTTACTCAGTGTCTACGATCGCACCTTTAATTTGCATCGCGGTGGCAAAATCAGCATTGTCAGCAGAATTCCCCTGAAGAGTGTTTCCGATCTCGCAATGGCTTACACGCCCGGAGTCGGTCGAATTTGTACGGCGATCGCTCAAGACCCAGAGGAACTTTATAAGTTAACCATCAAACAAAACACTGTTGCCATTGTTACCGATGGTAGTGCCGTTTTGGGTTTGGGAAATCTCGGACCAGCAGCCGCCCTACCAGTCATGGAAGGCAAAGCAATGCTGTTTAAGGAATTTGCGGGGCTGGATGCTTTTCCCATTTGTCTGGCCACCCAAGATACAGATGAGATTATCCAGACAGTTAAGAATATCGCTCCGGTGTTTGGGGGCGTGAATTTAGAAGATATCGCTGCACCTCGCTGCTTTGAAATTGAAAAGAGATTGCGCCAAGAGTTAGATATCCCCGTTTTTCACGATGACCAGCACGGTACAGCAATTGTCACCTTAGCCGCGTTGTTTAGTTCCCTAAAGTTGGTACAAAAGTCAATAGCCCAAATCAAGATCGTGATTAACGGTGCTGGGGCGGCGGGAGTAGCGATCGCTCGGTTACTCCGGAAAGCTGGGGCAGAAAAAATCTGGATGTGCGACTCTAAAGGGATTATCTCTACTAGTCGCACCGACTTGACAGAAGAAAAACTCGAATTTGCCGTGAAAGCTCAGGGGACGTTAGCGGGTGCAATGCCAGAGGCAGATGTCTTTATTGGTGTCAGTGTACCGGGAGTTTTGACACCAGAAATGGTGCATTCAATGGCGAAAGACCCAATTGTGTTTGCAATGGCAAATCCGATTCCAGAGATTCAGCCAGAATTAATCAGTGAAGATGTGGCTGTGATCGCTACTGGTCGCAGCGACTACCCGAATCAAATCAATAACGTCCTAGCTTTTCCAGGGGTATTCCGTGGTGCTTTAGATTGTCGCGCACAGACAATTACCACCACAATGTGTCTGGAAGCTGCAAATGCGATCGCCTCCTTAGTCAAGCCTTCAGACTTGAATCGGGAACATATTATTCCTTCAGTCTTTGATAAGCGCGTCGTCACTGCTGTTGCTGCTGCTGTACAACGGGCTGCGCGTGAAGAAGGTATCGCTCAGAATTAAATAAAAAGGCTTGCTCTAATCCCCTCCTTTTTAAGGAGGGTTAGCACGGTGCTTTCATGGCACTATCAGGGCGGGCTTTTCGGCCTACCCCACAATCAATATTGAAAAAAATATTAGTGCAAATTAAAGGCGCAACAGCTTAACTCCTAACTCTTCACTCTTTGGCTAAGACTCCATTCAGGAAGATATCAGCGAGTCCTTCGGCCATTTGCTGCATTTCTTGGGGAGAAGCGTCAGGTTCAAGAAGGGTGTTGTTAGAAAAACCTGCGATCGCAAACATTCCCAAGAAAACTTTAGCAACTAGCTTGGCGTCCATTTGGCGATAAATGCCTTTATCCATCGCTGTTTGAAAGAACGCTTCGCCCACATCGGTCATTTTGGTAATCACTTCTAATTGGATGCGATCGCGCAAATCGGGGTGAAACTGCACCTCCATAAAACAAACACGCATCACATCGGCATTTTTTTGGAAATTCCACATCCGGTGACGCATCACTTGAGCTATGGCTTTATAGCTACCCATTTCACTTAATTCTGTCAGTAAATCTGTCAGAATCTCCACCCAGCCACTCGTAGCTACTTCCACCAAAATTGCTTTTTTATTGGGAAAATGACGAAATAGAGTGCCTTCAGCGACACCTGCTGTTTGTGCTAAATCACGGGTGGTAGTGCCGTCAAATCCCTTAGAGGCAAACAACCGTTGTGCTGTCTCTAAAATCCGGGTACGCGTCTGAGCCTCTGAAGGCGGGGAAGAATTAAAAAGTCGCATAAAAGTTATGGTGATATTTGCGGAACACGATTTGTAGCATTATTGTCTAACATCGAGTAAAAAAGCTTAAAAAGCTTAATACAAGATTAACGCTCTTTTGCTAAGTACCCTGTTTCTTAGGTAGTGTAACTTTATCTTAATTTTCGCTTATGAACCAGAACAGTCGGTCAATTTTGAGATTTTGCGGAAAGTCTGAGCGCTGGTTTCCGGCGATTAAACGCCACTTCCTTCAAGTCGGCAGAGCCGCCCAACGGAGTGGCTCAACTTTCCAAGACAGATTTTCGGTTTTGGATTGGTCAGATCAAGTATCTGTCACATTGCGGCGATTGTTTGTCACTTTGTTAACTTTAATTATCCTTTGGTATGGATTGTTGCCAGAAATTGCTCTGGCTCAAACTCAGACAGTATTTCCTCCCCAAATAGGTAAAACTCAAATTCCACCACTTGAAAGTTCGATTCAACCTTATCTGGATCGAGCGATCAAACAGTTAACGGAGTTTCGCCTCGATAATGGTCTGAAATTCATTGTCTTGGAACGACATCAAGCGCCTGTGGTTTCCTTTCTTACCTATGCGAATGTTGGTGGTGTCGATGAGGTAGATGGCAAAACTGGTGTAGCTCACTTTCTGGAACATTTGGCTTTTAAAGGCACAACGCGCATTGGTACACAAGACTATAAGGCAGAAAAACCCCTACTAGAGCGCTTGCAGCAGTTAGATGCTCAAATTAAAACAGCGAAAACCGATGGCAAAAAAGATGAAGTTGCGCGGTTACAAGCTGAGTTTAAGCAAGTAGAATCACAAGCAGGTAAACTTGTCAAGCAAAACGAATTGGGGCAAATTGTCGAACAAGCCGGAGGTGTGGGTTTAAATGCCAATACTTCAACTGAAGCCACCCGTTATTTTTATAGCTTTCCTGCCAATAAGCTGGAACTTTGGATGTCGCTGGAGTCGGAGAGATTTCTCGATCCTGTAATTAGTCGTGAGTTTTATAAAGAAAAAGATGTAATTTTAGAGGAGCGGCGGATGCGGGTGGAAAATTCACCCATTGGACTGATGCTGGAGAAATTTATTGATACTGCTTACAAAGTTCATCCTTACAAACGTCCGGTGATTGGTTATGACCAAGATATCCGCAATCTGACACCAGAAGATGTCCAAAAGTTTTTTGATACTCACTACGTACCAAGTAATTTAGCGATCGCCATTGTCGGAGATGTCAACGCGGCTGAGGTGAAAAAACTGGCGCAAACTTATTTTGGCCGCTTTCAAGCAAAAACCAAAGCTGTTGAACAAATCCCGGTGGAACCGCCACAACAACAAACACAAGAAGTTACTTTACAGCTAACTTCTCAACCCTGGTATTTAGAAGGTTATCATCGTCCGGCAATTACCCATCCAGATAATGCAGTCTATGAAATCATTGGCAGCTTATTAAGTGATGGGCGCACGTCGCGGCTATATAAGTCTTTGGTAGAAAAGCAGCGTTTGGCGCTCAATGCTCAAGGTTACAGTGGATTTCCTGGAGATAAGTACCCAAACCTGATATTTTTCTATGCTCTCACGGCTCCTGGTCATACAGTTGATGAGTTGGCGGTGGCTTTGCGCCAAGAAATTGACAAATTAAAAACTGAGCCTGTAGCGGCGGCTGATTTGCAACGGGTGAAAACCCAAGCACGGGCGGGTTTGTTACGTAGCCTTGATTCAAATATGGGGATGGCTGAACAATTGTTGGAATATGAGGTGAAAACTGGCTCTTGGCGGAATTTGTTTAAGCAGTTGGATAATATTGCAGCAGTGACAATGGCTGATATTGAGCGGGTGGCGAAGGAGACTTTTACGCCGGAAAATCGCACAATTGGTAAGTTGTTGTCGAAAGAAGCTTAAGAGTAACGAACCACGTTCGCGCAGCGTCTCGTTAGAGAAGGACGCTAAGGACGCGTACTCCTACGGAGAAGCAAGCTACGCGCAGCGTCTCGAAGACAAGGAAGAGAGTATGCAGAGGTATAAGGTGAAGGGTAAAAGGCAGATAGCGTTGAAAATCAAGAATGGGAAGGGGTTGGTTTATGCTTTGGTTGCTGTTTTTGCGTGTTTACTTTTAACTTGTAATTTTTCTCTGGCGGCGACGGCTGAGGCAAAGCATTACACACAGTTGCAGCTACCACTGTTACCTAAGATTAAGTTACCTAAGTATGAGCGGTTTGTCCTTCAAAACGGCTTGGTTGTCTATTTAATGGAGGATCACGAGTTACCGTTGGTGAATGGCACGGCGTTTGTGCGGACAGGAAATCGCCTGGAACCACAACAAAAAGTTGGGTTGGCTGGTTTTACAGGCGCCCTGATGCGAACTGGGGGAACTAAGCAGCATTCGGCTGATCAACTCAACGAGATATTGGAACAACGGGCGGCATCTGTGGAAGCTAGTATTGGTGAAGCTTCTGGTGGTGCTAGCTTTGACGCACTCAGTGAAGATTTAGAAACGGTGTTTGGGCTGTTTGCCGAGGTGCTGCGATCGCCAGTATTTGCTCAAGAAAAGCTAGACTTGGCTAAGACACAAGCTAAGGGTGGCATTGCCCGTCGCAATGACAATCCAGATGGGATTGCTAGTCGAGAATTTAAGAAACTGATTTATGGGAAAGATAGCCCCTATGCTCGCACAATCGAGTATGCAACGGTGGATCAGGTTTCTCGTGAAGATTTGCTCAATTTCTATCAGCAATATTTCCACCCCAATAATCTGATTTTGGGGATTGTTGGGGATTTTGATGCCAAAAAAATGCGATCGCTCGTTCAAGCTAAGTTCGGCGACTGGAACCGCAACCCAGGTATTGCTAAACCCAAATTACCAAATGTTTTGCCAGCTAATACAGGTGGAGTCTTTTTTGTCAACCAGCCACAACTAACCCAAAGTAGTGTGCTTATCGGGCATTTAGGTGGACGATTCGACAATCCCGATTATGCGGCGCTGGATGTATTGAATGGGGTGTTAAATGGATTTGGTGGACGCTTATTTAATGAAGTGCGATCGCGTCAAGGTTTAGCTTACTCTGTCTATGGCCAGTGGAGTCCCCGCTACGATTATCCTGGAATGTTTATTGCTGGTGGACAAACGCGATCGGATGCTACCGTCCAGTTTGTGAAAGCCTTACAATCTGAAATCAAGCGCATCCAAACTCAAAGAGTAACAGCAAAAGAACTGGCTTTTGCCAAAGAGTCTACACTTAACTCCTTTGTATTCAACTTTCAAGACCCCAGCCAAACTTTATCACGGTTGATGCGATACGAATATTACGGCTATCCTGCTGATTTTCTTTTTCGCTATCAAAAAGCCGTCGCCGTCACCACAGCCGCCGATGTGCAACGGGTAGCACGAGAATACCTCAAGCCAGAAAAGATTGTGACTCTAGTGGTGGGGAATCAAACCGCCATTCAGCCGCCATTGACGCAGCTAGCAGCACAGGTGACACCAATAGATGTAACGATTCCTGGTTCCCAGCCACAGGCGAAGAATTAATAGCCTAGATAGGTAGAAACTTAGTACAACATTTCATTAATTTCTAGCGAATTCTCTGCGTACCTCTGCGCTTCCCTCAGCGCTCCTTTGCGTTAAAATTTCAACCCTCAATTAGCCACGATTTTACGCAAAACTCATCCTGTCTCACGATCCCTCTCCTTTATAAGGAGAGGGATTGAGGGTGAGGTAAGTCAGGGATCTCGCCGTTCAACTAATTTCCTTCACTATCGGGAAATGACTGAGGACAAATTGTAGTAGCAAGTAGAAACTAAATCAGGAACCAAAACCTCTGGAGTTCCCAGAGGTTTTTTCTTCACTCTCAGGACTTACGCCACAACAGCCGGACTTGCTACCTTCTGGTGTCTTTGGGAAGGTGGACGCATTCCTAAACCAAGTAAATTCAGCATTTCTAGGTCAGTATCGTAATCTGGACAGGGAGTTGTCACCGTCAACATCTTGTTGTCGTCGCTGGAAAAGATCGAATTGGCTCCTGCCATAAAGCAGAAAGCTTGTTCAACTTGAGAAAGTCTAGCCCTACCAGCACTAAGACGCACATCGGAAGCTGGCATTAAAATCCTGGCTGTGGCAATCATCCGCACAATATCCCAAATGGGGACATCAGGCTGATTTTCTAAGGGTGTACCCGCTACTTGTGAGAGAATATTAATCGGCACGGACTCTGGATGCGGATGTAAGTTTGCCAAAGTTTGTAACATACCAACACGGTCATCAGCAGTTTCGCCCAAACCCAGGATACCGCCGGAACATACAGTCACATTTGTCTGACGGACATTCTCAATTGTGTTCAAGCGATCGCTATAAGTCCTCGTGGTAATAATTGTGCTGTAATATTCCTGCGAGGTATCTAAGTTATGGTTGTAGGCGTAAAGTCCTGCTTCTGCCAATTTCCTGGCCTGATTTGCCGTCAACATACCCAGAGTGCAGCACACTTCTAAACCCATTGCAGTTACATCCTTGACCATTTCCAGGACTTCCTCAAATTGTGAGTTATCCCGCACTTCGCGCCAAGCAGCACCCATGCAGATGCGACTAACACCAGTTTCTTTAGCTTTCTGGGCGATATTAACTACCGTTTCCTTTTCTAGGAGTGCTTGCGCCTTTACCTCTGTTTTATAGCGGGAAGATTGGGCACAGTAGCTACAATCTTCTGGACAGCCTCCCGTTTTAATCGATATGAGCTTACAAACTTGTATTTTTGTTGGGTCATGATATTGACGATGCACGCTAGCAGCTTGATAAATAAGCTCTAGCAATGGCGTGTTGTATATCGCCCGAATCTCTAATTCCTGCCAATCGTAGCGTATTCCCACCACATCACTATCCTTCTTGTAGACTGGGTTAATCAAGAGCTGTCTTTTGGTTGAATCTCCTGCGGTACAGCGTTTGGGCAAAGCGATTTTATCGAAGTTATGCCGCGCCCTGTACTTTTTCACCCATTGGCTCTCAATCCTTCCGCTCTAGATATTAAACATCAGCTTATCAAGATTTTGGTTGAATGGCAGATTAAGAGCAAAAATACTCACTTGACTGCTGCTAAACCGCAGGGATGAGAGAATTTACAAAATTAGCGAGAATGTTTTGGGAAGAGATCCCGTAGATTAGGTAATTTATGATATCAGAACTGCCACTAATTACAAGCGATCGCCTATTATTACGAGCGTCGATCCATGAAGATATACCCCAAATTCTCAAATACTTCACTGATAATAAAACTTATCTCACTCCATTCTACCCTCTTTGGGCTGATGGTTTTTTCACTGAAGAATATTGGCAGTATCAGATAGAGAATAATTTTCTGGAATTTATCAATGGGCAATCGTTAAAACTATTTATTTTTACCAAAAAAAAACCAAATATAATTATTGGAACGGTCAATTTTAGTAATTTTTTTCGAGGAGCCGCTCATTTTTGCTATGTAGGATACAGCCTTGCTGAAAATAAACAAGGTAAAGGATATATGACAGAAGGACTCAAAGCCGCAACTCAATATGTATTTCAAGAGTTAAATTTTCACCGGATTATGGCTAATTATATGCCTCACAATCGGAGCAGTGGCAATGTACTCAAAAGACTCGGTTTTGTCATTGAAGGATATGCTAGAGACTATCTATTAATTAATGGGCAATGGGAAGATCATATTATGACAAGTCTCATCAATCCTAATTGGCAAGCACCTAAATTTTAAAAATCTCTGAGTATAATTTTCAACAATATTTATTTTCTTTCCCAACTATCCCTGCTTCTAAATTTACTGATTTATAAATGCTATTTATTAATGCAAATTAGGCTATTTTTGTAGGGTAGGCAATGCTTACAGCTATTTTTAGCTAAATAAGCTGTCGTGTGTCTAACTTGCACTTTTCATAGCAAATTCATAATAAATACACAACAACTCCACAAGCAAATGCAATAGTAATATTTGTTCACGACTTGGCTCAGTTATCAATGTTTACTTGAGCCGAGGTGTCAACTTTTATTAAATGATTGAGGAGTTTTTCAAAATGTCCATTAATTCTATAAAGCGTTTATCTGTCTTTTCTACTATCTTCGCCTTTGCTACTATCTTACATGGAGTTGTCTTGGCAGCACCAGTTCCAAATCCCACCACTACACCAGCCTTAAAAACTCAGACTAGTTCTGCATCACGCCAGACAAGCAAACTCACAAATCAACAGCGCCTACAAATCCAAATGGCTCGCCAGCAAAGAGATAAGGATATTGAGGCTCTATTAAACCAGTCTCAAACTACTAAATTTAAGGCAGCATTGCAATCCCGTCAGAGAATTAGAACAGTCTTAACATCTTTGGATCTGAATCAAGATCAACAGAAAAAAGTTCAATCAATTTTGCAAGCTTATAACCTACAAGTGAGAAAAATTATATCTTCACAGGCATCACAACCAACATCAAACTCAGTAGGAATTACTGCACCAACATCACAACCAATTACAAAATAAAAAACTGAGTTTTATTTAATTACAGTCAACCTAGAGCCGAGGCGAATGGAAGGGAGCATCTCAGTTTTGCAAATATACCAGAAGAGAAACAAGATTCTTGTTCCCTCTCCTTACCAAGGAGAGGGTTGGGGTGAGGTTTTACAAGGCTTTTTACACTCATTGAGATGCTCCCGAATGGAATTCGCGGCTACACAAACAAAGTCCGAGGAGGCGGATTAAGAGAAAATTAAGTTTTTATAACCCACCTCCGTGGATTATGCCTGTCTAGAGGCGGTTTATAACCGCCCTTTTCACTGGCGGATTTGATCCAAGCTTCGGTTAAGCCAGTCTTCATACCAATCATAAAAACTCAAAGGCTGCTCCTCATCGCTATCTTGATGAAAATCATCAGGGTTAGTGTCATGGAAAGCATGACAAAAAGTCAAAGAAGCAGGATATATCCCATTATCATTAGTACGGTCATCTATCCAGATTTTTCCTGACTGCTCCCCAGTAATGACTAACATCGCATAAATTCCACAACCATAATTTGTAATGGTGAGAGTGCCCTGAATAAATTTATCATCAAAGTAAGCATCATTGTTAGCAACAAAACCTGTATCATTCTTGACAATCAAATCTAAATCATTCCAGGCTTCTGTTAAAGGAAATGGTTTAGAGAGAATTTCGTAGTTCTCTTGGTATATTTTTTCTGGGATGACATCTTCATTTTCAATTCCCAGCAGACCAGATAAGCCGTATCCTGGACCTGCACCACCATTACCAATTTCTAAGAGAAAGTTTCGATATTCACTTGGTAGTGTAATATTGTATCTGGATTCAAACACTTGAATATCTTTGTGACTCAAGCAAGGTTTAAATTGATATTCGTGTGACTCTGAGCCAAAAACCTCAAACGTAGCGTCTAAAATAGCTAATTGAGTTAACTTTTTCTTTAATTGCAAAACTTTATTCATTATGCGCTCCAGATTTTGATGGTGGCGCTGCCATATTTTAGATATGGGTCGCTTTTTGCGTTTATGCTGATGCTGAAGCCAGAGGTAGTATTAAGGGAAGAATGAATTAAGCTTTGCTCGTAATGACTCTGGCTGAAACTCCAAACTACAAGAATTCTAGCAATCCTTTTCTCACCCTCAACTACGAAAGCGCCTTAGAATCTCTAGGCGGTGACTACTACGATGAGGTTGCAGGGGCGGAATTTCCCCAACACATCCTGCGTTGGCGTAACGATGAACTATTACCCCGTTTCGGTCTAGACCCCCAAGTAGTCAAAGACGAAGATTTTATCACAGCTTTTGGCAAATTTCAGGGGCGCAAACCCTTGTTGGCACTGCGTTACCACGGCTATCAATTTGGTGAATATAACGGACAGTTAGGTGATGGTAGAGGCTTTCTCTACGGGCAAGTACGCGCCAATGATAGCGAATTGTACGATTTTGGCACAAAAGGTTCGGGGAGGACGCCCTACTCCCGTGGTGGCGATGGTATGCTCACGCTTAAAGGTGGGGTGCGGGAAGTTCTGGCTGCGGAAGCACTGCACTACTTGGGTGTACATACTTCGCGCTGTCTGACCATGATTGAAACAGGTGTACCACTCTGGCGAGGTGATGAACCTTCGCCTACCCGTTCAGCTGTGATGGTCAGGATGAGCAGTTCTCATATTCGGTTTGGCACTTTTGAGCGACTGCACTATTTCCAGCGTCCAGATTTAACTAAGAAGCTGTTAGACCACGTAATTGAGCAGTATTATCGACACTTAAGTACTGAACAAGATAAATATGCTCTATTTTACGCCGAATTAGTTAAACGGGTTGCAGAACTAGCGGCGCAGTGGATGGCGGCTGGCTTTTGTCATGGAGTCCTGAATACTGACAATATGTCGATTACCGGAGAAAGTTTTGATTATGGCCCTTACGCGTTTATCCCTAATTATAATCCCTACTTTATAGCGGCATATTTTGACTATTCTGGACGCTACTGTTACGGTAATCAACCAAGTATTTGCCAGCTGAATCTACAAATCCTCCAAGAACCTTTAAAGGCGATTATTGATAAAGGCGAAATGGAAGCTGGATTAGCTAGGTTTGGTGAATATTATGAAGCTGAATACAGTTCTTTGATGTTGAAAAAGTTAGGTTTTGTGGAGTTGGTACATCCACAAGCTCAAGAACTCTTGAATCTAACGATTGAATTTTTGAAAGTGAGCCAATTGGGTTATCACCAATTCTTTTATGAGATGGCTCGCACTTTTTCATCTAAATGGCGAGATGAACCAGGTTTTGTAATGAATGGTTCAGATATTATACCAGTACCGGGTGCATCAGCAATTTTTGATGATTGGTGTATACTGTATCATCAAATTTTGAATGATTTTGATAGCGATCGCATCGATGTAATTGCCCAAACTCTAACTGTTCATAATCCGCAAACGGCATTATTAAGACCTGTGATTGAATCTATTTGGGAAGCAATTGCTCAGGAAGATAATTGGCAACCTTTTTATGAGTTAATCAAGGCAATTCAGTCTAGGAAATAGTTAAAAAGACAGCAGGGGATAGGGGCAGGGCTATTTCGTTCTAGACATAAACCGCCCGGAACTTTAGTTCTGGGCGGGATGGCAACGAAGCCAGAGATTTCAAAAATGTGGGTAATGACAAGACCCCAAGGTAGGAGCTTGAAACCTTATGTACGGTGAATAGTAAATCTTTCCCCCTGCCTCTAACTAAATTGCTGGGCATAAGACCGCGCATAGCGATGCTCTAAAGCTAATAATTCTTCATGGGTTCCCGATTCCACAATTTGTCCCTGTTCGATAACTAAAATGCGATCGCACCGTCTGACTGTTGATAAACGGTGAGCAATAATAAACACTGTCCGTTTTTGCATCAATCTTTCCAGGGCTTCCTGTACCAGTGCTTCTGACTCGGAATCTAATGCTGATGTCGCCTCATCGAGAATCAAGATTTGGGGATTGAGCAGAACAGCACGAGCGATCGCAATTCTTTGTCTTTGTCCACCTGATAAGTTTACCCCACGCTCACCCACCCAAGTCTGATAACCCTCTGGTAGTTGGCTAATAAATTGATGGGCATTAGCGATTTTCGCCGCCTCTTTAACTGCTTCCATTTCAAAAACATCTTGTCCAAAGGCGATATTTTGGGCAATTGTCCCCGAAAACATGATGGTTTCTTGAGGAACAATCCCAATTTGTCGCCGCAGACTATGCAGCTTGACATCCCGAATATCAACGCCATCAATGAAGATTTGCCCAACTTTAGGGTCGTAAAAACGGGGGAGAAGATTTACAAATGTGGTTTTACCAGCACCAGAAGCACCCACAAGAGCGATCGCTTCACCTGGCGATACTAATAAACTGATATCTTTTAATACAGGTTCACCTGGTTTATAGGCGAAGGAAATATGACGATATTCTACTTTGCCTTTGACTGGGGGGAGAGCGATCGCATTGATCTTTTCCGTCACCGTCGGCTGAATTGCCATCAATTCAAAAACGCGGTCAACAGATGCTTCACCCTGCTTAAATTCGTTGTAGTTGTTAGTAGTATGACCAATGGGATCAATTAACAGCGCCGCCGCCGCCAGATAACTGAAAAAATTCGCCACTGTCAAGTTGTTTTGGGAAATTTGCCACGCTCCCACAATCAGTAACGATAACCCACTTAAGGCTTCCAGAAATCCGATGATCGGAATCTGAATCGCTTTCAGGCGTTCGGTTGAGTATTTTGCTTTGAGACTGCGTTCTGCTTCATGTCCAAAGCGGGCGATTTCGTAATTTTCGGCAGCAAAAGCCTGTACCAAACGAATACCGTTGAAAACTTCCGCGAGGATGGCTGATAAACCCGACACGCGATTTTGACTTTTTAAGGAATACTTGCGTAACCGTTCACCAAACCAGCCGACTAAAATACCCATCAGTGGCGCAACAATTACCGTTGCTAGTGTCAGTTGCCAATTCAGGTAAATCATGTAAATCGGAATTGCTAGCAACTGCAAAATGCAGGGGATAAAGTCGTGAAATCCTTTGTTTACTACTTCGCCAACGCGGTCAACATCTTCCGTGAGGCGGTAAGATAAATCACCTGCTTTTGCCGTTTCAAAATAACTGATATTTAGCTTTTGAAGATGGGCGTAGACTTGCTGACGGAGATGAAAAGCAACTCTCAAGGAAGCTTTCGCCATGTACATATCTTGTATAGACTGAAACAAGCCTCTGACAAGAAAGACTAAGGCACAGCTGCCAGTTATTTGAGCGATCGCGACTACATTACCTTGTGCAAAGGGGGTTGCCAATTTCCCGGCGAGATTGATCAATACTAATGTCGCCAGTACGTATCCCAAAATACCAACAATTCCCTTGGTGATGGTTTGCCACTGGAGTCGGATATAAGGCAATAGTAGCCAGTAATTAGAGCGCGTTTTCAAGCTGTAACGTCCACAACGATATTCTCCTTTGTTTGACGCTATCAGCTTTTGGGGAGTTTCTGAATAATGCAACCTATTTTAGCATTCAGGAGAATTATTTTATACAATTCCTGGAACAACAGGTTTACGACTTTACTCATCAGCTTTAGAAAGGATGTGCTTACCGGAAACTTTTCGGAAGACAACTCAAAAATCTTATAACTTTAATCCTAACTCCTGTCGCAGACGATATAGAATTGTGTTCTGGTCAACTTGAGAAAGAATTTCTTGAATGACGCTGCTAGCGCCCAACTGTCCCCAAGTACAGCCTTTTTCGAGATACACCTGAGCAGCTTTGCCAACGGAGTATGCTCCATAACCGGCGATACCAGCTTGAGCGATCGCACTGCCTGCAAAGGCAGTAATATTACTGGGATTGTCACCACTGGTTATTGCAGCCGTACTCTTACCCAAACCCAAAAGTAAACTACTACCTAATTCTCCCAGCAGCAAGCCACCGGAACTAAATAAAATTGTTTTTAAAATTTTCCCGGCTTCATAGCTAGTCATCGGCAAACCATATAATCTAGCTAGAGCGCGAATTAAAGCTAAATCGGCGACAGTTCCGCCAAGGATATCTAAAAAAGCAATGGGATTGAGCATTACTGCCAAAGCTTTGTATTTGGTAAATTGCCAAATAATATTTTCGGCTTCTTGTTCGCGTAAGTCGATAGTTTTTTGAGCGATCGCGGCTTCTGCATCCCGTGCTTGGATAAGTGCATTTAAAGCCAGAAGCGATCGCCCTTCTCGATTCAGAATATTCAGAATTGTCTCTTTGAGTTCATCTACTTGCGGTGGTGGTGTCTCCCATTCATAACTGACACCTCCATCAGGCCACTCAACCCGCACTTCCATTGGTGCTGGTTCCGCCGCCACCATCACAATTTCATCAGGTAGTAGAGGCTTCGCTTGAGGATTCCCTGCACCCAGTTGTTGCAAATTTTGGTAAATCGCTCCTTGATCTGTATCTGGGTATAAATCTATCTTGTTAAACACTAAAATCAGGGGTTTTTGTGCTTCCCGCAATGACAGCAGTGCTTGATACTCAGTGCGCGTGATATCACCAGACACGACAAACAAAATTAAATCAGCTTGATGCACCACTTCTCGTGCCATATCCGCCCGTGACTCACCCTCAATTTCATCTAATCCGGGGGTATCAATTAACTCTACTAGTACCTTACCACCGGGCTGCCAACGGACAGAACGCGGCCATTGAGTGACACCGTTTAGAGGTCCAGTTTGCAGAATCTTCTCTCCCAGTAAGGCATTTAAAACTGCTGACTTTCCACGACTCACCAAACCAAAAGCAGCAATTCTAATGATGTTAGAGTCCAGCTTATTGAGTGTGGAATTCAAAGCTTCTAATTCCGGTTTCATCAAACCTGCCAATTCTGGGTTAGATGACAACTGTCCTGACTTGCGAAGATATCCATACCAAGACAGCGCTTGTCTGAGACTGGCGCGGGCACGATTTAAGTGAGTTTCTTGCAGATTACGCACGAAGTTAGGTTGATTCAAGGTTGGACAAACAACAGGCTACATATCCATTTTGATCTAATTCCCAGGATATCAACCTGTTTTGTCAAATTAACCAATTGTTCAGAATGCATACCTTCTTTCTACGGTATCCATTCAGAACATGGGATTACGTTGATTATCCCAACACTTGCGATCGCGCCAGTTTCTCCCAGTATGTTCACATTCAGATGCATTATCTATCGAAGGAATCGATGTAGAGTAGTACGACGTTCCAATGAAAGCGAATAAACTAGCACTGAATAAGGGCAATAATAAGGATAAAGTTATCAATGTAAAAATCGGTAGACTGATTAAATATCCAGTCAGCAGTAAAATATTACTACGAGTCCAAAAAACTGTGCCGATTTTATTATTTTTTTGGCGAGTTTTTAAGCTGGTTGTTGAATTCGATAAAAGCATAATGGAACCCTATTAATGTCAGTTTATATAGCAATCCCATTTGATTTGTAAAAGCCAAGCTGACTGAGAGTTAGCCGGATCAGGTTTTGGCTCTCAGTATATTTAGCAAAAATCAAATCGGAGTCCTATACGAATATGGATTTTTACGTAAGAACATTATTGAAGCTATACACTCTGATGTCAAAGGTGCAAGGGACAACTTCTTAGAAGTTTTAATCTTTGGGCGCTAAAAAATATTTTTAATGAAAATATGTTGAAGTTTTAGCGATCGCCATTGCGTAAATCCTAGCAAATTTAAATCATGGGCTTCTTTTGCCGATGCTGGATTGTTGTATTGGGTTGGCATAGCCCGCCGTACCCCTACGGGGAAGCAAGCTACGCGAAGCGTCTCGTTGGCGTAGCCTCTCGTAGAGAAGAGAAGGCATCGCTTCTGGGTAAACTGGAAATGTTCCTTCCCGCCGCAGCCTTTCAGCACGGAAACCATTATTTCGGACTCGCTGCTGAGTGTATCCCTAATTTGATTAGCAAAATTTTGTGTGATACTGGCAGTATAGAAGTAGCGTTAATTCTTTTTTATGTCTAGAGACGATAAATCCGAAGCTTCAGGAAGGGGTGGATCTGCGATCGTTGGTTATGAAGATTTTTTAACTGAACTAAAAAGCCGAATTTCTAGCGCTCAATTACAGGCCGCAGTCGCAGTCAATAGAGAGTTAGTATTCCTCTACTGGCAAATTGGGCGAGATATTCTGAATCGCCAAGAGCAGCAAGGTTGGGGAGCAAAAGTTATTAATCGTCTGGCGGCTGATTTGCAGAAAGCTTTTCCAGAGATGAAGGGCTTTTCGCTTCGCAACCTTAAGTATATGCGGGCATTTGCCGAAGCTTATCCACATGAGGAATTAGTGCAACAGGTTGTTGCACTAATTCCTTGGGGTCATAATCTCCGTATATTGGATACCATTAAAAACCAAACAGAACGCTTGTGGTATGTACACCAGACAATCCAGTATGGATGGAGTCGAAATGTTTTAGTTCACCAAATTGAAAGTAAGTTGTATCACCGTCAGGGTAAAGCAACTACCAACTTTAACTGCACTCTGCCTCAACCACAATCAGAATTAGCACAGCAATTGTTGAAAGATCCATACACTTTTGATTTTCTCAATTTAGGGGAAGATTTTCTGGAACGCGATTTGGAACGTTCTTTAATCAACCATATCCGCGATTTTTTACTAGAGTTAGGGGTTGGTTTTGCTTTTGTAGGTAGCCAATATCATCTTGAAGTTGGTGGTGAAGATTTTTATATTGATTTATTGTTTTACCACTTGCGTTTACGCTGCTATATAGTGATTGACCTGAAAATTGAAGAGTTCAAACCAGAGTTTTCTGGCAAAATGAATTTCTATGTTAGTGCGGTAGATGATTTATTGAGACGCCCAGATGATCAGCCTACGATTGGGATGATTTTGTGCAAAAGCAAAAATAAGGTAATTGCCGAATACTCTCTCCGGGATATGCATAAGCCGATTGGTGTTTCGGCGTATCAGCTAAAAGATACTTTACCGGAGGCTTTGCAAGATAATTTGCCAACGATTGAGCAGTTAGAAGCTGAGTTGGAAACGGTGTCAATTATTGAGGAAATCAATGGACTCAGTGGTTCAGATGGAAAAATGCAAGTAACGCATTATCCACTAGATGAAGCATATCAAAGGCTTAGGCTACGGACAAAAAAAACCGAGTTTTCCCCAGAAGAAATAGGAAACGAAGTTGCAAAAATTCGGAATGAAATAAACAATAATACAACTAAAGATTCTGATTTAATTTAGAGTGTATTCCAATGCAGAGAAAAATATCTTTAACTTATAGCCTGCTGCCGTCGATGCTGCAAAAACCACTCATACAACTCTGGATTATTGTATGTCTGCGTCCACGAGTCGTGAGCGGCTTCTGGGTAAACTGTAAATTTTACATCCCCGTCGCGGGCTTTGAGTGCAGAAACCATGATTTCAGACTCCCTTAAGGGAACGACATTATCCCTTGCTCCGTGAAATGCCCATACGGGAAGATTTTTCAACTTACGTGCTGCTTGTGGATTACCACCCCCACAGATAGGAGCGATCGCTGCAAATCTTTCGGGCTGTGCTGCTGCTAAATGCCATGTTCCGTAACCACCCATACTTAAGCCGGTCAGGTAAACCCGATCTGGATCAATATAGGATGCGTAGGCGCTTTGCCGCTTCTCGTCAGACATCGCCTCATCTAGAAGGGCGCTCAATCGTTCTACATTCCAATGTTGACCGCGCGGACATTGGGGAGAAATGACAATGAAGGGAAAGTCTGGCTGTTGTTCAACAATTTTGGTAACACCCTGCTTTTTCACATTATCTAAGTCAGAACCTCTCTCACCCGCACCATGTAAAAACAGGATTGTTGGCAAAAGTGGCTGTTGTGTTTCGTTGCATTGATACGAAGTATCTTGTCGTAAGACATCTGGCAAGAATAGCAGGTAGTTGTAGCTGTCGGTAGAAGCAACTTGTCGTTGTAATGTTGGCATAGCATTAGAAAATTTTGTTAGTTCGACTTCTACGAACAGCTATTATATAACTTAGTCGCTATGTTGCTTCTCGTAGACTCTTAGGAACGTGGATTAAAAAAAATGCAAAACTTTATGCTGTCTCACGATCCCTCTCCTTTATAAGGCGAGGGATTGAGGGTGAGGTAAGCCAGGGACATAAATTGTATGTTATTTAATTCTTATTCCTTGACTAACCGAAAGTCATGATCTATATATAGATGCTCTAGAAAAAAAGTAGCTAAATAGGCTTTTTCAAATTTCTTGAGATTATTTCTGTCCATATCTTTTAATTTGAGTTCTTGCGGTAACTGTATGTTTGGTGCTGCTTCCTTAAATTTAGATTCTACTGTTAAAACAAGATATATACGGGGACGCAAAGAAAGAATTCCCTGTGTCCCTGTGTCTCTTCAATGAAGGACTACTACCAAATGCGATTTCCATTTTCGTCAACTCGTGCTTGCCGAATTACGTCGGAAATCTCTTCAGCATCTTTTACGTGGTGGAGTGCCTTCTTTTCGCCGTTTGGTTCATCCACAACGAAGTAAGTCGGGACTGTGATTTTGTCGCCTGTAATGTCTGGTACATCATCAACAGCTACCTGTTGACTCTTGTCTTCAACTGATTGAGACTCATCAGCGATTCTATCTCCTGGATTCGCAGTTAAGTTTCTTTCCTTCACGTTCCCTTCTTCGCGCGAATCCGAATCTTCGCTCACTGGTTGATTAATTTTATTTTCTTGATTTTTATCAGTCATGGTTTTCCAGTTATTAAACAATCTAGCTTTACCAATAACATTGTAGAAAATCAAAGATACAAAGAGTTCTTTCTCTGGAGAGACTTTGAGAATAGATTTCAGCAAAACACCTCTTAGGTTAGATATTTGCTCAGATGAATTTACTTCTTTGGTTGAAATGACATATATTTTCTCCCAATGCTTCTACAATGCTGCGAGTATTCACTTCCATCATTTTGATGTGGGAATCCCCATGACTTCCCTTTGCATTGATGAAGTGCGGGACACTGCTATTATTGCCACTATTGTTTTAATAGTTGTGGTTTTCTTCTATAAAGAACTTTTATTTTACACCTTTAATCCTTTAGGTGATCAAGCCGGAGGTTTGCCCCTGAATCGGCTGAACTTTGGACTTATGGTGCTAATAGCTTTAACAATTGTCGCCAGCCTGAAAGCTGTCGGTGTCATTTTAGTTCGGGATTTTTACGGCTAAGTATCTTAAAACCAAAGGGTAATCCTAATGCGATCGCGTCGTAGTATAGTATTAGACATTTATTAGTAAATCAAGTCATGAAAGAAAATTCTTCTACTAATGGCAAAATTCCAGCAAGGATAAAAACGCGTCGGGATTTCTTAACCTATATGTTAGGTACTACAATTACATCAGTAGCGATCGGATATCTATTTCCCAAAGTCAGCCAAAGTCATGAGATAGACTTAGAAACCCTTTGCTCACTGTATCCAAAGAATTCGCGCTGTGAAAATTATCTTCCAGGATCTGTGGCACTGGCTAAAGACGACAAGAAAATTGAGGCTAATACACTATTGGCAACCGCAAAGCCCGGAATTCCGATTTTTGTCAAAGGCTTGCCAGATAGTAGCGTTGATTATCTGATCATTCAAGACGGTCCACAGATTGCTGAGTACGCTATCAATCCAATTTGCACCCATTTAGGATGTACAGTTGAGTGGAATCTTGAGAAGAATCACTTTATTTGTCCTTGTCATGGGTCTGAATACGATTCTCAGGGTCGAGTCGTTCATGGCCCAGCCAAACGTTCTCTGCCACTAATCACTGTAGTAGTCAAGCAAAACGAAGTTCGTTTAATTGATCGCAAACCAGCTGTAGATCCTCGTTAACCTACCAGTATAAAATCATATTCGACAATGCCGCTATACTTTTTGAGCAAGTTATAAATTATAAAAGACTAATAAAAATTACTGCATGATTTGAATTTGTCGGGTAAGCTGACAACAGCAGTTTTAATCCTCAAAACAATGACCGCAAGTAGTCCCACGATTTTAGCCCTGGATTTTGATGGAGTGATTTGCGACGGACTAATTGAATATTTTGAGGTAGCATGGCACATCTACTGTGAAATTTGGTCGCCTGTTAACGACACACCACCAGATGATTTGGCTTTGAGATTCTATCGTCTACGACCTGTAATTGAAACAGGTTGGGAAATGCCAGTTTTAATCAAAGCATTGGTAGATGGAATTGCTGATGAAAAGATTCTTCATGAATGGGCAAGCATCGCCCCAAAACTTTTATTAAATGACAAGCTACAACTAAAAGAAATTGGTGCGAAACTAGATAACCAACGGGATGAATGGATTACCAACGATTTAGACGGTTGGCTAAATCTGCATAAATTTTATCCGGGTGTAGTGGAAAAAATAAAATTAACTCTTGACAGTGGAGTTAAGCTATACATTGTGACAACTAAAGAAGGGCGTTTTATACAGCAGTTGTTGCAACGAGAAGGAGTTAATTTACCAGCAGCAGCGATTTTTGGCAAAGAAGTCAACCGTTCCAAATACGAAATTCTGCGAGAATTAAAGCAGGCAGAAACAGACAAGCCAGTTAGTCTATGGTTTGTAGAAGATAGACTCAAGACGTTGCAGTTAGTCCAACAGCAAATAGACCTTGAAGATGTGAAACTCTTCCTTGCAGACTGGGGCTATAATACCCAAGCAGAACGGGAAGCTGCCCAAAATGATCGGCGAATTCAGTTGTTATCACTGTCTCAATTTGCCAAAGATTTCTCAAGTTGGCTTTAATATATTAAAGTTGGAATAATCTGTTGATGCCTTCACCCTAAAAGGGGTTGTCATTGCCTAGATGTTTGTAACAGTCCAATTGTTGCCCTTATCGATATCCTGCCCGGAAATTAAGTTCCGGGCTAATAGCCCAACTCCACTCAAGTAGACTGAAATCAACAAAGCAGAATATTTAAAAAATGTACGTAAATAATAAAGATTAGAAATCAGAGCTTCCGTCCTTCCATTTCGTTAACTCTTCACTCTTTACTTACCTTTATGCTTGACCTGACAAAACTGGCGCGACAAATGCAGGGTTTAAGTCAGCATCTTACTTTAGAAGCTGTTGCCAGTCGCCAGCGTTTAGAATTGGCGCAACAACATCTCAAAAATGCTTACGAGTGTCAACAAGATTTAATCGATCGCCAGGAAAAATGGCGCGATCGCATTCTCTTTGCTAATGCTACCCCAATTGAGCCGCTAGAAACCTGCATCGATATCCCAGTTCCTCCCAAAATTCATACTGTCATCGCTACCGATGGTTCGCAAATTGCCCCCAACCATCACGAAATTGCTTACTGTTATCTCCTAAATATCGGCAGAGTAGTCTTACACTACGGACAAAATCGCCATCCGCTACTCGATAGTTTGCCAGAGGTATTTTATCGCCCAGAAGATTTATATATGTCTCGGCAGTGGGGAATTAAAACCGAGGAATGGATGAGTTTCCGCCGCACTGCTTCAGAAACAACAGTGTTGGCAGAACTTGCCTGTAGTGCAGCGAAAGGGGAAACGCCAGCACTAGCGATGGTAGATGGTTCGTTAATTTACTGGTTTTTAGAACACTTGCCAATGGATGCACGCGATCGCATTTTACCCCCGATTCTCGAAGCTTGGCAGCAGATGCGTGATGCTCAAATTCCGTTGATGGGCTATCTCAGCGCCTCTCGCAGCATCGAAACAATGAACTTTTTACGGTTGTTGGCTTGTCCCCATCCAGTGCCAGACTGTAAAAGTCATTGCCCAAATCAGCTAGAAAAAGTACCTTGTAAAATTTTTGAACAGTTGCGAGATACTTCTGTTTGGGCTACCCGACTCAAACCGGGACAACGCAGTACTCTGTGGCGCAGTAATTCTCCAATTCTCGAACTCTACGCTGACCAAACCATTTACTTTTGCTACGTCCATGTTGGTACTGAAATTGCCCGAATCGAAGTTCCGGCATGGGTAGCGGATAATGCAACCATGCTAGATCAAGCATTGGGACTAATGCTAGCACAAGTACAAAAAGGATATGGCTACCCTGTAGCGATCGCCGAAGCGCATAATCAAGCAGTGGTAAAAGGTGGCGATAGAGCGCGTTTTTTTGCCCTCCTCGAACAACAAATGATTAAAGCTGGCCTGAAAAATGTGGGAACTTCCTACAAAGAAGCCAGAAAGCGGGGGAGTATTGCTTAAATAAGCTGCTAGGAAAAGTTTACAAAAAAACCTTTAGCTAGACTTGATAAGTAAGTGGGTCAAATTAAATATAAAACCTCACCCTGCCTCCGGCTTCCCTCTCCAAACTCACGGAGAGGGATTGAGGGTGAGGTTTGATCTTATATTTAATTACGCCTACTTACTCTCGAAAAGTAGCCATACATCTGAGGTGACATGACTCCTTTCCTAAAGGTAGGGAGGCAACTAAAGAATCACTTCAAAGACTTCCTAGTTACTCCCTTACGGGATTTCGACTTTGACCTAGACTGAGATATCTCAGTACAAGAGCAAACCGTCTGCATAGGCGTTTTGGATTCCCGACTGTCCATCGGTACTAATTAGTATCTTAATATATTAGTGGCAAATGCAACACTCGTAAATATAAAGCCGTGCTAGAAGCATGGGGTTTTAAACCCAACTTTTCGATAAAAATTAACATTTTGTGCCGATGCTAAGACTAATTACTGACTTCGACGGCCCTATTATTGATGTTTCCGAACGGTACTACCGTGTTTATCAATTCTGTTTGGAGAAAACCCGTCGCCCAAATCAAGTAGTGCAAGAGCTTCCAAAAGCGGAATTTTGGCAGTTAAAGCGATCGCGTGTTCCTGAAAAACAAATCGCCTTAAATTCTGGGTTAGATGAAACCCAAGCCCAAGAATTCGCCCAGTTGCGGCGGCAAACTGTGCATACAGAAGCTTATTTCAACTATGACACTCTCGCGCCTGGTGCTGTGGATGCACTGTTAAAAATTCAACAAGCTGGAATTGATTTGGCAGTTATGACCATGCGCCGAGTTCGAGAACTAGATTATGCCTTTAAAAAACACGATTTGGGGAGATTTTTCCCGGAAAATCGTTGTTATTGCCTGAGTAACGACTACATTAAAACTCGTGATATTGAAGATAAGCCTTTGTTGATGGCTAGGGCATTAGAAGAACTACCCCCGGCTGCTGATACCTGGATGGTGGGAGATACGGAAGCCGACATCACCGCCGCTAAAAATTATGGTATTAAGGTGATGGGTGTGGAATCTGGCATCCGCGATCGCACCCAATTGGAACTTTACCACCCCGACTTAATCGTTAAGGATTTCAGCGCGGCTGTAGATTTAGTCTTAAAACCTAAACACCTTGTCTAGAAAACTTCTGTCGCTGCAACAGCTTGAATTATATCATGTCCGCTTGATTGCTTATTAAACCCGAAGAACCCCACCCCGCCAAAGCGATGCTTTGTCTCCTCTCCCCGCAAGCGGGGAGGGGATTAAGGGGTGGGGTGCAGGGGTGCAATGACTGTGGGAATCGTAACTAATTATGCGGACATGATATTAATCGGCATTCAGGTTGAAAATTAAAATAGGAGTCAAAATAGGTATTCTGACTCCTGACTCTCTTATTTGAGAAGAACACACATAAATCATGTCTTCTTTATAGAAACTTGCTTACGGGTAGCGGTTTACCGTAGAAAGCTACTAACCAACCACAACAATATAAACGTTACTACCGTAGAGAACTGATTCGTTCCCAGACTAGTAAATGATATTTGTGGTAACAGCCAGCTAGCAACTAGTCCACCTGTGATTAAGCCAATGATTAAACTGACTAGGGTGAACAAAACTGCTCGGCCAAATTTGCCTTCTTTGCGATTGAGAAAATAAATACTGGTACCTACCCCAACCACCAATGCTAACTGCAAAACTTGATCGCCTCCCTCTGGATAAAACAGACTAATAGAACTCAAACCAAGAAACCAAGCTCCTGGTAAGAGAATATCCGCAGGCGTTGGCTGATCCAGCATCCGTTGCAGCCATGCAGGTGACTGCTCGCTAGGGGTTGGACTTTCTTTAAGAGGCGATTGGACTCGCAACTCTGGAAACCGAATACGCTCAGGGACTTTAATTTTACCTTCCTGGCGCATCCGTAAGCGATCCATTAAAATCGCATCGTAAGCCGCTTCAATTAGTTCTAAATGCTTGACATCGCCACTATGTTGCTCGAATAGGCGATTACGAGCATCCTGAATTTCATCGAAGCTAGCCTCTTCTGATACCCCAAGTTTTTCGTAGGGATTTTGATCGCTCATGGGAGTTTATTACTTCAGCCTCAGTCAGCGGCAGTCTTTTGTCGAAGAAAAAACAGCTTTAGGTTTTATTTTGATCGAAAATAAAGTTTCGATCTATCTTATGCCCTACCAGGATAGTAGCACGGGTTAGTTTGATCGACTTTGTAATTTCAACTGTAGTCACTTTAACATATCGCCATAACTCCGTGTATACCCTCATGTCGTTACCCAGTTCTGGCTCTAATCTAGAATTTGAACGGAGAATACCTAAAACACATAGTTTTGATGAAAAAATCAACTTTACTGTTTCAGATTTGGCGACTTACTGTACCCTAACAGAGTTTTTTTAATTATACTGAATAATCGCTTGTGGTATATATCCACATCTCGATTTAGAATTAAAACGTTTTAAGTTACCACCTAACTGGGATCAACAAGGTGTTTTGGTCTCAACAACTGTTGCGGCTAAAGCCAGAGCCCCTATATACTGTGGCTAACAGAAGTTTAGCGTTCTCATCGCTCACAATCCTGATTAGAGTATTTATCTTTAGAATGATCAGGATTCTTATAGCGTAGCCGTGTAGGTTCTTAGTTAGTCCTAAAGTGGCAACTGCGTTTTTACGCAAACCTCTTGTTAATCTTACGAATTTTTGTGCAAAGTAATGGTCATGGCTCCTGCCAAGATTCTTGTAGTTGACGACGACCCTGCGGTTCGGAATTTAATCCAACGCTTTTTGATTAAGCAGAACTATCAGGTGGAGGCTGCCGAAGATGGAAAGACAGCCTTAGCTCTATTTGAGCAATTTAACCCTGATTTGGTAATTCTAGATGTGAATTTACCAGATGTAACTGGGTTTAACCTCTGCCAAGAGATGCAAAGTCGTAATGGTGTTTTTGTTTTGATGTTGACTAGCCGTGCTGATGAAGCTGACAAAATTCGCGGTTTTTCTAAAGGTGCTGATGATTATCTTACCAAGCCTTTTGGGTTGGGAGAGCTAGAAGTCAGAGTCGGAGCTATTTTGAGGCGTCAGCGAGTGATAACTAGCGCCGAGCAGAAACGCTTGGTATTTGAAAAACTTATGATTGATCCGGTGCGACGGGAGGTGGCACTTAATAACCAAGCAGTACTCTTAACTGCTCTGGAATTTGACTTGTTGCATTTTTTAGCCAGTCATCCAGGTCGAGTTTGGCGGCGTGCAGAACTAATCCAAGAGGTCTGGGACTATGAATATGTCGGCGACCAGCGAGTTGTAGATGTACATATCGGCCAAATTCGCAAGAAGATTGAAATTGATTCTAGTCAGCCAGCACTAATTCAAACTGTACGTGGTGTAGGGTATAAGTTTGAATCTCCTAGCTACCCCCAACAGTTAGAAGCTAAATCCTGAGTTAACACTCAAGAGTTTTTTAACTCTTGAATGTTAACTCTTGGGGGAGTAATCAGTGAATTTCTTTGGCTTTAGCAACAGGAGAAACTATTGGAACCCTTTTAAGGATCAGAATATACTGATCTTTTTTGTTTTAATATTGCCCCCAGATGGCCGATCGCTATTCGGTCAAAATCCCATTGATGGGGCACGGTTTGCCGTGCCCATATTAGGGCATGAGTCAGAATAACGCCCTTCATACCAGTACCTATGGGGTGTCTAGTAGATTAGCTGTCGTGGATGAATCGATGCTGGGCATTTCTACTGAAGAGTGGTGAAACAAAGTTTCCAGATAGACTCGGGCAGCACGGCGATCGCTATCTCCATTTTGGAGTAAAAATAATGATAACGCCGCCGTCAACACTCTGTTTTCATCCCAATCGGGATGCTTTTCTAAGTAGTTTTTTAAGGATTCGTGGAGTGTTTCGGGAATTTCTGTAAAGATGCTAACCGTTGCTTTCATGAGATTTTCCTCCTATGAGGATAATCAAGGGGGACAAGTTGCTTGCGGTGAAACGGCAATTAAGCTACCTCACACGCTCTTTCGCTAGCCTGACAATCTGCGCCCACATCTGGTGGTAATATATTTTACACATTTGATGCAAACGGTTGAACGGACTATTAAAGCAAGCCGAATCATTGTGCGCCAAGAGGGGGTGGGTTTGTCAATGCTGCGAAATGTTAAAAAGGATGGTATAAAAAATAAATACGAACGGAATAATCAGGTTTGAAGCCGAGTTTTCGTTACTTTACTTTATAAAAACTCAGTCTTTGAAGTTCCTTGTCACTGTCAATTAACAATCCCCAGTCAGACTCTAAGAAGCCGATTGGCTCGTTGAGCGCCTGTGGAAAACTACGAAAATCCCTGTGGAAACCCTGTGGAATGAGTGAGGAAAATTATAGGCAATGATAAGAATTACAAAAATGTCACGAAACTATGACATTTAACCTGATGAAATTAGCTTCTCAATCACAATTATCATCGTGGCTGCCCTCGATACATCCCCAGGTCTGGATTTTCGCAATTGGTAGATTCTTCTCGGAAGTTGGCACCGGCTTTACCCTGTTTTACGCCCCCATCTTTTTTGTCAATCAAGTTGGTTTATCTGCAACCAGCGTCGGGGTAGCCTTGGGTAGCGCCTCGATTTCCGGCATTGTAGGGCGGATTGTAGGTGGTTCTTTGGCTGATTCTGGACACTGGGGACGCCGCCGCACTTTGTTGCTAGCCACGGCGATTTCAGCAAGTGGTTCTCTAGTTTTAGCTGCAACCAGTAATTTTACTATTTTGGTAATTGGTAGCTTGATTAGCGGTTTAGGGATAGGTTTTTATTGGCCGGCGGCTGAAGCTGTTGTTGCTGACGCCAGCGAGATAATCGCCGCGAAACTTTTGCGATCGCCCGACTAGCTGATAATCTGGGGTTAGCGATCGGAATTGTGCTTGCTGGGCTTTTAATCGCGATAATTGGGAGTTATCGATGGTTATTTGTCATTGATGCCATCTCTTTTCTGGTGTTTTTTGGGGTTATCTATCTGGGAATTAGTGAAACCGAGCAACAGCAGATAAAGGAATTAGAAAAGACAGAATATTTTGCTTCTTGGATGGCAGTATTAAGCGATCGCCGTTTCCTGGTCTACATAGCAGTTAATATATTCTTCACAATCTATATTTCTCAAATACACAGCACCCTGCCGCTTTACTTCAAAAACTTTGTTATAAAAAGTACTACCGAAGGATTTGCTCAAACTACGATTAGCGTTCTATTTGCTTGGCATCTGGTGCTAGCCATCATTTGTCAATTGCCTGTTACCAGTGCCTTAAAACGCTGCTCTCACACACTCGCACTTACTGTTTCCGCCATTCTCTGGGCAATTGGTTTTGGACTCATTTGGGTAAGCGGTACCGTCCCATCTCATAATCTAGTTTGGGTAATATTGGCATTGGGAGTATTTGCTGTGGCGATTGTTTCTTATACCCCATCTGCTGCTTCTTTAGTCACTGAGTTAGCCCCGGAAAATCAACGCGGCGTTTATTTCTCCATCAACGCTGTCTGCTGGGGTGTTGGCTATTTTATTGGTCATCCCTTGGGTGGATGGGCATTAGATCAACCGCGAATTATTACTGATAGTTTCTGGCTCGGCTTTTCTTTGAGTGTGGTGATCGTCGTAGTAATTTTACAGTATCTGAATCGAATTTGGACTGATTAATCACTAAAATGTTATTATGCTCTTAGCGATTTTTTAGGGAGTTAAATCACAGTGGTACGTTGATACAACAAACAGGCAAATGATTATAAGTCGCTGCGATCGGGCTAAAAGTCTGATGAGTTTTGATTTTTTGTTTGTTGTGATTGCGTCAGGATTTACTGTGAATATTCCTTCCTCGTATCTCGAAAAAATTCGTGCTGTCTATCCCAATATCTCTATTGACCATCTTGACTTTAATCAAGATGGGATGGTTAACGATGTGGTAATTGTAAATTATGAGCTTGTATGTCGCTTTGCCAAAGATGACTGGGGAAAGCACCTGTTTTCCCATGAAGCTAAGGTGTTGCAAGTGGTGCAAAAGTATGTTGATTTGCGAGTTCCGCACTTTGAACACCTGGAAGAAGGCTTTGCAAGCTACAAATTTCTTAGAGGTGAACCGCTATCCCGTAATACCCTGCTGAAGCTCAGTGAAGCATCACAAGCGCGTATTATCTCCCAACTAGCCAGATTTCACCTACAATTGCACAGCATCCCCGATGAAATTTTAGTTAATGCTGGGGTGTCTTCCTCTGGTGCAGAACGTTCCCGTGAAGATTGGTTGCAGTTGTATGAGCAAGTTCAGGAAACTCTCTTCCCTCACCTGTGGCGTCATCAGCAAACTTGGATACACGAACTCTTTGCACCCGTGCTTACAGGTGAACTTGACCTGAGTTACACACCCGTACTGATTGACGGTGACAAGCCAGTGTATCACATTCTGTTTGACCCGATCTCTGAGACTATCAGTGGTCTGATTGATTTTGGTACGGCTGGTTTGGGCGACCCAGCTTGTGATATCGCAGTGCAACTTAGTAATTACGGAGAAAGTATTGTGCGGCGTATGGAAAGTGGCTATCCGATGTTATCGGATGTCATCGACCGGGCGCGTTTCTGGGTGGGGACACTTGAACTTCAGTGGGCTTTAGCTGGGATAAAGTTTAACCATACATCATTGTCGTTGGCACATATTGGTTTGGCCAGAGAGGTTCAACCTGTAGGTACACAGCTAAGTTAACTCGCCATAGCCAATAACAAAGGGCACGCTTGTTTAAGTCTGGCAACTGGCAAAGCTAGGGAATCAAGTTTTTTATCTACTTCCCCTGCTCGCTTATTTTACTGCCATTTGCCTACATTCTTTATTGACGACGTTCTTGCAACTTGCGATACACCGATTTCAAATCAACTTGATGGTGAGCTAAGGCAACCAAAGTATGATAGAGCAAATCAGCCACTTCACCCGCGATCGCATCTGCTTGATCATCCTTAAAGGCCATCACCACCTCAGCAGTTTCCTCACCGATCTTTTTCAAAATTTTGTTATCGCCACCTGCGAATAGTTTACAGGTATAAGAACTTTCAATCGGATTGTCGCGGCGATCGCATATTACTTGAAATAATTGCGACAATGTATCCCCTGGTGGTGGGGCAATTTTCCCTTCTATTTGATGAAAGCAACTGCGTTCTCCAGTATGGCAGGCAACATCTCCTAATTGCTCTACCCCGATGAGCAGCGCATCACTATCACAGTCATAACGGATACTCTGCACTTTCTGAATATGTCCAGAAGTCGCCCCCTTGTGCCACAATTCTTGCCGGGAACGGCTCCAAAACCAAGTTTCTTCAGTTTCTAAAGTCTTTTGTAACGACTCCTGATTCATCCACGCCATCATCAGGACAGTACCATCCAAATAATCTTGGACAATTGCCGGTACTAGACCTCGTTCATCGTAGCGAATTTCCTCAACAGGGATGGTGTAATGCAGCGATCGCGAATCGTTAGAAGACATACCAGCAGTTTGCTCTAATGAGAATAATTCATGGATTCACGATACCATTCTGAATAGAGCAGCTGGGATGTTTTTTTAAATTCAATTATCTTATCTAGCTCTCAACAAGAGCATTCCGTTCCATAGCAGACTGCATCTTTACAGCACTCAACGCGACTTTGTGAGCTTTTGAGGCTTCACCATACCAATGGATCGCCGAGTTAAAAGCTGCTCGGTAAAGATCCTGGTATGCTTCAGATAATCGAGTTTGAATATCTAAAGGCAAGTCTTCATTCGACTTGTATAACATATTGTTATTTTTTTGGTTCAGTTAATTCTATAGGATAGAAATTCTAAGTAACTTTTGACCCTATCCTAAGATAGAGCTTTTTATTGCCCGCTATTAGGAGAGAACTTTGGTAAATACCACAATTAAAACAACAAAATCACAAGAAGTCTTCGCCACTGCTCAAAACCTCATGCCAGGAGGAGTCAGTTCTCCAGTTCGTGCCTTTAAATCTGTGGGCGGACAACCCATCGTTTTTGATCGTGTTAAAGGCGCATATATTTGGGATGTAGATGGCAACCAATACATAGATTATGTAGGCACCTGGGGGCCAGCTATTTGCGGTCATGCTCATCCAGAAGTAATTGCAGCGTTGCATGAAGCTTTAGAAAAAGGCACCAGTTTCGGTGCCCCCTCAGTCCTAGAAAATGTTTTGGCAGAAATGGTCATCGATGCCGTTCCTAGCATCGAAATGGTCAGATTTGTCAACTCTGGAACTGAAGCCTGTATGGGAGTTTTACGGTTGATGCGGGCTTTCACCAACCGGGAGAAAATCATTAAGTTTGAAGGCTGCTACCACGGACACGCCGATGCTTTTCTAGTAAAGGCAGGTTCTGGTGTTGCTACACTTGGTTTGCCAGACTCACCGGGAGTACCTAAATTAGCAACTAGCACCACTCTAACTGCGCCTTTCAATGACTTAGAAGCCGTTAAAGCCTTGTTTGAAGAAAACCGCGACGAGATTGCTGGCGTTATTCTTGAGCCAGTCGTCGGCAATGCTGGATTTATTGCGCCTGATGCTGGCTTTTTAGAAGGATTACGAGAACTGACTCACGAGTATGGAGCGTTATTGGTATTTGACGAAGTGATGACAGGCTTCCGTATTGCTTACGGTGGCGCTCAGGAAAAATTTGGCGTCACTCCCGATTTAACAACCTTGGGCAAAGTTATTGGTGGTGGTTTGCCAGTGGGGGCCTATGGCGGTCGTCGAGATATTATGTCAATGGTTGCGCCCGCCGGCCCCGTATATCAAGCTGGGACTCTTTCTGGTAATCCCTTGGCGATGACTGCTGGCATTAAGACTTTAGAATTGCTGCAAAAGCCAGGTACTTACGAGTATCTTGAGCGGATTACTAAAAAGCTAGGAGATGGTTTGCTGCAAATTGCCAAAGAAAATGGTCATGCGGTTTACGGCGGTCAAATCAGTGCGATGTTCGGCTTATTCTTTACCTCTGGCCCAGTTCATAACTACGAAGATGCGAAAAAGTCTGATACAGCTAAATTCGGACGCTTCCATCGTGGGATGTTAGAGCATGGTGTTTACTTAGCACCTTCTCAGTTTGAAGCTGGGTTTACGTCTTTTGCTCACACCGAAGAGGATATTGAGCAGACTTTAGCAGTAGCACGGGATGTAATATCTAGTCTGTAAACTGTTAAGGTATTTCCAAATAAAAAAGTATCCAGTTATCTGTTGTGGGGTGGGTATCTTAGTATTGGTGTCAACTTAAGCGCAAACCCTTTTAATACCTCGTTTCCAGCCTCTGGCTGGAAATGCACCTCAATTGCGGCTCTGCCGCCAGTCTTGAGGCGGCAGCCCTCCATTAGGCATTAAGAGTCGGAGACTCTTGACGAGATAACCTCTAAAAGCTGCTTCTAGACTGGCTTTCACGTTAACTTGACACCGATGGCATCTTACCCACCCTACAAAATAGATGATTTATTGGAAGTCCCTTTTTTAAGCGAGTAAGATAAAAGTAAGCGTGCGAGATTCTCTGACTCACTCTAAAACCTTATTTGCAGAACTTTCGGCAGCCAATGGTGTTTACTCATCTGGCGCGGTCGGGGGATCTAATAAATTTTTTAATACGTCTCCCCTGTGCCGTCATCACTCAAGGAAAGTCACACCTTCGCCACGATTTCGCAATGGCTTCGTCAATAGGATATGTAATATTCAACCTACATTAAATATATTCATGTTAGTAACGTAGAATCAATTACCTTTTACAGTTCTCGAAATTCCCCTTATACCTCATACAAAAACTAACGCGCAAGAAGGCTCTCACCTTCATGGTGAAGGTTTTACTTATAGATATTTAGATTATCCGTAGGGTAAGGTATTTTTTCAGAGTCAGGGTTGGAGCTAACTTTAAAAAATATACCAATCATCCTGTTCATGCTGTAACTTGCATGGCAAGGCTTACCAGAGTATAAAAAACTGCTAGAAGTATTGTGAAAAAAAAGATGGTTCGACCCTTGAAGGAGCTATGAAGTGGAAGGCAATAAGTCATTTTTTGGTCTGCAAAAAATATTAATTACCTTGGTTGTCTTGAGTGCCAGTTTGAGTGTAAGCACGATGATGCTTATCAAGTCAAGCTCATCTGAGGCTCAAAGTACAGAGAATATAGATGTAAAGAATCTACCAGCCAAGGTTGGAACTCAGCAGCAGATTGAAGAACTAAAAGCGATGATGCTTCAAAGTTGGCAGAAACAAGCACAAACAAAGGGTCTTTCCTATGCTGTGCCACAACGCTTTCAAGGGGCAATAGTTGAGTCGGCAAAACTTACTCCCGAGCAGAAAGTAATTGCTCTTACCTTTGATGATGGGCCATGGCCTGAGAGTACCGCGCAAGTACTGGATATTCTTAAACAAAATCAGATCAAAGGGACATTTTTCCTCATTGGGCAGAACGTGAAGAATTATCCAGGCTTAGTAAAGCGGGAGATTGCTGAAGGTCACGTAATTGGTAATCATACTTGGCATCATTGGTATCAATTCTTGAATCCACAAGCAGCTGCCTATGAAATTGACCATACAGCAGACCTGATTTATCAAGTGACAGGGATTAAAACAAATTTATTTCGACCACCAGGGGGAATCATGCACAATGGGGTGGCTGCTTACGCTAGAAATAGCAAATATGCAATCATTCTCTGGTCAACTGACTCTGTAGACTACTCGCGTCCTGCTGTACCAAAGCTAATTAAGAATGTGTTCAGGAATGCCAAACCAGGTGGGATTGTGCTGATGCATGATGGTGGTGGTAATCGCTCTAAAACTGTGCAAGCTTTACCTGAAATTATTGCCAACTTTCGGAAACAGGGCTATAGCTTTGTTACTATCCCTGAACTTTTAGAAATGCAAGATAAAGATCAAAAGCTGATTGCAAAGAAAAAGTAATTGTTATTTCGATGGAAATCAGCGCTTCTATCAATCGCCACTCGCCGACTAAAAACAAGTTGAATTTTTATGGCGATTTGGAGGTTTTTTTCGCTAAACTCAACTAATAATAAGGTTTACTACTCAGGAAAATCATGAATAAAATTGTAATGGCTTTGGTTTGCTGCTCTAGCTTTTTTGCCTTGACCCTCCTAACTGTGAATCCAGCTTTTGCGAAAGAGCTTTCTCCTCACGATTTAACCTCTCCCAAGTTGAACTCGGATCAGACGCAGACAGTTAATATATCTGTAACTAAAAAATCCCCTGAATTTTCATCAATCAGCTCTACTCAATCACTCGAAGAGCTTGCTATACAGAAGTTTGGCTGTGACTGCCCTGCCTGTCAAGCTCGTGTAAGTCAGATGGTATTACAAGGTAGCTTCCCTCAGCTTAAATAAAACTGGTGTCTGAGATGACATTACGACAGATATTGAAAATTTTTATGGCGATTTATAGTTTTTTCGTCTAAGCTCAACTTAAAGATCAAGTCTACTACTTAGGAAAATCATGAATAAAATTGTAATGGCTTTGGTTTGCTGCTCTAGCTTTTTTGCCTTGACGCTCCTAAGTGTCAATCCGGCTTTTGCTAAGAAGCTTTCTCCCCAAGATTTAGCCAATCCTACCTTAACATCCACTGACACACAGACAGTTGCCGCACCTGTTTCACAAGAATATCCCCAATACCCATCAATACGTGCTAATGAAAGAGTTAAACAGCTTGCCATGCAGATGTTTGGCTGTGCGTGTGCCAGCTGTCAAGCTAGGGCAAGTCAGATGATACTACAAGGTAGTCTGCCTATGCCTCAGTGATTTAGATTAGGGACTCAGCTAATTGTAGTCACTTCCTCACCGTTATTACAAAAAAACCGTCCAGAATTAACATCTGAACGGGATTTTTAACTATTAATGCTTTATACTAACCTAGTTCTGTTTCCGGTTGTACTGATACCGAAAAACTACAAGTCAGGAGGCAAAATAACCTGATCAATCGCATGGATTACACCGTTAGTGCCTGTGATATCTGCCTGCGTCACTTTCGCATCATTGACAGTTACACCGGTAGCAGGATCAACTTTTACGTTGATTGTGCCGCCTTCAAGGCTTTTAACTTCGCCAGACTTCAAATCAGTGGACAATACCTTACCAGCTACTACATGGTAAGTTAAGATTTTGATCAATACTTCTTTGTTGGCTGGTTTTAACAATTCTTGCAAAGCATCTGGTGGCAACTTAGCAAAAGCTGCATCAGTGGGTGCAAAAATAGTTAAGTTATCTTTGCCTTGCAAAGCTCCGGTCAATCCTGCTGCTTTCAAAGCCTTGGTTAAGGTGGTAAAAGAAGCGTTTGACTCTGCCAACGCTAACAAGTTTTTGCCTTGATTATCGCTTGCTCCGGGTCCAGGTGGAGTTGTAGTAGGTGTCTCAGGAGATGGCGCTTCTGTTGGTGCTGTGGTAGGTTGAGTTTTCGGGATAGAACGTGGGGTGCGGAGTGCAGGTTCACTAGGTGTAACGCTACCACCACGGTTATAGGGAGGCTCGTTGAAAATACTTGGTTTGGGATTTAGCGTCCCACCGCCACTATTCTGTGCTACTTGTTGAGGTTTGGTATTGCCCTTTTCTATTTCGGAAGCAGCCTCAGCAGGTGTATATTGAGCGTTTGCTTGAAGGCATTGTCCCTGGTTATAGGAGGCTTCGTTGAAAATACTGGGGTTAGGATTTAGTGCCTCTTTCGCATCAGATGGTAAAGTAACGAGAAGGCTGAAACTAATAAATCCTGCTATGCCTGTCAACGTGGTCAGCAATTTGCTATAATTTGTCTTCATAAATTTCGTTTGTCTTTTTGTCCACACACTACATAAAGATTTATAACATTTTGCTATGCACAAAATCTGATGGAAGAGGAAAGTAAGATTTTCCCCAGAAGAATTTGTGCTGGTGAGATAAAATATCGAACCTCAAATGACGCTGATAAGTATGAAATATATTTAGCACATATTCTATGTAAATTTAGGAAATTTTCTCTATCACACCAAAAAGATTTAAATTGATGTCTATCGATGGATTTTAAGTGTTGTTACCCGCCACGAAGAACAGAAGGGTTTTGTTGTATTACCCAAACGCTGGCTTGTTGAAAGGACTTTTGGTTGGTTTAACTGCTGTCGGCGATTAAGTAAGTACAGCATTTCCGAAATTCGTAGCTTTTTTAAACGCAGAGGGTAGCGCAGAGGGGCGCTGAGTTTTACCAATTTTAATTCGCTATGAACTTATGAAATTCTATACTAAGGATTATGAAATCTTATCGGAAACGACAGGAACCTTTGTTTACGTTGCGATGATTCGTCTGAATGCTCAAACAACTTGCGTGATTAAAACTACCTATCAAAACTTTTCAGACATCCTCTAAATCAATTTTCCCAAAAGTCAGGCATAAGTTTAACCCTAATGTCAATTAAATAGACAACAAGCAACTAATCTCAAGAAAAATTACTTTAACTAAAGATACAATTGTAAAGTTAAGAAGTTGACCAGTTACAAGGTATACAATATGCTGGAATTATACCAATGGGAACTATCTCAATACTCAGAGAAAGTGCGCCTAATTCTAGATTTTAAAGGACTGGATTACCGCAAAATAGAGGTTACACCTGGGATTGGACAAGTAGAACTGTTCCGGCTGACTGGTCAAAAACAAGTCCCAGTATTAAAGGATCGTAATAGATATATTGCGGATTCTACGGAAATAGCTAAGTATTTAGACTTAGAGTATCCCGATCGCCCAATAATACCGCAAGATCCCAAAAAACGGGGTTTAACTTTATTAATAGAAGAATGGGCGGATGAGTCCATAGGCATCAAGGGTCGGAAAGCACTATTTGCGGCCATAAGTCAAGATCAAAATTTCCGCAAGTCTTTATTACCCACGTCAACACCAGATATATTTAAAAGTCTGGTTGGAGGAGTACCTAGTGACTTTCTGACACTGTTAGGTTTTGGGGTAGGTTATAGCCCAGATGTGATCCAGTCTGCGATCGCATCCTTAAAACAAGACTTGGAAGCTTTAACATTGTTACTGGCAGATAGTCCTTATTTAACAGGAGATGAGCCGACTTTAGCTGACTTAGCAGTGGCTGGCTTATCGATATTGCTCAAGTTCCCCCCAGGACCCTATCTGGATTTACCAGTTTCTATTAGAGGAAAAGGATTGCCAATCTTTACAGAGAATATAGATTATGAACCATTCTTCACCTGGCGCGATCGCCTTTACGCCCAATTCCGCAAACCATTAATTATTACCACTCCAACAACTGGAAGTGCGCCAACTTCTATTGAGATTGACTAGGTAATGGGGCATGGGGCATGGGGAATGGGGCATGGGGAATGGGGCATTGGGAATGGGGCATGGGGCATGGGGCATGGGGCATGGGGCATGGGGCATGGGGCATGGGGCATGGGGCATGGGGCATGGGGCATTGGGCATTGGGTATTAGTTATTCCCTCACACTCCTTAACTCCAAACTCCAAACTCCAAACTCCAAACTCATGACAAATTCGCAACTTTTGCCCTATGCAATTAAAATTCAACATAAGAGATAGCATCAACAATCATGTAATTAATTAGATGAATTTGGGACAGCCATTAGGTTCGGTTATTCAAGGTTCTCTGACTGAAGGGTTAGAAGTTCGATTGCATCCGGATATATCTGTGGAAGATATGCGGGTGGGTAAGTTTCTCGTTGTGCAAGGGATGCGATCGCGTTTTTTTTGTATGCTGACAGATGTAGCATTGGGAGCTGCTAATGCACGAATTACTGCTAATCCCCCCAATTGGGAAGACACTTTTTTACGAGATGTTTTAGCCGGAAGTGGTATATACGGTACTATCAACCTCGCGCCGATGTTGATGTTCACTCCTGAATCTGAAGAATATTTTTCTCCAACAAATGGCAAATCGACAAATCCCTTCGTTCCATCAATCACGGGTTTAGCTTCATTTGTGCCACAAACCAGCACGACGATGGAATTGTTGCCTGTTAAAACTATTCCTAGCCACTTTAGTCAAGTTTACGAAGCAAGTGTTGAGGATTTTCGCCGGGTATTTGGTTGGGAAGATGACCCCCAAAGGCGCAATTTTTCCATCGGGAAACCTTTGGATATGGATGTGCCTGTTTGTATCGATTTAAACCGCTTTGTAGAACGGAGTAATGGGATTTTTGGGAAATCTGGTACTGGTAAATCCTTTCTGACGCGACTACTTTTAGCTGGTGTTATCCGTAAAAATGCAGCAGTAAACTTGATTTTTGATATGCACTCTGAGTATGGCTGGGAAGCAGTCGCAGAAGGGAAGAACGTCAGTACTGTTAAGGGCTTAAAGCAACTTTTTCCTAGTAAGGTAGAAGTTTACACCCTCGACCCGGAATCGACAAAGCGCCGGGGGGTGCGTGATGCTCAAGAACTTTATTTGAGTTACGAACAAATTGAAGTTGAAGATATTAAGTTATGTAGTCGAGATTTAGGACTCTCTGATGCAGCCTTGGATAACGCCAATATTCTATATAGTGAGTTTGGCAAGTCTTGGATTGTCCAGTTGCTGAATATGACTAACGAAGAAATTGAGATGTTCTGCGACGAGAAGCGCGGACACAAAGGCTCGATTATGGCATTGCAGCGCAAACTATTGCGGATGGATAGTTTGAAGTATATGCGAGCGGTTTGCCCCCAGAATTACATTAGTAAAATTGTTCAGTGCCTGGAATCTGGGAAGAATGTTGTGATAGAATTTGGTTCCCAGTCTAATATGCTCTCTTATATGTTGGTGACGAATATGATCACCCGCCGTATTCATGAGCATTACGTCAAGAAAGCCGATAAATTCCTGCAAAGCAAAAATCCTAGCGATCGCCCCACGCCATTGATGATTACCATTGAAGAGGCGCACCGTTTCCTTGACCCAGGAGTGGTACAAAGTACTATCTTCGGGACTATTGCCCGTGAACTGCGGAAGTATTTTGTTACACTTTTGGTAGTTGATCAACGTCCATCAGGCATAGATAATGAAGTTATGTCCCAGATTGGGACTCGGATTACCGCTTTGCTTAATGATGAAAAAGACATTGACGCGATTTTCACCGGTGTATCTGGTGGTAGTGGACTGCGATCGGTGTTGGCAAAGTTAGACTCGAAGCAACAAGCCTTAATATTGGGTCACGCCGTTCCTATGCCAGTAGTCGTGCGTACCCGTCCTTACGACGCAACTTTTTACGAAGAAATTGGTGAGCCAGCTTGGGAAGAAAAACCTGACGCCGAAGTATTCGCTGCTGCTGAACTAGCCAAAGCTGACCTGGGATTCTAGATAGTTATTTGTCATTGGTTAAATGATGAGTCCTAACCAATGCCCAATGCCCAATGCCCAATGCCCAATGCCCAATGCCCAATAGCTAATTCGTGACATCCCTCCATCATCACAGCAAATTAAGTTCGGTTATCCCGCTAGGTTTTGGCAACAGAAGAGGGGTTTTTCGCGTCACTATAGATGTAGTAAGTAATTTCAAGGAGGTTTAATTTTTCTTTGCAAATGAGCAATTTTGAATTATAATTATATGCTTTATCTGAAGATACTTTACTATTTGCCTGATTTATCGTAATATAAAGCTAAGTAGAACTCATACCGACTTCGGATTTTCGAGATACTGTCAGTAACTGCTCAAGAGAAAATTCTCAAAAATAACCAGCGTGCTTATAAGAGATTGAAAATTTAGGGAAGGTAGGGGAACCTATCATTCGGGGCTTACCGTCTTAAAAACGGCTGTATCAATTGATAATTGCTTTTGGTAGCTCCCGATATTTAGTGATAGATGTACTACCCTTATCCATTGATTTTAGTAAGAAAAATATACATTGTGTTTACGGAGTAGAGGAAAACGCATCAATGCCTACTGTCAACACCCAAACGGAAAACCTCAACACCAAATTCACGGTTGATATGGTGCGAACCTATCTGCGGGAAATTGGTCGTGTACCACTGCTAACCCGTGAACAAGAAATTGTCTATGGCAAGCAGGTGCAACAAATGATGACGCTCATCGATGCCAAGGAAGCTTTGGCGAAGAAGCTGCACCGGGAACCGAATATGTCAGAGTGGGCTGACCTGGTTGAACAATCGGAAACCGAGATACAACAAACGGTGGCGCAAGGTAAGCGGGCAAAGCAAAAAATGATCGAAGCGAATTTGCGCTTGGTGGTTGCTATTGCCAAAAAATACCAAAAGCGGAATATGGAGTTTCTGGATTTAATCCAGGAAGGAACACTAGGATTAGAGCGGGGTGTGGAGAAATTTGACCCAATGAGGGGTTATAAGTTCTCGACTTACGCTTACTGGTGGATTCGCCAAGCAATTACCCGCGCGATCGCCCAGCAAGGTCGCACCATCCGCTTACCGATCCACATTACCGAGAAACTGAATAAAATCAAAAAAGTGCAGCGCGAGTTGGCTCAAAGCTTGGGGCGATCGCCGACTCCAGCCGAAATTGCCAAAGAACTGGAACTAGAACCTGCTCAGATCCGCGAATACCTGAATATGGCGCGTCAACCAGTCTCTTTGGATGTGCGAGTTGGCGAGAACCAGGATACTGAGTTGCAAGAAATGCTCGAAGATGATGGACCATCACCAGAGTATTACACCAACCAGGAATTCTTACGCCAAGACTTGAACAACCTGCTAGCGGAACTAACCCCGCAACAGCGAGAAGTTGTAGCTTTACGCTTTGGTTTAGAGGATGGTAACGAAATGTCATTGGCGAAAGTGGGTGAGAGATTGAGTCTCAGCCGTGAACGCGTCCGTCAGTTAGAGCATCAAGCTTTGGCTCATTTGCGTCGCCGTCGTGCCAATGTCCAAGAATACGTTGCTAGCTAAATGTAGAGACGTAGCATTGCTACGTCTCCATAAGGTGATGCGCCTCCTGAATTCAGGGGGCGATTTTTTTATGCCGACAACCAGGAAAATATTTGGATTTCGCTGTAGTACTGGAGTTTAATTTGTGATTAACCTCACCCAATGAGATGAATCTATTAGATGAAGAATAAATACTCTAACTGATGTAATCTAAGATTATTGAACTAAATTAAATAAAAACTTTAGTTTTTGGCAGTTTTATTTTTTGGACAATAGTAATATTAAGTCGTTAACAAAGTCTTTGACAATTAAGACTTGGTTATAGTTTAAGTAAGTTCTAAAGAACTTAGTTTATTTTTTAACAGGAGAAGTAGGGTGCTTAACAACCTTCATCAGTTATTATCTCCCCGTCAGTGGGGAATTTCCCTCGCGGGCTTAGGCTTACTTTTCGGTTTGGGCTTTATAGCCAAGCAAACTCAAGTAGTATCAGTTACAAATTCTCCATTATCATCGGCTCAGATTCAGAAAACCTCCGAACCCTCTCTTCTGTCGCAGCTAAGAAGAGTTCGAGAGCAGAGAAGTCAACTTAATACGGCTTCTGGAGCTCGGTGGATTTTTGCCCATAACAGCGGAAAAACAGTACCTACAACCACCGCGCTGGTTCCAGATTCTCAGGAAGCTACAAAAGGCGCAGGAGTTTTACCAAAAGCGAATTTTCCTGAAAAAGATGGGATTTATCTCTATGGTCAATCCCCAAAACCAAACCAAGTTAGTCAAGGTTACATCATATTTCAAAAGCACCAGGACAAGGTAACGGGTGCATTGTATATGCCCGAATCAGAGTTTAATTGTTTTCAGGGTACACTCAACCCATCAGGAGAGTTGGCGATGACGGTTAATGGTTCAGCAAATGAAGCCAGAACTAATCAGTCGAATCAAGTAGCTACAAGCAGTACACTGCCTAAGGTCGGTGAAGATGAGTCAAGCAGTTATGCTTACTCATTGGCTCTGCAAGACTTTCATCGGTTAGATTCTATCAGTGCTAGCGATCGCCGCACATTGCAAATGTGCAAATAATCTCCAATAGTTATCTACACAAAACTAGTCTAATATAAATAAATTCCAAATCTTGATGATGAATGATGAATTTTTGAATGCTTTCATAAATCGTCATTTATCATTACCTAATCTATTACCTTGTTTTGAATTCATTAGTAATTTTTGACACCCCAAAATAACCTCCATTAACCCGGCAATGGAAATCTATAGAGGTAGCACCCGACTGATCTTTAGTTTTTATTTAGGGGTTGCTGAAAAAGAAAGAAAAGGTGACAGTCTCTAGATTATCAGACCAAAGAAGTATATTCCAGTGCAAGATAAGGAGGTAAAATAGCC
>NZ_JBALCS010000115.1:0-5464 GCF_036919555.1 Nostoc sp.
ACACCGGAGTAGCCGTGTGCGGTGAAAGTCGCAAGCACGGTTTCGGATGGGAGGGAGAGGTTAGTAATAACTTCTCTCGACCCTACCAGTGTCAATGCGTGAGGTCTGTATTGGACTCAACTACAAACCGCTATAGTGATTAAACACCGAAAAATTACTAGTATCACCTGAAAATTTTATTAGAAAGAATGCGAGGTCTGCTGAATTATTAATGGATGAACCCTTTGGCGCACTCGATCCAATTTACGCGCCTAGAACTTCAACAAGAGTTTCGGCATTTGCAGCAAGAATTAGGCAAAACAGTTGTTTTTGTCAGCCACGATATTCTAAAAGCCTTTATTTTGGCATCAAGAATTGGTTTAATGTGTGGCAAAGAATTGGTAGTATTGGGGACAACAGATAAATTTATGCGATCGCAACACCCAGAAAGCCTCGCCTTTCTTCAATGTCTGCGTTCTTTGTAAGATACCTTATGAAAAATTTCTTCCTCGTTAAGTATGCCCCAGAAATTCTTCAGCATACTCTAGAACATCTATTTTTGGTAGGCATTGCAATTGGAATTGCCATTCTTATAGGCATTCCATTAGGTATTCTAATTACACGTAAAACTTATCTCCGTCAACCAATTCTCGGCATAGCGAATATTCTCCAGACTATTCCTAGTTTGGCACTGTTTGGCTTACTCATTCCTGTTCCCATAATTGGCGGAATTGGTGCAGTACCAGCAATTGTTGCCCTGATTGTATATTCCTTGCTGCCGATAATTCGTAACACTTACACAGGTATTACTGGTGTAGATCCAGCGATTCGGGAAGCTGGGAGAGGAATGGGGATGACAGATAAACAATTGTTATTACAAGTTGAGATTCCTTTGGCAATGGGAGTAATTTTAGCAGGAGTGCGAGTAGCAACAGTAATTGCCATTGGTATTGCAACCATTGCAGCAGCGATTGGTGCTGGTGGTTTGGGAGTATTTATTTTTCGTGGGATATCAGTAGTGAATGATCAGTTAATTTTAGCTGGTGCAGTTCCGGCGGCGGTAATTGCATTACTAGCTGACTTTGCAATTGGCTGGTTAGAGAATAAATTAAAAATTAAAAATTAATGAAAAGATTTTTAACACTTTGCTCTTTAATTTTTGCCTTGTTACTGCTAATCACTAGCTGCACGCCAAATTTAAATAGTAGCAGCAATGGCAATATTATTGTTGCTTCCAAAGATTTTACTGAACAAGATATTTTAGGGGAACTGTTAGCACAGCAAATCGAGGCGGCAACTAATTTAAAAGTGGCTCGTCGCCCCCGTTTGGGTGGTTCTTTTGTTTGTCATAGCGCTATTACTGCTGGCAAAATTGACGCATATATTGAGTATACAGGTACAGCTTTTACTGGAATTTTAAAGCAAAAAGCAGTTAATGATCCTAAAGAAGTTTATGAGAAATTAAAACAAGCATACTCCCAGCAATTCAATCTGGAAGTGATGCCAAGCTTGGGTTTTGAAAATACTTTTGCGATGATTGTCAGGGGTGAAGATGCCAGACGCTATAATATTCAAACTCTCTCCGAAGCTACTCAATATACACCACAATGGCGGGGTGGTTTCGGCTACGAATTTTTAGAACGGGAAGATGGTTTTCCAGGATTAGCTAAAACTTACAATTTACGTTTTGCTAAAGCACCCCAAATCATGGACTTAGGTTTAATATATCGTGCTTTGATTCAAAAACAGGTGGATATGGTAGCGGGTAATTCCACTGACGGGCAGATTTCTCGCTTGGGTTTAATTGTGCTGAAGGATGATAAACATTATTTTCCGCCTTACGAAACTGTGCCAATTGTCCGACAAGAAACTTTAAAAAAATATCCCCAATTAAGGAAAGCGATCGCTCAACTTAGCGGAAAGATTTCAGCAGATGAAATGCGACAACTAAACTATTTAGTTGAGGGTGAATTACGTGATATTAAAGATGTTGTCCAGGAGTTTCGTAAATCGAAGGGATTAGGTTCATCTTAAAGATAGGGAAGATGCGATCGCACATAACAGTTTCCTCTTTAGCTATTACTGCCTGTCTAAGAGGATGTTTGAAAAGTCCTCTTGTCGGTATCAAAAGTTATAGATCCTCCTAAAAGTTTCAACACCGCGCCAGGTGGTAACTCGATTCTTTCTGGTGTAATTATGGTATCCATATTCGGCTGTTTCACCAGTTGTCGAATAGTTTTTCGTAGGGGCAATACCCTGCGGGAAGCCGATGCAGCGTCTACATGAATTACCCCTACGGTAAATCAAGGCTTTCACTGCCTTTTTGCGTAAGTCCTATTACAACTATTTTCAAGTAAATAGACCACGCTGTAGGGGCACAGCATTGCTATGCCCTTACGACAGATGTGGTTCAAATACTTGAATTCTGCTGTAAGATTAGCCTAAATCGAAAAGCAAGATTTCTGCGCCGATCTTAGTGCTAATTTCTAACTGTTCTTCACCATTGATTTGCACTCCATCACCTGCTCTGAGTTCCTCACCATTCAAGTTAACTATACCTCGCGCTACTTGTAACCAGGCATAACGATCAGGCTTGACTTGATAATTGACAACATCACCATCCTCTAAGACAGATACGTATAAATCAACATCTTGGTGAATTATTACAGCACCATCGCGCCCATCTTTAGCAGCAATTAAGCGGAATTTGCCTTGCTTTTCTTCGAGAGGAAAAGTTTTTTGTTCATACCTTGGTGTCAACTCATCTTCGTCAGGAAGAATCCAGATTTGTAGTAAGTGCAGTGGTTCAGTTGGTGAAAAATTAAATTCGCTGTGGCTGATCCCAGTTCCAGCACTCATGATCTGTGCATCACCAGGGCGAATTACCGACCCTGTACCTAAGCTGTCTTTATGCTCTACGGCACCTTCTAAGACATAGGTGAGAATTTCCATGTCACGATGACTGTGCGTAGGAAATCCAGCACCAGGGGCGATGCGGTCATCATTGATCACTCGCAGAGAGCGAAATCCCATACGGTTGGGATCGTAAAAACTACCGAATGAAAATGTATGATAACTATCGAGCCAGCCTGTTTTAGCGTGACCGCGTGCATTGCGATCGTGAATCAGGTGGCTAATTGTATTTTGAGACATAAGTTTACCTCGCTGTTAATTAGTTTTGAGTGTCAAAAAATTAAGTATTTAATTCCGAATTACTTTTGAACTATTTAAATAATAAAACATATACATATAAATTGAAAAGTACGCACTTAAAAGTGGCGTACTTACCAAAAATATACTGTTAAATTTCCATTTAAATCATTGAACAATAAAGATTCGTCCTTTCCGACTTTGATTAATCATTACTTTCATGGTATATAGATCCGCTCTGTCGGGGTAAAGTGCATTGCTGATGCATGCAACTTTAGATAAAAGCCAGTTTAGAACAAGCTTTTACAGATTGTCTCGCTCCCAGTCTTTGACCTACGCTGTACAGACAAGTCCTAAAAACTAAGCCTAACTTGATAAGGCTTCCCTCGTTCCCGTACTCCGTATGGGAATGCATTCATTGAGTCTCTGGCTCAATATCTGACTGAAGGCAGAGCCTCTAATCAGCCATTTTAACCCTTTCAAGGTGAACATATGTACGTACTATCAAAGTTTTTACGGCATTTCAGGCATCGGCTAGAACTGAACAAAGAATTTATCGATTAAACTCCAAATTTTTGGACTGTAATTAAGCGATCGCCTGAGCCAAAATACCAAAATTCGGCTAAAATATAATTAACTTAATAGTACAAATGTTCGCTACTCTATACCGATACGGGGTATCTCAATTGTGGTGCTGTGATTCCGGCTGGTCAAACCTTATCTCAACAGGGATCAGTCGTCAAAATCCAGATTATTGAAGGAGGGCTAAAAGAAATTGCGGTGACGGGTACACGACGGTTGAACTCGAACTACATCCGCAGCAGATTAGCCATTGCCACCACTAGACCCCTAAATCAAAAGCGCTTGCTGTCAGCTTTGGAACTATTGCAACTTGACCCCCTGATTCAGAATATATCAGCCGAATTGTCTGCTGGGTCGCGTCCTGAATTAAGTTTACTCACAGTCAAGGTAGTAGAAGCCGACTCCTTTCATACAGAATTTTTTATGGATAATGGTCGTGCGCCTAGTGTTGGCAGCTTACGACGCGGTGTCCGCATTAACGAAGGAAATTTACTCGGTTTTGGGGATGCCTTCAATCTGGAATATATTAATACTGATGGTAGCAACTCCTTTGACTTGCGCTACAACATACCTGTTAATCCTCGTAATGGCACAATTACCCTCAGAGGTGGTTTGACGAGTACTGAAATTGTCAAACCACCCTTTGACCGCCTAGATATCATTGGTAATTCCAATTACTTCGAGTTAGGTTTTCGTCAACCTTTAATTTTATCTCCCAACAGAGAATTTGCTGTGGGTCTATCCGCGTTACGACAAGAAAGTAAATCTGAACTGCTAGGTAGTGGTTTTCCCCTCTCAGCCGGTGCTAATGAACGGGGAGAAACCCGCGTTTTTGCCTTGCAATTCTTCCAAGAATATCAGCAGAGGGATTCTCAACAAGCCTTAGCGCTGCGCTCTCAATTTAACCTGGGTTTAGATATCTTCAATGCTACCGTCAACAATGAGCCTCCTGATACTCGGTTTTTTCTTGGCGGGGGCAAGGACAATACGTGCGACTTTTAGCACCGCAGACTTTAGTGGTGATCCGTTCTGACCTGCAATTCTCAACCCGTGCCCTTGTGCCTTTAGAGCAATTTGGGCTAGGCGGTCTGCGTAGTGTTCGCGGTTATCCACAAGATATTCTCTTGACAGATAACGGCTTTTTTGCATCAGCAGAAGTGCAATTACCAGTACTGCGGGTAAAAAAGGTCGGAGGAGTTTTACAAGTAGTGCCGTTTATTGATTTTGGTGTGGGTTGAAATAGTTCCGGGAATGCAGACCCAAATCCGAATACTTTGCTGGGGTTGGGATTAGGTTTACAGTGGCAAATGGGCGATCGCCTCAATGCTCGCCTTGATTATGGGATTCCATTGACAGATATTCAATACAGAGGCAGGACTTTACAGGAAGACGGTGTTTATTTCTCAATAGTAGCGAGTCCTTTCTAAAAATTTTTTGTCAAAAAATCTCTGATTAGCAAAGGTCTAGAAGTCAAAAGTTATGCAACATCCTAAGCGATCGCTCCTGTTTAATACTTTACCTCTATTTCTAGGGGTGAATTTTGTGTTGGCTTTGTTCTCTTGTATCGCTCCCTTTCCAGCAAAAGCACAAATCACACCTGATGGAACTTTAGGCGATAAAAGTTCAGTTGTAGTACCAGACACTCTTAACGGCAGTCCTATCCCTCTTCTGTCACTCTCCGAAAACTTTTGCCATTTCTGAATTCTAGAGCTTTTGTATATGAAGCGATCGCGCGATTATTTTCTAATAACAA
>NZ_JBALCS010000116.1:0-26167 GCF_036919555.1 Nostoc sp.
TCATACAGGACTTACGCAACTGTCATAAGCAATGGCGCGGTTACACCGCGCCGCGTGCCAAACAACTAGGCGATAAACATGGGAACAGCCGGACGTTTGAGTTGCTGAACTAGATAATTTGATAACAATCCATGCTTAATTTGATAGATTGTTTGACCTGTTTTATAAGCTAAATCTTTGAGTCTAAGCCAGACTAAAATAGCACAGGCAATATGGTTTCTTTGAATACGACCTTTGCGGCATTGACATGATTCAACACCAGTCAATTGTTTTAATTCTCGATGAAACTCCTCAACCTTCCATCGAACCTTACACACTTTTTGTACAACGTCCGTATAACCTTATGGTAAACAAGGTTTTGCAGCATCTCTATTACGTGTTCTATCTTTGTTTTACCATCTCTGTCTGGGTCATAAACAGAAAAGTCAATTACCCAAAACTTTCCGATTTCATGATTGACATATACACAATTTACTACCCCAATTCCTTGAATCACACCATGCTCGTTGCCACTATATTGACGTTTAGCTGTTTCTATTTCTATGGCATATCGTTTATCAATTACTGTGTCATCAAAAACTAGATATGCGTTATCACTCACTTGGATGATATCTTTAACATTATCCCAAAGCAAACGTGGTGTTAGCTTTTCCTTCTTGAGATAACGGTTAATTTGATCATGACTAATCTGATCTAAATGCTCCGCCAGATTTGTCAGAGTATAATTAATCTGACTACTTAACAAGTACTGGCAATAGTTAAGTTTAGTAAATCTCATAAACTAGAGAATTTATTTTATGCACCCTCAACTAATTTTCTCATGATTTGAAGAATATTTAACACAACCGATTACTATGACTAATTTCTGCAACTCATTCTAGATATGCCACTTTTAATATAGTACATAAATACTATAAAATAGCGATCGCCCTGTGCCAGTTGCGTAAGTCCTATGAGTATCAGATTACTTACAAAAATATTTCTACCCCTCTAGTGGGAAGCGGAAATGTAATTCTGAATGCTGACAAGATTGTGATTACTGAAGATGGTACGCAAGCTCCCAACAACTGGGCGAAAGACAACGATAACAACAGTCAAATTGATACTAGCAACATTGTTAGTTCAGCTAAGGATTCTGGGACATCAACTATTCAATTCTTCAGTGGTAATCCAGCTACTAGCTCTGGTAATGACCAAACTGGAACTACGGCAAACACAGATGTGACTAAGTATGTAGATGCTGTGACTGGACAGGTTGCACCGACTGTGAAAAGAACATTTACCTTCCAACGCAAGGTTAACTAGATAGCTTGATTTCACCCCTTTTTGTTTACAAAGAGAGGTGTGATAGCACATCTGTATTTGTAGTTGGCGATTTAGGACTAAAGCGCTAACTACAAACTGATTATTCCCCAGCGAAAACAGGGAAAGATAAATCAACAATCAACATTCTGGAAGTTTTTTGAGGTTATTTATATGAAGCGTGTTTCTCGTGCAGGTTTAGGAGCGATCGCACTTATTGCTACAGTGCCATTTGTCAGTCAAGTGCCAGGAATCGCAAATGTATGGCATTCTACAAGCGCGATCGCTCAAAATGTCAAAACTCAAGGGCAAATACAATTGCGCTTAGAGGCAGAAAAGCAAGTGGTAGCAAAGGATCAATAAGGTAAGCAAAGCAAGACATGGCAACCTTTGAAAGGTCAAGTTGTGGTGCGACCAGGTGATGTGTTGCGATATACCTTGAGTGGCGAAAATAAGAGCGATCGCCCAGTGAAGAATTTGACTCTTAATCAACCTATTCCCATCAGAACGCAATGGTAACACAGTGACATTCCGCACAGACGTAACGATTCCCACAGAGAAAGTCCTGAATATTGCCTACGCGGCTCAACTAACAGCCGATGCGCTGCGTGGTACTGATCGTAATAGTGCGATCGTTAATGCTCAACGAGCTGATAACCGTTTTAGCATCAAGGATGGACCGGCAACGCACCAATTGAAAATTCGTGCAGGAATCGTTTCTGACTGTGGCACGATTATCGGTCGGGTGTTTGTTGATAAAAACTTTGATGGTGAACAACAGTCTGATGAGCCTGGGGTACCAAATGCGGTAATTTTTCTGGAGGACGGAAACCGCATCACTACAGATCCTAATGGTTTGTTCTGATTAGCTAATGCCTTACCTGGATATCACACAGGTGTACTAGACCTAATCAGTGTACCCGGTTACACTCTAGCTCCCAACGAAAAATTCCGCGAACGCAATAGCCAATCTCGCTTGGTGCATTTGGAGCCTGGTGGCTTGGTACGTATGAACTTCGCTGTTACCGCCACCTTCCAGGAGCCAGTGAAGAAATGAAATCCAGACTCATCTGTGCAACTACATTTAACCTGAGATTGATGGGGCAATGCCGATAGCTCTCAGCCTGGTTTTGTACCCTGCAATAGTCAAAGCAGAACTCACGAGTGAAAACGTTTTGATCTCCGATTCTCCTTTGCAAACAGACAAAGGTATGGAAGATCCTGACTTTTTAGGGGATCTGGAAAACCTCTCTCCTACAAGTGCAGGAGAGGCTTTGAATTCTCCCCATTCCCTACAAGGGAAGGGGGCTAGGGGGTTAGATTCCGCTTTGATTTTTTCAGATGATGTGAAAAGTCAGGTTGAAGATCAAGCGGATCAGAATAAAGTTGCTGAAAAAAGTCTGGATTCAAATTCTCTCCATCTTTTGAGAAGTTCCGAGCAGCAGTTTCTACCTCTCGAATTTCCCTCAACTTCTCCAGCACCTGTTAGCCTTGCTGATACTTCAATTCCAGATGTCCAGCCAAGTGAAACGGAAATACAACCATTTCAACCAGCAACTTCTATTGATTTACCCAGAGGTTTACGCAAAATAGCCAGAATCGAGGACAAGAACGACGCACGCAAAGATACTGAGACACAGTTTCAAGCTTCTTCAAGACAAATACAAGCATTTCAACCAGCAACTTCTGTAGGTTTACCTAGAGGCTTACGCAAAATAGCCGGAGTCGCGGACACGGCGACGCAAGGACAAGGGATGGATAAAAATCTTCCCCTGTCTCCCACTCCTCCACTCCCCCCCTCTTCCACTCCCGCCATTTCTACAGCAATTAAAATCCTGACTCCGACGGCTGACAGCGTTGTAGATGTCCCAGCTACCACGGTGATTGTGCAATTTCCTGTTGGTAGTCAGGTGGAATTGCGAGTCAATGGCACGTTGGTAGACTCTTCCTTAGTCGGACGAACGGAAAGCGATACCACCACCAACTTAGTAACGCAGACATGGTATGGTGTCTCCTTAAAAGAAGGTAATAACGCCATCTCTGCATAAGTTATTGGTGGAAAAGAACCCTCTGTAACGGTGCAAGTCGCAGTCCGAGGAGCGCCACAGCAATTAACTTTAGAAACAGTTGAGTCTCGTATCCCGGCCGATGGACGTTCTACAGCGACAATCCGGGGTCAACTCATCGATGCAAGTGGCAATCGCTCTAATCGTGATGCTGTTATCACTCTCATACCTACTGCTGGCGAGTTGGTTGGGAAAGACTTCAAACCCGATCAACCCGGATTTCAAGTGGAGGCAAAAGCGGGGCAATTTACAGCGATTTTACGATCGCAGCTGAAAGCGCAAACTGTCCGAATTCGGGCGATCGCTAATGATTTAGAAGCGTTTACCGAACTGCAATTTGAAACAGCACTGCGTCCGAGTTTGGTAACAGGGGTAATAGATTTGCGTTTGGGCGCTAGAGGTACAAATTATTACGGTAGTTTCCGTGATTTCCTCCCTCCTGACAAAGACAACAGAACGCAATTAGATTTCCATTCAGCAATATTTGCCACTGGTGCGATCGGGGAATGGTTGTTTACAGGTGCATACAACAGTTCTCGTAACCTCAATGAAGATTGCGACTGCGATAACCGCCTATTTAAAACTTACCAATCTAGCGAGCAAAACTATCCTGTCTATGGCGATAGCTCCAACGTTGATGTTCTTGCTCCTTCCACTGACAGCATATATCTGCGTTTTGAGCGTTCGGCCCGTATCCCCGGCTCTGATCCTGATTATGCGATGTGGGGTGACTATAACACAGAAGAATTTGCTCGGCGATCGCAGCAATTTACTTCTATCACCCGTCAACTCCACGGTTTTAAAGCTAACTACAACTTAGGAAACTTACAAATTACAGGTTTGTATGGCAACAATTTAGAGGGGTTTCAAAGAGATACCATTGCTCCCGATGGTACTAGTGGTTATTACTTTCTCTCTCGCAGACTATTACAAGCAGGTAGCGAAAATGTCTTTATTGAGTTAGAAGAACTCAATCGTCCTGGGACTGTACTAGAACGCAAACAGCTCAACCGAGGCCCAGACTACGAAATTGACTACGATCGCGGTACCTTATTATTCCGCGAACCGATTCTTCGCACCGATATTGATCAAACTGGACAAGTGCTGGTACGCCGGATTGTTGTTACTTATCAATACGACGACCAAAACTCTAACAGCAATATCTATGCTGGTCGTCTGCAATATAACCTTTCCCGCCAGCTCAACCAAGAAAGTTGGATAGGAGCAACTTACGTTCAAGAAAATCACGGGGTGCGCGACTTTCAACTCTACGGCGCAGATGCGTTGATTGCTTTGGGTGAAAAGGGGAAGTTAATCGCAGAATATGCCCATTCCACTAATGATTCTGATGTTGTGGGAAAGGTCAGTGGTGACGCGTATCGGTTAGAAGCTGAGGGAGAAATTGCCAATGGGATTCAAGGTCGTGCCTATTATCGCTTTGCTGATACGGGTTTTGCCAATAATGCCACCATCAGCTTTGTCCCAGGACAAACCCGTTATGGAGCGCAGGTTACAGCTAAAGTGACCTCAACTATTAATGTCAGAGCGCAATATGACCACGAAGACAATTTTGGGATTGCTCCTCAACCGCTAGATACTTTTGAAGAACTGTTTGCACCGCGTTCTGAGGCCATACCTGGGAGCCCAGTTGATAATTCTCTGACGACGATTTCTGCTGGGATTCAACAACGCTTGGGTAAAGCTACTCTGGATGTGGATTGGATTCATCGTCATCGAGAGGACAACATCCCCAACAGCGCCTTAAGTAGTAATTCTGATCAATTGCGATCGCGTTTTTCTATTCCTCTAGCTAAGAACCTGACTTTTCAAGCCCAAAATGAACTGAGTTTATCTTCGCAAAAAGATACTATTTATCCAGACCGTACCATTTTAGGGTTGAATTGGGCGGTAATTCCTGGTGTCAGCATCAGTCTAGCCCAACAGTTTTACAGTAGTGGTCAATTTTCGGGTAATTCGATCACCAGCTTAAGTGTCAATGGTGAACACAAACTCGGATCAGATACCACCTTGACCGGTCGTTACTCAATTTTGGGTGGTGCTAACGAAATGACTACCCAAGGAGCAATTGGTCTAAATAATCGCTGGACAATTGCTTCGGGATTGCGCCTGAACGTTGCTTACGAACACGTATTTGGAAACTTCTTCGGACGGACTGCGGCGGGTCAACAATATGCTCAACCCTACGCTTTTGGTCAATCAGCATCGGCGATCGGATTTGATGGTGGCGATAGTTACAGTGTGGGGCTAGAATACAGTGATAATCCGCAGTTTCAAGCCAGCGCTCGTTACGAACATCGTTCTTCTTCTGGTGGTGGTAATACAGTAATTACCGCAGGTATTGCGGGTAAAATTTCTCCGGCTCTGACAGCCTTAGTACGTTATCAACAAGGCGGTTCTTCCAATCAAAAGCTTTCAGGATTGGGAGATACTGCTAACTTGAAGCTGGGTTTAACTTACTGCGACCCCAATAACGATAAATTTAATGCTTTGTTGCGTTATGAATATCGCCAAAATCCCTCAACCATCCCTGACACTATTTTGTTAGGAAGTGGTACGGGTTCCCAAGACCATACTTTTGCTTTAGAAGCTATAGACCTCTTGCAAAAGTCCCTAACACCCCACCCCCAACCCCTCCCCGCAAGCGGGGAGGGGAGCGTTTGCTTTACTCAAATGCGGGGTGGGGTTCTTAATTTTTGATTTATGCAAGAAGTCTATTGCATACAAACGAGCGATCGCTATAGTATCCACTGAGTTAAGAACGCCGTACATTCAAGCAACACCATTCTTTGCGTTTCCACAGGGTAGCAACGACCCAACCATTTTGTTCTAAAGCGTCAGCAACAGCTTTAGATTGTTCCAGTAAAATACCACTGAAGATAGCCCAAGTCTCAGGTTTAGCGATCGCACTCATTTCTGGAACCAACTCAATAATCACGTCAGCCAAAATATTGCAAACGATACCATCCACTGGTTGAGAAACTAGTTTTGTCAAAACGTCTACACTTCCCTGTGCAGGTAGTAAACGTTCTGGACTAATGTCGTTTAGGGTGCGATTGCTGATAGTTGATTGCACCGCCAAAGGGTCAGTATCCACTGCATAGACTTTCTCAGCTCCCAGTAGCAGCGCCCCAATGGAAAGGATACCAGAACCACAGCCAATATCCGCAATTACCAGATGTTCATGTTTGCCACTATTACCCACAAAAGACTGAGAAATTCCACTCAGCCGCATTTCCAGGGATTCCAAACATAGCTGAGTGGTGGCATGGTTGCCCGTACCAAATGCTACACCAGGGTCAAGACGAATCACTAACCGTTCCGTTGTTTCTGGTAATGGTAGCCAAGCGGGGTTGATGAGGAAGCGATCGCCTATTTCCTGCGGATGCCAATATTGTTTCCAGCTAGTCGCCCAATCTTCCTCATCAATTAACTGCCATTGCAGGGAGGGAGATGAAACTCCTACACAGAGGGCATCTTGACGCAGCCACAGCGACAGCGCTGCCAAATCTAGTAGCTGTGTTTGAATTGTCGGCAAATAAGCCCTTACTAAAGATAAATTTCCTTTGTTTTCACTAGCTGTACCACGACAGCCAAAACCTTCCAGTCGCCAAAAGATCGAATCTTCTAGGTCTGGCTCACATAAAATCTGTAGTTCCCACCAGGTGTTTGCCATTTTTGAGTGCTGAGTGCTGTTAGCGGGAGCGGGGCGTTTAGCCCGTGCTGAGTGCTGAGTATGAGAGAGTTATGAGTTTTAAGTTAGGAGTTAGGAGTTTTCCTTTTTAACTTTTAACTCCTCACTACTCACTCCTAACTTTTCTTCACTCAGCACTCGTTCCTGGGCACTCAGCACTCATAAAGTTACTGTATACGCGTCCCGAATACCAGGAACTTTTATAATCTCACCCAAAATGCCCTCAGGTAAGGGGTCATCTATACTGAGAGCCATTACGGCATCACCACGGACGATTTTACGACCTACTTGCATACTGGCAATATTCACATTAAAACTGCCGAGTAGGGAACCAAGTTTGCCGATAATCCCCGGCATATCGCGGTGCAGGGTAAATAGCATATATTTGCTGGGTGGGACGTTAATCGGGAAACCATCAACATCAGTTAGGTGGATTTCCCGCTCACCTAACAACGCGCCTGTGACAGAATGAGTACCTAAAGTACCCGTGGCTTCTAGATGAAGCGTTCCGGCATAGTCTCGAATGGAAGCATCGCGGGTTTCAATCACCCGAATTCCCCGTTCTTTGGCTTCTATGCTGGCATTTACGTAATTTACCCGTTCCCGCAAAGCTTGGTAAAGTAATCCTTTCAGGGCTGCTACAATTAAAGGCTGACTTTTATTGGTAGCGAGTTCCCCTTGCAGTCGAATATTGAGTACTTCCACCCGTCCGCCAGCTAGTTGTCCCACCAGATTACCTAGAGTTTCTGCTAGTTGCATATAGGGTTTGAGTTCTTCCAACACATCGGGGCCGAGTCCAGGAATGTTGACGGCTGAACGGGCTGGTAGTCCTAAAAGTACATCCCGAATTTGTTCGGCAACATCAATGGCCACATTCACTTGAGCTTCCGCAGTAGAGGCTCCCAAGTGGGGGGTGAGGATAACTTCTTTGCCTAGCGATCGCAACTCCGATTCACCCAGTGGTTCTGACTCGAACACATCCAAGGCTGCGCCCCCTATTTTACCAGCTTTCAGAGCTGCTGCTAAAGCGACTTCATCAATGATCCCACCACGAGCGCAGTTGATAATCCGGGCTGTGGGTTTCATCTTTGCCAGGGTTGTAGCATTGATTAAGTGGGTAGTTTCTGGGGTTTTGGGGATGTGTAGCGTAATATAATCTGCTTGCTGGAAGAGTAAATCTAGCTCCACCAACTGACAGCCAAGTTGTTCGGCTCGGTCTGTAGAAATAAAAGGGTCATAAGCTAGGAGTTTCATCCCCATTGTCTTAGCTACAGCTGCAACATGGGAGCCAATTTTACCCAAACCGACAACGCCGAGAGTTTTTTTATATACTTCCGCGCCGACAAAGCTATTGCGATCCCACGCACCGCGTTTCACCGAAGCGTTAGCATCAGGGATGTGGCGAGACAAAGCCAAAATCATCGCTAGCGCATGTTCGGCGGCGGCAATTGTATTTCCCTCTGGAGAATTGACTACCACAATTCCCCGGCGTGTGGCAGCAGGAACATCCACATTATCCACACCCACACCAGCCCGACCGATGATTTTTAGCTGGGTGCCGGCTTCAATGATTTCCTGGGTGACGCGTGTACCAGAGCGAATCATCAGCGCGTCATACTCACCAATAATTTCGATCAGTTGGGCTGGTTTTAGACCTAGTTTGACATCAACAGTAGCAACTTGCGAAAGAATGTCAATTCCAGCTTGGTCAATAGAATCAGAGACAAGAACCTTAGACATGATTACTTCATTTAAAGCTACAGGTTTTGCTGCACAAGACTTTTCAGTTTAGTCTTTATCTGTCGCAATTCAGCAAAAATTATTCGTTTTAATATCAACCTAACCTTTACTTACGCTGCGTGCTGATGGTATCAAAGCATGAGTTGCTTCCGGTGGGTACTGCCTCCTAACTATTTGAACATGAGTGGCTGTTTCTACAACCCTGTCGCTAAATATAAAGCATGAATAGCACTAAGCACTTATATATTTATTAATAGTTAAGAGTTACCAAAATTTTATCGGCTTAAGGTACTTCCTTGGTGGGTTAGAAACGCCTGCATTCTTGACTGGGCTGCAACTTTAGCTGAGGCAATACTCTGGACAACCACCAAAGGAGCCAGTAACTATTATATCTATCGAATCTTGGCTGTTTCTCCGTACCACAAGTGGTATCTCTTAGTCAAGGCAAAACATTGCATCATCAAAATAATTGAATTGTGACAGTTAGAATTTAGGCATCAAATAAATTTTCTTGTTCCTGATTGCGGCAGATTTAAGATTGCTTAGTAGTTAAAAGCTGCCGATTAGTGTCAGCAAAATACTTAATATACTGATACCAGGCTTACTCAAGGCGATCCTGCTGATACTTTGGGCAGAAAGCATGGACTGGTTGTTTGGCATAGATATGGGTATTTATTATCACCCCAATAAACCACATCCTTCTTTTATCAGACTTCGCTAGAACTCATGGAGGAGATATTATCGTCACCAGTCAATCAATTTTGGATTTTGGATTTTAGATTTTAGATTGACCCCATGCCTAAAATCAGAGGCTTGTCAAGTAATTTGAGATTTTGGATTTTAGATTTATTCTCGCGTTTAAATTCGCTTGCTCTCAGACCTTTTTAAATTTACAATGTTTGAATCTTCAATCTAAAATCCAAAATTTAAAATCTAAAATTCGGTGAAGTCGATGTTGATAGCTGCTTTCAAGTATGTTTGCCATTAGCTTCTTCGTTTAATTCTTGGGGTTTTGCCGAGTCTTTTTACCAAATAAACCAGACATACTTAATCCTGTTGCCAACAATCCCAGAAGTCCTAATCCGTTCAAAATGGGGTAGATTCCTTGAAGATGAAAGATTTCGCCTGTATGGATACTTAAGAGGAAGCTAGCTGGAACTCCTATATTCATAGACCACTCGCGGATAAACGTTGTTAACATCCCAGTCAGTACGGTTAAAACAAGTGGCAGAGATAGGATGATGCCAAGGATACGATGATACTTACGAAATGAACGTTTCATAGTAGTTCTCCGGTCAGTAGAAACTTTTTTCCAATATAATGTAGCCTCAATATCACCGGAAATGCAAATTAGATTAGAAAAATCACTACCTCAAATATTTAATTAAAAACTATTGCCTTTTAGGAATAACGTTTCTGATTCCACTTTTGGCACCAACAGTATCACCTTTGTAACGAGGGATGATATGAATAGTGGCGTGCATAATATTTTGACCGGCGGCTCGATTGATATTCATTCCTATATTAAAACCATCAGGTTCAAATTCTGCTTTGAGAATTTGTTGTACTTTGTTCACCATAAACCAGCAAGCAGATTGCTCTTTAAATGGTAGTTCAAAATAACTGCTAACATGACGTTTAGGAACAATCAAAATATGTCCTTTACTTATAGGATAGCCATCAAAAATAGCATAAGCAGTTGCAGATTCAGTTAATAAGTTGAGATGTTTATGAGGATTACAGAATATGCAATAGTTAGATGAATTTCGCTGATGATTATAGTGAGTATACTCATATAATTCCCGATTTTCATCTAAAAAGACTGAAGGAAAGGGGAGTTTGACAATACATTGATAGGTAGGTTTTTTATGGACATAATGCTCTCGAAAACCTTCCTTTTTGATATCCCTTCTTACAGCATAATAAGCTTTACCACCTGGTTTTAATAAGTGTGATACTTCCATAAGAACATTAGTTTGTTCTTCAGTAAATAAAACATTTAAAACATAAAAGCAAATTATTGTATCGAATTTCTGATCAGGATATTCTGGAAAATAGTAAGGGTCATAACCTGTAATATCGCAACCTTTTTGGCGCAATATTTTAACATCATTACCAAAGCCACAACCAAAGTCTAGTATTTTGCCTTTGAGAAGGTTTTGATTTAATAAAAACTGTGCAGGAAATGATAGATAACTTCTTTCGATCGCAGTAAAATGACTGAATTGATTTTTTTGCTGTTTCATGGAATTTTGGTGCTGATGTCCCAAATTTATTATTCCCAGCATCCCTTTAAGTTATGCGATGTCTACGACGGGCTATTCGACGTCGCATCAGGGTCAACACCTAACTCACGTAACTTAGCTGCTAGTATATCATCCTTGTTCAGCCAGCATCGCTTTTAACTTACAAGACTCAGATCCCCGACTTCTTTAAGAAGTTGGGAATCTTGTTGTTCGTGATATTTCTTCAATAATCCTGAAAAGTGGACACATTGCTCAAGCTAGTGGATATACTTATAGTCAAAATCTGAGCAGATACGAGCATGATAGTTGAATGGTTCACTACCTGGATAGCTACAAAAGCGGTTGGATTTCTTGTCAAGACTATTATCAGCGAAGAATTTGTCAAGGATTTACTCAAGGACTACGCTAAAGATTTTTTCAAAAATATCTTTAATAATGCTGTAACCGCACCTTTTAAGCGAGAACCCCTGGAGAAAGCTGTTGTCATGGCTGTAACAGAATTTTTGCAACTCATGCAGCAGGATTTAGATGATAGTGAACTTGCTGAAGATGAAATTAAAAAGTATGAGCAGCCGCTAAATAAATTTCTGAAGCATCCAGAAGTTAAAGCAATTTTGGGAACTGCTTTTAAAGATGACTCTCAAGCTAATTTATGCTTTTGCAAACCAAGCCTTAGCCAAAAAGGTTGCTAGGTGCTTTGGGCAACTGGAACCTACAAGATTTAAAATTTTGCTTGACAAACTCAGGTTACATCATTAAACGAAAGTGCCGGTATTTGATTATAAACTTCTGCATTTTCTTCAAGAGCTTGATGGATATCGTATTGCGTTTGTAAATTCAACCAAAACTGAGCGCTGTTACCAAAATAGCGAGATAAACGCAAAGCTGTATCTGCTGTAATAGTGCGTTTTCCAGATAAAATTTCACTAATTCTTGTCTGAGCTACACCTATATCTTTGCTTAATCGATAAGGAGTGATATTTAGTGGCTCTAAAAATTCTAGTTGTAGGATTTCTCCAGGGTAGATATTTGGCAGACGGTTGTTGTTCATGATTATTTCCAGGCGTCAGTGGTAATCTACTATTTCAACTACATAAGCATTGTTCTCATCCGTCCACACAAAGCAGATTCGCCATTGCTCGTTAATACGAATACTGTACTGCCCTTTCCTATTGCCAACTAGCTTTTCTAAACGATTACCCGGTGGAACACGTAAATCGTTAATTGATGTTGCAGCGTCAAGGATAAGCAGTTTTCGTAAAGCAGTTTTTTGGATATTGGGCGGATACTGAGAAGATGTAAAGCCGTCAAAGATAAGCTTTGTCTCTTCAGATTTAAAACTAACAATCACAATCCTACCGCTTTGCGTTACTATCGTCAAACGTTAGTATACACTTCAAGGCGAACTTACAAATTGCCTTGGTCAAAACCGCGACAACAGCAGGCTATCAAAATTGCTCAAGAACTTTTAGATATATTGAATGAATCATCTTCAGCAGATACACATGGTGAACTGTTACTTAAACCGAAAACACTAGAAAAGTCTTAAAAAGTAGCAAAACTCCAAAAAAGCGCTCCCTTGACATCTACCCAAATAATCCTAAGTTATACTTTGTTGGTTTAATTAACAGCATAATCTGTTCGATAATCTTTTCAGAAGATGTGCCGCAGCTACGCCCGTTGTAGACATCGCATTTACTCTGGGAATCATATATTTAGCAAATCTTGCTACTTAATCTCTAATATCCCCAAGTAATTATACGATGGCTAATCAAAATATCACAGGCACTCTTTCACCAGAAGATATCCAAGAAATTAAAGCAGCCCTACAAACAATCGAACAAAAGATGCCCTTTCTGATTGCTTTAACTGCTCAAGAACGCCGCAAGTTATTCAAAATGGGCAATAAAAGCCTAGCCTTTGTGAACAATAGCGTTAACGCTGCTCAGTCTAACCCTGAGATTTTCCCAGCCAGCTTTGACATTGAGGAATTTATCCGAGATTATCAACTAGCCACCACACTCAGCGAACTTTTAATCTCAATCCGCCAACTCAGCGAACAAGTAGATGATACCCTGTTGGCAGTCGGTAGCGAAGCGATGCTCGGCAGTTTGACAGTTTATGATTACGTCAAGACAGCAGCGAAAAAGACTCCAGGCTTAAAAACTCTAGCAGAACTGTTGAGCGATCGCTTTAAAGCTATTAGTAAAGGCAGAGCCGCAAAAACTTCTGGCTCTTGAGAAATTAATACTTGTTAATGAGTATTGGAACTGGATTCATCCACCTTTGATACTCATTAATGAGTCTTTTAGCTCCATTCATCCACCTTTGATACTCGTGAACGAGTCTTTTAGCTCCATTCATCCACCTTTGATACTCATTAATGAGTCTTTTAGCTCCATTCATCTACCTTTGATACTCATTAACCAGTATTTGAACTGGATTCATTTACTTCAGTAGGGTGCGTTATGGCTTTAGCCTAACGCACCATATTCTATGAGCCTAACGCACTATGTTCTATGGCAGTGTGTTAGGCACTTTCATCATATTTTTTTACAAATTATATCGAAATATGCGCCTAACACACCCTACAGTTGATCTAATTTTTTTTAACCGAACCGCAAAGGACACATTCGCGCAGCGTCTCGTAGAGAAGGACACAAAGAAAGAGGTAGTAAATCTATGGCACACGCCACATCTTGATAGTGTTATCCTTACTTCCACTCACCAAAGTCTTGCCATCTGGACTAATAGCAATGGCATAAACTAAATCTGTATGCCCGGTGAGAGTATTTTTCAACTCACCCGTTTGCAAATTCCAAATTTTGATTGTGTTATCAAAGCTTCCACTCACTAGCGTCTGTCCATCTGGGCTGATGGCGACGGAAGTCACCCCATATTTATGCCAGTTGAGGGTATTTTTTAACTCACCCGTTTGTAGATTCCAAATTTTGATTGTTTTGTCAGCACTTCCACTCACCAGCGTTTGCCCATCTGGGGTGATGGCGAGAGAATAAACTAAATCTGTATGCCCAGTGAGGGTAGTTTTTAAAGAAGGTGGTTGTAGATTCCAAATCTTGATTGTATTATCGTAACTCCCACTCACGAAAGTCTTCCCATCTGGACTAAAAGCTACTCGCCAAACAGATTTAGTATGCCCAGTGAGAGTATTTTTAAGTTTACCTGTTTGCAAATTCCAAATCTTGATAGTCTTGTCAGCACTCCCACTCACTAAAGTTTCTCCATCGGGGTTAATGGCAACAGAATTAACCGCATCTTTATGTCCAGTGAGAGTATTTTTTAAGCTCCCATTTTCTAAATTCCAAATCTTGATTGTACCGTCCTTGCTCCCACTTATCAAAGTCTTACCATCTGCACTAATAGCAACAGAAGTCACCGCATCCGTATGTAAGGAAAGGGTAGTTTTCAAGCCACCCGTTTGCAGATTCCAAATTTTGATGCTTCTGTCCCCACTACCACTTACTAAAGTCTGTCCATCGGGACTAATGGCAAGGGAACTTACCCAATCTGTATGCCCAGTGAAGCTGTTAACTAGCGCCAGTTTCTCATAAGCAACGGTTTTGGCGGAAAGATGATTAGTAATTTGCGAAATTCCATATCCGCCTAAAGCCAAAGACAGAAGAACACCAGCTATTAGCAATGGTTTTTTAGATTTAGCTTTTTGTTTGGGTAAATCTACAGGTGATAATAGTTGATTATCGTCGGTTGCTGTGGGCAATATCTCTGCTAGCTGCGGGGATAATTGATCATAATATGTTGCTGTGGCTGGAATCTCTAGCGGAAGCGGGGATGATTGATCATAATATGTTGCCGTAGGTGGAATATCTGGCAGTGGCGGTGATGGTTGATAATGATATGTTCCTGTGGGCGGAATATCTGGCAGTGGCGGCGATGGTTGATGATAATATGTTCCTGTGGGAGGCACATCAGCTAGTGGTGGCAGACAATTTAAATCTTGTAAAACTGCCTCAGCCGATTGATAACGCCCGTGGTAATCTGTTTGCAGTAACTTATCTAAGATAGCTGCCAATTCTTCGCTCAATGGTTGCCGCAAATGTTGCCGCCAATCATCAATCCAACCGTATCCTTGTTTCTTCCACAATTCCCAAGGAGCAATAGTGGTGAGGAGATGAAAGCAAGTTGCACCTAAACTATATAAATCACTAGCTGGATATGCTTCACCACCCTGCATTTGTTCTAAGGGTGCATAGCCAAAGGAGCCGATAGTTGTTCCTGGTTGAGCAACCACTGTCTCGCTCAACTGTTTAGATGCACCAAAATCGATGAGTACCAAATCTCCTTTAGTTGGTTGGGGGGATTTGCGACGAACGATATTCTGTGGCTTGATATCTCGGTGAATGACTTTGTGTTGATGAACAGATTTAAGGATGTTTAATAAATCGAGCAATAATTCCCGAATCTTGAACTCACTAAAGATTCCCTGGTGTTGTAATTCTTCTAATAAATTCTGCCCTTCGATATACTGCTGCACCAAATACAAACGCTTATCTTCCTCGAAATATGCAAACAGCGTCGGAATTTGGCGATGTTCTCCTAACTGTTGCAGTCGCCTTGCTTCTTGCTGAAATAATTCTGTTGCCTTGTGGAGTGCGCCAGTTCCCTGTATCTGCGGTGCAAATTGTTTGATGACGCATATTTCATTGAACTTTTCAACGTCTTCAGCCAAATAGGTTTTACCAAATCCGCCGCTACCCAATACTTGGATCGGGCGATAGTGTCGTAATATTACCAGGGGAATTCCGCAATTAGCGCAAAACTTTATCTCATCAGAACAGGGGGGATTGTGGCAAGAGGAGTTGAGGCAACATATCATATAGAGTGCATCTACCGATAGATGTATTTATTATTACCTAGCCAACAGCTACTGTCAGCCTTTAGTAGTGCCTTCTGGTGAGTACTAGGTAAAATTCCACGGGTAGATGCAGAGCGATGGCTAGTTGACAAATCGCTATAATTTTCTGGTGAGTTAAAACTGAAGCATAGGTGAAATTTTGTGTAGGGTGGGCGATGCCCACCCCAAATTGTTATCCCATCACCTCAGCCGTCTTCTTCTTATCCAACTTGAGAATCAACACACCCAAAGGTGGCAAACACAAATCCAGCGAATAGGGACGACTGTGCAAAGACCAATCATCTGTCCATTTACCACCTAAGTTGCCCATATTACTGCCGCCATACTGACGCGCATCACTATTGAACAACTCAGTATAAAATCCCTTTTGCGGTATACCGATGCGGTAGTGAGAATGGGGTTGCGGTGTAAAATTGCAAACGACGATCGCAAAATCATCAGAATCCTTGTCACGACGCATGAAGGAAACTACACTATGGCGATTATCGCTACAGTCAATCCACTCAAACCCCGTTTGGGCAAAATCCTGGGTGTACAAAGTTGGTTCAGAACGGTAGAGATGGTTCAATTCCTGAAAAAACGTTTTCAACTTTTGGTGGGCTTCATGCTGCAATAAATGCCACTCCAAATCTGTCCAAGCATTCCACTCACTCCACTGCCCAAACTCCATGCTCATAAACATGGTTTTTTTGCCTGGGTGAGCAAACATATAGCTAAATAAACAACGCACATTCGCTAACTTTTGCCACGTATCCCCCGGCATTTTGCCGATGATATTGCTCTTGCCATGCACCACTTCATCGTGAGACAAGGCCAGCATAAAGTTCTCGCTGTGGTTGTACCACATACTAAAGGTGATATTGTTTTGGTGGAATTGACGGAACCAAGGGTCCATGCTGAAGTAATCCAGCATATCGTGCATCCACCCCATATCCCACTTCAAGTTAAAGCCCAGTCCGCCTGTGTAGGTCGGCCAAGATACCATTGGCCAGGAAGTAGATTCTTCAGCAATTGAGAGAATACCGGGAAAATAGCTAAAGATAATATGATTTACCTGACGTAGAAAATCTGCTGCTTCGAGGTTTTCTCTGCCGCCGTACTTGTTGGGCAGCCATTCTCCAGGTTCGCGGCAATAGTCGTTATAGAGCATCGAGGCAACAGCATCGACCCGAATCCCGTCAATGTGGTACTTGTCAAACCAGAAGAGGGCATTTGCTGCTAAGAAATTACTAACTTCATGGCGCCCGTAGTTGAACACCAAAGTACCCCATCCTTTGTGTTCGCCCTTGCGGGGGTCAACGTGTTCGTAGAGGTGGCTACCATCAAAGAAAGCTAAACCATGTCCATCTTTGGGGAAGTGACCGGGAACCCAATCTACAATTACCCCTAGATCATTTTGGTGACATTTGTCAACAAAATACATGAAATCTTCGGGACTGCCAAAACGGGAGGTGGGGGCATAGTACCCAGTTACTTGATAACCCCAAGAACCATCAAAGGGATGCTCCGCAATGGGCAGCAATTCTAGATGAGTGTATCCTAATTCTTTGACATAGGGAATGAGTCGGTCTGCCAGTTCCCGGTAGGTAAGGAAGCGTGCCCCCGGCTTCAGTTCGGAAACGATAACTACCGGTTCACTTTCACCATTGGGGAGTTTAGCCGGTTCGGCACTCGAAGCGTGTAACCAAGAGCCTAAATGCAGTTCGTAGACTGAGACGGGCTGGGTGAGAGGGTCAGTGCGACGCCGCTTTGCCATCCAATCTTCATCACTCCATCTGTAAACATCTAAATCAGTGACAATAGATGCCGTTTTCGGGCGGGGTTCCTGCTGGAAACCGTAGGGATCAGATTTTTCGTAAATGTGTCCTTCAAAATTTTTGATTTCATATTTGTAATGTTCTCCCACACCGATTTCAGGAATAAACAATTCCCAAACCCCGGTAGGGCCTTTACGCATCTGGTTTTTACGCCCATCCCAAAGGTTGAAATCTCCCAACAATGAAACATTACGAGCGTTGGGTGCCCAAACAGCAAAATAAACGCCCTTAATGCCGTCTATTTCCGTGGGGTGCGCTCCCAGTTTTTCATATATCCGGTGATGGTTGCCTTCACTAAACAAATGCAAGTCAAAGTCTGTCAAGTGGGGAGAACGGAAAGCGTAAGGGTCATAGGTGACACGCTCATGTTCACCCTCTTTAATCCGTAACTGGTAGTTTGCGAGTTCTGCGGTTTCAATCGTGCATTCAAAAAAGTGGGGATGATGCACTGTTTGCATTGGGTATTCCTTCCGTTGTTCGGGAATAACTACCCATGCGGCACTTGCGTTTGGTAGGTAAGCCCGCACAGCCCAGACAGTTTTGCCGTCTTGTTCTATGGGATGAGAACCTAGTATTTCAAAGGGATCGTTATGCTGATTCCAAACGATGCTGTTAACCTGCTCAGGGGCGATCGTGGTCATGGACATGAAGCTACCTAAGTGAAATAACGTGATTGACTAAATCTTCTTTCTTAATATCTATATATATTCTTTACATTTAGTTGCACTATTGTCGTCACCGTTATCCTACCTCACAATTGGGCATTGGGCACTTGTACTGGCTTGTACTGAGCGCAGCTGAAGTAGCGTTGCCGTTGGCGTGGTGACAGAGCCTCTTGTACAGAGGGCAGTCGAACTATGCCTAAGTGTAGCCTCTGGTAGAGAACTATGGGGCAAAACAGTTCCGAGTAAATAAGTGAGATTCCCCACTCAGTACTCCTGAAGGGCATGGGGAAAGTTCTTGACTTTTGACCCTTGAGTAATTTATCAAAAATTTAAAAATGGAAAAACCGAAGTAACGTTTTACGTATGCGAAGCAAGAAAATCTGCTGCCGAATTTTGGGGTCTAGTTTTGGTGGCGGTGCTTCTTGCAGCTGCGCTTGCAATTGGGCATATTCGGCAGCTGTTAGAAATCTTCCATCAATAGGCGATCGCGCTTCTATGATCATCTTACCCCGTAATATTTCTTCTGGTGTATCCTCTGGTGGCGGTAATGCTATTACCATTGATCCCCAATAGCTACTTAACGCAAAAAAACTTGCAATCATCACACTCAAGCTCAGAAATTTTACTGCCTTTCTCGCTTTAATTCTCCCCATCTCCTGAACTGCGTTCACAACGCAGCATGAAAATCTGTTTTCCCAATGCCCCATGCCCAATTGCCAAAGTTACAAATTTTCCCAATAAAAATCTGGCAATATCAAGGGACATTACCAGGTCTCTTCTGATATGGAATAGACTACAGGGAATGCTCAGGAGCAATTGCCAGCGTGCGATCGTAATGAATTGTTTTACCCTCTCAAAACTTAGGAGTATAAGCCATTCCAAATACCAAATCAGGGAATTACCTTACCCACAAAACAGCTTAGATTGACATAACTCAACTCCCTTTAACTTGGGGAAGAAGATTTGGTCAGGCGAGAATTTCCGGCGGACACTTGGTTGAGGACGTAACCCTCATCACCAGTGTCCTCTACTTGCTGCCCTACTTAGCTGATATTTGAGCAAACTCTGGGCTTCTGATACACCAATAGCAAAGATATAGGTTTTTACGTTAACCTAATTAATTCCAGCTATGTGGTAACGAGCCTTGTTACTAAGCTGTTTTGGCATGATTTAAACTAAAGCTGATAGATGCCTTATTTAGGAGTAGGTGCTGTAGTAGGTGCTGTAGTAGGTGCTGTAGTAGGTGCTGTAGTAGGTGCTGTAGTAGCGGCAGACCCAGCAGGAGGTGCATCAGTTGGTTCACCTGTAGCAGCGGGAGTACTAGTGGTACCAGCACCATCACCACCACCTTCACAGGCTCCAAGCATTGTAGCCAGACTTAACATTAGAGCCAAACCAAAGATTTTTGTTTTCATAACTCCTCTTTCACCAATTGTGGCTAGAACAATTTTTCACCTGTTGAATACGATACCGTATTTATTGCTTTTTTTTTAAGGCTGCGAGATTACATACTTAAAAAAACAATCCTTTGGCGTATTCTTTTTGGGATTACATATCATATAGCCATCTGATTAGTTTCTCTTAACTCAGGAGCAAAACGGAAATAACCAAGTTTTCTAGCAAACCGAGTTATCATAGCAAAAAATTTTATTTTTTTCGCAGAGTATTGCATCTTGCTGCCCCGCGTTGCCATACTTTAGGTGCGATACCTAAAGGGCAAGCTGTCCAGTTGCTAATCACTGATTGCAAACATTGATACAGCTACCTATCAGAACAGTTAAAAGAGTGTAGTCTGTTATGTGTGCTTGTTCCACAGAAGGTGACTTTAACCTCAGCAAAAACAAACAATCAATCGAAAGTACAGTATTTCCCATCTAAAAAAATTATGGTAGTTGCTCGTAAATCTGCTGTTTCTACAAGAGGTAATTGGTTCCGGCAAAATTCTATCCTTTCTTTAGGGAGGCGACGCTCTGCGCGTATGGAGTCAGCAGCACGGAGCGCTTCTACACCAGTATCCTCTCAAAGACAACAGCGTGACTCGAAAAATCTCGCGGTTTCTCCCACAAATGAGGCCGTTATGCCCAAATCGGTGAAAGAGTTGGGTAGACGACAAGTGCCAAATCTCAATGAACAGTCGAGTGCGAACCAGAAGCCTCCGGGGGTAGGTTTTCTTCCCCTTCCCACAATGCCTAATTCGGGAGCGACACCTTTGTGGTTACTGCGCTTGTACACCTTTCATCGTTATTCGACAATTTTGGCATTCTTGTTAGTAGCCTCGACACTTGCTGTTTATGGCTGGACGGTATATTCCCAAGAGCTTTGGAGTCAGTCATATCGCAGACTGCAAAGCCTCCAACGTCATGAGCGACTGCTAATGACAACCAACGCGACGCTGACAAATAAAATGGCCCAAGAAGCAGAACAACCAACAGCAGGGCTGGTATCGCCGAATCCTCAAGGGATGATTTTCTTGCCTCCAGCATCTCATAGTTCTAAGCCAGCATCGTCTAACACAACGCCAAATTCTCAAACGCAACAGCAAACACTCTCGCCACTGGGATACTAATTCGTAATTCGTAATTCGTAATTCGTAATTCAGGAAGTCAGATTTACAGCAATTTTCAAGTAATTAAACCATACTGTCGGGCGAAGAGATGTGCAGAAGTCACCAAGCAGAACAAAATTCAGAAAGTTTCGGAATCCAGCATTTACAAGGCGACAGAAGGATTATAAACGAGGGCTTTTGGGAAAATTAGCCTCTAATACCCAAGACCAAACATCCAACACCAAGTCCCGACTGTTTATAGTATGGGGTGTATTAATGGCAGCAGGGTTGGGGTTGAGTATCAACTTGTATAACCTACAAATTGTCAAGGGGCTAAAATTAACAGAGCAGGCACGAAACCAGCAAATGGTGAATTTGCGACCTTTTATGCCCCGTCGTCCGGTGGTAGATCGTAATAGTAATCTGTTGGCGATTGACCGTCCTGTATATACTTTGTACGCTCATCCCAAGCTGTTTGATAAGTCTAATGAAGATATGGCAGAGCGACTTGCCCCAATTTTGGCAAAAGATCCTGCTGAATTGGTGAAAACTTTTCAAGGCAAAAGAAGCGGAATTATACTTGCCCCAGCTCTACCGGAAGAAATTATCGATCGCATCATCTCTTTGCGCTTAAATGGCTTGGAGTGGATTCAAAAATACTCCCGATATTACCCCTCAGATGATTTAGTTGCTGATGTCGTGGGCTATGTGAATGTTGACCGTCGTGGTCAAGCAGGTGTGGAATATTCTCAAGAGAAGTTGCTAGAACGTCCTGTGCAAACGATGCGGCTCAGTCGGTCGGGTAATGGGGATCTGATGCCGGATCATGCCCCTGAAGGTTTTCTACATTTTGATGATTTGCAACTGCAACTCACTATCGATAGCCGCCTGCAACGAATTGCTCGCACTGCGCTCAAACAACAGATGCAGAAGTTTGACGCCAAACGTGGAGCGGTAATTGTGATGGATGCGTTGGATGGTTCCTTACTCGCCCTCGTTTCTGAACCTACCTATAACCCTAATGAATACGCTAAAGCTAATATTTCGCTATTTAGAAACTGGACGGTGGCGGATCTTTATGAACCGGGATCGACTTTTAAGCCTTTGAATGTGGCGATCGCTCTGGAAAATGGCGTGATCAAAGCAGATGATATGTTTAATGACTCCGGTTCTATTCGAGTAGCTAATTACACCATTAAAAATGCTGAGAACAATGGTTACGGGCGGATCAACATCGCTCAAATTCTGCAACATTCTAGCAACATTGGCATGGTGCAAATTATCCAACGCTTAAAGCCTTCAATCTACTATAACTGGCTAGAACGCTTGGGGCTAGGACAAAAAGTTGATACAGATTTACCTTTTGAAGTTGGTGGCCGGCTCAAAAGTCAAGAAGAATTTATCGCTTCGCCAATTGAAGCAGCTACTACTTCCTTTGGACAAGGTTTTTCCATGACACCGTTACAGCTAGTGCAAATGCACGGTGCTTTAGCCAATGGCGGTAAGTTGGTAACACCCCATATAGTTCGGGGGCTGATTGATAGCAAAGGGCAGATGCATGATTCACCCACTCGCACCATCCCCCGCCAAATTTTCTCAGCCGCAACAGCTCAAAAGGTTGTGGAAATGATGGAAAGTGTTGTTACTGAAGGCACTGGGAAGGTGGCACAAATTCCGGGATATCGCATTGCTGGTAAAACTGGTACAGCCCAAAAAGCTAGTCCCTCTGGTGGCTACATCAAGGGTGCTAGAATGACCAGCTTCGTAGCTATTTTGCCTGTGGAATCTCCTCGCTATGTAGTGTTTGCACTGGTGGATGAGCCAAAAGGAGAAAGTGCCTATGGTGCTACTGTCGCCGCACCAATTGTGAAGTCGGTTATAGAAGCACTGATTCCTCTTGAGGAGATTCCGCCAAGTTCTGCGATTGAGCAACAGACGCCAGCGCCGTAGGGATTGGGGGGCAGAGGAATGGAGCAACGCCAATTTTTTTATCTTAGCAAATGCAAAGAACAGGTAACAAACACAAACATATCCTATGATGAGTAAATTTGATAATGTGATGTCTGTCTATGCCTGCTAATACTACTGACTTGGAGAAACGTTTATGGGAAGCAGCTGATGAGTTACGCGCTAACTCCAAGCTAAAATCTAGTGAGTATTCTATCCCGGTACTGGGGTTAGTCTTCCTCCGCTACGCTGATTGGAAATTTACCCATGCTGAGGAAGAACTGAAAAATATAGGTAGTAGAAGACGTGGGATTACCAAAGCAGACTACCAAGCAAAGGGTGTAATGTATCTGCCTGATGCTGCTAGATTCTCCACACTGTTGAATTTACCAGGAGGAGGAGACATTGGCAAGGCAATCAATGATGCCATGCGTGCCATTGAAGCAGAAAATGAAGAATTAAAGGATATTCTCCCCAAAACTTATAATCGCCTGGAAAATGATCTGTTATTTGACTTGCTGAAAAACTTTAACAAAGTCGAATTAGGAATAGATTTATCAGGTGATGCTTTCGGGAAGATTTATGAATACTTCTTGGGTAAGTTTGCCATGAGTGAGGGACAGAAGGGGGGAGAATTTTTTACTCCTATTTCTGTGGTAAAGCTGATTGTGGAAGTAATCGAACCTTATCATGGACGAATTTATGACCCGGCTTGTGGAAGTGGTGGTATGTTTGTCCAAAGTGCATCTTTTGTAGAAAGGCACAAGAAAAATCCCAGTACAGAAATTAGTATTTATGGACAGGAAAAAGTAGGTGAAACTGTGCGCTTGTGCAGGATGAACTTAGCGGTACATGGACTTGCAGGAGATATTCGGCAGAGCAATACTTATTATGAAGACATTCACGAGTCAGTGAGCAAATTTGACTTTGTGATGGCTAATCCACCTTTTAATGTAGATAAGGTGGACAAAGAAAAAATCAAAGGAGATCCGCGTGTTTGCACATTTGGGATGCCCAAGGCAGATAATGGTAATTACCTGTGGATTCATTTTTTCTGGAGTGCATTAAATGCCAGAGGTAGGGCAGGATTTGTCATGGCAAATTCTGCCAGTGATGCGCGAGGTACTGAGTTAGAAATTCGGCAGAAACTCATCCAATCTCATGCAGTGGATGTGATGATTGCTGTTGGTTCTAATTTTTTCTACACTGTTACTTTACCCTGTACCTTGTGGTTTTTGGATAAGGGGAAAGCAGATACTATCCGCAGGGATAAGGTATTATTTCTGGATGCTAGGCACATTTATCGTCAAATTGACCGCGCACATAGAGAGTTTAGTGCAGAACAGATTGAATTTTTGGCGAATATTGTCAGGTTATACAGAGGTGAAGCAGTAGAGACTAGCGATGGTAGTCAAGCTTTGCTGGATGAGAAATTCCCGGAAGGAGAATATATTGATATACCTGGACTTTGTAAGGTAGCAACTTTAGAAGAAATCGCAGCGCAGGGATGGAGTTTAAACCCTGGACGTTATGTGGGTGTTGCGGAACGAGTAGTGGATGATTTTGATTTTGCTGAGAGGTTGGAGGAGTTGAATGAAGAATTGGAAGTTTTGAATGTAGAAGCGAGGGAGTTAGAGGAGAGAATTGCAGAGAATGTGGCGATGTTGTTAGAACAAAGTTAGAGAAAAGCTAAGTAACAGGATAAATAATGAACGCTTATAAAACCTACATCACCATTGCAGATCCAAAGCAGTTAGTATTATTTGATTTACCATTTAAAGCAGGACAGAGAGTTGAGGTGATCATTTTAACAGAGGATAATCTAACAGCTACTTTAGCAGAAGATTTAAAAAAGTTATTCAAAGAAATACAAGCAACACACGCAGATAATCCCTTGACTGAGGAAGAGATAGCAGCAGAAATTGAAGCATATAGGCGAGGAGAATGAAAGTTATAGCGGTTCTCAGTTGAGTGAAGTACAAGAACCCCACCCCCAACCCCCTCCCCGCAAGCGAGGGAGGGGGCTATGATGTACTTCATGTCATTAGGAAATGCTATATCATTGATACTAACATTGTAGTCTCTGCTGCTATAACTGATAAAAATCCAGAGGCAGTAATTTTATTTGTGATTGCTAATTCTGATTTTGAGTGGGTAGTATCAGTAGAGATTTTAGCAGAGTACAAGGAAGTTTTAAAGCGTCCTCGTTTGAAATTAACTGAGGCACAATACCAACGATGGGTTTATTTGATTGATTCAGTTACAACACTAATTGATGTGGATGTGGAGGTTGATTTTCCCAGAGATAGGAAAAATGCAAAGTTTTTAGCTTGTGCTATTGCAGCAGAGGCAGATTTTTTTATTACGGGTGATACTGATTTTAATGAAGCGCAAACTTTGTTAAATACAACTATTATTTCTCTGTCTTTATTTAAAAGGTTAGTTTGTGATGTGAGGAAATGAGATCATAATTAATAAGCTATTAATTATCTAGAGGCATAAAATATGTACATCCAACTTAAACCCGAAATAGAGCAATTTATTCAAGCGCAAATTGTAAGTGGTAGATTTGCAAATGCTGAGGAAGTGATAGTAAAGCATTGAAGTTGCTGGAAGAACGGGATAAGGAATATCAGGAATGGGTAGAAGAAACTCGGCAAAAAGTTGATGTCGCAATTGCAGAACTTGAGCGCGGCGAAGGTTTAGATGGTGAGACTGTAGTAATGCAAATACTCGAAAGATTCCAAAAAGCTCGTGAGGTTCAGGAATGAGTAATTACCTTATCACAAGAAAGTTACGGTGTACATACAAGCTAGTTCTGGTAGGGTGCGTTATGAACTTTAGTTCTAACGCACCGAAAATCTAGGATGGTGCGTTAGCCTTCGGCATAACACACCCTACAAAACTTATAAAAAGAAAGTTTATAAAATATATGAATTGGAAAAATTATACCTTGGGAGATTGTGTAAATCTATTATCAGGAGGTACACCATCTAAAAGCGAAGCTAAATATTGGGGTGGTACTATACCTTGGGTTTCATGTAAAGACATGAAAATAGATTATTTGAATGACTCACAAGATCATCTAACTGATATTGGTGCTGTCAATGGTACGCGATTAGTGTCACCAGGAACTATCTTACAGCAGTTTGCGATCAAATTCACCACAAAAAAAGCTATCTAATAGGCTCAAAAAACAGACCACAATGATTAAACCAATTTAGAGCATTTTC
>NZ_JBALCS010000117.1:0-36149 GCF_036919555.1 Nostoc sp.
TCACTCATGAACGACAGTTTATACTACAGTTTCTTGGTTCTGCTTGTCAGAAATATTATCTACTTTGTTGAGCAACCTGCGGAATGTAGGTTTAAAACCTCACCCCCAACCCCTCTCCTTAGTAAGGAGAGGGGAGATAAAGCTTATTCTTTATCGGGGTGAGGTACATCATAGCCCCCTCCTCGCTTACGGGGAGGGGGTTGGGGGTGGGGTTCTTGTACCTCATAAAGGCCGAGAAACGCTATAACATAGGTACGAAATATTTATAAATGCTCTCTTTTTAAGAGTTTTAAATAATGCCCCGGATTTTTGACAACATTGATTTAAAACTGCTACCGATTTTGCGAGAGACTCTTAAAGTCTCTCATCGGGCAGATTTTTGCGTTGGCTACTTTAACCTCAGAGGTTGGCGAAAAATTGATGATTTGATTGAACAGTATGTTGGTAGTGAAAAGGCTTGTTGCCGTTTGCTAATCGGGATGCAAAGTTTACCCAGTGATGAAGTTCATGCGGCATTTACCCTTGGTAGTGGTGATGGAGGGATTGATAATAGTGCCATCGTGCGGTTGAAAAAACGCATGGCCTCGGAATTTCGCCAGCAGTTGGCTATCGGTGCGCCAACTAATCAGGATGAAGCGGGGTTGCGGCGGTTAAGTCATCAGCTAAAAAGTCAGAAACTAATTATTAAACTGTTTCTGCGCCATGCCCTTCATGCTAAATTATATCTTGTGCATCGCAATGATCCCAATACTCCAACTGTGGGATTCTTGGGTAGTAGTAATTTAACTCTTCCAGGATTGGCGAAACAAGGGGAGTTAAATGTTGATATTTTAGATCATGATGCTTGCAATAAACTGCAAAAGTGGTTTAGCGATCGCTGGCAAGATTATGGTTGTGTAGATATATCTCAAGAATTGGCAGAGATTATTGATCGGAGTTGGGCCAGAGATGAGTCAATCTCACCTTACTACATCTACCTGAAGATAGCTTACCATTTATCCCATGAAGCGATCGCCGGACTTTCAGAATTTCGTATCCCCCGCGAATTTAATAACTTATTTGACTTCCAAAAAGCCGCAGTGCAGCTAGCAGCACGTCATGTAACTAGGCGTGGTGGCGTGTTAGTGGGGGATGTAGTCGGTTTGGGTAAAACTTTAGTTGGAACCGCCCTTGCTAAGATATTACAAGAAGATTGTTATTTAGAAACATTGATTCTTTGCCCGAAAAATTTAGTCCCAATGTGGCAAGAATATGTAAATAATTATCGGCTACTTGCCGAAGTTATGTCAATTAGTCAAGTACAATATAAGTTACCAAAACTTCGCCGTTACCGAGTTGTGTTAATTGATGAAAGTCACAACTTACGTAACCGCGAAGGCAAACGTTATCGAGCCATTACAGAATATATTGCTGCTAACGAAAGCAAATGTATTTTATTATCTGCTACTCCTTACAATAAAAGTTATCTTGACCTTTCAGCCCAACTCCGGCTATTTGTGCCAGAAGACCAGCATTTAGGGTTAAGGCCAGAAGCTTTAATTAATCAACTTGGTGGCAGTTCTATCGGAGAATTAGAGTTTATTAGAAAGCATCAATGTTCTGTGCGTTCCTTAGCTGCCTTTGAGAAAAGTGAACATCCTGATGACTGGCGAGAATTGATGAAGCGCTACATGGTGCGACGGACTCGCTCTTTTATTAAAGATAATTATGCCCACACAGATAAAACAGGGCGGAAATATTTAGAATTTGCTGATGGCAGACATTCTTATTTTCCCCAGCGTCTACCTCGCAGTCTCAAGTTTACTCTAGAAGGTTCTAATACTGGCTCTTATTCTCATCTTTACTCGGAGTTAGTAGTTGATTTAATTAATCAACTTAATTTACCTCGTTATGGGCTAGGAAATTACGTTATTGCTCAACCCAAACAGCCGCCTACAGACACCGAGCAACGTTTGATTAATAGTTTGTTTCGTGGCGGTAGAAGGTTAATGGGTTTTTCTCGGACGAATTTGTTTAAACGTTTAGAAAGTAGTGGCGTTGTTTTTATTCAATCAATTGAGCGCCATATTTTACGAAACTTTATTTATTTATATGCCTTAGAGCAAGGGCTTGATATTCCGATTGGAACTCAAGATGCTGAGTTATTAGATACAAGTAATAATGATGAAGATGCCGATTCTGTGGCAGCAGCTTTGTTTGATACAGAAATGGAAGAAGATGACTCTACTAATTTGCTACAAGTAGAAAGAGAGGAGGGAGAAGAAACTCCATTTTTTAACGAGAATGATAAGCCATCTAAAACAGAAAAAGTTTTTCGTCAAAGAGGAGAGTCAATTTATCAAGAATACACAACCCGATATCAACGACGATTTAAGTGGTTGCCTTCTACATTTTTTGATATTAAAAAACTTAAACGGGATTTGCTAGAGGATGCTAAAGCACTGATTAATGTGCTGCAAAATTGTGGCGAGTGGAATTATCAAACAGATGAAAAACTTGCTGCTTTAATAAAACTACTAACAAAAACTCACGCCAAAGATAAAGTACTAATTTTCACCCAGTTTGCTGATACAGTCCGCTACCTTACAGACAATTTGCAGTCGAGTAATATTACTAATTTAGCAGGGGTGACAGGTCAATCTAAAGACCCGACAGTAATGACGGGAAGATTTAGCCCTGTGAGTAATGGAAAACGGGGGCAAATTTCATCATCAGATGAGTTGCGGGTTTTAATCGCCACTGATGTTTTGAGTGAAGGTCATAATTTGCAAGACTGTGCAATTATCGTCAATTGGGATTTACCTTGGGCGATTATTCGTTTAATTCAACGTGCAGGAAGGGTAGACCGTATTGGACAAAATGCTGACCAAATTCTTTGTTATTCTTTTTTACCAGCTGAGGGAGTAGAACGGATTATTGATTTGCGGGGACGACTCCGCAAACGACTGCAAGAAAATGCGGAAGTGGTAGGAACTGATGAAGCTTTTTTTGAAGATGATGATGCACGAGTAATTCTCGACCTCTACAACGAGAAATCTGGAGTTTTAGATGGTGAAGAAGATACAGAAGTAGACTTGACTTCGGAAGCATTTCAAATCTGGAAAAAAGCTACTGATGCTAATCCTGGTTTGAAAAAAACGATTGAGGAAATGGAAAATGTGGTTTATTCTACTCGCGCCCATACTCCCCAACCTGTGCAACCAGAAGGGGTGTTGCTTTATATGAAAACCACTGACGGAAATGATTCTTTGATTTATGTTGACCGCGATGGTAACAGCGTTACTCAATCACAATTAGCTGTTCTTCGGGTGGCGGCATGTGAAGAATCTACCCCAGCGATACCCAGAGATGAACAGCATCACGAGTTAGTGAAAAAGGGTGCTGAATTGATTGCTGAAGAAGAGAAAAATGCCGGCGGTCAATTGGGGCGACCAGCAGGTGCAAGATTCCGCACTTATGAACGACTGAAGGGTTATGTTCAAGATATGAAAGGAACACTATTTGTTAGTGAAGAACTTTTAAAAGTAATTGATGAAATTTACCGTTATCCTTTACGACAATCAGCCATTGATACTCTCAACCGTCAACTGAGAAGCGGTATTAATAATCAGCAGCTGGCTGAGTTAGTGGTGTCACTACGGATAGATGACCGTTTGTGTATTGTGACTGAAGAAATGGATAAACGAGAACCTCAGATTATTTGTTCTTTGGGATTATTTCGTAATTAGTAAAAGTATTGGGCGAATAGAATTCGCGGCTACACAAACAAAGTCCACCTTCGTGGACTAAGAAAAAATTAAGGGCTTTTAACCTGCGGAGGCACGGCAAGTGTTTTACCTAGTTCTCAGTCTCCGACTGGGAATGCCTATTTTGAGGCTCCGCCTCCCTGACTCGCGGCAGAGCCGCAATGAGGAGCGTTTCCAGCCAGAGGCTATGAAACGAGGTTTTAAAGGGGTTTAAGCTTAAATTTTGTAATTTGATTTATTCTCGCCGACTTATTTACTAACAATGAATAAGTAAAACGTCATTTTGCTTGCGGAATACACCAAAATGAGTAAGTCAAATGTCATTTGGAGTAAGTCAAATGTCATTTTGTGAAAGCATTTCAGTATTTTGTGAAAGTAATTAGGTATTTTGATAAAGCAATTACGCATTTTGATAAAGTAATCAGCAAATATACCTGACAATTAAAAATCGCAGATGCACAAATAAAATCGACGCTCAAATAACTTTTCAGTAATATCTCTGAGCCTTAATTAAAGATAAAGGATTTATAAAGGATAAAAAGCATGGTTAAAAATTTAACTCGTATAAATAGGGTTTCTTAAAGTCTGCACTGGCGGATTTAATTTTTAGAGTCACTGATTTCTTTTCTGAGTGGCAAGTTTACCATGCTTGGTTTTTCTTTTCCGAAAAATCTAGGGTAAATTATGTCACTTAATTTTAAACAGACACGCGATTTACTTTATAACTTTCAATTTAATGATTTGTTTATACAAGAATTAGGTTGGTCGCAACCTTCAAGCCGAAAAACTGTTACCTTAAAGATTCAGAATAAATCGTATCAATATCAGAGAATTGCTGAACTTTCAGGTGTTGCAATCTATGAAGTCACCGCAGCAGATGGGAAAATACCAGAGGCTAAAGTTAGAGGGGCTATTCATCAAGAAATTACTAAACTAATAGCTGAAAATCTCCTAATTTTTATTACCCAAGAACGCACGCGTAGTCTTTGGTATTGGGTGAAACGAGAAGGAAATAAAAACTTTGTTCGTGACCATTTATATGTCAAAGGTCAACCAGGAGACTTATTTTTAAGCAAACTTGGTTCTTTAGTCATTGATATTACTGAATTAGAACATGGGGAACCGACTGTTGTCGAAATTGCCTATAAATTACAACGCGGCTTTGATGTTGAGCCAGTAACTAAGAAGTTTTACAAGGAATTTCAAGAGCAACACCAGAAGTTTTTGCTGTTTGTTAAAGGAATTGATAATGAGACAGATAGACGTTGGTACACATCCGTAATTCTGAATCGCCTGATGTTTGTTTATTTTCTCCAGCGTAAGGGTTTTATTGATAATGAGGATTTAAATTATCTTCAAAATAAGCTAGAACAAAGCAAACAAAAAGCTGAAAATCATTTTTATGCTGAATTTCTCAAGGCTTTGTTTTTTGAAAGCTTTGCTAAACCTGAGTTTGAACGCGATTTATCTGTACAAGAATTGGTAGGAAAGGTTAAATACCTGAATGGTGGACTATTTCTCAAGCATCAGATTGAAGATAAATATGATATTTCTATAGTTGATGAGGCGTTTGAGCAAGTTTTAGATTTATTTGGGCGTTATTCTTGGAATCTAGATGATACGCCGAAAGGTAAAGATGATGAAATAAATCCCGATGTCTTAGGGTACATTTTTGAAAAATATATTAATCAAAAAGCTTTTGGCGCGTATTATACTAGACCGCAGATTACAGAATATCTCTGTGATAGAACTATCCACAAGTTAATTGTAGACCGCGTAAATGATGCGCTATCTGATAAGTATAAGCCATTTGAGGATATCAATGAACTTCTGATCAAGCTGGATGCAAATATTTGTCGTTTACTAATAGAAAAGATTCTTCCTAACTTATCAATCCTTGACCCAGCTTGCGGTTCTGGTGCTTTTCTCATAGCAGCCATGAAGACGTTAATTTTTATATATGCTGCTATTATTGGGACAATCGAATTACAGGGGGATAAAAAATTAAAGGACTGGTTAAAAACTGAAAAAACCGAGCATCTTTCCATAGAATATTTTATCAGAAAGCGCATTATTAGGGATAATCTCTATGGTATAGACATCATGGAGGAAGCAACGGAAATTGCTAAACTGCGTCTTTTTTTAGCCTTGGTTTCTTCTGCTAAGAATGTCGATGAATTAGAACCGTTACCGAATATTGATTTTAATATAATGGCAGGTAATTCGCTGATTGGGTTAATCAAAGTTGATGAAACAGCGTTTGATACAGTTGGAAATTCGCTACAAGGTAATCTTTTACAGTCTTTAGCAGCCGATAATTACAAAAAAATATTAGAAGAGAAGAATAAATCAATTAAAATTTACAAAGAATATGCCTTTTTACCTCAAAATTTACCTCATACAGATACACCTAAAGATACGTGCTTCAGACATCTACGCAGAAGTATTGAACAACTAAACAGTAAATCACAAGAAAAGTTAAATCTTTTGCTGTTGGATGAGTTTAGTAAGCGTTTGGGTATTAAGTATGAGGAGGTTCAGTTAACTGGAAAATCACAGAAGCGTGTTTTGAAGGTTGAGGATATTGCAGCTTTGAAGCCGTTTCACTGGGGTTATCATTTTGACAAGGTTTTAGAACGCGGCGGTTTTGATGCAATTATCACTAATCCACCTTGGGAAGCTTTTAAACCAGATGCAAAAGAGTTCTTCGCCCAATATAATGATTTGGTGACGAAGAAGAAGATGGATATACATACTTTTGAAGAAGCCAAGGACAAGCTGTTGCAAGATAAAGAAATTGCAACCGCATGGTTGGAATACAAAAGCAGGTTTCCTCATGTAAATCTTTATTATCGTTCATCTAAGCAATATCAAAACCAAATTTCTATTGTTAATGGTAATAAGTCAAAGACAACAGATATTAATTTGTACAAACTTTTTTTAGAGCAATGTTTTAACTTATTACATCCTGGTGCTGAATGCGGTATTGTTATTCCTAGTAGTTTTTATAATGACTTAGGAGCCAAACAATTACGTGAAATGTTATTTAGTAAGAGTAAGGTGACTGGGCTATTCTGCTTTGAAAACCGCAAAACAATTTTTGAAGGTGTTGATAGCCGTTTTAAATTTGTTGTTCTTACTTTTGAAAAAGGCGGTGAAACTGAAAAATTTTCTGCTGCTTTTATGCGTCATGATGTTGGAGAATTACAAAGATTTCCAAGCAACGATAGTATATCAATAAGTATTGAGCTTATACGGCGTTTATCACCTGACTCACTTTCAGTAGTGGAGTTTAAAAATGAAAGAGACTTCCATATTTCTGAAAAAATGACTAAGTTCCCATTACTGGGTGAGAAAATTAAGGATAAGTGGAATCTTTCTTTAAGCCGTGAATTCCACATGACTGATGATAAGAATTTATTTAAGTCATATTCAAAGAATAGATGACCACTGTATGAAGGTAAAATGATTCATCAATTTACTCACTTATATACCGAACCGAGATTTTGGGTAGATGAACAGGAAGGGAGAAAAGCTTTATTCGGTCGTCATAAAGATGAGTATCAAAAATTAAATTATGAAATGTATAGATTGGTTTATCGTTCTGTAGCAGCTAGTACAAACGAGAGGTCTTTAATAGCATCTGTACTACCTCCAAAGGTTTTTTTCGGTCATTCGATGAATGCTAGCATCATTTTTAATAAAGAAAATTCACAAATAGAACAATTTATTAGTGAAGCTGAAATTTTATTTGCTACGGCTTGTTTAAACTCTTTTGTGTTTGACTATGGCATTCGGCAAAGGATTAGCCAAAATCTAACAATATTTTATATATATCAAATGCCCGTTCCACGTTTAACAAAAAACGATCGCTACTTTAACGATATTGTACAACGCGCCGCCAAACTCATCTGCACCACACCAGAATTTGACGAACTCGCGCAAGAAGTCGGTCTAGTTTCCCATCAACAAGGCGTTACCGACGAAACAGAACGCGCCAAACTCCGCGCCGAACTCGATGGGATGATAGCACACCTTTACGGCTTAACTGAAGATGAATTTAGCTACATCCTCACGACATTTCCGATTGTGAATGCGATCGTTAAGGACGCAGCTTTGTCAGCTTACCGTAGTTTTGCCCCAATGTTTGGAGAATCAAAAATATTAGCATCTATCTAATAGCAGAAGAAAACCTCACCCTGGTTATGCTACGCAAAACCTGTCCCTCTCCTTATTAAGGAGAGGGATAGTAAGGAGAGGGATGTTTGTTAGGACGGGGTGAGGTTTTAATGTTATGTTAGAAAAAATGAATTGCTGGTATAAATTCAAGAATGTGTTTATATAAGGTCTAATAAATTACTAGATAAATTTAACAGTATTTACTTAGTTGTAATTATATGACTGTGCAAATTAATTATCACTCAGATTTTAACCCGAACTGCGATCGCCGTGAACAGGGTTTGCAAAATTTGCTCGATCGCCTTGTCAGAACAATGCAGCGCGATGAGTTAGTCCGGCAAACAACTAATCAACTCAGAGAATCGCTTCAGGTTGATCGGGTGGTGTTGTATTATTTTTATGGACAGTGGCAAGGACAGGTGACTTTTGAATCTTTGAGTTCTAAAGAATTCTCAATACTTGGTTCCACTGGACCAGATGATTGTTTTAATGATGAGTATGCTGCTTTATACTTGGCAGGACGGGTAAGGGCGATCGCTGATATTCAATTAGAGCCAATCCACCCTTGTCACCGAGATTTTCTCCGCAATATGCAGGTTCGTGCCAACTTAGTTGTACCAATTTTGATTCCCAGAGGATTATGGGGATTGCTAGCAGCACATCACTGCGAAAGTCCTCATTATTGGTCGCCATCAGATATAGAAATGATGCAAACAGGGGCGCAAACTCTCGCAACAGCCCCTTACATACTAGAAAGTTAAAAAGGCGTTTAGTTAAAAGGGCGGTTAGAAACCGCGTCTACACAGACAAAACCCACCGACCTGGGTTAGAAAACCTGAATTTTTCCTTAGTCCGCCTCTGCGGACTTTGTTTGTATAGCCGCGAATTATATTCGCCCTGGCTCTTGCCAACACTAATTTTTATAATCAGGAGAAAAAACTGTGAAATTTGGTTACACGGTCATTTGGGTAGAGGATGTAGTTAAGACGGTTGAGTTTTATGAAAAAGCTTTTGGTCTAGTTCGTCGCTCTCTCCAGGATAGGGGGCAATCTGTCTGGGCTGAAATCGAAACCGGAAACACGACATTAGCTTTCTCCTCCAGTAGTGAAGCACAAAAGTTATTTCCTGGCGGTTTTCATCCCAACGATGCTACACAACCACCAGCATTAATCCAGATATCATTTATCACTCCTGATGTTGGCAGCGCTTATATGAGAGCAATAGGGGCAGGCGCAAAAGCATTAGATGCCCCTAAAACCCAGCATGGGGAACAAACAATTGCTCGTGTCCGCGATCTTAATGGTGTGCTGGTGTCGTTGGTGAGTGGCTAGTACCGCTTCGCGTAATTCGTAATTCGTAATTCGTAATTACCATTACGTAAGGATTTTAGACATTTCAAATTTGTGGTTTATTTACGCCGTGCTGTACTAGTTAGCAAATTGGCTATTTCGTTCTAGGCATAAACCGCCCAGAACTAAAGTTTCCAGGCTTTTAGCTAAAGTCTGTTAAAACGGACTATAACCTTTTCTCAGTCGTCTTTAGACGAATGAGTGCTATTAGACTCAGAATTCATTCTGAGGCGGGCTAGATAGGTTAATACGACAATGAAAAATTTTATGGATTCCAATGCTTTGCTGTGTACAGCGATCGCAAATCACATTACCACTAATCCTCAACAACGAATTACTTTTGCTGAATTCATGGATATGGTATTATACCACCCTGAGCATGGCTACTATTCTAGCGATGCAGTCAAAATTGGCTTTCAGGGTGGTGATTTTTTCACTTCTCCCAACCTCTGTGCTGACTTTGGCGAGTTACTAGCAGAACAATTTTTGCAAATGTGGGAGATTTTAGGAAAACCTGTACCCTTTTCTCTGGTAGAAATGGGAGCAGGTCAAGGATTTCTGGCATTGCATATCCTCAAATATCATCAGCTACGCTACCCAGATTTTTTTACGGCGCTGGAGTACATCATTGTTGAAAAGTCCCCAACTTTAACACAAGAACAGCAGCAACGTTTGCAAGATTTGCCTGTACGTTGGTGCAATCTAGAGGATATACCACCGAATGCGATCGTCGGCTGCTTTTTTTCTAATGAGTTAGTAGACGCATTTCCCGTGCATCAATTCATTCTAAAAACAGGAGAACTACGAGAAATTTATGTGACAACAAATAATAATGAAAAAGAAACCAATGCTCCATGCCCATCATTTGTAGAAGTCACAGGAGAACCTTCAACGCCCCATCTGGCTGAATATTTAGACTTAGTGGAAATGGACTTTACCCAAAGTGCATATCCAGATGGCTATTGCAGTGAAATTAATTTAGCTGCTCTAGACTGGTTGAGTATAGTAGCAGACCGCTTGCAGCGCGGCTATGTGTTAACAATTGATTATGGCTACCCCGCAAGTCGTTATTATAATCCCAGGCGATCGCAAGGAACGCTACAGTGTTATTATCATCACCGTTTCCATGACAACCCCTATATCAATATTGGAAGACAAGATATCACTGCCCATGTTGACTTTACAGCTTTGGAACGCCAGGGACAGAAGTGCAATTTAAAGAATGTTGGTTTTATTCAGCAGGGATTATTTTTGATGGCGTTGGGGTTAGGCGAACGCATTGCTGCCCTTTCTGATCAACAACAACCCCTCTCGCAGTTACTAAAGCGGCGGGAAGCACTACACCAGCTTCTAGATCCCACAGGACTAGGCGGCTTTGGAGTCCTAGTTCAGAGTAAAGGTCTGGACAAGACAGAAATTTCTCAACCACTAAAAGGATTGACCCTGCCAGAGTAAAGGTAAATTTTAAAAGTTAAAATAGCATAACAGTGATTACTGTAAAGTTAAACACACTACAAAAGTAATAATTATGACTACTCACGACCTTTTAATGCTAGTAACCTTACTGACTCCAGGTATTTTACTTTCAGTGATAATTATGGCGACTTTTGCTGCTGGTGGTTGATTGGCAAAGTTAGGGAGTAGGGAGTAGGGAGTGGGGAGTAGAGAAACTTAAATGACAGAGCCAGTGACTTGATTGCTGGGGTCAATCCAGGGCTATTTCGTTCTAGACAGAAACCGCCCAGAACTGAAGTTCACAGGCTTTTAGCTAAAGTCCGTTAAAACGGACTATAACCTTTTGTTAGTCGTCTTTAGACGAATGAGTGCTATTAGACTCAGAATTCATTCTGAGGCAGACTAGATGAGAATGAAATAGCCCTGGGGTCAATCTAAAATCCAAAATCCAAAATTGTTTGACGCTGTACCAAAGGAATATGAAAAATGAAGGTGGCATTTCTGGGAACTGGACTAATGGGACTACCAATGGCTCAAAGGTTATTAGCCGCAGATATACAGCTAGTTGCCTACAATCGCACCCCAGAAAAATTAGCACCACTACAAGCAGCTGGGGCTGAAATTGTCACACATCCCCGCCACGCCATTCGTGCTGCTGAGTGCGTAATCCTCATGCTTACTAATGCCTCGGCCATTTATAATGTCTTGCTTTCAGATACGGCTTGGCAAACTCTAGAAGGGCGCACGATCATCCAAATGGGAACAATTACTCCCACAGAAAGCCAGGAAATTAGAGATGCAGTTGTTGCAGGTGGTGGTGAGTATTTATAAGCACCAGTATTAGGGAGTATCCCGGAAGCAAAAGCTGGTAAATTGAGTGTTATGGTAGGCGCCGAACCAGAACAATATGAATGCCACTTGAAGTTACTAGAACATTTTGGCACAGAACCTTTACTTATCGGACCCGTGGGATCTGCGGCGGCGCTTAAATTGGCACTAAATCAACTAATAGCTTCCCTAACAACTAGCTTTGCTCTGAGTCTGGCTTTTATCCAGCGTCAGGGTGTCGATGTGGATGTGTTTATGCAAATATTGCGCGACAGTCCACTCTACGCACCTACTTTTGACAAAAAACTACAACGGATGTTGGATGGCAATTATGCTGATCCCAATTTCCCCACAAAACACTTGCTCAAAGATACAGAATTGTTTATCTCGGAAGCGAAATCTCTGAGTTTGGATCTCAGCAGTATTAAAGGTGTGCGGCAAATCTTGCAAACAGCCGTGAAAATGTCATTTGGTGATGATGATTACTCATCACTATTTTCTGTAATTAAGGAATGGGGAGAAGGGATCGGAGAATAAATTTTTGTCGGGGCAATTCATGAATTGCCCCTACACCGTGTCGTTTTGCGTAAGTCCTAATACACTTTGAAAATGCCGAATCAAAAGGTTTTAATCGTTAATAAGGATATTACTGACCATTAATAGTCGTTGATGGTGGCAATTGTGGAGACTCAAGCTGAGGCTGAGGTTCCGGTTGCGGTTGTGGATTGAGAAATTGCTGCCAAGCCTTAATTTGCTCTTGCGCCGTACTGTAAGCAGCACTACTGCGTGGAATCGATTTGGCAATCTCAATCCCTCTGGCAATATCAGACTGACCTTGAGAGCGGGCTATTTCTAACAATTGCTGACTCCACTGGTCAATAGCCTGATTCGCATCCATACGTAAGATGCTATTGTTTGAAACCTTATCTGCCAGCCGTATTGCCTCAACTAAGGCTTCTGGCGTACCAGCCGCCCCCACTTCCTGAGCTTTTTTCCAGTTTTCTTTGGTGCGGATTTGACCTTCCCAATCATTTATGGCAGATTGTGCTTCCCCAGAAAGCGCCCTTCCCGACGAGGCAATTTGTTGAGCTGCGCCAATGGCGGCGGTGAGATTTCCACTCTGAGCCAGTTCTTGGGCTTGATCCAAGTAGGGTTGGTCTTGAATTCGCTGAATCTTTCCAATCCAAGTCCGAACTTTTTTCTGTGCTTCTGGATATAATGCACGACCTCTACGGATTTCGCTGGCCTGAGCGATCGCAGCTTGCAAGGAGTTAATATCCTCAAATACCGCGATCTGTTCGGCGCGGTCTAAGTAAGGTTGGTCTTCAATTGTCTCTACTTGGCCACGCCAGCGACCTATCTCTTGCCTAGCTTCTGTGCCTCTGGGATTACTAGCAGGGATGAGTTCCACTTGGGCGATCGCTGCTGTTAAATTAGGGACTGTTCCTTGACTAGCCAATATTCTCGCTTTTTCTAGATTGGCAACATCTTCAATTTCCAACTGCCAACGAGCAATCAGCTGCTGTGCTTCGTTATACACTGGTCTTGTGGAATCAATTTGTTGTGCTTGGGCGATCGCAGCCTCTAAACCAGAAACATTACCTATCCAAGCACTTCTTTTGGCGTCAGCTATGGCGATAAAGTCATCTGTTTCGGCTTGTAGTTTCGTACTTTCCGGTATTTGTCTGGCAATATTCAGCGCCTCATCGGCATCCCGCTTGTCTAGTTTTGCCTGTGCCAATTCCAGCATTTTGCGTCCAAATGCCGGAATCGCTGACTGAGCTTTTTCGTAAAGGTAACTTTGCTGCTCAATCGACTCGGCTAGGTTGATTGCTTCTAGTAAATTATCGACTACTTTACTACTTGCTAAGTTTTCAGCTTTTCCTAACTTATCGCCATCTTCCCGCGCGGTGGCAATTAGACGATTCAATTGGTCGTATTTAGTACTCGCCCAGTACTGATTGTCTAGGCGCAGCATTTTGGCGGATAACATGAATGCCGATTGCCAGTGCCGTTCCTTTACTTCGGCGATCGCACCGTTGTATGTAGCTTCTGCCTTTGACCAAATCGACTGCCATTTGCCAATTTGCTCATTGACTAATTTATAAGCCACCACATCTTGGGGTATTTTCTCAGCAGTAGCGATCGCTTCATCTAAATTCCCAGTTTGGAAACTTTGATCAGCTAATTTCAAAATATCGCGTGACCATTCTTCGATGAAACGATCAATTTCTCCATGCAACGGGTGATTTTGTGGTAGTTGCTTCACCAGAGCGATCGCTTGCAATAGGTCGTTCACTGTCTCTTTAGAAGCCGCCAACTGAGCGCAGTGCAGCCGCACAGAAGCACTAGCTAGAGGCCAGAAAATCGAGGGACAATTAGGGGCAGCTGGCAACTTCAGCAGCATTGCCATTGCCAAGAATCCGACACTGCCGGGAATTAACATTAGCAGTACTGACCACAATACCCAGCTTCTCATCCAGTGTGGCCATTTCCCAGAACTTTTACTGAGTTGGGTAGTTTCTTCTGAATGACTATTTATAGGTAATCCTTGCGTATCGTTTTTTTTTCGCCGCTTCACTGACTTGGAGGTAGAACCAGTAGCTGGGACATCAAATGGTTGAGTTTCACCGAATTGTTCCGTTCGGGATAATCTTTTGTTTTGATCTGGCTTTTTTCCACTGGCTGAAGACCAACTGTCTGGAATATCCCGCTCTGTCATCTCTCACACCAAAATAATTGAATAGCGCTCTGTTTTAGCTTGATAATTCCATTGTTGCCATAGTAACTTTCTCGTAATTAAAAAGCTACTTTTTTGATTATCTCTCTCCACAGAATACCATTAAGAATCTCAAAAATCAGTGTTATTTTATACTTTATCCTGAAACAGTAGATTCAGCTTGCAAATCGGCAATGAGTTGAGCTAAGTGATCGCTACTTGCCTGGTAAACGCTGCCGCAAAAGTCGCAAGTTGCTTCAGCACCATCATCCTTAATAATCATATCTTGCAGTTCGACTTCTCCCAACATCTTCAGTGCCCTCAAAACGCGATCGAAAGAACAACCACAGTGGAAACGCAGCATTTGCCGTTCGGGAAAGATTGCCAGCCCCATATCTCCTAACAAGTCGCTAAAGATTTCAGTCAAAGTCTTCCCAGCTTGCAACAATGGTGTAAATCCTGCTAGACCAGCAACCCGCGATTCCAATATTTCTACTAGGGCTTCGTCTCTGGCAGCTTTGGGTAATATTTGCACCAGTAATCCTCCAGCCGCAGTTACTCCACCTGCTCCCACAAACACACCTAAAACTAAAGCTGAAGGTGTTTGTTCGGAATTCACCAGATAATGAGCCACATCATCGCCAATTTCCCCAGAAACTAGTTCAACTGTACTAGAGTAGGGATAACCATAACCGATATCCCGCACAATGTAGAGGTAGCCGCCACCAACTGCACCACCAACGTCTAGCTTACCTTTGGCATTGGGAGGCAATTCTACAGATGGATTCCCGACATACCCGCGTACCGTACCATCTAAGCCAGCGTCTACCAATATGCCACCCAAAGGCCCATCACCCTTGACTCGGACATTAACCCTCGACCCAGTTCGCTTCATACCAGAAGCCATTAACAAGCCTGCTGCCATAGTCCGACCTAGTGCTGCTGTTGCCACATAGGAAAGCTTATGGCGTCCCCGTGCTTCTTCTGTTAAACGTGTGGTGATCACACCTACGGCACGAATTCCACCTTCGGCTGCTGTTGCACGAATTAACTGATCCGCCATGAATAACCTTACATTTCTTAACAAGTTCACATTTTCTATTCTAAGTTCTCTGCTGCGAGAAAAGTCATTGGTCATTGGTCATTAGTTTTTTTGCAAAGGACAAAGGACTAATGACAGCAGTTTATTTGCAATATTAGAAATAGCGATGTCTCACCTTTAGGCAATCTTAGAAAAATGCTGGGTAATTTTCAACAAAGCCAACTGCGGATCGAAATCGAAGCATCAACTAATGCAATTCGTGACAGTCTGCTGCATCCGGTGCAACTAGAAAAATGGCTCTTAGGGCAACGCTTTGCGCCAGGAATGCCAGAAGAACTACTTCCCGGATTCCAGTTTACTACCTGGACTGGGCCAGTCCCGATTCATCATCAAGTAGACGTTGTAAAATCCAACTGTCTCCGTTTGCTACTTAGTGGAGGCATTGACGGGTTCCACGAATGGTACTGGGGAGAAGGTTGGGTACAATCTCGCTTGGAAGGAGTTTCAATTTTGCCCTTGAATTTGGGTCAAACCCTAAGTTTATTGAGCTTGCGTCAATTTTTAGCAACTCAAGAGCGTTGAATCGACTGAACAGGGATTGGGCATGGGGCATTAGTTATTCTTTGCGTCCCCAATCCCCAGTTTATGAACCAGAAATAATACCTACAATAATTTTTATAAGCACTGATAAATCTTCTGGAACTTGATAGCGTTTCTGGTCTTGAGTCACCTGACGATTCGCACGATGGTAAACTCCAAAACGCCAGTCTTCACCAGTCGTAACTGCTCCATATAGAAGTTCAGATGTGGATTTAGTCCATTGGTCAAGTGCGATTAATTCAACAGCGAGTTGAGTAAATCCTCTAACTAAATCTGATTGTTTGGCCTCGATGACTAATAAATTTTGAGGTGCTGCAATATAGTAGTCGAGAGTCCCTTTCAGATAGTCGTTGACAGCAATAGAATATTCTATATTGAGTCTCTGATTAGTTAAATCGCATACTTCAAACAAAATTGGACCAATTAAAGCTTCGCGTCTAGTAGTTTCATTAACTAAATCAATATGAGAGAAATTACGCCGAAGTTGCTGCTGTAAAAATTGGATGTCTAAAATCTCTGATGATTCAGGTAATGTTAGAGTTTTCCTTTCAATAGTGCAATTTAATTCGGCTAAGATATCATCAATCGTGAAAGGCAATTCAAAATATCGGCTAAAAGTATAAGATTCACCAACTTGGAGAATGCGGCGGGAACTCATAAAAATCTAAGCCAAATTTCTCCTCCTATTTTATAGTAAGGAACGTGGATTAAATAAAATGCAAAACTTCATCCTGTTTCTAGCTTCCCTCTCCTTATAAAACGCCGTGTGCAACTTTCTCTCAAACCTAACCCCCAACCCCTTCCCTACTAGCGTTGGGGAGCAAGAATCAAAGCCTCTCTCCCTGTGGGGACTACCGTGTATACACAAGTCTAGTTGGCAATCAAATGGACAGAAAAGAACGGAAAATTATTTTTAAAATCCTTGATTTTCCGTTATGCCTCTATCAATAATCTGACACTATTGATAATCAACTTGATCAAATCAAAACCTTGCCCATTAAGGCTTGTATCTTACCAGGCAAGGATTTTAGGACTTGTGTATACACCGTAGCTCCCTGTGGGGGAGAGGTTTGGAGAGGGGTTCTAAGAATAAGTTGCACACGGCGTTAATAAAGCTTTTTTCAAATTAATAAATAATTAAACAAAGTTAAAACTTTTTATATTACTATAACTTATACATCATAGACTTTTTGTTGTATTAAATAATTATAAAAAAATATTTTTTACATAAAAATACTTATTCAAAAATGCAGAATCCCAGTTTTGAGTTTGAGAAATTTATTTAAGTACAAATTAGTATAAAAAATGTTGTTTGGTTTGCTTGACTATATCTTTAATTCTGGTAATTTTCGTTACTTTATCGGTATTAACACGTAATAAGTTTCATTTATATGTTTTTGGAAAAACAAAATTAAGCTTTTAGATCGACATATTTATATCAATATATATTGATATCTGCGATTTTTTGACAAATAAAAACTTATTTTTAATTAAATTTGTATAAATGCTAACTATGTAATATCTTTGCTGAAGAGGAAGAGGTCTAATATATTTTTCTTTATTAAAAAAATAATTGCTTGACCTATTTAGCAAGAGCCGTATAATACTTCTAACGGCACAAACAAGTTACTAAATATACTCTTTTACGTTTATATCTATTACTTTGGAGTGACGTAACTTTAATCACCACAATCAAGCGAGAACTAAGATTATGGAAAGCACATTGTTCACTACATTAACCGCCGACGAAGAAGCAAATGTCTCTGGTGGCAAGAAGAAAAGCTCCCAGAAGGCGGCTGCTAAAAAATTCTCTTTTACAGTCTTTATAATTAACTCTGTAATTCAATTTATTGGCGGAGATGCCGGAGCGGGCGGAACTGGCGGCGATGCCATCGCAAACATTTAGCGAAGTTGACTCTGTTACGGGCAGAACTTGCGGATCTGGTAGCCCAGCCGTTCAATTACCCTATTAGGGCAATAATTAATTTTCTGAGGTTTAGTATAAGTTAGGGAAAGAATAAACGCAAAGACACTAGCAACAGCGTCTTTACTAGGATAAAGGCTCTTAAATAAACTATCCTGTTTTACCAGGTTAAGTTACTTTTGCGCCTGCCTTAATTGCTAATTTACTTAACTCTGCCAAGCTATTAGCTATTTGTTTATAGCAATTATCTTAGCATACGTTTATTCTTCCCCACATACTTTTCTTCAACAAACTTCACAAAGTCTATCAACGGTTGCTAGTAGGCAACTGTTGATAAACTTAAGTGGTGTTTTTCACTAAACATACTGCTCACCTTGAGTAGGGAAGTAACGGTTGCTATTTGAGAAATTACCCAGATTCATCACAATCTAGTAATTTGTGAACGATAACGAAACTCTTTTTACAGAACTTACTCCAAACGGATAAGCAAGTCTGTCTATTTGTTTGTAATAAGTAAGGTGAACATACCAAAATTACCGATATTTTCTCTGTTGAGATATGCACTATAAGCCAATACGCTTGGGTTAAGGATAATCGGAGGTTGGGTTGAACGAAGTGAAACCCAACAAACCCCCGAAAATGTTGGGTTTCGTTCCTCAAACGCCACTTGCTTCAAGTCAGAAAACCTCAAGGGCGCAGTGGCTCCCCAACCTACGCAGTTTAAGATTTTTGATGCTCCGTGTTGCAAATTCTACCTTGGTTTTACAACTAACATTGAACAAATCGACTGAACAATTCCCAAGCCTCGTAAATTGGCGAAGGTATTGCTGTTTAAATAAGCTTTTTTGCAAAACTCCCATGATTTTGCGTTTTCGCCCTCCAGGGCGAAAACGATGGCTTTTGCTTTTATTACTGATAAGTGCCTTGCCTGTATGTATGAGTATGTAAATATTAAGGTTATATACAGCTAGGTTTTATATAGCAACTAGCACACTTTAGTTTGAGCATCAAATCTTTATAATTTATATCTAAAATTTATCTTTTCTTTATTTACTTTCAACAAATTTGTACTTTTAAAATAAAGCTTTTTTAAAATTAATTAATAATTAAGCAAAGTTACGAGTTTTTCTATCAAAATAAGTTATATATCTAAAATTTAGTGTTGTATAAAATAATTAAAAAAGCCGTATTTTTATGTAAAAAGACTTGTTCAAAAATCAAAATCACAGTTTGGAGTTTTATAAAGTTATTTAATCACGAATCGTATAAAAAAGTTGTTTGGTTTGCTTGATTATATCTTTAAATTCTCTGCATTTGGTTAATTTACCAGTATTAATACTTAAATAAATTTAAATTACTAGATTTTTTTAACAAAATTAAGTTTTTAGAACGCCATGTTTATATCAATATATATTGATGTTGACGCCAACGATTTCTTGATAAATTCAAACTTATTTTTAATTAACTTTGTATAAATCCTTACTATGTAATATTTTTGATGAAGACGTGTAATACATATTTCTTAAACAATTAGTTGCTTGACCAATTAAGCAAAAACCGTATAATACTCCTAACGACGCAAAAAAGTTACAAGATATACAAATACTATATTTGTTACTTTAAATGTGACGTTATTTTAATCCCCACAATCAAAGGAAAACTCAAATCATGGAAAGCACATTGTTTATTCCATTAAGCACCAACGAAGAAGCAAACCTCTCTGGTGGTATTAATCGTAGCTTCAACAATGATAAGGTCTCCATTGGCAATACCGCTATTGCTATTCCCGTAAATATAGCTGTGGGAGGTGGAAACGGAGGTGGAAATCGAAATGGAAACCTATTTAATGGACAAGTTGCAGTTGCAAATGCAGGAAATATCAAATAACAGTACTACCGAAGAGTAGAAAACTTATTGTCATAGGCAAACATTATGAAGTTTAGTACAAGGTAAACAATAAACGTCAATACACGGTTAACCGTGTATTGAGGGAAGTAAAACGTCGCTTTTAAAATAATTTACTCTGTTGCCGCAGGTTAAATTACTTTTGCAGGAACTTAAATTGATAATTGCCTTAATTCTACCAGCAATTAGAGGTTTCTATATCGCTAACTATCCTAACATACGTTTATTCTGCCTATCTACTTTTCTTCAGCAAACGTAACAAATTCCGATTGACTGTTGTTTCATAGCCACAGTCAATCGGAATTTGTAGGGCTTTTTTCGGAAAATACTGGTGATCTTTGAGTAGTCGAGTAGGGAATAAGCGCTACTTACTGTATGCAGGGATAAAACCCTGCTATTTTTTTGGGTTTTATCACAATGTATTGGATTAGATTTTTTAAATCCTTAAATTATTTTTAATTGTCGGCTGTTAACACTTGTTCAGCTGTTAATTCTAACTCTGGAAAAATTTGAGATTGAATGCGTTCATTACCAAGAAACTCTACTGGTTCGTATAATTCTTCTATCAATGTGAAGACAGTCACTTTGCTCGTTAATGGATCGACAATCCAATACTCTGAAATATTTAAAACGTTATACTCAACTCGCTTGGCTCGATAATCTACGGTCTTTGTTGATTCACTGACGACTTCCACCACCAACAACGGAGGTGGTTCGTTGAGTTCAATAACTGCCTCTCGGTTTCTCAACTCTCGCCATTGAGGTAATGGAATCACAACTACATCTGGAATCCTTGATGTATCCCATCTCCCAGCCCGGGGGGAACGAACACCGATAACCATTTGTTTAGAAGTCCAATCCAACTTTAGCCGGAGAATTTCTGCTCGGAAACAAACATTGATAAATTCTGTTACAGCACCATGTTGTCCACTTCCTAGACTCATAGGAATTAGTTCTCCATTGACCAATTCGTAGCGGGTATCAGTACCATCATCATATTTCAGGTATTCCTCAAAGGTTAGTTTTGGGGTGGTTATAGTCATTGCTTGCCGTTACAAATTTTTACGTTGGTTTGACGACTAATACCGAACAATTAGCCTCTTCTACAACTTGACTGCTAACAGAACCTTGGACAATTCGCTTCATCCCAATCAACCCACGACTGCCAATTATAATCAAGTCAGTTTTGTAAATATTGGCAAGGCGAATAATCTCTTCGGCAGGATCACCAGTTACCATCTCTAACTCACTTGTGACTGATAATTTTTCCTGATAAGATTGCAGCTGTTTTTCAATATGAAAATAAGAAAATGTTGGAGACTCTGGCTGAGGACGATCAGCAGGTAGTTCCATCTCTGACTCTGGCGTGGGAAACACATGACAAAGGATAACCTTGGCATCTTTTGACAACGCCAAATTATCTAAAATCTGAATTACTCGTTCTGAAATTTCCGAACCATCCAGAGCTACCAAAATATTGTTTAGCACTGCTCTCGTCTCCTCAAGAGTAGACCCCTTACATAAGTATGTAGCAAAATCTGTTGGCAGCTACACTAAATTTATTTTCCATCTGCCTACTTAGTTTATATAGGAATCCGGTTTGATTGCGTGAAAAGACACGTAGGGTGTGTTAGCAAGGAGAGTACGGCACCTAAGCCTTGATAATGGTGCGTTACGAACTTCGTTCTAACACACCCTACAATACCTAATTTTGTTCAGAAATCAAATATGATTCCTATATATTCGAGGCTGTGCCATCGGTCGGTTTCACCCCAATTTAACGTTAGTGCATTGTAGCAACTGGTCTGGAGAAATTTTTCACCAGTTCATTGGAGAGGGTTTTCCTTTCCAATGAACTGCCCTTCGGCAATTCCCTACTTTTGAAGCAACATGCTGTCGGCAATGCCAGTGGACGCTTAAAGCGCGGCTGAAGTCAGGATAGCAAAAGTCACGCGATCTCCATCCAAACTTTAAGTCTTAATCTATCGAGTGACTTTTGCCAACAGTATAGGTAGGGAAAAATTAAGCATTACAAATCACTCTTCTTGCTGAATTCGGCGTCGGACTGAATCAGCATGGGAAGGTAAGCCCTCTGCTGTTGCTAGCACATCAATGGCACCAGCCACATTTTGCAGTGCGGTTTGGGAGTATTGAATAATACTGGAGTGTTTGAGGAAAGTTTCAACCCCTAAAGCCGAAGCATAGCGGGCAGCACCAGAAGTTGGCAAGATATGGTTAGGTCCTGCCAAATAGTCTCCTACAGCTTCTGGTGTTGAGTAACCCAAAAAGATTGCCCCAGCGTGGCGAATCTGTGGTAATAGTGCCCAAGGGTCTTTGATTTCTAATTCCAGGTGTTCGGGGGCAAATTCATTTGAAAATTCCGCTGCTGCTTGGAGCGATTCCACAACGACAATTAAGCCGTAGTGAGCGATCGCTTTTTCTGTGTCTATTCGCCGTGGGTGATCCACTAGCTGTCTTTCCAAGGCTAGTTGCACGTTTTTCGCCAAAGCCGCATCCGTCGTCAGCAAAATGGCGGCAGCCATTGGATCGTGTTCGGCTTGGGCTAGCAAGTCAGCAGCGACATGCACCGGATTTGCGGTTTCATCGGCAATCACCAGCACTTCGCTGGGGCCTGCCAAAGAATCAATGCCGACGGTGCCATAGACAAGTTTTTTCGCTAGGGTGACATAAATGTTACCAGGTCCAGTAATCACATTCACTTTCGGAATCGTTTCTGTGCCATAGGCTAAAGCAGCGATCGCTTGTGCGCCCCCAATGCGATAAATTTCTTGTACTCCTGCTTCTTGGGCAGCTACCAAGACTGCTGGATTAATTGCACCACCAAGTCCAGGAGGTGTCACCATTACCACATGGGGTACAGCAGCTACCTTTGCCGGAATTGCATTCATCAGCACTGTACTGGGATAGGCGGCGCGGCCACCAGGCACATACAACCCGGCTCGGTCTACGGGGGTGTAGCGTTTGCCCAGCACTATTTCATCGTCGCCAAAGTGTACCCAGCTTTTCGGTACTCGCTGACGATGAAATGCTTCAATTTGGCGGCAAGCTAGTCGAATTGCGCCCAACAACTCCTTTGACACCTGCTGATAGGCTGCATCCAGTTCCGAGCCTGTAACTCGGAGTTGTTCTGCTTTTAGGGTTTGTTTGTCAAATTCGGCTGTGTAATGCAATACAGCTTTGTCGCCTTGGCGCTTCACTGCTTGCAAAACTTCGCGCACCGTTGCTTCTTTGTGAAGCACCTGTTCGTCATGGGTGCGATCACAGATCCGTTGTAGTTCTGCTCTGACGTCTGCCTGCTGAGTAATGATTCGCAGCATGGAGTAAGGACAATGCCAAAATGATAATATTCACACCTGAGATTTAGTATTGCTCTTGACCAACTGGGGTGTGGAAGCTGACTCTAATTCTCTTCTCTAGCTTAACCTGGATTTTTTTGATACTCTCAAGGCTGCCACCACATTGTTTGCTTGAGAAGGCGACTTAATTGCTCAGTCCCACAAGCCTCGGCAGGCTAGCGGTAGGAAGTGGGCGTGCCATTTACCACTACCTTTATACCCTTACCCTCACTCCTTGCTCTAGTGCAGGTAGTGTGTTTGCACATCTAGTCCCCCGGATTTACAGGGGGTAGGATCTGAGTATAATTTTTACTTATTTTCCTAACTTTTAGTAGTTAACATGTGTAGATACACGATATATCGGTTCTATACTTTGAAACCTCTGAAATTTAGCTGTTTACAGTTCCTTGCCTTTGACAATACATCCGTTTTGGGGAAAGATTATATTGGCAATCACATTGCTTAACCAGGTGGTGAGTTAGGGCTACTATTTTATTTGATGTACCTCATTTTAACGCATTTCCTAAATTGACGACACACCAAATTAAGGACTGGGGATTAAGGAGCGGGGACTAGGCACTAAATTTTTCCCCAATGAGAGATTTTTTTTGAGGAAATTATAACATTGGCAATTTGGATGCTATATTAGTAAGTCTAGTAGTGTGTGTACATATTAATAGTATTTTTGGAATTGACTGTGGCGAATACAAAGTCTGCTCTCAAGCGTGCCGGAATCGCAGAACGTAACCGACTGCGTAATAAAGCTTACAAATCAGCAGTCAAGACGCTGATGAAGAAATACCTGAATGCTGTAGCTGTCTATGCAGCTAGTCCTACCCCAGAATTAAAACAAGAAGTAGAGGCTCGGTTATCCGAGGCTTACGGCAAAATCGATAAAGCGATTAAACGGGGTGTGCTTCACCCCAACAATGGGGCAAGGAAAAAGTCGAGATTGGCTCATAAACTAAAACCCCTAACTCAAACAGCATCTGAATAGTCATTGGCAAGCCAGTGCGCTCTTCTGACTCAGCGAGCCAGTGCGTTACGAACTTTCCCAAAGTTGTAGCAAGTGGTGTGAAGTGTGAAACGCCAAGGGCGATGGCGCAGCGTAAAGCCAACTCTTAGAGAGGCTGCACTAACGGCATGGCAACTCTTAGAGACGCTGTTCGCGTTCGCTTAGAGCGAGTCTGCGAGCGTCTGGCAAGCCAGTACAGTCTTGAGGATTTCCACGCCACTTGCTCTATACCTCTTAACCCGTCCACCGCAGGGCTGCCCCATGAGCGAGTAGTATTGGCTCTGCCGAATTAAAACAAGTGGTGGGCGTGGTTTCCCTCTTAGCTGGTAATCGTGAAGGGTATGCGTTGCTTCTCCTGTTGGAGAAGGATTCACCTGGAGGGTCATTTGTTCTTAGTCGTGATCAGGGCTAATGATTTATGACTAATGACAAAGGACAAAGAATGCAACTGATAGACACGCACGTTCATCTAAACTTTGATAGTTTCCAGCCGGATTTAGCAACAGTGCGATCGCGGTGGCAACAAGCAGGTGTAGTGCGTTTAGTACATTCCTGTGTTCACCCTGAGGAGTTTTCCAGTATTCAATCCATAGCCCAAGAATTTCCCGAAATCAGCTTTGCTGTAGGATTACATCCTTTAGATGCTGATAAATGGAATAGCGAGACAGCCGAGAAAATAAAAACTTTAGCAAGTTCTGACTCGAATGTGGTAGCAATTGGGGAAATGGGGTTGGATTTTTACAAAGCTGATAACTATCAGCAACAGTACATGGTGTTCGAGTCACAGTTAGCGATCGCATCTGAACTCAACTTACCAGTGATTATCCACTGCCGTGATGCTGCTATGGCAACCAGAGAAGTGTTGCAAAAATGGCGGGAACTTAAAGGAGAAAAGGTGAGAGGTGTCATGCATTGCTGGGGAGGAACGCCAGAAGAAACTCAATGGTTTCTCGATTTAGGCTTCTATATTAGCTTTAGCGGAACGGTAACGTTCAAAAACGCCAAAGCGATCCAATCCTCAGCGGTGATGGTGAGGAGCGATCGCCTACTGATTGAAACAGACTGTCCTTTCCTAGCTCCGGTTCCTAAACGGGGCGAGAAGCGCAATGAGCCTGCCTACGTGCTTTATGTAGCCGAGCAAGTAGCTAAACTACGTCAGGAAACGGTAGAGGCGATCGCCCATCAAACCACCCAAAATGCCTGTGAATTATTCGGTCTGTCAATATAAAGTGTGCTTTAATCTCTTTTATTCAGTTGTGCTAAAAAAAATAAAACTCTAGGAGGACAAAATATGCTAATATTATTCCCTCAAAAACATTTTGCTTGCGCCATAATGATAAAGGAAGCAACCTAAAACTTCTCCTCGGAATTTTCCATGCTGTTATAGCTTGGCCATCCTCCAAATCTCTACAAGCGGATGCTCTCCACACATGACTAACCGTGCCAACCCAAATCGAGCTAGAATTTTGCACAACATCGGCTTGGTGTCTATTGAACCTATTCAAAATCGTTAAACAAAATTGCCTTGTGAGTACAATTCAGCAAAATGAAGTGATTCTGATTCAAAGCCGACAGGGTACAGATCATTCCCTCAGTCTTAGGATATCTAGGATATCACTGAGAGTATAAATACCGGAGTGATTTAAGACACATCGCGTGGATCTGCGTCAGCAAATTAACGCGCTTTTTGGAGGGGAAGTGAGGAAAGTAGATCAAACTCAGGAATATCTCAACTGTATATTCTTTTTGAATCAATACTATAGTTGGTTTTTGGCTTCTGAGTCACCGATTAGGGACGATTACCCCCTTGTCGAAATTGCTCATTATAGCCAGCTTTAATTGCTGCGTTTGCCCACACCTGTAAATAGCAAGTGTGTAAGAAAAAGTTCCCAAACAGCTAAGGACACTGGCTAGCAGTGGGAAGCGTCAAATAGCAGTGTCCAAGGGAAAATTTTACCAGGTTGACAAAGGAAGAGGCATGACTAAAGAAACATATATGGAACCCGCCTTTCTATTGCCCGACTTGATTGAAATCCAGAGGTCAAGCTTTCGCTGGTTTTTGGAAGAAGGGCTGATAGAAGAACTTAACTCCTTTAGTCCGATCACAGATTATACGGGCAAATTAGAACTGCACTTTTTAGGTCATAACTACAAACTCAAGGAGCCAAAGTACAGCGTCGAAGAAGCCAAACGGCGGGATAGTACCTATGCCGTCCAAATGTATGTACCTACACGTCTGATTAACAAAGAAACAGGGGAAATCAAAGAGCAAGAAGTATTTATTGGGGATTTGCCTTTGATGACTGATCGCGGCACGTTTATTATTAACGGAGCCGAGCGGGTAATTGTCAACCAAATAGTGCGATCGCCAGGGGTTTATTACAAATCAGAAATAGACAAAAATGGGCGACGTACTTATTCAGCTAGCTTAATTCCCAACCGGGGAGCATGGCTGAAATTTGAAACAGACCGTAACGATTTGGTGTGGGTACGCATCGACAAAACCCGCAAACTCTCAGCGCAGGTACTCTTAAAAGCTTTAGGGTTATCAGATAACGAAATCTTTGATGCCTTACGTCATCCAGAATATTTCCAAAAAACCATCGAAAAAGAAGGGCAATTCTCTGAAGAAGAAGCCCTAATGGAGTTATATCGGAAACTCCGTCCTGGTGAACCACCTACGGTGTTAGGTGGACAACAGCTCCTAGACTCCCGTTTCTTTGACCCGAAACGTTATGACCTTGGTCGCGTCGGACGCTACAAGCTCAACAAGAAATTGCGCCTTTCTGTCCCCGACACAATGCGCGTGTTGACTTCTGGCGATATTTTGGCAGCCGTAGATTACCTGATCAACCTAGAATATGATATTGGTAATATCGATGACATTGACCACTTAGGTAATCGGCGCGTGAGAAGCGTCGGTGAATTGCTGCAAAACCAAGTACGGGTAGGCTTAAACCGTTTAGAGAGGATTATTCGGGAACGAATGACCGTATCTGATGCGGAAGTGCTGACCCCTGCTTCCTTGGTGAACCCCAAACCACTGGTAGCAGCAATTAAAGAATTCTTCGGTTCCAGCCAGTTAAGTCAGTTCATGGATCAAACAAATCCCCTAGCAGAACTGACCCACAAACGCCGCCTGAGTGCCCTTGGACCTGGTGGTTTAACCCGCGAACGCGCTGGGTTTGCTGTGCGGGATATTCATCCTAGTCACTATGGACGCATTTGCCCCATTGAGACACCAGAAGGTCCCAACGCCGGATTGATTGGCTCCTTAGCAACCCATGCACGGGTTAACCTGTACGGCTTCTTAGAAACGCCATTTAGACCTGTAGAAAATGGGCGAGTTAGATTTGACGTGCCTCCAGCCTACATGACAGCCGATGAAGAAGACGACCTGCGGGTTGCTCCTGGAGATATTCCTGTAGATGAAACCGGGCACATTGTTGGCCCGCAAGTGCCAGTACGCTATCGCCAGGAATTCTCCACCACAACACCAGAACAGGTGGACTACGTAGCAGTATCTCCCGTACAGATTGTGTCGGTAGCGACCAGCATGATTCCCTTCTTGGAGCATGATGACGCTAACCGAGCGCTGATGGGGTCGAACATGCAACGGCAAGCAGTACCCCTGCTCAAGCCAGAACGTCCTCTGGTGGGTACTGGTTTGGAAGCGCAAGGAGCAAGAGACTCTGGGATGGTGGTTGTATCGCGCACCGATGGCGATGTCACTTATGTGGATGCTACAGAAATTCGTGTCCGTCCTAAAGCTAACACTTCAGAAATTAAGTACACCCTTTCTAAGTACCAACGCTCAAACCAAGACACCTGTTTAAATCAGAAACCCCTCGTCCGCATTGGTGAACGTGTTGTTGCTGGTCAGGTGCTGGCTGATGGCTCCTCCACCGAAGGCGGTGAATTGGCGCTAGGACAAAATATTGTAGTTGCTTATATGCCTTGGGAAGGCTACAACTACGAAGACGCAATTTTAATTTCTGAAAGACTGGTGCAGGATGATGTCTACACCTCAATTCACATTGAAAAATATGAAATTGAAGCTAGACAGACAAAACTGGGGCCAGAAGAAATCACTAGAGAAATTCCTAACGTCGGGGAAGATGCCTTGCGTCAGTTGGATGAACAGGGAATCATTCGCATTGGGGCATGGGTAGAAGCTGGAGACATCTTGGTAGGAAAAGTCACACCCAAAGGTGAATCTGACCAACCGCCAGAAGAAAAACTGTTGCGTGCCATCTTTGGTGAAAAAGCGCGGGATGTGCGGGACAATTCTCTGCGAGTACCAAATGGTGAAAAAGGTCGCGTAGTTGATGTGCGCTTGTTTACTCGTGAACAAGGCGATGAACTGCCACCAGGAGCTAATATGGTAGTCCGGGTGTATGTCGCCCAAAAACGCAAAATCCAAGTTGGTGACAAAATGGCAGGACGCCACGGTAATAAAGGGATTATTTCTCGGATATTACCGGCAGAAGATATGCCTTATTTGCCCGATGGTTCACCAGTGGACATTGTACTCAACCCCTTGGGCGTACCCAGTCGGATGAACGTCGGACAAGTATTTGAATGCCTCTTGGGTTGGGCTGGTCAAACCTTGGGAGTCCGATTTAAGATTACTCCCTTTGATGAAATGTACGGTGAAGAGTCATCGCGCCGAATCGTACATGGCAAATTGCAAGAAGCACGTGATGAAACAGGTAAAGACTGGGTATACAACCCAGATAATCCTGGCAAAATCATGGTGTATGACGGTCGTACAGGCGAACCCTTTGACCGAGCAATTACCATCGGTGTGGCTTATATGCTGAAACTGGTGCATTTGGTGGATGATAAGATTCACGCCCGTTCTACAGGGCCATACTCACTGGTGACTCAGCAACCCTTGGGTGGTAAAGCACAACAAGGTGGTCAGAGGTTTGGGGAAATGGAAGTGTGGGCATTGGAAGCTTTTGGTGCAGCTTACACCTTACAGGAACTGCTCACAGTAAAATCTGACGATATGCAAGGACGGAATGAAGCGTTAAATGCGATCGTTAAAGGCAAGGCAATTCCCCGACCTGGAACCCCAGAGTCCTTTAAGGTGCTAATGCGCGAGTTGCAATCATTGGGATTAGACATTGCCGTACACAAGGTAGAAACCCAAGCAGACGGCAGTTCCCTAGATGTGGAAGTCGATTTGATGGCAGACCAATCAGCGCGTCGCACACCTACTCGACCCACCTATGAATCTCTTTCCCGCGAATCGTTGGAGGAAGACGAATAAGGAGTGCTGAGTGCTAAGTGCTAAATGCTGAGAATTAAAAGACTCAGCAATTGGTATTTAGCACTTGGATCTCTCTTAATTCAAACCTTAAAACTAAATATACTCAAAACTCATAAATCGGAACTCAGTACTTAAGTATGAGACCTGCCCAAACTAATCAGTTTGACTACGTAAAAATTGGCTTGGCTTCCCCTGAACGCATTCGGCAGTGGGGCGAGAGAACATTGCCCAATGGTCAGGTAGTCGGTGAAGTTACCAAGCCAGAAACGATTAATTACCGAACTCTCAAGCCAGAAATGGATGGCTTATTTTGTGAGCGCATCTTTGGACCCGCGAAAGATTGGGAATGCCATTGTGGCAAGTATAAAAGAGTTCGTCACAGAGGTATTGTTTGTGAGCGCTGTGGGGTAGAAGTCACCGAGTCACGGGTGCGTCGCCACCGCATGGGCTATATTAAACTCGCCGCACCAGTAGCTCACGTTTGGTATCTCAAAGGCATTCCTAGCTATATTTCCATCTTGTTGGATATGCCCTTGCGGGATGTCGAGCAGATTGTCTATTTCAACTCTTATGTTGTCCTGAGTCCAGGTAATGCCGAAACTTTAACTTACAAACAACTACTGAGTGAAGATCAGTGGTTGGAAATTGAAGACCAAATTTATAGCGAAGATTCTCTGTTACAGGGCGTAGAGGTTGGTATTGGTGCTGAAGCACTGTTGCGCTTGCTTGCCGATATCAATTTAGAGCAAGAAGCGGAAAGCCTACGCGAAGAAATTGGCAACGCCAAGGGACAAAAGCGGGCCAAGCTAATTAAACGACTGCGGGTGATTGACAACTTCATCGCCACTGGTTCCAAACCAGAGTGGATGGTAATGGCAGTTATTCCCGTGATTCCCCCCGACTTGCGCCCAATGGTGCAACTAGATGGCGGACGGTTTGCCACCAGCGATTTAAATGATTTGTATCGGCGGGTAATTAACCGCAACAATCGTTTGGCACGTTTACAAGAAATTTTGGCACCAGAGATTATTGTGCGGAATGAAAAGCGGATGCTGCAAGAAGCAGTGGATGCTTTGATTGACAATGGTCGTCGGGGACGCACTGTGGTAGGGGCAAATAACCGACCCCTAAAATCTTTGTCTGACATTATTGAGGGTAAGCAAGGACGTTTCCGACAAAACTTGTTAGGAAAACGGGTTGACTACTCTGGACGTTCTGTAATTGTTGTCGGGCCAAAGCTGAAAATTCACCAGTGTGGTTTACCTAGAGAAATGGCGATTGAGCTATTTCAACCATTTGTGATTAACCGCCTCATTCGTAGCGGCATGGTGAATAACATCAAAGCTGCGAAAAAGCTGATATCGCGTAATGACCCCAGCGTGTGGGATGTGCTGGAAGAAGTGATTGAAGGACATCCTGTGATGCTAAATCGGGCACCAACGTTGCACCGCTTGGGTATTCAGTCTTTTGAACCGATTTTAGTAGAAGGTAGAGCGATTCAATTGCATCCTCTGGTGTGTCCAGCGTTTAACGCCGACTTTGATGGCGACCAAATGGCGGTACACGTACCGTTGTCGTTAGAAAGTCAGGCTGAAGCGCGGTTGTTGATGTTGGCTTCTAACAATATTCTGTCACCAGCCACGGGTAAACCGATCATCACGCCCAGCCAAGATATGGTATTGGGGGCATATTACTTAACAGCAGAAAATCCCGGTGCGACAAAAGGCGCAGGAAAGTACTTTTATTCGCTAGATGACGTAATTATGGCTTTTCAGCAAGACCAAATTGACTTGCACGCCTATATTTACGTGCGGTTTGACGGTGAAATAGAATCAGACCAACCGGATACGGAACCTCTGAAAGTGACGGAAAACGACGATGGTAGCCGGACATTACTCTATAAGTTCCGCCGAGTCAGACAAGACGCTAAGGGCAATGTAATTTCGCAGTATATATACACAACTCCTGGCCGCGTTATTTACAACAATGCCATTCAGGAAGCACTAGCAAGTTAGTGCTGAGTGCTGAGTTTTGAGTAGGAAAACCACTCAGGACTCAGGATTCAGGACTCAGGACTCTTAATGACTCAGGACTAATGACTAATGACTAACGAAAAAATGATTTTTCGCAATCGTGTGGTTGACAAAGGTCAACTGAGAAATTTAATTTCTTGGGCCTTTACGAATTATGGTACAGCGCGAACCGCAGTGATGGCGGACAAATTGAAAGATTTGGGATTTCGCTACGCTACCAAAGCAGGGGTTTCCATCAGTGTAGATGACTTGATGGTGCCACCAACTAAGCGATTGCTCTTAGAAGCAGCCGAAGAAGAAATTCGCGCCACTGAAATCCGTTACCAACGCGGAGAAATCACCGAAGTAGAACGCTTCCAAAAGGTAATCGATACCTGGAACGGTACCAGTGAAGCCTTGAAAGATGAAGTTGTCCTTCACTTCAAGAAGACTGATCCCCTAAACTCCGTATACATGATGGCATTCTCCGGGGCACGGGGTAACATCTCCCAAGTCCGGCAATTGGTGGGGATGCGGGGACTGATGGCAGATCCTCAAGGGGAAATTATCGATTTGCCCATCAAAACCAACTTCCGTGAAGGACTAACTGTGACGGAATATATTATTTCGTCTTACGGTGCTAGAAAAGGATTGGTGGATACTGCCTTGCGGACGGCTGACTCTGGTTATCTCACCCGCCGGTTAGTGGATGTATCCCAGGATGTAATTATTCGGGAATTTGATTGTGGCACCACCAGAGGTCTTAGCATTCGACCAATGACAGAAGGTGCCAAAACCTTGATTCCTCTAGCAACCCGCTTGATGGGACGGGTAATTGGCGAAGATGTGGTGCATCCGGTGACAAAAGAAGTGATTGCACCACGCAATTCCCCAATTTCTGAAGACTTGGCGAAGAAAATTGAAAAATCTGGGGTGGGAGAAGTTGTGGTGCGATCGCCCCTAACTTGTGAAGCAGCACGTTCTGTCTGTCAACACTGCTACGGCTGGAGTTTAGCCCACGCCAAAATGGTGGACTTGGGCGAAGCTGTGGGAATTATTGCCGCCCAAAGTATCGGCGAACCTGGCACCCAGTTAACCATGCGGACATTCCACACGGGTGGTGTGTTTACTGGAGAAGTAGCGCAACAAGTTCGTTCTAAAATCGATGGAACTGTTAAGCTTCCTCGCAAACTGAAGACCAGAACATATCGTACCCGCCACGGTGAAGATGCCCTATATGTTGAGGCTAATGGCATCCTGCTTTTGGAGCCAACAAAAGTAGGTGATGTTACCCCAGACAACCAAGAGGTTCATCTTACTCAAGGTTCAACATTATATGTATTTGACGGAAATCAGGTAAAACAAGGTCAGTTGTTGGCAGAGGTTGCCCTCGGTGGACGCACAACTCGGACTAATACAGAAAAAGCAGTTAAAGATGTCGCCTCTGACTTAGCAGGGGAAGTGCAATTTGCCGAAGTAGTCCCAGAACAAAAAACTGACCGTCAGGGTAATACCACAACCACAGCCGCACGCGGTGGCTTGATTTGGATTTTGTCTGGGGAAGTTTACAACTTGCCGCCCGGTGCAGAATTGATTGTCAAAAATGGTGATGCGATCGCCTCTAATGGAGTTTTAGCAGAAACCAAGTTAAGCACTTTGCACGGCGGTGTGGTGCGCTTGCCCGAAGTTAACCCAGGTAAAAGTACCAGGGAAATTGAGATTATCACCGCTTCTGTAGTTTTAGACCAGGCAACGGTAACAGTCCAAAGTTCCCAAGGTCGCAATAATTACTTAGTCTCCACTGGCAACAACCAGGTATTTAACCTTCGAGCTACACCTAGCACAAAAGTGCAAAATGGTCAAGTAGTAGCCGAGTTAATTGATGACCGCTATCGCACAACCACTGGTGGATTTTTGAAATTCGCGGGTGTAGAAGTCCAGAAAAAAGGCAAAGCCAAGCTGGGTTATGAAGTGGTGCAGGGCGGTACCCTCTTGTGGATTCCCGAAGAAAGTCACGAAGTTAATAAAGATATCTCCTTGCTGTTGGTAGAAGACGGTCAGTTTGTGGAAGCTGGCACTGAGGTAGTAAAAGATATTTTCTGCCAAAACAGCGGTGTGGTAGAAGTGACCCAGAAAAACGACATCCTGCGGGAAGTTGTGGTTAAGCCAGGGGAACTGCTAATGGTGGACGATCCAGAAGCAGTTATCGGGCGAGATAACACCTTCATCCAACCAGGTGAGGAGTTTCAAGGTAGTGTTGCCACGGAATTGCGCTATATCCAGTATGTGGAAACACCAGAAGGGCCTGCCCTGTTGAGTCGTCCAGTAGTTGAGTTTGCCGTACCGGATAATCCCGATGTGCCATCAACTACATCGATAAGTCAACAAACCGGGCGATCAATTCAGTTGCGGGCTGTGCAGCGACTACCTTACAAAGATTCGGAACGCGTCAAGTCTGTTGAAGGTGTGGAACTGCTGCGAACCCAGCTAGTGCTGGAAATTGAGCAAGAAGGAGAACAAGACCACAATGCTTCGCCTCTAGCAGCAGATATTGAATTGGTACAGGATGCCGAAGATCCAGAAGTTCAACGCTTACAACTGGTGATTTTGGAGTCCTTGGTAATTCGTCGAGACATTACCGCCGATGCCACCCAAGGTAGCACCCAGACAACACTTGAGGTAGAAGATGGGCTTACCATCGCCCCTGGATCTGTGGTAGCACGTACCCAAATCTTGTGTAAAGAAGGGGGGATAGTGCGAGGCGTTCAAAAAGGAACCGAAAACGTGCGTCGCTGCTTGGTATTGCGCGACGCTGACAGGCTTACCATTAATACTAGTACTCAGCCAAAAGTGAAAGTGGGTGACTTGCTAGTAGAAGGTACAGAAGTTGCTCCTGGAGTTTTTGCCCCAGAATCAGGGCAAGTAGTGGATATTAAAAAGTTAGGAGTTAAGAGTGAGGAGTTAGGAGTTAATTCCGAAACTCCTAACTCCTCACTCCAAACTCAGAACTATGTTATTACTACCCGCATCGGTCGCCCTTATCGAGTCAGCCCTGGTGCTGTGTTGCAGATAGAAGACAGCGATTTGGTACAACGGGGTGATAACTTGGTGCTGTTGGTGTTTGAACGCGCCAAAACCGGAGATATTATTCAAGGTTTGCCCCGGATTGAGGAACTGCTCGAAGCTCGCAAACCGAAAGAAGCGTGTATTTTATGTCGCCGGGCGGGTGAAATTAAGGTAGTTTACGCCGACGGTGGTGATGAAGCGATCGCCATCAAAGTCGTAGAATCAAATGGCGTAATCACAGATTATCCTCTAGGCCCAGGACAAAATTTGATTGTGCCAGATGGATCAACTGTATTAGCCGGACAACCGTTGACAGATGGGCCATCCAACCCCCACGAAATTTTGGAAATCTTCTTTAGCCTGGGTTCCGAAGACGGAATCTATGCTTGTGCTAGCCATGCTTTGCAAAAGGTACAGACATTCTTGGTGAATGAAGTGCAAATGGTGTATCAATCTCAGGGGATTGATATTTCCGATAAGCACATTGAAGTAATTGTTCGCCAGATGACCAACAAAGTCAGGATTGATGATGGTGGTGACACCACTATGCTTCCCGGTGAATTGGTAGAACTGCGCCAAGTTGAGCAGGTGAACGAAGCTATGGCAATTACTGGTGGTGCGCGGGCACAGTATACCCCAGTATTGTTGGGGATTACTAAAGCATCGTTGAATACTGATAGCTTTATCTCCGCTGCATCCTTCCAAGAGACAACACGGGTACTTACCGAAGCAGCTATCGAAGGCAAATCCGACTGGCTGCGGGGATTAAAGGAAAACGTGATTATCGGGCGATTGATTCCGGCTGGTACTGGGTACAATACCTATGATGAACCCGGTGCGATCGATGATTATGCTGCTGAGATTAGCAATAGTGTCTTGGATGAAGTTGATGATCCCCTGGATATGGTCTTAGATGACCGCACAGCTCGCACCTATAATTTAGATTCTCCTACTCTTGGGGAATCTGGTTTTGGTAGCAGACGTGCAGAAAGGTCAATTCTAGAGGAAGAAGATGAATTAATCGCCGATGAAGTACCAGACGACGACGATTTCGAGGAAGAAGAGGAAGACGAGGAAGATGATTTCGACGAAGAGTAGAGACTTGAAATTTCGCGTCTTTATTAAAAGGTAAAAAGGCAAAAGGCAAAAGAAAATCTTCTTTTGCCTTTTTATTTTGCTAAAAACACATTTTTAAATCCTCAACATTCTGGTTTCTGGCTGTCGAGCTAGTAGTCAGTCATTAGGGCGATTCAAAAGTAACATCCTCATAGAAATCTGCAACAGCACACCGAAAATCTGCACTTGCCAGATGAATGATATCTTCTTGTTTATATGGATAAAGTACCCATTGTCTCTCTGGGTTGCGGCGAAAACACTCAACATTTAACCGAGTTTGACTCACAAGTACATATTCCTGAAGTGACTCCATCTGTCGGTAGTCAGAAAATTTATCACCTCTGTCAAAGGCTTCTGTTGTCGGAGATAACACTTCTACAATTAAGCAGGGGTAACGCAGAAAGTTGTTAAAAGCTTTATCTCGTTGGTCACAACTTACTATCACATCGGGGTAGTAATAGATATTACAGCAGTTTGCGATCAAATTCACCACAAAAAAAGCTATCTAATAGGCTCAAAAAACAGACCACAATGATTAAACCAATTAAGCCTTCATCGC
>NZ_JBALCS010000118.1:0-24475 GCF_036919555.1 Nostoc sp.
GTTCATAGCTCTCATAACGCTGTCATACTTAAGTATTTTTTCTACTGACAGGATACCGTTACGTGGGCTTTCTTACTTCTCAGACATCCTCTAAGAAATTTTATTCTTTGTTTATGTCTGTTTAATATTTAGCATAACCTGAAATGCTCATCTTTAAAAAATGAATGAACATAAAATTTATCTTCCTCTGTATTTAAATAAGGAGGACAAATAAATAAAAAAGATCCATCAGGTACAGATTCGATAACTTCTTCAAAGTCGAGATTAGTAATTCTAACGTTTTGAAGTTTCTCAGAAGTTCGACGTATATTTCTAGGCCAATTCTCTGGACGCGTACTGTATTTTTCAGCATATGCCCAATCACAGTTCTGATGCTTCATGATACCAGAGTAGGAGGTTCTATTCAGAATGATTTTTGCTATTAAAACGTGGGGACTAAATTAAATAGCCTTAATTTAAAATATCATTAGTTATACATTAACAAATGAGATATGTACGATATGGTAAATAGCAAATAGAAAGTCCAAACAGTGAGACTAAGATCGTGAAGTATTTCTTTCTATCTGAGGGATGGATAGTTGCTAGAGTCTGGGCATCTGATGGACTCTGGCAAATAACCGCATGGCGACGCCAACCAGATATTCAGCGAATGAATATTTGTTTAGTCGAACAAAACGAATTGCTATGGCTTTATCGAGTTGAAGAAGCCGTTTTAACCGTAGAAGTCAAACCAACAACACCAGTAATTGCCAGTAAGACCATAGGTCAAGTAGTACTCAAGCGTCTGATGAGTGCTGAACAGGTAATTGAACGCCTGGGTACGGCTGAGGCGAAGTGTCAATTGCAAAATATCCAGTTGGTGGTTTAGTAGGGCATTGGGCATTGGGCATTGGGCGCAAGAGGCAGAGGGGCAGGACGCAGGGGGCAAGGGGGAGAATTAAGAATTAACTCTTTCCCCTCTGCTCCCTGCTCCCCTGCTCTTGTGCCCCACTCTCCTCGTAAAGAAAATATAAGCAAATTTAATCCCCGACAGTGATTGGTAGCGAAAAAACTTTCAGATGCTACGCGATCGCATCAATTTACACGCTTGCAAACAATTCCATCAATAGTTACACTTTTTAAAACATTCTCATTTTTGCTTGGCGATGGCTACCCTACAAGGTAAACCTCCCGAAGCGAGTAAGCATTGCCAAAGCACCCACGCTGTCTGACTTCTAAGACTAAGCTGTGGTAAAACTCTGGCTCTGGCAATAACAAAAAACAAGAGAGAGTTTTCTGAGTGTCGGTTTTCGTCTCTCAGAATCTCAGTAAGAAAATTGCTTTGTAAACTAACTCATCGAGGAGGAGCGTAGTCGATGGGACTACCCTGGTATCGAGTACATACAGTCGTTCTGAATGATCCAGGTCGACTGATTTCTGTACACCTGATGCACACAGCCTTAGTAGCAGGCTGGGCTGGTTCGATGGCACTCTACGAACTAGCTGTTTTTGACCCTAGTGATCCGGTTCTCAATCCGATGTGGCGTCAAGGGATGTTCGTCCTACCCTTCATGTCACGTTTGGGCGTCACCCAATCTTGGGGTGGTTGGAATGTTACTGGTGGCCCATCAAGTGATCCTGGCTTCTGGTCATTTGAAGGGGTTGCTGCTGCTCACATTGTTCTTTCCGGTCTTTTGTTCCTAGCCGCAGTTTGGCACTGGGTTTACTGGGATTTGGAACTCTTTAGAGATCCCCGCACTGGTGAACCCGCCCTAGACTTGCCAAAAATGTTTGGCATTCACCTGTTCTTATCTGGTCTACTTTGTTTTGGGTTTGGTGCTTTTCACCTCACCGGACTATTTGGCCCGGGGATATGGGTTTCTGACCCCTATGGCATAACTGGCGCCGCGCAGGCAGTAGCACCGGAATGGGGACCAGATGGTTTTAACCCATATAACCCTGGTGGCATTGTGGCTCATCACATTGCGGCTGGTGTTGTTGGTATTATTGCAGGCTTATTCCACCTGACAGTCAGACCCCCCGAACGGCTCTACAAAGCCCTACGGATGGGGAATATTGAAACAGTACTTTCTAGCAGTATTGCAGCAGTCTTCTTTGCTGCTTTCGTTGTTGCTGGTACTATGTGGTACGGTAACGCCGCCACACCCATTGAATTGTTTGGCCCTACCCGCTATCAATGGGATCAAAGCTACTTCCGTCAGGAAATTGATCGTCGCGTTCAAACTAGCGTTGCTCAAGGCGCAAGCCTAACGGAAGCTTGGTCGCAGATTCCAGAAAAGCTGGCTTTCTACGATTACGTCGGGAATAGTCCTGCTAAAGGCGGTCTATTCCGTACAGGGCCAATGGTCAAGGGTGATGGCATTGCCCAGTCTTGGCAAGGTCACGCCGTATTCAAAGATTCTGAAGGACGGGAATTGACCGTGCGTCGTCTCCCCAACTTCTTTGAAACCTTCCCAGTAGTTTTGACCGACGCAGATGGAGTTGTCCGCGCTGACATTCCCTTCCGTCGGGCAGAATCTAAGTATAGCTTCGAGCAATCTGGTGTCACCGTTAGCTTTTACGGTGGCAATCTGAATGGTAAGACCTTTACAGAGCCAGCTGATGTCAAGAAGTATGCCCGTAAGGCTCAAGGCGGTGAAATCTTTGAATTTGACCGGGAAACCTTGAATTCTGATGGTGTATTCCGCACCAGTCCTAGAGGTTGGTTTACCTTTGGACATGCCGTATTTGCTCTGCTGTTCTTCTTTGGTCATCTCTGGCATGGCGCTCGGACAATCTACCGAGACGTATTTGCTGGTGTTGATGCGGATCTAGAAGAGCAAGTTGAGTGGGGTCTGTTCCAGAAAGTGGGTGACAAGTCAACCCGCCGGAAGGAAGCTCTCTAATTTCATTCAGTGCTGAGTTAAGAGTGCTGAGTTCCGAGTTAAGGCTCTGACTCAGCACTTAGCACTCAGCCACTCATAACTTTAAATTACTGGCTCGATAGGCAGGAAATCGTAATATGGAAAGCGTTGCGTACATCTTGATTTTTACGCTGTGTATAGGTACTATCTTTTTTGCGATCGCATTTCGCGAACCCCCTCGCTTTGAGAAACCAAAAGATAAGTAGATCCTATTCCCAGACTTTTAAGCGGATTTAACAATAATATCCGTTGCTACCATATTTAGTAGCAACGGATATTATTGTGTTTGTCCTTTGTTATTTCTAACTACTAAGTAAATGACCAATCATTTTAATATTGTGATATAATTTCCAATCTTTGGAGTAGATATGTGTTAATACTAGCTTTTCTGCGCTAGGATGAAAAAGGTGTTAAGTGCAAACTGCTATAAAAGCGCTTGCATAAGACATCGCGCTTGTCACCCAACCTTTACGGAGACTAGAACCAGGAACAAATCAGCATGGTCAATCAGAATTTAACCGCTACAGAAATTGGATTCACTCACGAAGATTTCGCTGCTCTACTTGACAAATACGATTATCATTTTAGCCCTGGTGATGTTGTCCCAGGAACAGTATTCAGTATAGAGCCGCGCGGCGCTCTGATTGACATTGGTGCTAAAACCGCAGCATATATACCTATACAAGAAATGTCTATTAACCGGGTAGATAGCCCGGAAGAAGTCTTACAGTCAAACGAAACGCGGGAATTTTTCATCCTTACCGATGAAAATGAAGATGGACAATTAACCCTTTCCATTCGCCGTATTGAATATATGCGGGCTTGGGAGCGTGTGCGGCAGCTGCAAGCAGAAGATGCTACTGTACGTTCTGGCGTGTTTGCAACCAATCGCGGCGGAGCATTAGTACGGATTGAGGGATTACGTGGCTTTATCCCAGGTTCTCACATCAGTACCCGCAAACCTAAAGAAGAATTGGTAGGCGAAGATTTACCATTGAAATTCCTAGAGGTGGACGAAGAACGTAATCGCCTAGTTCTATCTCACCGTCGGGCGCTGGTTGAGCGCAAGATGAACCGCCTAGAAGTCGGCGAAGTAGTAATTGGTACTGTTCGTGGGATTAAGCCCTACGGTGCTTTCATCGACATCGGCGGCGTCAGTGGTCTACTGCACATTTCTGAGATTTCCCATGAACATATTGATACGCCTCACAGCGTGTTCAATGTCAATGATGAAGTGAAAGTTATGATCATTGACTTGGATGCAGAAAGAGGTCGGATTTCCCTATCTACCAAGCAGCTAGAACCCGAACCCGGCGACATGATTAAAAACCGGGATTTGGTCTACGATAAGGCAGAAGAAATGGCTGCTAAGTATCGTGAACAGCTGTTAGCCAAGCAGCAAGGTGCTACTGCTGCGCCGGCTGCACCTGTGGAAGTTTTAGCAGAGGAAGAAATTCCCCCAGCAGCGGAACTTGAAGAAGAAATTCCCCCAGCAGCGGAACTTGAAGAAGAGATTCCCCCAGCAGCAGAACTTGAAGAAGAAATTTCCCCAGCAGCAGAAATCGAGGAAGTAATTCCAGTAGTTGCGGAAACTGAAGAAGAAATTCCAGCAGCAACGGAAACTGAAGAAGAAATTCCAGCAGCAACGGAAACTGAAAAGGAAATTCCAGCAGCTATTGAAGAATAATACATTTATAATTTTACTTGTCTTTAAGTAAGAGTATTAAATTATTGTCTAAAGAGGGGTTTTGCCCTCTTTTTTTATGTGGAGAATTGGGAACAGTTAGGAGTTCTACTAATTCTTTGTGAAACTGCACAAAATCAGGCTCGGTGAAACTTGGGGATTTTGCCCCTTGTTCCATACAACCTCACAGGTAATCGGTATAACTAAATAAGTGGGGTGAAATATTGTGGCAACCATTAAATGTAGGAATATCATTTTTGATAATATCCAGGCAATTTTATTTGACAAAAACGGTACTCTAGAAGATTCAGAAACGTATTTGCGATCGCTCGCACAAAAGGCAGCAAGATTAATAGATGCTCAAATCCCTGGCACTGGGGAACCCCTATTAATGGCATTTGGTGTCAATGGCAATCTTCTAGATCCCGCAGGTTTAATATCAGTAGCAAGCCGCCGCGAAACAGAAGTGGCAGCAGCAGCATATATAGCCGAAACTGGTAAGGGTTGGTTTGAGTCCTTAAAAATAGCCCGTCAAGCTTTGGATGAAGCAGAGAAATACATTGGACAAACTCCTTCATCACTGTTTGTGGGTAGCTTAAAAGTTTTGAAATCTCTCTGGGAAGGTGGATTAAAACTCGGTATCCTGTCAGCTGCGACAACTCAAGAAGTACGTAAGTTTGTAGCTAATCACCAATTAAGTGATTATATCCAGTTGGAAATGGGAGTAGATGAGGGGCCGAGTAAACCAGACCCAGTTTTATTTTTGCAAGCTTGCCAAGCTTTGGGAGTCGAACCAGGCGCTACATTGATGGTGGGTGATTCAGTTGGTGATATGCAAATGGCGCGTGATGCTAAAGCCGCAGGTTGTATTGGTATCACTTGGGTGAGTAAGTCAGATAACGTCCGAGGTGCGGATGTGGTGATTAATCAACTTGATGAAATCCAGATTTTAGAGGATTAATTTATAAGAATAATTTAGAACTCAGGAGCGGACGAAAGTTTGTGTAGCCACGAATTTTATTCGTCCTGGCTCTAAGTTGACACCAATGAACATTTGTGACCCACTACTAGAGCAAAATATCTTTCTAATATCATACTATTTGTGGTGTGTCAACTTAAAGATGCTAGGATATTAATTGCTCTCATAGTTGCTAAACAAGCCATTCCTGATTTAAGCATTGCAGTTTTGGAAATCTTACCACTGTTGAGAGGAACTTAGGTAAGAAGGAAAGTATTTCTCAGCTACTGTTAAATAGTAGCTGGTTTAGGACTGAATGTACCCATAATATTTATTCTGGATAACGCCAAATTTCAGTTGTACCAACTTGTTCAAGCATAGGCCAAAGAACTGGGTATAGAACTCTGTTACTTACGTTCATATTCACAAAAATTTAACTTCATATTCACCAAAATTTAACTTGATTGAAGGCTTTTTGTGATTGATCAGAAATGAATGCTTAGATTCAAAGTACTATACTAACTTCTCTGATTTTAAGTTAGCGATGCCTACGCTAATTGTATTTGCCACCGCTAACACTGATTAAAAGGAAAAGCTGGATACGTTGCTAGCTCTCAATTCCCATCTTTTAAAAAAGTCCAGGTTTTAGCCGTTTAGCGCTCTTTTATGTCTTTGAGAAGAGAAAAATGAGATGCTGAACTTGAATATTTTTCAAAGCCTTGCTTGATCAGCAAAGCCAAAAATCCTTGTTTGGAACTAAGCACAGAGAAACAAGCTTTTAAATATTCTCTAATGAAAGTAATAAAAGAGTAATTAGATTAGATTATAACTCGACTCTTTTTTTAACTTTATAAAAAATGAGCAAATCTTCAGCTATTAGTTAATCTATATAAACATTTACAAAACATATCTCTTTGGATAGATTCAATATATTTCTGAAGTTAGTTATTCTTTTTTTCATAATCTTATTATGGCAATTCTCAAATAAATGAAATACGCTAATAAATTATTTAAGGGCTAGAAAAGAAATTCATTATTTTTTACTATTTTCTGTCTCCCTTAACCAGAGCGTATTGCACAGAATTAAGAATTGGTATAAATCCCCAAATCCCAAAGAGGCTGCTGGGTAAAATTCCTTGTTTAAATATTGTGGGTTTATCTCACGTAGAGGCTCAAGCACAGGGATTTCAGTTTCAAAGTGTTCCCTTAACTCTTTTCGGAAATGGCTGCCCCTCGGTAAATCCCCAAGCAAATTTGAAAGCAGATACTCTGTTTGTAACTTTACCTTCATTTGATGCTGTAGCTGTATCTCCTAAGGTTGTATCCAAATCTTGCAATCTGAGAATTGGTCTTAATGTGCCTAAAGGGTACAAAGTTAAGCCCATTAACATCAAGTATGTTGGCTTTGCAAATGTGCCTAAGGGAGGCAGTGCTGACCTAAAAGTTACATTAGTGTTTCAAGGCAAAAATGTTCCAAATTCTAGTAATGATCCAAACGCAAACTTCCCATCTGGCTTTTCAAATGGATGGGTAAAAAATGTAGCTATTACACCAGATGCAATAGACGCCTGTGCTAACCCAGTCAATTCGGTTTTCGGCATCAACACAAATTTGATAGCGCGTGCCAGAGATGCCTCTGCGGGGCAGCAAACCAAAATTCTAATCGCTCAGGGCTATCAAATTAAGTTTACTTTTACTCGTTGTTAGTAGAGACAGATATAGCGGTGTATGTAGAAAGTTTGGACTTTGCACAAAAAAGATTGTTTGCGGATATTCTCCGCGAGCAATTTATTGACTATAAACCCAGAATATTTAGAGAGGTACGTAAATGCTTTAGAATTTCAGGCAATACTGCTAACTAAACTGAATAAGACAGTGGGAAAGACTTCGCATCCTTTGGCTTCACATACACTCGCTGTTTCGCTTCTAACTCTAAATCATTAAAACGATCGCGTGTTAAATGCGCCATCACCACTTGTCCATCATCGAAAGTTAATTCCACCTGAATTTCCCAACCCAAATGTACCAATCGGCTCACTGTTGCAGGTGTAGTGGCACCGTTGGCAACCTTTTCCAAAATAACATCTTGTGGGCGCAAAAACACTTGTGGGTGTGGCGCATCAAATCCGCTACTTTTAAAAATCTTTGAGGTGCTGGGTAATATGTTCACCGGGCCGATGAAGCTCATCACAAAAGCTGTGGCAGGATTATCGTAAATTTCTGCTGGTGTCCCCACTTGTTCGACACGCCCTTTATTCATCACCACAACTTCATCAGAGACTTCCATTGCTTCCTCTTGGTCATGGGTGACGAAAACCGTGGTAACATGAACCTCATCATGGAGGCGGCGTAACCATGCGCGTAAGTCTTTGCGGACTTTAGCATCAAGTGCGCCAAAAGGTTCATCTAGCAGTAATACTTCCGGTTCTACTGCCAGTGCCCTTGCTAATGCTACCCGTTGTCTTTGACCTCCAGAAAGTTGTGATGGATAGCGATCGCCTAATCCAGTCAACTGCACCAATTCTAGTAACTGGTCTACCCTTCCCTTAATCCTCTTTGGCTGTGCCTTACGAATTTCTAAGCCAAAGGCAATATTCTGTCTGACAGTCAAATGCTTGAATAGGGCATAGTGCTGAAATACAAAACCAATATTACGCTGTTGCACGCTTTGGTATGTAGCGTCTTTACCAGTAAGCAAGATTTTGCCGCTATCTGGCATTTCTAAACCTGAAATTAACCGTAGTAGCGTAGATTTACCTGATCCAGATGGACCGAGCAACGCAACTAGCGCACCACTCTTAATTTCCAGGCTGACCTGATCAACTGCCTTGAAACTACCGAATTGTTTGGAGACGTTCTCAACTACTATGCCCACTGCCTCTGTACCTCTGCAACTAAATCTACAGATCCTTGGTAGGATTACTGTGTCTTATACATACTATACATAGTTATTTATCGAAGAACAAGATTTAGCTGCCGCAGCTGCTGCGATCGAGGAAGCTACAATGAGGAGCAAAGTGTGAGGAACCTTGGGATTGCTTGTCTGCGACACGCTCCGCGAACGCTACACTTCGTTGCGACATCGCAATGACAGGTTTTGGATCATTTATTTCTTGGAAGACTCTTACCTAGTTCGCAACAACTGGACAAAGGTATTACTCACCGTATTGTCTTTGGTGTCGGCGGCGTATTGAATCAATTCTTCCCGCAGTTCTTTGGCTGCATCTAAAGGAAGTAAGGTTGCTAGCAAGAAATAAACACCACGAAAACGCGGATCGCCCCTTCTACCAACTAATAGTCCTTTGGCGGCATCAGTTTGGCCCAGAAAGTTCTGCACTAAGAAAAAATCCATAATTTTATCGTGGCGGAAGTACCATTCTTTCTTGGCTTCGCCTTTTTCACTTTCCCACTGACGGCTTACTACCATTTTGTATTTCTCGTCTTCTAAAGACATGGCGACTTGGTGGAATTCATCTGCGGGTAAAGCTTGTTTGTCTTCGAGTCGCATTTGGTAGACGGCGGTTGAGAATTTCTTTAAGGGAAATTCTTGATTCCATTCTTTCAGGTATTCTGCCGCCATTAAATTGTATTGCTGTTCTTGCAGGCGAAACAAGTTAGGGTGTTTGCCTTGTGATAACATCAGCGCTACCACAGTTAAATCCATTGGATTGGAAAGAGTTCGTTGGGCAGCGTTCAACTCTTCTTTGGCTTGTTGCTGTTTGAGGACTTCTGTTAAATAATTGGTGCAAGCTTTTTCGTAATCAGCACCTTGAACTTGGGCATCTTTGGGGAGTCGCGGCTGACGGGAGATCAAAAACTCTTGAATTTGTTGTTGTTCAAGGGGCTGCAAGTAGTAGGTTTTGGCTGTTGAGGGGGATGTCCACTCTAGGGGCTGGGTAGTCATAATAATATTGCCCCGGAAATAGCTTTCGACAAACTGGCAGATTTTGGCGCGTGTTTCGGCGGTGACTTCGTTGAGTCCGTCGATGCAGATATCTATTGCGCCACTGTAAATTAGGTTTTTTAGGAAGCCGGCATCTTGGGCTTGGCCGTGTAGCTTGTCTTGAATTGCCTCAATTATGCCTTTATGACATTTTTGGGCGGGGAGATAAACGACTATGCGCTGGGAGTTTTTCAACAGATGACGGAGAAACATCGACTTGCCTAAGCCGGAATCACCTTCTAAGATAATTTGTCCCTGAATACTGGGTAAGGCTGCGGTAACTGGTTGGATGTCTCCTGAAGTGGGAACTTTGACTTGAGACTCTGGGAAGTATGATTGGTCATTAAAATTATCTAAGCCGGCATCGGCTAATAGGGAAGGTTTGAAGGGTTCAAATAATTTGCGGCGGAAGGGGGGAAACCAGGTGAGGAGAAAGCCGACATAGCCGACACCGAGAATGCGGCGTACCCAAGGGTTCCAGAAGAAGATGGCTTGGACTTGGGGAAACTTGGGGTAGGCGAAGATCAGGGCTAGCCAAAAGGCAATGTGAATGAGGATGGTGTTTCTGGCTTTAAGAAACCACTGCCAATATTCCACATTATTAATTACTGACTGTAGTGCATCGGCCTGAGTGGACTTAACTTTTTCGAGATTGCTGTGATGATTTTGCAGTAAGGTAATATCCTTGGCTTTCCAAATAATTTTTTTGTAGGCAGCAACTTCAGAAATTTGTTCTGCTAGTTCTCTTCGTAGTTCTAGCAGAGAATCACAATCTTTCCAGGCTTTCTCGAAAACTTGCATTGTGTTCACTCCCTGGTCATGGTTCAGTTTTTCTGGTCGCATTTTAGGCTTACCAACCCATTGCATAAGAGTTTCTACTTCTGGTTTACCACCTGCCAAAAAATGAGCTAAAAACCTGAGTTGATCAATCTCAGAGGGATAATAGTGAACTGAATCGAGAATTTGCACAACAACTGGCAAATCTTGTTGCCCTAGTTTCATGAGTGCCTGTGCTGCTACATTACGGACATTAATGTCAGAATCTGTGAGCAGTTTGGCAACTTGTGGAGCTAGTTCCTTGGCTTGCATCTGTCCTAGTGCCTCTGCTGCTACTCTATGGACATTAATGTCAGAATCTGTGAGCAGTTTGGCAACTTGTGGAGCTAGTTCCTTGGCTTGCATTTGCCCTAGTGCCTGTGCTGCTGCATAACGAACACCAGAGTCAGAATCTGTGAGCAGTTTCGCAACTTGTGGAGCTAGTTCCTTGGCTTGCATCTGCCCTAGTGCCACTGCTGCTGCATTACGGACATCAGAGTCAGAATCTGTGAGCAGTTTGGCAACTTGTGGAGCTAGTTCCTTGGCTTGCATCTGCCCTAGTGCCTGTGCTGCTGTATAACGGACACGAGTGTTAGAATCTGTGAGCAGTTTCGCAACTTGTGAAACTACTTCCTTGGCTTGCATCTGCTTTAGTGCCTGTGCTGCTGCATTACGGACATCAGAGTCAGAATCTGTGAGCAGTTTCGCAACTTGTGGAGCTAGTTCCTTGGCTTGCATCTGCCCTAGTGCCTGTGCTGCTGCATTACGGACATCAGAGTCAGAATCTGTGAGCAGTTTCGCAACTTGTGGAACTAGTTCCTTGGCTTGCATCTGCCCTAGTGCCTGTGCTGCTGTATAACGGACACGAGTGTCAGAATCTGTGAGCAGTTTCGCAACTTGTGGAGCTAGTTCCTTGGCTTGCATCTGCCCTAGTGCCTGTGCTGCTGTATAACGGACATGAGTGTCAGAATCTGTGAGCAGTTTCGCAACTTGTGGAGCTAGTTCCTTGGCTTGCATCTGCTTTAGTGCCTGTGCTGCTGCATTACGGACACGAGTGTTAGAATCTGTGAGCAGTTTCGCAACTTGTGGAGCTAGTTCCTTGGCTTGCATCTGCCCTAGTGCCTGTGCTGCTGCATTACGGACATCAGAGTCAGAATCTGTGAGCAGTTTCGCAACTTGTGGAGCTAGTTCCTTGGCTTGCATTTGCCCTAGTGCCTGTGCTGCTGCATTACGGACATTAATGTCAGAATCTGTGAGCAGTTTCGCAACTTGTGGAGCTAGTTCCTTGGCTTGCATCTGCTCTAGTGCCTGTGCTGCTGCATTACGGGAAACTACTGAATCTTTATCCTGCAACTGTTTGGCAAACTGTTTTACAAGCTCATCATAATTTTTTATCTGCATTTTAGGGTTATCTAGCTGATATTCCTTTAAGTTTTCTATTGCTGTAGCCCTGACTTCAGGTATTGGGTCTGTTAGGGCTGCTACGATACCGTTAATCTGCCAATCTTGAGGTTTGGGTTTGGGGGTTTCTTCAGCGTTTACCCAAGGTAGAGAGAGGAGAAAAGTCAGGAGTAGGGTAAAACAGAAAAGGAAAAAGACAGAGAGCTTGTTAGTGTGGCGGGATGTAGTGACCATAGTTCGGGGCAAGGTGGCAGATTACACGCGGCTATCAGCATGATACCAAGCTTGCCTGGAGTTTCTAGGGTGTAAGTAATACGAATTTGTAATTGAGTAAGTCGTATTTAATCTGGGTTTGCAGGTTTGTAGCTGTAGGCTTGTTTTAAAGAGTGGGTATAAGAGTTGCTGCATCTGTGCCCGTTATAGATATTGCACAAAAGCTAAGTTTGAGAAGATTAAAATCATGTTGAGTCTCAAGAATCGCCTGAAAATTAATTACCCAGGCTTATAGCGGTTCTTGTTTACGTAAGGTAGACCCGTAAGGGCATGGCATTGCCGTGCCCCTACACCTAGCGATATAATGTTGTACGGCTTCTGAATGGGAACCGCTATATAGCGAATTGTTTATCAGTGATTTAAGTTATATCTTGCACCTGCCCCATATCCCGCCAGAGAATAAATTCTCAGGCAAATAGCGCAAGTCTACTCAAGTGGACTAGAAAGCTTATTCAGTCTTGTTTAGAAGACTTTAGCTAGTAGCCCCAGAATTGATTTTGAGGCGGTTGTGGGGACTGGTGCAAGTTTTGAGTAAACAAATTTGATGTTAATAGTTGCCCACGAGTATCAAAGACTCTCCCGCGAGTATTAAAGACTCGTCCACAAGTATCAAAGACTCTCCCGCGAGTATCAAAGACTCTCCCGCGACTATTAAAGACTCGCTCACGAGTATCAAAGACTCTCCCGCGACTATTAAAGACTCGCTCACGAGTATCAAAGACTCTCCCGCGAGTATTAAAGACTCTCCCGCGAGTATTAAAGACTTGTCTACGAGTATTAAAGACTTGCTCACGAGTATCAAAGACTCATTCACGGAGTTCAAAGACTATAGCACTTCTTGTTTGAATGCAGTCCACCACGATAAACGGTAAAGGCACAGCATTGGTTATTAATGTCAACTTAACGTAGAAGTTAGGCTTGGCAAGCTTTCGAGGTTTGACCCTCACCCCCAGCCCCTCTACCAATTTTGGGAGAGGGGAGCAAATTCTCTAGTTCCCCTTCTCCCAATTTGGGAGAAGGGGTTAGGGGATGAGGGCAAAACCTCTTCTCAAAGCAGATTTTTTCTGAAGTTGACACCAATGAGCATTGCTGTGCCCTTACGAACGCTTGTATTTGACGCTAGCGAGAACGGCTATAAACCTCTGGCAATATTTGCCTATAAATCAGAAGCAGCTTTAGCCGGTTTATTTTTGATAGCTTTAAAGCGATCGCCTAATTGTTCAGCAATAGTTTTTAACCCTGGAGTTTTCTTAGCGGCAGTCTTCACATAATCATAAACTGTCAAACTGCTACCCATTGCTTCGCTACCGACTGCCATTAATGTATCATCTACTTGTTCTGTCAGTTGTCGCAATCCAATCAAAAGTTCGGTAAGCGTTGCTGCTAGTTGATAATCCCGCACAAACTCATCTACATCAAAGCTGGCTGGGAGAATTTCCCGGTTCGACTGGGCAGCAGTCAAACTGGTGTTGACGAAAGCTAGGCTTTTATCGCCCATCTTAAATAACTTGCGTCGTTCTTCCACACTCAGAGTTACGAGAAAAGGCATCTTTGCTTGGATAGTCGCAAAGGCTGCTTTAATTTCTTGAATATCTGCTGGGGAAAGGGAAGCGGTGATGTTTTGGTAAGCCATTAGAAATTTACTCTGGTGAATCTGTTTGTTATGATTCCCATTGGTGAATGCGATCGCACAAATTTGGGCATTGGGCATTGGCAAAACTCTTCCCTTCTCTCCCTCATCTCCCTTATCCTCCCCTGCTCCCCTGTCCCCTTTCCTCTTCGTTGACCAAATTCTCCATTCCCCATCTCGCTTTTCGTATCGAAACATTAAGGAATATTGCATTTCAACAGAAACCTGAAGGGAAAGCGTCAAATCAGCCGAAAGACCGTGATAGTATGCTCTCGGTAAATGTGAAGATTTGGGAGAAAGACCTTTGACACTACGGGTTGCTGTTATTGGGTCAGGCCCTGCTGGTTCATCTGCCGCAGAAACGCTGGCAGCCTCTGGGATTGAAACCTACCTGTTTGAGCGGAAGCTAGACAATGCAAAGCCTTGTGGGGGTGCAATTCCCCTATGTATGGTAAGTGAGTTTGACCTACCACCAGAGATTATCGATCGCCGGGTACGGAAGATGAAAATGATTTCTCCTTCCAATCGTGAGGTTGATATCAATCTGGTAAATGCAGATGAATATATAGGAATGTGCCGCCGGGAAGTGCTAGATGGCTTTTTGCGCGATCGCGCGGCAAAAGTAGGCGCAAATTTAATTAATGCTACTGTTCATAAACTCGATATACCAGGAAACAATACTGACCCTTATACCATCCATTACATTGACCATACAGAAGGGATATCACAGGGTATTGCTAAAACCCTGAAGGTGGATCTAATTATTGGGGCGGATGGGGCTAATTCTCGCGTTGCTAAAGAAATGGACGCTGGGGATTACAATTATGCGATCGCCTTTCAAGAGCGGATTCGTTTACCCGAAGACAAAATGGCCTACTATAACGACCTCGCCGAAATGTATGTCGGTGATGACGTTTCTACCGATTTCTACGCTTGGGTTTTCCCCAAATATGACCACGTAGCTGTCGGCACTGGTACGATGCACATCAATAAAGCCAGCATCAAACAGTTACAAGCTGGTATCCGTGCCCGTGCTTCCGAGAAGCTCGCAGGCGGTAAAATCATCAAAGTCGAAGCCCACCCCATTCCTGAACATCCCCGTCCCCGTCGTGTTGTCGGTCGCATCGCTTTGGTGGGAGATGCTGCTGGTTATGTTACCAAGTCCTCTGGTGAAGGTATTTATTTTGCCGCTAAATCTGGGCGGATGTGTGCCGAAACTATTGTAGAAACATCTAATAGTGGTAGCCGTATTCCTACGGAAGATGACCTCAAGGTTTATCTGAAACGTTGGGATAAAAGATACGGACTTACTTACAAGGTGCTGGACATTCTGCAAAGTGTGTTCTATCGTTCTGACGCTACCCGCGAGGCGTTTGTGGAAATGTGCGATGACCTGGATGTGCAGCGATTGACATTCGATAGCTATCTATATAAGACGGTTGTCCCAGCTAATCCTATTACCCAACTGAAAATTACTGCCAAAACCATTGGTAGCCTAATTCGCGGTAATGCCCTTGCACCTTAACTGAGTGTGAAATACTGGGACTGACAACAAATAAAAGCGATCGCTCTTTAGTTGAATAGAGCGATCGCTTTTATTTATAATCCAATACCCTTGGGTTAGCGCCAAAAGCCTTAATCTAAGTAGGTTGGGTTGAGGAACGAAACCTAACATTTTTCGTGGTTTGTTGGGTTGCACTTTGTTCAACCCAACCTACAACTATCCTTAATCCAAGCGTATTGATTTCTAATCCAGAATACAGCTTAAGCTGCAACAGGTTCCAACAATTTAATGTCAGATAAGACAAATTCCTGAATCGATACTTGTCCTGCTGTCTCAGTACGAATCTCCCGACGATTTAGGATGAAATAGTCACCAACTTTTTGATACTCATCGGTAAATTCGCTTCTACCGCCCTTTTGTTCCCCAGTTTTGGGGTCATGGTATACAGAGTCATAGCCATGAGACAAGTAGCCCTCTCCGGTGTCATGACTACTAAAAGTGTCAATTGTCACAAAAGTACCGTGGATTAGACGGTGAACATGGCATACTTCATTATTGCGAACTTTGTATTTATCGCCCTCAGCCTTACCACCAATTAAAAGCTCAACTGCACCAGTTTTGTCAGTTTTACCATAGCTAAACGTATTGGCGCTGTGCGTGTCTTCAAAGCTGCGGCGGATACGGTGAATTGCAATCTCCCATGCTTGACCATGAATTGCCTGCTTGGCTGACTCGTCATCTACATCCAAAACTTCGGCTTTCAGATTGGCATTGATGATAACTTTGCCCGTAAACACTTGATCATCATGCTTAAAAGTAATATTTGCAGTATAACCGGGGAAATTCTTGTCCCAAGTATAGCGGTTCTCATAAGCAGCCCGGAAAAGTTCCTGAGCAGAGAGTTGTGTAACTGTCATGTGCTTCTCCTAGTCGCTACGATAAATTAGCGTTTTAGTTTTCTTGGTATTAGCATAGAAGTAATTGTTGAGGCTTGGATAGTCCCCAACTGGGTACACTTATGACTAATTCTCTCCACGCCGTATTTCATGCGATCGCCAATGTCCGAAATGAGCAAGAATTAAGACTAGCTCTCACGGATAAAATTGGCGAACATTTTGGCGTGCAAAATTGGGGTATTTATTTCCTAAATGAGCAGCCAACGACTAAGATTGATGGTCAGGGTATTCCGGCAGTATGCTTAGAAAGCAATCCAGTCGGGCGTTACGTAGTTGAGCGTCATGCTCCCGCCCATGAGCAATTATTATTATCACCAGGAGACTGGAAGCATTTTTGCTCCCGTTCCGATCACGAACACGTAATGACTGGGCCAATTGTTTGCAATGGTCGTCTTGTCGGAACGTTTAACTTAGCTCGTGACAAGGGAAATCCGGCTTTTAATGGCAACGATTTAGCTGACTTGAGCGCCTTATGCATTCATTTGTCAGCAAAAATGGCGACTCTACGGACGAAACCAAAAATATCCAATTCACTGATCGTAAATCCTCTAACAGCGCGTGAGTTAGAAATTGCCGAGTTGGTAGCACAGGGATTAACAAACGCCGAAATTGGGGAAAAACTTTGGATTACGCAAAATTCAGTCAAACAAGCCTTGAAGAGGATGTTTCGGAAGTTGAAGGTTTCGGCGCGTGCGGAAATGGTGGCAAAGCTGCAAGATATACAACTTTCATAAATGATAATTGCGAAAAGCCGGAAACGAGGTATTTTCGTTACTAGGGAAGAGATCAATTCATGCGGTTAGCAACGACAAAGAATCGCCTGACTCAATCCTAGTCATACACTCTGCCCCAAGATATTGAATGCGTCAATCAATTTTGGATTTTAGATTTTAGATTGACCCCAGCAATGAAGTGAGGGGCAAGTCAAGTAATTTTGGATTTTGGATAATAGAATTATTCTCGCGTTTAAATTCGCTTGCTCTCAGACCTTTTTAAATTTTGGATTTTGAATCTTCAATTCCAAAATCCAAAATTTAAAATCTAAAATTCGGTGAAGTACAGCAATTTGTAGGGTAGCACAGTTCACTGTGCTACCCTACAAAAGACCTATATTTTATGCAACTGAGAAACGCTATAATCTGTTATCAGCAAAAGTAAGTGCGTTACCCAAGTTTTAGAAGAGTTCGGTGGTTAGACACCAGCGCCCCTATTGAGACTCATTTATTGGCGAAAACTTATTAGTACTCGCTGGCAACTGAAGATTGTAAGGTATTTAGGGTCGAACTTTGTTAGAGATATCGTTGGCTGTCTGTGCTGCACTGTCCCCTACATCACCAGCAGTTTTCTGAGCACCTTCTACATACCCCGCCCCAAATTGTTTAAAGGCTTCTGCTGACTCTTTACCAATCTTCTGAAGTCGTTTACCAGGAGAACCTTCCGTTTGACGAGCTTCTTTATTCCACTCGCCTATTGTTTTTGGTCTTTGAGAATCATCTTGCTGTACCTGTTCACGGACTCTCTCACCTAATGCTTTGTCATTCTGACCATAAGTAACATTCGTCGTCAGCACTAGAAAACCAACTAGGACGACAGCCAAAAAACCTTTTATCTGAAGTCCTTTAAACAGGGAACTGATGTAACCAATCTTCCTAGAAATCAAATTTATCATGCCAATTAGCTTGTTTTTTTGAGTACAAATAAAGATTAACTATAAAAAGGTAATTATCCTTCTAACAAAAGGCATATCTCAGTTATGAAAAAGAAAGACTTTTTAAATTTGGATAAGCTGTTGGGGCTGTAATTTTTCAGAGCATTACAGAGTTCCCAATGGTTCCAGACCCCAAAAAGTGCAAGTTATACGCGCGACAGCTTATTATCCCGTAATTTATTTCTCTCGTTCCCAGTCTCAGGCTATTGGTGACAATTATTGACAAAATTAATTTTGTCAATAGTAATTACGCTCTAAATCAACCAATTGTTTGAGTATCAAATTTATGTTTAATACTGAATTCCTGGGGTAAGAATGAATCATGCTTTTAAATATGATGCGTAGGCGTAGCCAGCCGTAGGCATCACTAGCTTAAAAATTGTGTTTATAACCCCGATTTTGGACAATATTTTAAGCAATAGTGCTTATTGACAAATAGTTTATAACCTTAAGTTGTCACCAATGCTCTCAGGCTGAGAATGCTCACCGTGAGGCTTCTGCTGATCCAGCTAAATGTAATACATCAGTTCCTTCTGTTTTCGGATTCCTCTTCGTTCACAAAGGTCTTGGAGTGTATATTTTTCCAAAACCGAGTTAGCAGCCTGACGTGCTTCCTGCCAAACTTCCTGAATTAGCTCACCTTCTACCGTGTTGGGAGTCGGCTCAGAAGTAGATACAACAATATCTGACCCTTCCATGCAGCTAAAAGCATCAAATACTGTAATCTTCTGGGGATCTCGTGCCAGAACATAGCCACCTTTGGCTCCGCGTATACTCTTAATTAAACCTCCACGCCTTAATGTTGCTAGGAGTTGTTCCAAATAGCGGTTCGGGATGTCTTGCAATACCGCTATCTCTCGAATTTGCAGGGCTTCACCCTTAGGGTAGCAGCTTGCCAACTCTAACAGGGCTAAAAGTGCATATTCTGATTTGTTAGAGATTACCACAGGCGTAATATTTTTAACTCACACTTAAAGTTATAAAGTCTTTGAGTTCGTTTCCCTAAGCTACTGTTAAGAAAAACTTTGCAATCAACTTATTGTTGACTGATTCACCTTACTTTAAAGACGTTATAGCATAAAAGCAATTATATTTTGCTTTTAATTCAATAAATAAAAATGATTGATTATTTTCGACTTTATTGTTAGGATTTCCGAATTCTTCTTCAACTTTTGAATATCGAATTGGAGCGGAGCAAAATTCTTAGTGCAAGTTGCTATATATGCAAATTTATCGAAAATGGCAGAATGACTGTAAAGGTAGTTCCCGCGCCGATCGCACTTTCGACAATAATCTCACCGCCATGTAAATCTACAGCCTGCTTGACGATGGACATTCCCAATCCCATTCCTGGGATATTGCCTGCATTACTGGCGCGATGGAAGGGTTCAAAGATGTGTTCAATGTCAGAAGGGGGAATACCAATACCAGAGTCTTGAGTCTGGAATATAGCTTGATCGTTGGCAGTGGTGACACAAAACTTAACTATGCTACCAACGGGAGAGTATTTTAGAGAATTCGAGAATAAATTACTTAAGATTTGCCGTAGTAGTTTAGCGTCTAAGTTAGCTGATGTACATTGGCACTCGCCGCTAAAAGCGATCGCATGTTGTGAGCGATCGCTCTGTTGTAATTCTTCTAAGAGATCGCGGCAAAATTCCACCAAATTCAGGGGTGTTGGATTCAACTCTAACTTGCCTGTTTCATCCTGACTCAGCATCAATACATCATTTAACAACTGAGTCATGTGCATCACTGATGTTTGAATGCGACGCAGGTGGGTATTTTGTCGTTCGTCGCTCCAGAGATGGCGATAATGTTCTAGAAGTTCGGCAGAAGAGTGGATGGTTGCCAAAGGGGTACGAAACTCATGGGAGGTGATAGTGAGCAAACGAGATTTAAGTTCACTGAACTGCCTTTCTTTGGCAAGTGCTTGTCCCATAGCCTCTTCTGCACATTGCAGCTTGGCTTGGGTTCGCTTGCTTTCGCTAATGTCCCGGAATAGCCAGCGCAGACCGACTAACTTACTATATTGATTACGGATAGCAACCATCTTAACGGCAGCAATAATGGGCGTTCTGTTACGTGGTCGCAGGTTTACTTCCCACTCTTGGATTTTCCAGTCTGGGATTTCGGCATGATCGCGCAGATGAGTTAGTTTCAAATCAAAAGCGACCAGTTCTTTCTCAAGCACATAAATCTCCAGGAGTTCCCCCAAAAGGAAACTCTTGGAAATGTTTAGTAGGGTAGTGGCGGCAGAATTAGCTTCCTGAATTACCCCTTTGGTATCAGTTACCAAATAAGCGTCTGGTACTTCTTCAAACAGTTCTTGGTAGCGTTGACGTTGTGCCAGCAAATCCTGTTGAGTGTTAAATAATTCTTCATTCTGCTCCTGTAGGTCTTCATTAGCTATTTGCAGTTCTTCCAAAGCTAAGTGGAGTTCTTGGAATACTGCGGTGAGGAGTTCAATATCTTTCTGTGCTTTTTGCTGTTCACTCTGGCGTTGCAAAAGGGCGACGCGCTTACGCATATTCTCTAACTGTAAGGCTAAATCGTCCACATTCACGCTCTTACTCCTAATTTTGAGATCTAAAGTTGGGTTTTATTTGAGATTCCCTACTTGGACGATCTTAGCTTTTGGAGTTTAATAGTTTTGAACCTCGCATGACTCTTAATATCACAAGTGTGCGTCTTGCAGGAATCAATTATCAGTAAACTAAAAAGTTTTTCCCAAGGTGCGATGCCTGCGGCGGGCTGCGCCTACGCTAGAGCTTTTATAGCTTATGATACTTTTAAACTGCGCTCCCGTTTCAGAAGCGCATTGCGTTACGCGATCGCTTTCCCCAAAACAAAACCCAAGAGCGATTGTTTCCACGCAGACGCTCAAGGGCTAGTTCATAAACTAAACAGTAATATTACTGATTCTTCCTAGAAAAATTTAAGTTAAATATAGTATTTACTACGTATTTACTTGTACATTCCAGGTATTAAGGATTCAATCTGTAATTTATTTAATTACAAATTAATGATTAGAAAAACCTTGGTTAGAAATCAGCCAGAGGTCGGCAAGTTCGTGGGCAAACTGAGGACTTTTACTGGATTTCTAACACTCAGTTTTGTGACAGCAGCAGTATTATGCAACTATCAGGATGCGATTTCTATAACGGGTTGCGCCTACGCCCAAACTCCTAATCCTCAGACATTACCGCCTGGTCGATTAGAAGAGATTCCTGTTACTCCCTTACCGTCGGATCTGCTGCCGAAGCTACCAGACAAGAATCAATTGCTTCCATCCCCAAAGGTACCGAATCAGCCAATTCCAGGCCAGGATGACCCTAATGCCAGATTTCGGGTCGATCGCATTGAAGTTGTTGGTAGTACAGTTTTCAAACCAGAACAGTTTGCGGCTATTACAAATCCCTTTGTGGGAAGAGAACTCACATTTGCAGAATTATTGCAAATCAAAGATGCGATCACTAAGCTTTACACTGATAACGGTTATGTCACAACAGGGGCATTGATTACACCGCAGACACTGGAAGCTGGAACAATCAAAATTCAGATGATTGAGGGCAGTCTGCAAGAAATCAAGATTATCGGTAATAGACGATTGCACAGTCAATACATTCGCGATCGCATCCAACTTGGTGCTGGCAAACCCCTGAACATACCACGCTTACTGGAAAAGCTGCAACTACTCCGCCTCGATCCGCGAATTCAAAACCTGTCAGCCGAGTTGCAGACAGGCGTACATCCGGGAAGCAATGTGTTGCAAGTTGAAGTTGAAGAAGCAAAAACTTTTAACCTGACAGCAAGCCTGGATAATGGGCGATCACCGAGTGTTGGCAGTTTTCGCCGGGGAGTGGATCTGCAAGAAGCCAATTTATTGGGTTTGGGCGATACTCTGAGCGTGGGATATGCCAATACCGATGGTAGTAATACAATCAATGCCAATTACACGCTGCCGATTAATGCCCACAACGGCACTGTATTCTTTGGTTTTAGCCAAGGGTGGAATCACGTAATTGAAAAGCCATTCAGCGTCCTTGATATTCAGTCAAATACCCGATCTTACGAATTAGGCTATCGGCAACCACTGGTGCAAAAACCAACCCAAGAGTTGGCAATTGGGCTGTCATTCTCGCGCCAAGAAAGCCAAACTGAGTTGGGTATTGATAACATTGGGCCGTTTCGCCTCTCACCCGGTGCAGATGCCAACGGAAAAACCAATATTTCAGCCCTACGCTTTTTTCAAGAATATACCCAGCGAAGCAACCAATATGTATTTGCGGCGCGATCGCAATTCAGTTTTGGCGTAGATTGGTTCGATGCTAATGTCAGTGATAATGAACCAGATAGCCGCTTTTTCGCGTGGCGGGGACAGGCGCAGTGGGTGCGGCAATTAGCACCGGACACTCTATTTTTAGTCAGGGGCGATTTGCAATTGGCAGCAGATTCCTTAGTGCCTTTGGAGCAATTTGGTCTAGGTGGACAGCTAAGTATACGAGGCTATCGCCAAGACACATTACTCACAGATAATGGCCTGTTATTTTCGGCAGAATTTCGAGTCCCCATTGTCCGCGCTGCCAAGATTGGCGGGGTGCTGCAACTGACACCCTTTATTGAAGTTGGCAAAGGCTGGAATGTCAAGGCCGAAAATCCATCACCGAGTACGCTTTTTAGTACTGGATTGGGGCTGTTGTGGAAACAGGGTGATCACTTCTTAGCCCGTTTTGATTGGGGTATTCCCCTGATCTCAGTGGACGGTGAAAGGCGATCGCTCCAGGAAAATGGGCTGTACTTCTCGGTGCGTTATTCGCCGTTTTGATCGAGGCGATCGGTTCAAGGCTATACCGTTTTGGGCATCCTAAAATACAAGGTATAAATAAAGGCTTGACTATGAGTGCGACCTTTACTTGGTTGGTTCTTCTGTGCAGTAGACCTGTCCGAAAATTTATAAGCCAGTCTGTGCAAAGCTTTGAGCGCCAGCTTTGCTATCTTTATAAAAACGTAGCAATCAGGGTTAGAGATAGTTAATGATAGTTTAGACCCAAAAATATGCACTCCGGTTATCTTGTTGAACAGTGAAATTATTGCTTTGGATTAAGTCGGCAAAACTCAACTACCAATTCTTAATCTGACTAAAGCACAAACAGTAAGAATTATCTGCTCGTATATCTGAGAACGAAGTCGAAATCTTTCAGATGCAATGCGGAAAATTTTGATGAGTCTAATCAAATGTTCAACAAAAATCCGATTTTGAAAGATAAAGCTTGCTGGAATGCCCATTAAATCGTTCGCCTGTTGACTGCTTAAATGCCTTCAAATTCCCCAAGTTAGTACAAATGTTTCAAAATGAGAATTGCTGCCAGCCCATGTACAACCATCTTTAACCTGTGCTGCGGTGCTAAACTAATCAGTGCCGACGCTAGAAATGGTAAAGTCAAAACAAGCGGAGGTTTTGATATGGCTCAAGCTTTACCCAAACTATTTACCTTTGAAGAATTTATCGAATGGCTGCCGGAAAACACCGGGAAGCGTTACGAATTACACGATGGGATAATTGTTGAAATATCTCAGCCGAGTGGAAAACATGAAAAAGTTACAGGATTTTTAGCAGGAGAAATTACTGTTGAGTATAAGCGCTTAAAACTGCCATATTTTATCCCCAAAACAGCATTAGTAAAACCACCGAGAAAATCATCTGGTTTCTCTCCAGATGTGGTTTTACTCAACGATGCTAATTTGCAGAATGAGGAATTCTGGGAAAAAGAATCTACCGTGACTCAAAGTCAATCCATTCCTTTGGTTATTGAGGTTGTAAGTACAAACTGGGAAGATGATTGTTATACCAAATTAGGAAATTATGAAGCAATGAAGATTCCCGAATATTGGATCGTTGATTATGCAGCTTTGGGGGCAAGAAAATTTATTGGTAATCCCAAACAACCAACCATTTCTATTTATCATCTAGTTGATGAAGAATATCAAATCGCTCAATTTAGGAATTTTGAACATATTATATCCCCAACTTTTCCAAATTTGAAACTGACTGCTAATCAGATTTTGAATGGTGCTTTGTAGAACCTTTTTCTATTTAGGACTTACGCATCAAATACGAAATGTCAGGGCAATACCCTGCGGGAAGCCGCTTTGCGTCTAGATGAATTACCCCGACGGTAAATCAAGGCTTTCACTGCCTTTTTGCCTAAGTCCTGCTATTATCTACACTCCAGAGAACTCCCGATAATATGCTGATAGCTGCTAATTATTTTGATTCCAGGCAATGGGTGTTACCAACACGACTATTTTGGGAATCCTAAGACTATCAGTTAAAGGTAAGTATTTATGCTATGAGAGTGATGTCTACGACGGGCTACGCCTACGCTTGTCTATCTACACTCACAATCGGGTTCTTGAGTTCCGCTCTGGTACTACCAGCAAGCGCTCAGGTAATATCGGATACTACAAGCAACACCATTGTCAACCCAAATGGTAATAATTTTACTATTCTTAACGGGATTGAAAAAGGTAATAATTTATTTCATAGCTTCAGTAATTTTTCTGTCCCTGCTGGTGGTTCAGCAAGCTTTGATTTAGTGAATAACCCAAGTTGCGGGTTATCGACTGATATGAACTTGTGATACTCAATTAATGCGATCGCGTACAAGAAAGTGAGGTTGGTGCGTAGCGCCAACC
>NZ_JBALCS010000119.1:0-85227 GCF_036919555.1 Nostoc sp.
AAAATGCTCTAAATTGGTTTAATCATTGTGGTCTGTTTTTTGAGCCTATTAGATAGCTTTTTTTGTGGTGAATTTGATCGCAAACTGCTGTAAGTTGACACCAATGAGCATTGCTGTGCCCCTACAACAGATGTGGTTCAAATACATGAAAACTGCTGTAAATCAGGCTTTATTAATTTTGAATTTTGAATTTTGAATTGGTATTACTTTGGATGTTTAGGAAAATTCCGGAATAAATAGCCAAACACTGCTAAATTCAATACAAGAATCAATATTTTTATCGTAGAGAAGCCTCGAATCAATTCATAAATTTCTGGCGGAATACTGATACCCACAAGTCCCAACACCAAGACATGTGCCCAACGCTTTTCATACCATAAACCAACGGCTTCAATACTAGTAACAATAGCATAGACTCCTGCTCCAATGCCGCTAAATGCCAAGGTTCGGGGATTTAAGTTGAGAACTTTATTTAAAAGCCAATCAATAATTATCGATTTACCTTCTAAAACATAATCATCTGAAAAAGCCTCTAGATTTTGATAATTTTTTAATGTCAATAATAACGCGATCGAAGTAGCCATAAGCAGCAAGGCGGTAAATGTTTTGTAGAGAACAATTACCACTAATCCCAATGGACGTTTTTTCAAACAACCCCCTTAAGTATATATAAGTCCAACTTTGAGTAACTGGCTCTCGATGATGCCAACTAAGACGCTTATTGTAGCAATTCTTGATCGCCCGATCTTTCCACTTTTCCCAACGGGCAATTGGATGCAATATCAACTTCCCTGTCCCCTAATATCATGTCCGGGTAATTCGTTGTGATTCCCATAGTCATTGCACCCCACCCCTTAATCCCCTCCCCGCCGGCGGGGAGGGGAGACAAAGCATAGCTTTGGCGGGGTGGGGTTCTTCGGGTTTAATAAGCAATCAAGCGAACATGATATAACCCCTTGCCTAGCAGCGAAAATAACCCTATTTCTTTATAGAGAATAAGGTTTTGATTGACATTGTATGTGCGTAGGCGTAGCCCGCACTTCGGCAAGTGGCACAGTGAACTTGCCGAACTGCTCTGTTACCACCGCAGGCATCGCACATTTTAACAAAACATCTGCAATGGAGGTTAGCGGACTCGAACCGCTGACATCCTGCTTGCAAAGCAGGCGCTCTACCAACTGAGCTAAACCCCCATAAAATTAAAATAGTAGGTAACTTTGGTTGCCGTTGTGATTCTACCTTATATTGTTCCATTACCAAAAGGATGAAGCCAGAAAATATCCAAGTTGTCGCAGCATTGTATAAATTTGTGAAGCTGCCAGATTTTGCCGAGAAACTAGATCCTCTACTGTCTTACTGCCAAGCGCAAGATGTCAAGGGGACAATTTTGCTGGCACAAGAAGGCATTAACGGTACAATTGCGGGTTCGCGTCAGGCGATTGACTCTGTTCTCTGCTTTCTGCGTTATGATCCCCGTTTAGCAGACCTAGAATCCAAAGAATCCTATACCGAAACCCAGCCCTTTGAGCGGATGAAGGTGCGGTTGAAGCCAGAAATTGTTACTTTGGGGTTGCCTGAAATAGACCCAACTGAGCAAGTTGGCACTTATGTCAATCCCCAGGAATGGAATGATTTGATTTGTGATCCAGAGGTAACTTTGATTGACACCCGCAATGATTATGAGGTGAATATCGGTACTTTCCAAGGAGCAGAAAACCCCCAAACTAGCTCATTCCGGGAATTTCCCGATTATGTGCTACACCACCTCGACGCAACTAAACACAAAAAGGTTGCTCTGTTTTGTACAGGCGGTATTCGCTGTGAAAAAGCCTCATCCTTCATGCTTGCCCAAGGCTTTGCTGAAGTTTATCATCTCAAAGGTGGCATTCTCAAGTATTTGCAGGAAGTTCCAGCACAGGAAAGTTTATGGGAAGGCGAATGTTTTGTCTTTGATGAGCGGGTAACTGTCAGTCATGGGTTGGAGGAAGGGAGTTGTGAGCGGTGCTTCTGTTGTGGACGTCCGATTTCTGAAGAAGATAAGGTGGCTCCAAAGTATGAGCAAGGTATCTCCTGTCCCTATTGTTTTGATAGCCTCACCGAGGAGAAAAGAGCGCGTCAGCAGCAAAAATGGCGCCACTACCAAACCCAAGTTAATAACCTGAAATAAGCGGAACGAATCTAGGGCTATTTCATTCTCATCTAACCCGCCTCAGAATGAATTCTGAGTCTAATAGCGAAAGTCGTCTCAAGACGACTGAGAAAAGGTTATAGTCCGTTTTAACGGACTTTAGCTATTAGCCCCGAACTAAAGTTCGGGGCGGTTTATGTTTAGAACGAAATAGCCCCTCTGAGATTCTTTTTATCTTGAGCGTCCCAATGTAGTGATATATAGAACAGCTTCATCAGCAGGAATACCCAAAACTTCATTCACTTGGTCATCAAAGAATCCACCGATTCCACTGACGCCGACATTCAGGTGGACTGCCGCTAAATTCAGGCGTTGTCCCAAATGACCGGCATCCAGATGTAAGTAACGGTAAACGCGATCGCCATATTGGGCGATCGCAGCTTTCAGATCGGCTGTATGAAATAACACTGCTGCTGCATCCCGCCCTAATTCTTGTCCTAAACAGAGAAAATGCAACTCTCTCCGAAAGTTTTTAAACCGAATTTGGCGTAATTCTTGGGCTTTCGGTGCGTAATAGTAACAACCCGCTTCTAATCCTTGAACTCCGCAAACAGCAATGAATGTTTCGATTAAATTTAGATCAAAGTAGTCTGGAGAAATATCTAAACTTTGATCAATGTAATTTTGCGGTTGGTAAGTGAAATCGAGTAAACTTTTCAATTCATCGAAAGTTAAATCCTCACCATTGTAAGCGCGGGTAGATCGTCGCTTGTACATAGTGATTTCCAGTTCTGACAGATTTTTTCCCCAGTCTATAGGCGTAGTGGTGGTAGGAATTTTTAAACAGAATGGAAAATTGTATTTATCCTCCAAAGATTTTTCTTGTTTGATAGTTGGTAGATTGAGATTGCCAGTTATACCTAATTGGATCTGGGTGTGTCGATGGAAATATGCCAGCAATTCACCATCGGGGATTTGAGGATAACTGGTTTCGGTGGCGGAAGGTAAAGCAGTACATCCCAATGGCAAATTTTGATTGACATCTAACAAGTCTGCCAGAGGTAAGATAGCGATCGCACCTTCTTGTTGCGGATCGATATAAAGCAAATCGTTCACCGATTCATCCACAAAACCGCCGATTAAATGGGGGCGATAGTCAGTAATCGCAGCAGCCAATTCGATATTTCCCAACAGGTGTCCCGTATCTAGAAAAATCCGGCGGTAAGCCCGATCTTCATAGCGCCAAGCAGAACGATAGAAAACCGCAGTGACAATAATTGCTAGTTGGGTATTTTCTAAAGCAGGATGCCAGAAACAAGCTGCTTGGAGAGTTTGCCAAACATCATTTTCCCAATAATGCATCAGGGAATGAGTCCGACACTGGTAGTTATACAGTCCGGGCGGCAATAACGACGTGCCACGGGAAACCACATACACCTCGGCAGGGTATAGTCCGCCGGCACTGGGAGCAGCCCGTAAATACACCGCGCTACCCATAGAAGGCATTTTCGCCGTCAATCCATAGCTGCGAAACAGCAGCCTTGAAAGTCTTTGCCACCATTGAGCATCTGGGTTATTAGCAAATGTCTCTGGTTTTTCTTGGATATAGGGTTTGAGATCAAAAGTAGAGCCAATTTTATACTCTTTGAAGGGCACTGGCTGTTTAGCCCAGTCTAACCCTTGATTTTTGGAGGCGAGAGTCTCAGGGTTGTATTTAGTCCGTTCGTGATAATGCTGGGCAATTGATTGGTGTAATTCTGGCATAGTACTTTTAATATCCTTGGGGCATCCTTTTTCTGATCTTGGCATTCATTAGCCCGATTATTTCGTGTCAATTGGTACAATCCTCAGAGTCACAAAGTGGTAATTAGTAACAACTGTATTGGGACATTGGGCATTGGGGAGGCAGGCGCTAACTGAACTGTATTGCCTAGTACTTACGCGCAATGTGCGACTTATTCTTAAAACCCCGCTTCCATTCCTCTCCCCGAAAGGTCGAGAGGTTTTGATTCTTGTTCCCTAACCCTTTTAGGGTTGGGCTTGGGGGTTAGGTTTGAGAGAAAGTTGCACACAGAATACTTTTGCGTAAGCCCTATGAATTAAACTTGACAAAAAAATTGTTTATGTATAAGCGAAAAAATCAGGATTTGTCATTTGCGACTGTACAGTGACTAATTAAATGTCGTCGTGACAAATTAATGTCATCCATGGAATCCTTTTTCAGTATAGGTTATAGCGGTTTAGCAGTATTAAGATAACATCTTGGCAGTGACAGATTAGCTGTCATTTCCTGTAATAGTGACAAATTAGCTGTCGCTTCATCAGAGAGAAAAAAGCTTTTGTGTATTTTCATAATGACAAATTGACTGTCGCTTTCTGTTAAATTAGAATAACAATATGTTTTTATAAAAAAAATATGTATTATGAACAGTCAGCAAAACTCTGATTTAGCTGTTCATACCTCGGCAATTCCTATGGAAGGCTTACTAGGAGAAAGTGATACAACTCTTGAGAAGATTGTAATTGTGACACAACTCTCAGAGGAAGCCCAACTCAAGCTAGAGGTAATCCAAAGTTTACTGGAACCCTGCGATCGCACAACTTATGGACAAAAGTTGCGGGAAGCAGCAGAGAAACTAAATGTATCGTTGCGAACGGTACAAAGGTTGGTAAAAAACTGGGAACAAGATGGTTTAGTCGGATTCACTCAAACAGGTAGGGCTGATAAAGGAAAACATCGTATTGGTGAGTTTTGGGAAAAATTCATTACCAAAACTTACAACGAGGGTAACAAGGGTAGTAAACGTATGACGCCTAAACAAGTTGCTCTCAGAGTCGAGGCTAAAGCCCGTGAATTAAAGGACTCTAAGCCGCCCAATTACAAAACCGTGTTACGGGTATTAGCGCCCATCTTGGAAAAACAACAAAAAACTAAGAGTATTCGTAGCCCTGGATGGAGAGGGACAACGCTTTCAGTTAAAACTCGTGAAGGAAAAGATTTATCCGTTGATTACAGTAACCATGTTTGGCAATGTGACCATACCCGCGTAGATGTGTTGCTCGTAGATAAACATGGTGAATTGCTCAGTCGTCCCTGGCTAACAACAGTAATTGATACTTACTCTCGTTGCATTATGGGTATCAATTTGGGCTTTGATGCGCCCAGTTCTGGGGTAGTAGCATTAGCATTACGCCATGCAATTCTACCCAAACAGTATGGTTTCGAGTACAAACTGCATTGTGAGTGGGGAACCTATGGTAAGCCAGAACATTTTTATACTGATGGCGGTAAAGACTTTCGCTCTAACCATTTAAGTCAGATTGGGGCGCAGTTAGGGTTTGTCTGTCATTTACGTGATCGCCCTTCTGAAGGTGGAGTAGTAGAACGTCCTTTCAAAACATTAAATGACCAACTATTTTCAACGCTTCCTGGGTACACCGGATCTAATGTGCAGGAACGCCCAGAAGATGCAGAGAAGGACGCAAGGCTCACTCTGAGAGAACTGGAACAGCTACTTGTGCGTTACATCGTAGATCGTTACAACCAAAGTATTGATGCTCGGATGGGTGATCAAACTCGCTTTGAGCGTTGGGAAGCAGGGTTGCCTACAGTACCAGTACCAATACCAGAACGAGATTTGGATATCTGTTTAATGAAGCAGTCACGGCGCACTGTGCAAAGAGGTGGTTGCTTGCAGTTCCAGAACTTGATGTATCGAGGAGAATATCTGGCAGGTTATGCCGGAGAAACTGTCAACTTAAGGTTTGACCCCAGAGACATTACAACAATTTTGGTTTATCGCCAGGAAAACAATCAGGAAGTATTTCTGACCCGCGCTCACGCTCAAGGTTTGGAGACAGAGCAACTGGCATTAGATGAGGCTGAGGCAGCAAGTCGCAGACTTCGCACCGCAGGCAAAACTATCAGTAATCAATCATTATTGCAAGAAGTCGTTGACCGCGATGCTCTTGTAGCAACCAAGAAAAGCCGTAAGGAGCGTCAAAAATTGGAACAGGCGGTTTTGCGATCTGCTGGGGTTGATGAAAGTAAAACTGAGTCCTTGCCTTCCCAAGTAGTTGAACCAGATGAAGTGGAATCTACCACTGAGGTTAACTCTCAATACGAAGACATGGAAGTGTGGGACTATGAACAACTTCGTGAAGAATACGGGTTTTAAACAATGACAGAAGCTCAAGCGATCGCCAAGCAATTGGGTGGGGTAAAAGCGGATGATGAGTGGTTGCAAGCTGAAATTGCTCGTCTCAAGGGTAAGAGCATTGTGCCGCTACAGCAGGTAAAAACTCTCCATGATTGGTTGGATGGCAAGCGCAAAGCACGGCAATCCTGCCGAGTAGTTGGGGAATCACGGACTGGCAAGACAGTTGCCTGTGATGCCTATAGGTACAGGCACAAGCCACACCAAGAACTTGGGCGACCTCCGATTGTGCCTGTAGTTTATATTCAGCCTCCGCAAAAATGCGGCTCTAAGGATTTATTCAAGGAGATGATTGAGTACCTCAAGTTTCGGGCAACAAAGGGAACTGTTTCTGATTTTCGTGGGAGGGCGATGGAGGTACTTAAGGGGTGTGAGGTAGAAATGCTGATTATTGATGAAGCCGATCGCCTCAAACCAGAGACATTTGCTGAGGTGCGAGATATTTATGACAAGTTAGGAATTGCTGTGGTATTGGTGGGAACAGATCGCTTGGAGGCAGTAATCAAGCGAGATGAACAAGTTTATAACCGCTTTCGGGCTTGTCATCGCTTCGGCAAGTTATCGGGGAAAGATTTCCAAGATACTGTGCAAGCCTGGGAAGATAGAGTTTTGAAGCTGCCTGTTTCTTCTAATTTAACTAGCAAGGATATGCTGCGAATTCTCACATCGGCAACTGAAGGTTACATTGGCCGGCTGGATGAGATTCTTAGGGAAGCAGCGATTCGTTCTTTATCTAAGGGATTTAAGAAGATTGATAAGGCTGTTTTACAAGAAGTGGCGAAAGAGTACAAGTAATGACAGCACCAGATGTTAAGCCTTGGCTTTTTATTATAGAACCCTATCTAGGGGAAAGCCTGAGTCATTTTCTAGGCCGGTTTAGACGTGCTAACCATTTATCTCCTGCTGGGTTGGGTAATCTAGCTGGGATTGGTGCTGTAGTGGCACGGTGGGAAAGATTTCATTTTAACCCTCGCCCTAGCCAAAAAGAGTTGGGAGCGATCGCATCTGTAGTAGAAGTAGATGCAGACAGGTTAGCTCAAATGCTTCCACCTGCTGGAGTAGGAATGCAACATGAACCCATTCGGTTATGTGGGGCTTGTTATGGAGAAACACCTTGTCACCAGATTGAGTGGCAGTTTAAGGAAACGGGGGGATGCAATCGCCATAATTTGCGTTTACTGTCCAAGTGTCCCAAGTGTGAGGATAGGTTTAAAATACCTGCTTTATGGGAGTATGGACTTTGTGGCAGATGTAGAACACCCTTTGCTGAGATGACTGAGTGCCAAAAGAAGATTTGAGTCTTTGTCTTGTCGATTCAGCCTAAATAATTGAGAATGTAAAAATAAAGACTTAACCCTCTTGATAATGAAGTGGTCTATATCTACCCATAATTGTTTTCGTAGGTGTCAAAAACAGTACTTCTTCAGCCAAACGATGGCATCTCACAATGCCAAAGATACTCTTCGTCGGGAAGCATTTATACTTAAACAGTTAAGTAGCCTTGATGAATGGCGAGGATCTCTAATTCACAAAGCTCTTGAAGAGTATCTAGCACCATCTTTACAAAAGCACCAAATCATCTCTGTTAATGAACTCATTGAGCAAACAATTTCTTTGGCGAAAAAGCAGTTTGAATTTTCAAAACAGAAAAAGTATAGAGACGCTAATATCACTAAAAAAGCAGCAGGCGACTCATTTTTGGCTTTGCGAGACCACGAATATGATATCATAATCCCTCAAATATTTATTGATGATTTATATAAACAAATAAAGCAGTGTTATGAATATTTATATTTTCAAGAAAGATTCATTCAATTTTTACAGCAAGGAAATGATTATTTTACCGAGTCTTTAATACAATTTAATATTCATAATTGTCCGGTTTCAGCTAAATTAGATTTAGTAATGAATTACGGTAAAAATAAGTTGTGTATTATTGACTGGAAAGTTAGTCGAAGCAAAACTAGTGATTATTCCAAGCAGTTAAATCTATATGCTCTAGCAGCTTTAAATAAATGGAAATGGAAAAAATATAATCCAGAAGATTTATTACTAGTTGAAGCTAATATTTTTACAGGTAAGCTAACGAAACATTATGTGAATGAAGACAGCATAAATACTATAGATAATTTTATTTATCAAAGTATTTCACAAATCAAAGCTTTATCTAGTGATAGTAAATATAATCTCGATAACCTAGAGGATTATGATTATGCGAATAGTAATTTATCTTGTGAATATTGTAATTTTCAACAAATCTGTGTGAGGCTCACTTCATGACCAATCACGTTCTAAATTTATTTGCCATCAAAAATTTATCTGAACTATCCTATAAGTACAGATTGTGGGAAGTCACTAAACTTCCACAGAAAAATAAAAACTACCTCGAAAATCTTCATCGATTAGCTGGAATGGTTGCATCTTCATTATGCAAACCTGTTTGTCTATATTGGCAAGGAAACAAAGTCTACCTTGCTACTACTGAGCTTACAAAGGATATAAAAACAGAATGGCGTTTAATTCCGCACGTAGCAGTTCTTGTACCAGATTCCAATATCTATGAACTGAATTTTAGTGATATTACTCCTCATCAAATCAAGTTAGCACTTAGACTGTTAAGCTATAATATTCGCTCCGCTTTAATAAAAGTACCAGAAATTTGGAATGATAGCTATGGCTCATTTTATTTTCGAGAAGCTATCAATGCAGGAGATGATAGCCAAGTCGATGTATTACGAGGCTTTGTTTATCGTCTTCACTATTTAGCGGACAAAAATATTTATATATCCTTAGATACAACAGTCCGTTATGTAGATAGAATATCTCTTTGGGCGCGTGTAATTAATGGTGAAGATGTAAATCATTACAGAATGCACCATTTTCTCTATAAATTTGGCGTTCAATGGTATCGAATACAATTTTTAGCTTCTACAGATTACTGTATTAGTGAACAAATCTTTTATTCTGAAAGAGATAAGAAAACTTATAATGTGTATGATTACACGAAAAAATTTGCGACTACTTCTGATTTAGAAGTTGCCACACAAGTAGATCCAAATTCAATAGCTATTGTTTACCAATATCCTTATAAAAATCTAGAAAGATATGGAGCATCTGATTTATGTTACAAAACCTATAAAACTAATGATCAAAAAGTGGCAAAATTGCATCCTTATTCCATTTTAAAGCCAATAGACAGATTAGAAAAAAGCAAAGAACTGATAGATAAATACTTTCAGAATATTGATTTTGGCAATAGTTTTAAATTAGTCATACCCGCAGAACCTTTAGAAAAAAATATAGATAAGTTTGAAATACCTGATTTAATTTTTGGTAATAATAAAATCTTACACATTAACAGAAATGATGAAAACACAGGAATAAATATTCAAGATTATGGAAAAACTAGGTTGAAATTATTACTAGAGAAAGAAGCGGGATTATTAACTAGAGACGCACTTCAGATTCAGTATATATTTATACCTAAATCTATACATCGCTCTATTGCTCAGAAGTTTCAAGAGGATTTTGAGTATCAAATGGGGAAATTTTTTCCCCATTCTTACAAATTTAAAAAAATAATCTATGATGACCAAAAAGCCAAAAACTTGCGCCAGCAAGTAGAAGTTATTAAAGGAGAAGTAGAGAAGAATGAAATTGATAGAGGTTGTGCTTTATTAATACTACCGGAGAACGCACACTCTGATTTCCATAACTTTATTAAAAGAGAATTGTATGAAACTTTGCAGTTTCAATGTGTGGATGCAGGTAATGTAAAGAAGTTCTTCCTATCAAAAAATAATGAATATCAAATAAATGAAAATCCAAAACAAAAACAAAGGTATTTCTCTTATATACGGTTTACAGCTTTAGGAATGCTGTTGGTTAATCGTCAATGGCCTTTTGCTCTCAAAGATTCTCTGCATTATGAAGTATATATAGGAATTGATGTACTCAATAATTATGCAGGATTTACTTATATATACAATGGGGGAAAAGATTGCTATTTTCGTCCATATCCATCTGCTCAGGGAGAAAAACTTACAGAAAGACAAATTCTGAGCATACTAAAGAAAGATTTACAGAAAGATATTAACTCTCTAGATTTGCACCCGAAATCAATTATCATTCATCGAGATGGGCGAAGTTATGTAGAAGAATATCAGGGATTTATCAAGGCAATTAATGCTTTACAGCAAGAAGGATTTTTAGTAAAAGATGTTCAGGTAGGAGTAATAGAAATTCACAAAACCAGTTCATCACGTTTACGGTTGTACTACAAGCCAACCAACGAACCAAGTAATACTGTAGAAAATCCTAGTATCGGTGACTACTTTATAATTGATAATGCAGAAGGTATTGTCTGTACAACTGGATGGCCATTTAATTTTTCAGGTACAGCAAATCCATTACATATTAAAATTGCATATAGCAATTTAGAGTTAGATATAACACAGGCACTCAGTGATGTCTTTAGCCTATCACAATTGGGGGCTTGGGCTGCCCCTGACAAATCTGCTCGATATCCCGCTACTATAAAATTAGGAGATACTTTCCTGGAACCTATAGCTAGTGAGTCTGATGATGAAGCTGCTCTTTATAGTGAAGATGAGCCTGATGAAGAGGAAAGAGGTGCGTATTTAACTGATGAAGATGAAGATGAATAAAATAAGTGAGGTGACAGATAATGAGCGGAATTGGAATAATTTCTCAAGAATACAAAAGTACCGCTAATTTGTTCAAAAATCTTAACGATTATATTATTCTGTTAAAAAAGCACCACTTTAAGCTACAGAGTGCAAATAAAATAACGGCTCAAGAAATTATTACGGCACGAAATTATCTTGCTAATATCTTAGGACAAATAGTTGCACAACTAAGTGACAGTAATGGGGTAGGGGAAGGTGAACAAAATCCTTCTCAAGTACCACCCTTTTTTATTAAGCGTTTACAGGAACAACATAAAGGAGATATCTCTTGGTATAAAAATGATCTTGAAGAAGTTCAACAGGGTCTAGTTGGCGATGAACCTCTAACAGAGAAGTTTATTGTTCATCTTGATGAACTATGTGAACAACTTGACGCTGAAACTACAAGGCTATATCGCAAATTGCGAAGAAGGTAGATAAATTTTATGATGTCACAATTTTTCTGCGGACAAGTAATGTTATTACTTAAACGTTGCCATACATTAATTGAACATTTGAAAGATTCAAACAATTTACCAGAAGAATTAAAATTACATATTAACAATGTATCTACAGAATTAGAAAAATTAGCTTATGATATAGAGGAAATTATTAATGATCCTGATTTTGGTGTAGAAATTCTACTAAAAAATCAAATTAACTCATATAGACGTTATGCAGAAGACGTAAATATTTTAGAAACATCTAAGATCACTTTATTATATCATTTTAATAAAAAAGATTACTATTTTTATAAATTTGCTAAACTCTTTTGTGAGCAAGTAAATTACTCTTGTGAAGAGTATCCTTTAATCAGTACTCACAGTTCAGATTATTTTTCTGCACTTCCTATAGAAAATATAATTAATATTCCTTTATGTGAAGATAATTTTTTACTAGCTATACCAGATTTTGTACATGAATTAGGGCATTTGCTATATAACTATTACGAAACAGAAATTACTCAACCTTTCTCAAAAATTCTATGTAAATATATTAAGGAACAAAGGGACATCCTAAAAAATAAAACTCCATCAATAGCTTATCAAAATCATTTTAAGTTATTAGAGCAAACATGGTTACAGGAATATATAGTTGAGTTTTCTTGTGATATCTGTGCTACTTACTTAGTTGGTTCTGCATATGGCTGGTCTCATTTAAGATTGTTGCTGGAATCTGATCCAGAAATTTACTATCCAAGTTTTGGGGAAGAAGGAAGTCATCCTGCCGACGAAGCAAGAATGAGAGCAATTTTATTAACACTAGAGGAACTTGGAGAATCTGAACAAGTAGAAAACATAACTCAAGAATGGGAACATTTTAAGTTAATTCTAGTAGATTCTCCTGATGGAGAATATGAATACTGTTACCCAGATGAAATTTTACGGCAACTGGCTAAACAAGTAATAAAGGTATGGGAAAAAGTTGGTCTAGTTCCTTACCACAAGCAACCTGATAGTAAGGACAATCTACCATTTCTTATGCGGAAAGCATGGGAAAAATTTCATGAGAACCCAAGAGAGTATACGAAATGGGAAACAAAGACAGTAACAGAGTTACAATCAGTTTTGTTGAAAGACACAAATTATTAATAAAAATTATTCATATTTGTCTACATTTAAAAAATCCTAAAAACCAACCAAACTTCTTAAGCATTCTACACTCTTAATTGGCACAATTTAGTTTTTAGTGGTTATGAGTAAGCAATAAAAATATCTAAAATACTCTGCCTGAATGTTCACGTAGCAGGACTTATAAAAACTTCGTGATGTACTGAATGTTATCCTCCAAGGTGTAGAATTTTTGCTAAAAGTCTTCAGCGAGATTACTAAAGCTTTTGAGATTATCCCTTAATTATTGATGAATGCGATCGCCCCAAAAAGGAATCATAGTTTGTCGTTGACAAAGTGCTTCTAGCGCCACTTGTTTGTCAAACTCTGTCAGTTGCAAAGGTTGTTGTTGCGATCGCCCAGTGACGGTTTCAGGTGATAGGAGGATGTGATCGCTACTTACTTTACAGCAGTTTGGTTTTGTTGCTCTAACATCACATTGTAAATATTATATTGAAAGCGATTTTTGGCCTCACGATACAACTTTATGGGTCAAAGATTTTAAAGGCAATAATCCTAAGTTTGTTTATTACTTTTTGAAAACATTAGAACTAGAGAGATTTGATTCTGGGGGAGCAAATCCAACTCTTAATCGGAATCATATTCATGGTCTGGAGATTATTAAACCTTCACCAAAAACCCAACAACGTATCGCTGATACTCTCTCAACCTACGATCACCTCATCGACAACAACAACCGCCGAATAGCACTGCTGGAAGAGTCCATCCACCTGCTTTACAAGGAATGGTTTGTACATCTGCGCTTCCCCGTCCACGAGTCAGTGAACGTAATTGATGGCATTCCAGAGGGGTGGAATAGAGTATCTGCTACCGAAATTATTGATTTCAATCCTAAAACTTCTGCTCCCAAAGGCGAAATCAGACCATACGTTCCAATGGAAGCAGTATCTACAAAGTCAATGAGTATTAGTGAAGTAGAAACAAGACCTGTTGGCGGCGGAGCTAAGTTTAAAAACGGTGACACATTATTAGCAAGAATTACCCCATGCTTGGAAAATGGTAAGACAGCTTTTGTTCAATTTATGGACAATGACGATATGGTTGCTACAGGTTCAACCGAATTTATTGTTATGCGTTCTACTAAAGTTACGCCTTATTGGGTTTACTGTCTAGCAAGGTTTTATAATTTTCGTCAGCACGCTATCAATAGTATGGCTGGTTCAGATGGTAGACAACGGGTGAAACCAGATTGTTTTGAACAGTATCAAGTTTTATCTCCACCCTCTCATATTATTAAAAAGTTTGATAATATTGCTTCTCCTATCTTTAAACAAATAAAATTTTTAAGCTGGCAAAATCAAAAACTCAAAGAAGCCTGTGATGTACTCCTCCCTCGCCTCATAAATGGAAGTATAGCTGTATAAATTAAAGATTTTCCTGATAATATAGTACAAATTAACTAGCAATTAACTAGCTGGTAGCATTACCATAGGAAAAAATAAATAGTACAAACCAACTAGTGATTAACTAGCAGGTAGCATCACCATAGGAGAAAAGAAATTGTCTAAAGAGTACATAATTTATTGCGACGAATCGATTGACAAAGGACGTTTCTTTTCTCACTTTTATGGTGGTGCGTTACTACGTTCTCAGGACTTGCGCGAAGTCCAGAAAGTTTTAATAGCGAAGAAAAATGATTTAAATTTGCACAACGAGATTAAATGGTCAAAAGTAACATATCAATATTTGGATAAATATATTGGTTTGATGGAAGCATTTTTTGACTTCATCGAAGCCGATATCGTCAAAATCAGAATCATGTTTACTCAGAATTGTAATATTCCTAACAATTTAAGTACTGAGCAGACAGATAACGAATACTTTTTGCTTTATTATCAATTTCTTAAACACGCTTTTGGACTGCAATACTCTAATCAAACAGATGAAAATATCAGGCTTCGGATGTATTTGGATGACCTTCCAGATACAAGAGAAAAAGCTGAAAGATTGAAAAAGTTTTTACTCGGTTTAAATAAAAATCCCCAGCTTGAAAGCGCGGGTATTTACATTGACGAAAACCAGATAGCTGAAGTGCGATCGCACAACCACCCAATAATACAATACTTAGACGTAGTTTTGGGAGCAATGCAGTTTAGGCTCAACAATAAGCACAAAGAAAAGCCAGATGGTGCAAGATTTCGAGCCAAGCGTACAATTGCGAAAGAAAAACTTTATACTCACATCTACCAGCGCATTAGCAAAATATATCCGCGCTTTAATATCGGAGTTAGTACTTCTGTGCATGGAGATGTTACCAACAAATGGAATCATCCATACCGACACTGGCTATTTAAGCCTGAAGATTTTAGTGTAGATACCAGTAAAACAAAATCTAACTCAAAAATTTAAAGCCCCGCTCTTGCTATGCCCGTAACATATCCCGAAGGATTGCGTTTGGGCGTATCCCAAGTGGAACTTGAGACTTCGCAAGTAGCAGGGTAAATATATAATAACAAAATTTTACTAAATTAAAAATAATAACATATTTGACATTGTGGCGACTGGATATCCACAAGACAAACCAAAAATCAGATAGATATTATTTACGTGCATTATAAGTGATAGTTGCTACTTTACCATTAGCAAGGCTATTTTTAGAATAGCTACTCCTATTACCTATCACCCCCATGAGTACCGAATATTCCGAAGACCGCCTGGTACAACAAACTACCGCTAACTTCTTTGAACAAACCCTGAAATGGCACTCAGTTTACGCATATAAAAAAGAAACCTTCGGTACTAACGGTACACTAGGACGCAAAGATAAACGGGAAGTTGTCCTCACACGCTATCTGCGCCAAGCACTGGAGAAACTTAACCCTGGTCATCCACAGCAAGTATACGACGATGCGATCGCGCAATTCACCACATCCAATATTTCAGACCAATTAGTTACCATCAACCAGAAAAAATACCAACTCATCCGCGAAGGTATCCCAGAGAAACCCTACAAAAACTCAGAGGGTGAAACCATCAATCCCCGCCTCAAAGTGATTGATTTTGAACACACCGAAAATAATCATTTCCTAGTAGTGCGGGAGATGTCTATTCAAGGTTCCCTCTACTCCCGTCGTCCTGATATCATCGGTTTTGTTAACGGAATACCTTTACTATTTATAGAACTCAAAGCCATCCACCGCAACGTTAGGGTCGCTTACGAAGACAACTATACCGACTATAAAGACACCATCCCTGAACTTTTTCACTACAACGCCATAGTCATGTTGAGTAATGGCATAGTGGGAAAAGTCGGTAGCATTACCAGTCCTTATAGCTACTTCCAAGAATGGAAACGTTTAGAAGAAGAAGAAAAAGGTAAAGTTGACTTCCAGACAATGCTAATGGGAATGTGTCCTCAAGATAATTTCCTCGACATCCTCGAAAATTTCATCGTCTTTGATGACAGTAGCGGTAAAACTATCAAAATCCTGGCTCGAAACCATCAATTTCTAGGCGTTAACCGTGCCTTTATCGCCATTCAAGAACGGGAAGTCAGGAAAGGGAAGCTCGGCGTTTTCTGGCATACTCAAGGTAGTGGCAAATCCTATTCCATCGCATTTCTGACCCGCAAAGTCCACCGCCAGCTAATAGGTAATTTCACCTTTGTCATCGTTACAGATCGTCAAGAATTAGATACCCAAATTGTGAAAACTTTCACTGGTGTTGGTGCTATCAAAGATACCAACACTCAAGCCACAGGTGGTGACAACTTAGACGAATTACTAAAAGATAACCATCGCTACGTTTTCACCTTAATTCACAAATTCAATAAACCCAATCACATTTATTCCCGCCGTTCCGATATTATCGTGATCTCCGACGAAGCACACCGCACCCAATATGGTAAACTCGCGGAAAATATGCGTAAGGGTTTAGAAAATGCCTCTTTTATTGGCTTCACTGGTACACCCTTGATGGGGTCAGAAGAAGACCAACTCACCCGCAATGTTTTTGGTGACTACGTTTCTACCTACGACTTTCAACGTGCAGTCGAAGATGGTGCTACAGTCCCTCTTTACTACGACAACCGGGGCGAAGAATTATATTATGACGATAAAGGTACTCAACGCCAAGTCGCCGCTTCTGAGGAATTAAATAAACGTCTAGCCGCAGCTATCGAACAATTTAACCTTGACAGCGAACAGGAAGAAGCTGTTTATCGTCGCCTGGGGGGAGAATATTTAATACTAACAGCCGAAAAACGTTTAGATCGTATTGCTCAAGACTTAGTAGCTCACTATACCCAACGTTGGCAAACAGGAAAAGCCATGCTTGTCTGTCTGGATAAAATTACATCGGTGCGAATGCACGGGTTGATTGATAAATACTGGAAACAAGCAATACAAAACCAGCAACGCTTACTTAAACAAGCCACTGATGAACAAGAAGCCATTGAACATCAACAACATTTGCAATGGTTGGAGGAGACAGAATATTTAGTCGTCATCAGTGAAGCTCAAAATGAAGTTAAAACCTTTAAAGATTGGGGTTTAGATATCACTCCCCACCGTCAAATTATCAAAAACCGCAATTTAGAAGAAGAATTTAAGAAGGAAAAACACCCTTTCCGTCTCGCCATTGTCTGTGCCATGTGGTTAACAGGCTTTGATGTTCCCAGCTTGGCTACCCTTTACATGGATAAACCCTTGCAAGGCCATAATCTCATGCAAACCATCGCCCGTGCAAACCGTGTCCATGAGGGGAAAAACAATGGTTTATTAATTGATTACAACGGTATCTTAAAAGCCTTACGTGCTGCCCTTGCCAGATATGCCCGTACAGATGTAGACGATAGCAACGATGGTATTTTACCTTACAACGATCTGAATCAATTACAGGCAGATTACGCAACTGCCCTTGACGCTTGTATTAACCACATTGCTAGTCTGGGCTTTGATTTACAAGAATTGGTAGAATCGACAAGATTTGATAAAATTGCGGCTCTAGTCAGTGCGGTTAATGCAGTCTGTACCAATGATGAATCCCGCGCACGCTTCGACGTACTAGCCAGGGAAGTCTTCAAGAAGAAACAGGCATTAATTACAGAGCCAAAATTAACTGCGCCCTATCAAGACAAATATAACGCTATAGAAGCCATCCAAAAGCATTTACAAGAACAGCACAAAAAATCTGTTGACATTAATGCTGTTCTTTATTCCCTACAAAATGTCGTTAGCGATTTAATCAATGTTGATACTTCCCGTCTCCCAGGTGCAGATTCAGGGAAAATTTACAATATCAGCAAGATTGACTTTGATGTATTAAAAGCAGAATTTGCCAATTCCCCAGCTAAAAATATTTCTGTCCAAAGCCTGAAAGAAGCCGTTGAACGCCAACTTCAGAGAATGTTAAAACAAAACCCATCTCGTATTGACTACTACGTATGTTATCAACAAATTATTCAAGACTATAACCGCGAAACAGACAGAGTAAGCATTGAACAAACTTTTGAGGAATTGTTAAAACTTGTTCAAGACCTATCAGAAGAGGATACCCGCGCTGTCCGCGAAGGCTTAAGTGAAGAACACTTAGCTGTCTTTGACTTACTCTGCGCCTCTAAAGATAATTTAGATGCTAGAACAAGAAACCGTGTCAAACAAGTTGCTCAATTGTTGATTCAAGCCGTAAAAGTACAATTAAAGCAACTGGAAAATTGGCGGGATAAGGAATCAACAAAAGCTACAATTAAAAGTTTTATTTATGATTATCTCTACAGCGAAGATAGTGGCTTACCGATAGATGCCTATGATGATAGTGATGTAGATAACCTCAGTAATGTAGTATTTCTCCATGTCTATCAGCAGTATGAGAGTGCTGATAATCATCCTTATGCAGCGTGATCTTGCTGCTATTACTCAGTAAAACGTTTGAGGTTTTGGTGCAATAGTTCGTGAATGCGATCGCCCCAGAAAGGAATCACAGTTTGTCCTTGACAAAGTGCTTTTAGCGCCACTTGCTTGTCAAACTCTAGCAGTTGTAAAGGTTGTTCAGGCGATCGCGTGGGTAATAACATTAGCCGCTTCATCTTTTCTTCGGGGACAGACTCATTAAATAACCAAGGTTCCCGTTCCCGCAGTGTTTCCAACGCTGCATGGCAAACCTCAAAATTTAAACCGATTGACAGTAACTGTTCCATTACCGTTAACGCCAACAGGTCAGCTTTGGAGTAGTAAACATTACGACCTTTGCCAGTACTGTTAACCGTAGGTACTATAACTCCCTTCTCCCGCCAATACTGTAACTGGCGGCGAGAGCAATGAGTAATTTCTGCTGCTTCTGTGCTTGTGTAGAACTTTCCTTCCATAAGAATCATCCTATACAAGCATCTCCTAAAACACATTATATTTTTGTACAACATTATGTGTTTTTGTGATATTTTATTTTTATGAGCCAGATTACTATTCAATGTCGCCTAATTGCCAGTGAATCTACCCGCCAAAAACTCTGGAAGTTAATGGCAGAATTGAACACGCCCCTAATTAACGAACTACTTCAACAGCTTAGTAAACACCCAGATTTTGAGAAATGGCGAAAAAATGGCAAACTACCGTCAACTGTTGTTAACCAACTTTGCCAACCCCTGAAAACTGACCCTAGCTTTACAGGTCAGCCCAGCCGTTTGTATCTATCAGCAATTCATGTTGTGGATTACATCTATAAATCTTGGCTGGCCATACAGAAACGGCTACAGCAGCAGCTAGATGGCAAGATACGCTGGCTAGAAATGCTCAACAGCGATACTGAATTAGTAGAAATTAGCGGTTGTAGCTTAGAGGCAATTCGTACCAAAGCTACTGAGATTTTGGCAATGGCTACGCCAGAATCTGACTCTAATGCTCCTTTGACTAAAAGAGGAAAGGCTAAAAAATCCAAAAAATCATCCGCTTCCAATCCTGACCGTAGCTTATCTCATAAATTATTTGATGCTTACCAAGAAACGGACGACATACTCAGCCGTAGCGCCCTCAGTTATCTGCTGAAAAATGGCTGTAAACTTAATGACAAAGAAGAAGACCCCGAAAAATTTGCTAAACGCCGCCGTAAGCTAGAAATCCAAATTCAACGGCTAATAGACAAGCTAACAAGTCGAATTCCCAAGGGGCGAGATGAAAAGTGGCTTAAGCGATACACAACAAGCTTTTATTAAACGTAAAGAATCAACGCTAACTCGAATTAACAATTCCTTTGAGCGTCCTAGTCTACCCGTTTACCGAGGTCAATCACACATTTTAGTAGGTGTCAGTCTGGGGCTAGAAAAACCTGCAACTGTTGTTGTAATAGATGCGATCGCAGGCAAAGTTCTAGCTTACCGGAGTATCCGCCAGTTACTTGGCGACAATTACGAACTCCTAAATCGCCAAAGACGACAACAGCGATCATCATCCCACGAACGCCACAAAGCACAAAAAAGCTTCTCTCCCAATCAATTTGGTACATCTGAGTTAGGACAGTATGTAGACAGACTATTGGCTAAAGAAATTATTGCGATCGCACAAACCTATAAAGCTGGCAGCATCATTTTGCCTAAGCTAGGGGATATGCGAGAGATTCTCCAAAGTGAAATTCAAGCCATAGCCGAAGCAAAATGTCCAGGCTCCGTAGAAGTTCAGCAAAAATACGCCAAACAGTATCGAGTTAACGTACATTCCTGGAGCTATGGCAGATTAATTCAAAGCATTCAAAGTAAAGCTGCTCAGATAGGAATCATGATTGAAGCGGGAAAACAACCTATTCGCGGCAGTCCCAATGAAAAAGCAAAAGAATTAGCCTTTTCTGCTTATCATCTCCGCCTAGCTAGGCGAAGTTGACAAATATCTGAACCTTGATAATAAAATAATAAATAGCGCCGCAGTTCATGCTGCTTGCAGCCTCTGAACTGTGTTAAATGAGGGTTAGTTTGACTGTAGCAATACAGTCTTGCTTTCTGACCCTAGTAGCTGCTCACCCTGATGCTGCTGTCTTCGGACAGGATAAGGTGCGCTCCCAGCAATAAGGGCGCGGATGTACTGCTGTAGTGGCTACTGAATCACCTCCGATCAAGGGGGAACCCTCCCCAATTCTTCATTTGACGCTTTTTAGCAAAGTTAAATTTGCTAGTAAATTCGCGCAAACTCTGAAAACCTTACCATACAAGGAATTTAGTTATAAATTTCTTTTGTGAACAATTCAAAAATTACATCCTGGAAGGATATTTGACGAGGTTCGCGCAAGTACGCTCTGGAAACCTTGCTAGGCAGGCGTTTGATCTAGTGGCTGTCGCAACCCTTCTTCCAGCGATGGGAGGGTTGAAAGCAATTGGGACATAGCGAATATCGATATCAGGATAAGTCGCAACCCTTCTTCCAGCGATGGGAGGGTTGAAAGTAGAAAAATAGTGTCCTCCTATTTCCGAGATACTTGTCGCAACCCTTCTTCCAGCGATGGGAGGGTTGAAAGTTAGATTGCATATCTTGCGGGGATGGTTCAAATGTCGCAACCCTTCTTCCAGCGATGGGAGGGTTGAAAGTTGAACGTAATTGAGAGTGATCGCGATCGCGATCGTCGCAACCCTTCTTCCAGCGATGGGAGGGTTGAAAGTTATGGCGATCGCGGGATTGACGAATAGAGATTCAGGTCGTAACCCTTCTTCCAAGGATGGGAGGATTGAAAACCAACTTGATATAAAATTGCCTTATTCTGTCTGATGTTATAATTTATTCCCAAGAATTAAGAGGGTTGAAAGCAAATCCCGCTGCTGGCTTGATATCATATACATTAAAGCCTACAGGAGTGATGAATTCTATATTAGATGACATTAATTAGTCACTAATTCTCTAAAAAGGCTTAACTAGTTTCAGTGACATCAATTTGTCTTCAACGACAACAATTTGTCACCGACGACAGATAATTAGTCACTGTACAACAACAAATAAATAATCTGTTATTCGAGATTTGTGAAAGCCAGCAGCGGGATTTGAACTCGCGACCTTCCGATTACAAGTCGGATGCACTACCACTGTGCTATGCTGGCAAGTTACGCGTTCGCTCTTAAATAGCAACCACAATTTCTTATTCTACCATAATCAACTGATTTGTCTAGCTGCGATCGCTAAAAAATATCTGTCTCTTCAGAAATTTACCACAGAGCGACTGACTATATTAGCTTTATCAGTTGCTGTCCGAATTTTACATCCAAACGATCGCTATAGCGTTCTATTGACTAATGGAGCGATCGCGCTTAAATTTGGCTCAATGAGTGAGTTTAGCAATGTCCACAACTGCAAATCAGTAAAATCTGGAATTGCCATAAATGCGCCAACTTCCTGCAAAACTTGCGGATCGTGGGTGGATGCTATACCAATGGTGCGGATATCTGCGCCCACGGCAGAACGAATACCAGAGGGAGAGTCTTCTAAAGCGATCGCTTCCTCTGCTGTAATCCCCAACTTATTCAGGGCAACTTGGTAGGGTGCAGGGTCGGGTTTACCTGCAATACAATCATCCGCTAAAACAACTGTATGGAAAGCTTCTTTTATTCCCAAAACCTCTAGCATATATTCTGCATTGAATCTAGGGGCATTAGTTACTAATGCACGTTTTAACTGATGGGTCTCTGTCCATGCTAGTAGTTCAGAAAATCCACTCAGTGGTTCTAGATGCGGGGCGAGTTCGCGAAAAAGCGCCTCTTTTTCCTCTGCAAATTTTTGTCCTTCTGCTGCTGATAATTGTGGCAGAATGTCCTTGACAATTTCTAGATTTAGCCGACCACTAATTCGGCATTTATAAAATGTTTCGTCAATTTCTATGCTGTAATTTAACAGCGTTTTCTGCCAAGCTCGGTAGTGTATCGGGTCAGTGTTGACAATAGTGCCATCTAGGTCAAAGAGAATTGCAGCCAGCATGATTTTTGGATAAAATGTAAATAATTGTTAACTTAATTTAAATAGTTTACATTGTTTTTTGTCTTTAGTGATTGTTCTTTGGTGAATAGAGGGCAAAAAGTCGTGCTAAATCCTAAAATCTATACTGGATCAGCCATGTAAGGGCAGACAGGTAGAGCATCTCAACAAACTGCCGTATAATTGATAACCTTCTGTGTAAGCAAATGCTAGCCGCTACAAACTTTTTTCGCGTTGATGATCTTCTAGTGCAGATTTACAACTCTGAAGTCGAAATGGCTCAGGATGTTGCCGAAATTGCACAAAAGCATTTACAGCAAGTTCTCAAGCAACAGGATACAGCTGCTGTATTATTAGCAACAGGTAACTCCCAACTCAAATTTCTCGATGCTTTGATTGCATTGGGTGATGTAGATTGGTCACGAATTATTCTGTTCCATCTAGATGAATATTTGGGAATTCCTGCTGACCATTCTGCCAGTTTCCGGCGCTATATGCGAGAACGTGTAGAGAAGCGGATTGTTCCTAAGAAATTTCACTATATAGAAGGTGATACATTGCAACCAGTGACAGAGTGCGATCGCTATACTAAACTACTGCAAGCCCAACCAATAGACTTATGCTGCCTTGGTGTTGGCGAAAATGGACATTTGGCTTTTAACGATCCAGCAGTAGCAAATTTTCAAGATCCTTATAGTTTGAAACTAGTGAAGCTGGATACGGTGAACCGTCAGCAACAAGTAAGCACAGGTCACTTTCCGAATCTAGAAACTGTCCCACAGTATGCTTTTACTGTCACCATCTCAACGATTTGTTCAGCTAAAAAAATTATCTGTCTGGCTCCAGAAAAACGTAAAGCGAATGTGGTAAAACAAATGTTGCAAGGAGCTATAAGTACAGATTGTCCGGCTTCTATTCTCCGCCAACAATCCCAAGCAACGTTATTTTTGGATGTCAATTCTGCTAGTTTGCTTTCTTAAACTTCTCTCTCAATTCTCAGAGGATGTTTTAAAAGTCTTTGGTGATGTATCAAACATCAAGCCCAATGTCCAATGCCCAATGCCCAATACCCAATTCCAGCGATTACGTCAATGGTGAGATATAATCCTAGAAAACACATACTGTTATCAGTATTGAATGCTGCCATCAACAGAAAGTGCATTCCCCTCCTAGCACCAATCCCAAAAAACCCCAAGACCTTTTCTTAGTATGCGGACTCCAAAGTTTAGGGCAACATTGTGTTGCAGTCCTCAAGGAGTACGATGTTAAAGTCAGCGCCATTGATGATGTGCAGCCCGAACATTGGGAAATCCCAGAAGTACCAAGTTTACTAGAAAAGTTAATCATCGGAGACTGCCGCCAGCCAAGTGTTCTAGAGCAGGCAGATATCAGCCAGTGTCGTTCAATACTTTTAGTGACCAGAAATGAGCGGATAAATATAGAAGCTGCCTTTGCAGCACGACGTCTTAATCCGCACATTCGCCTAATTGTACGTTCCGACAAACAAAATTTCAACAAACTCTTGTGGGAAAATCTCGGCAATTTTGTCGCCTTTGAGCCGACTCATCTCTCAGCTCATGCCTTCGCTCTGACAGCCCTCGGCTCTGAAGCTATTGGATATTTCACCTTAGAAGGGGAACTATTGCAAGTGATAAAGCACCAGGTACAAGCGAAGGATAGCTGGTGTAATGGCAAGCCAGTACATAGACTCAATCTTACAACTCGCCGCATCTTGAGTCACAGACCTGTTTCATCTGACCCACTCAAAGAATTGTTTGGCTGGAACCCTGAGGCAGAAGTGCAGGTAGGAGACACGCTAGTTTACATTGATGTTGCATACGACTTGGCTTTATCTGAGCAACACCGGAAATCTCATCGCCAAAGGTGGCAGTGGCAACAATTTATCCAAGGCATCACAGCGAAAAATCTCAAGGAGAAACTAGCGCAATTTTGGCAATCTTATTACCAAAGCCAAAATCAAATCCGGCGAATTGGGACAATCTATGCCATTACTGTATTTATTCTGTGGTTCCTTGGAATAGTTCTTTACCGCTTATATTATCCTCACATCTCCCTCGAAGAAGCTTTCTATGCAACAGGAGTTTTGCTGTTGGGAGGATACGGAGATTTATTTGGCGGCGTTGAGTTTACATCGCAATCAGAACCTTCAGACCATATGGCTTGGTGGTTGCGGTTGTTTAGCCTGGGGCTGACGTTGACAGGTCAAGCTTTCGTAGGAGTATTGTATGCACTACTAACTGATGCCCTTGTCACTTCCAGATTCCAGTTTTTCAATTCCCATCCTCCCATCCCACAACGCAACCATGTGGTGATTATTGGCTTAAATCGCTTGGGACAGAGAGTGGCTGCTCTTTTGCAAGAACTCAACCAGCCCTTAGTAGGAATTCATCCTAACACTCTCGACCCAGACACTTTACCCGATATGCCCCTGATTGTTGGCAATGCTAGCGAAGCACTAACTAAGGTGAATCTCTCCCATGCCAAAAGCATCGTTTTAGTCGGGGACGATAACATGGAAAATCTGGAAATTGGTTTGATGGCTCATGCAATGAACCCCGCCACTACCTTGATTATCCGCTCTCAAGACCGCCAATTTAGTGATAATGTCGCCCCTCTATTTCCCTATGCTCAAGTTCTGTGTGGTGCGGCTTTGTCGGCGGAAGTCTTTGCTTGTGCCGCCTTTGGAGAAAATGTTCTGAGCTTGTTTCACTTAAGCGAGCAAATAGTCATGGTGACGGAATACAAGATTGAAGAAGGCGATACTCTCAATGGGTTGCTTCTATCTGAAATAGCCTATGGCTACAGTGTTGTGCCGATTCTCTACCAGAAATATCAGCAAGATAATTATTCCTTGATGCCCTGGTATGATGTTAAACTTCATGCTGGCGATCGCTTGATTGTTTTAGCCACAAGCACTAGTTTACAGCGAATTGAATGGGGTGAAATGCTGCCTCGCCTTTGGCAGGTGCAGATTGAAAAAGCTCTGACTACAAATGCTATTATGTATGGTAGTGAAGAAATAGTCCTAATTACGGGATGTAGTTCCGCTACTGCTAGGCAATGGATGAATAATTTGCCTATAGTGTTGCCAATACCACTTTATAAACATCAAGCTCAACGTCTGGTGCGCGAGTTAACAAAAATACAAGTTTTGGCAAATGTAATCTTTATTGGGCAACCATCAAATAGCTAAATTACAGCTATTTTCATGTATTTGAACCACATCTGTCGTAGGGGCACAGCAATGCTGTGCCCTTACTGCGTGGTCTATTTACCTGAAAATAGCTGTAAGTAAGTCAGCAAGAATAACTTAAACTACAGCAGATTTCAAGGAAGGTAAACTACACAACGATTCGTCCCAAAGCCAGGTATAAGGGACTGACAAGAAATAAATTATCCATCTTGTGGGGTGGGGTGGGCATCCTGCCATTGGTGTCAAGTTAAGAAAAATAGAGTCTTGTCAAGAGGAGCCCACTAATTGCCTAAACTCAACACAAGGGTGCTGAGTTTAGCCATGAGTAAACCACGGAAAAAACAAGGGAATCCAGACTTTCGCCATCGTGTAACGGCGCCAGCGCCTGAGAGCTAGGAGATTGAATCACGATTATTTGAACTACTTAGTCCAGGGACATTTGCGAATCTCAAAGATGTAAAAGATAAAGAACGTAGCTTAGGCTCACGTGTACTAACCTTACCAGTAATGTCCGCAATAGTTCTCAGCTTAGTATATCTTCAAATACAGTATTTGACAGATATATTACGTATATTAGAAGTTGAAGGATTGATGTGGGTTTCGACAATGGAGGTAAGCAAACAAGCCTTATCTCAACATCTTAATAGTTTGCCCAGCCATCTTTTTTTGGTGCTATTTGAGCAAGTAATACAGAAGATTAGAGACAAAAATCGTTCCAAAGAACTAGCACCAAAGTGGGCATCGGTAGCAGATAATTTTTCATCTGTGTGGATTGCGGATGCCTCAACTCTTGAAGCAATTAAAAAACATCTTGGGCAACTAATTTCAGGAATCAAATCGGATTCCTATATCTATCGCTATTCCCATGATTGAAATTCATCAATGGCGCTACGAATTAAGGAAGTTATTTGAGCGCGACGGGTTTCAAAGTTGGCGGCAATATAAATCAGTAGGATGCCAACTAGCAAGCCAACAACCCATTTTAAGAAAGAGTATTGCAAGCTGAAAATTACCGATTGATAAATTGTAGTGATTAAAAAAGTGGCTGTACCAATGTAGAGAAAAGCCCGCACTCTTAAAGCTAATCCGGCAAAAATGGCGATGAGGCTGAAAATCCCCGGTATCCAGGCTGTATGTTGATGAAATAAAATTGCCCACCCACAAATTAAACCACTACCTAACACTCTCAGAATATGACGAGCGGCTTTAGACTCTGGTAGCTTTAGTTGGATATCGACTTGAGCAATATAAAGCAGTGATAATCCAATGGGTGTTACATACCACAGAGTATCAGTTAGATGTAAGGAATTAAACCAACGGTAAAGCGCCCAATCAATCAACGCCACACTAATATAGGTAAGACGGATGTTTTCACCCACCTTTGCTAGGAAGATGTAAAATCCAGCTGCGAGTAGCAAGGTGATGGGGTAAGTTTGCAGTCTGGTTTCCCATAAAATGATCAGTGGTACAATGTATGCAGCTTGTTGCCAAGGTCTTTTAGACCAACCCCAATTCTCCCAAGGTAGGATGTATAGAAAATAGGCTACCACACAGGCGATCGCACCATTCCAAGGAACTAACGGCCCAGCCCAAAATTTTCCGACTGCTGTCTCCCGCCAATAAATCCTCATCCCGGCTACCTCTAATAAGCCCAGGTAAACCCACATCTCGCCTATTGTGATTCCTCCAAAGATGTTGGAGCTGGAGGAAGTGCGCGAATTTCGTCCCTGAAAGATGGCATAACGAATTAAAAATACCCCCGTTCCCAATCCCACCAAACGGTTAACTCCAATGGGAGTAATAATGGCAGTCATTAATAAACAGCTACTCCAAGCCCAGTGAATATGAGCAATTCCTTTCAGTTCTTGGGGAGTTAAGCGTAAGTAGCTGACAAGCCAAGGCGACAAGATGCGGTAAGCATACATGATACTGGCACCAAGGGCAGACATGGCAATCAATGCATCACCCAGTGCTCCTCCTGAAGCTTGTAACATTTGATAGAACAAAAGTTCATAGGCAGAAATAGATACGCCAATGATTCCTAAGTACAGCAGGGGTTTAAAGCTCTCGCGCCGTCGCCCCACGCCAATGATAATTAAAGCTACACCTAAGGAATACAAACCTGTCCACTCGGTAAAGGTGTTCAAACGCAGCAAGACACTAAATGCAGCATAAATTAATGGCAAAATGTGAAAACTGCTGGGAAGCCTTTCTAATTGATGTCGTCGTCGCCACCACTCTCCGACAAGTTGAGCAATTAAACCTAAAGCGATATTTGCGATCGCTATTTTAACAGTTGAGTGTTCCCCAAATCCCAGCGCTTCGGCAGTCAACAATTCCAAACACCAACCGATGCTATAAAATGCCCAATTTATCGGTTCGCGCCAACTGCGATAAACAATGGCAATCAAGACGATCACAGTGGCAATTAAGTACAAAAATCCCGAAGTAGTAAACCCTCGGTAAATCAGGACTGAGTGTAGCGTCAAACCCAATAACTCAAAACCACACAAGGCGATCGCCCATTTATCACTGGCGGCTGAATATATAACTGCTAATTCGTTACTGCGTTGGCTCAAAACTGTCTGCGCTAACCAGAGACTAAGAGTTGCGATCGCTCCCACGACAAACCAACCTGCTAGCGCCAGGTGAGGTAAACCAGGTACACCTGTCCACAGCAACGCCCCGATGAAACTCAGAATAAATCCTTCTGTAATTACCGCAGATATTTGGTTTCGTAAATAGCGGGTATTTGCAAACATCAATCCGGCACCCACACCCAAACCGATTAATCTGGTTTCTGGTAGCTGTAAAGTAAGTAGCTGGGCAACTCCCACAGCCAAGACACTTAAGTAACGGCTAGTAGTCCGACGCTCTATAATTGTGCAATTGGCAACACCCGTGAGAGCTATCGGCGTAACTAGCCAAATGACTCCCCAATCAGCTTGGCTATCAGCTATGCCATACCAAGATAATTCTGCATTCATCCACAATCGGAAAAAACTAGCGGCGGCTAATCCTAAACCGATGTCCCATGCACTATGTCGCCATAAACCTTCATTGAGACTAAATATCCATTCTGCAACCATCAGAGCTAATAAAATACTTGCCCAAGCTTGTTGACTCAGACTTGGTAACAGCCAGTTAATGGTAGAGCAAAACGTCAGCACACCCATGATGTGAGTTAGATATACCAGGGGAAGGGATGAGGGGGAGCGGCGTTGAGTGATGAATGCCAGAGTGATTGTGGAAAATAGCAGATTTAGCGATCGCAATGTGGGATTTATCAGAGCGATCGTTGTTAAAAAAGCTCCAAATAAGAGGGTGAGCAGTTCGCCAAATTTAGCTAATTCTCGCTTTTCGGTGCGATGCAGGTTATCTGTGAGCGCCACCATCAAAACTACGTAGGGAAATAAAGCTATCCCCAGTAACGCCCCAGGTTCATTTTGAGAATTGGTGAGTTGGGTGCCAATTGCGATCGCCCATTTTTGTAAGCTATTAGGTACTAACCGCCAAAAGAGCCAAATCGTCTGTAAGCCGATGACAAAAACCGCCGCGAAGTCAACTTTTGAACTGTATCGCCGCAAGCTACTTCCCACAAACCATAAACTCAAACCACTGACAGCGATCGCTTGCCAAGGATAATTTACTACCGAAACCAGCCAACCCAGGAAGAGTAAAATGCCACCAAGTTTTTCCCAGAGTAAGAGGGATGAGGGAGATGGAGGCAATGAGGAAAATATTACTGTTACTTCCCCTGCTTCCCCTGCCTCCCCTGCTCCCCCTGCCCCCTGCCCCCTGCCCCCTGCCCTCTCCCCTCCCGGCTGTGCTAACCAAGTTACCAACCAGCCGCAAATACCAATAGCTAACCCCAACTGCGTCACATTTACCCCAGCAACAAAAATCGCCCGCACTAACAGTACTATCAAGGCATAAATAATGACAGCAGCAGGTAAACTAATACTTAAGTTAAGGCGTAGGCGTAGCCCGTCGTAGACATCGCGCCGATCTTCCTCGCTGACAAGATTAGGCTGTTGGTAAAGATTGTGATAAACGGTAACAATAGTTGTGCCGATCATTGCCAGATAAATCGCAATCAAGGGAAATCCTTTTAATTGCCAACCCCAATGCAGATAACTTAGCCCCAGAATATTTGCTAGAGGTAATTTGCCAGGATGTAAATTGGCAAAAATGGTACGATTTTTGGAGAGTAAAACAGTTATAGCAGTAAGGGTAGGACAGGCGATCGCAACTACAATCCAATCCAGAGGATTTTGCCACAACCGAAAGCTATCCATTGCCCAAAAGTTTACTGGGACTAACAAAAGGGTGACAATCAGCAAAGTTTGAGCCGTCAATCTGAGGTTGCTTTGCCTAGTTGCCCAAAAGCTTAACCCCCAAAAACTCAAAGTATAAGCAAATAAAACTCCATACTGTCCAGAAGCGGGAAACCTCTCCCACTGACTTGCAGCCAGTACCCCAGAAGACACTACTACCAGAAATACCCCTAGAAAAAGCAGCCAACGGACACTCAGTTCTGCTCCCAAAGACTGCAACATTGTGCTGATAAAGTTGGGTTTAGCTGGTTTTTGTTGCGGTTGTCTACGGCTACTAGATTCTAAAGCTGCTACGGCCAACTGCTCCACAGAGTCGGAAGTTGCAAATACTACCTTTGTTTTAGCTTCTGGCTGAGGTTGCAACACCACCGCGCACACCAGAAAATCTTGGCATAGCTGCCTAACTTGGGTATCGGATATCAAACCTAAGCGCAGCCATATATCTAATCCTTCTAATAACTGAGGATGGGAGGATGGCAGTCTGATTTCAAATTTTAGCGGGTGGTCAAGAGGTAATGACATAAGCCGCAGCCATAGTAATATATACTTAAATCACGAATTTAATTAAAGTATATTTTGGCTCTAATTGTGCCACCTATTAAGCTAATTAATATTAATTTTTAACCTGATCATATGAGGTACATCATAGCCCCGTCCTCATGTGCTTACGGTGTACACACAAGTTATCAGATTACCCAAAAGTCTCTAAAACCCCACCCTGTCCTATATTTAATCCCTCTCCTTAATAAGGAGAGGGACAGGTTTTACGTAGTAAAACCAGGGTGAGGTATCTTAGAGGCTATTGACTCGTTCCCAGGCTCGGCTTAGGAACGCATTCATTAGACCTCTTGCAAAAGTCCCTAACACCCCACCCCCAACCCCTCGCCGCTTACGGGGAGGGGAGCGTTTGCTTTACTCAAATGCGGGGTGGGGTTCTTAATTTTTGATTTATGCAAGAAGTCTATTGAGGCTCCGACTCAATTTGACTGGAGGCAGCAGCCCCTAATCAGCCATTCCCATGCAGAGCATGGGAACGAGAAATGGTCAATCGAGCTTTATTTCGACTTGTGTCTACACCGTAACCTTACTAAGGAGACGGGGTTGGGGATTAGGTCTATATTAAACTCAACTCCCAACCCTAGATACCCCTGTATCTTTAGTTTAAGTAGATTTTGTTATTTTCCAGAGAAAGTCGTTTATCTGCTGTAACTTCGAGTTATAAATTTTCTCGATTCTAGCTTTTAACAAGTCAGAGGGATTGAACAAGAATATGTCAGTAAAGTCATTAGTCATCTCTGGTAACTGATTTTTCTCTACGATTTGAAATCGCACTTTGGGAGTAACTATGTAACCAAGTATTTGTATTCGTGGAATTATGCTATCATCACTAATTAAAAGCGGTTTATTACTTTGATTAATAGTGTGAGCAATTTGAGGATATTCTTGGTATTTTTCCGGGAATTGGTTCCACCAAATTTGGGCTTGAGAGTGGATCGTACAAGATATAACTCCGCCCATAATTAGTATGAAAGTTACAAGTGACCAGAGCTTTTTTTCCCAACCTTTAGTAGAAATAGACGTTATCTTAGTGGTCAAGAGGTAAGCAACAGCTAACTGTATACCTAAAACTGAGGGAAGTGTATATCGACTAGTAGCGTATCGCTTTTGAAAAACGAAATCTAATAACAGTAGAGGAAGCCCTACAGACCCAATCAAGGTTAAAATAAATAACCAAACTTCTTTAGAGGTTCTTCGACAGAGAACATAAATTGAATAGATCATTAAAGCTAAAATAATTAAAATAAAAGGAATTAAGGCAATCTTAAGTTTTCCGGGATCGCTAGGGCTAATACCTAAATCAAGAAACGTCCGACTAAAGATGCCAGCCCACCTTGTAGCTGACGCAAATAATGTTGATTTAACATTTGCCCAATCTACTGCTTCTAACTGAGGGTTGGTAATAATAATCCAAATCCAAGGTACAAAAGTTAGAAATCCCGCAAGGAATGATAGCAGGTAATAAATCAATGTTTTACTCAATCGCAAGCGTTCGATTGCAATTACATAAATACCCTGTGCAAAAGCAACCAAGGTAAAAAATATATGAGTATAAAACCCTAGTGATAATGTTGCTGCATAAATGCACCAACTAACCTTTGTTTTCAGGCGCATGGCTCGCAGCAGTGCTATGCTTGATATTAAGATGGTTACTATCCATAAACTGTATGCTCGTGCTTCTTGTGCATACACGACATGAACAGGTGAAACGGCTACCAATGCGATCGCTATCCATCCGATTAGTGAAGACTCAAATAATTCTTGACATAACCAATAAAGACAAGGGAAGGTAAGCAGACTAATAAATGCCGAAAAACTTCTTGTCACTGCTACAGAATTGCCAAACCATTCTACCCAAAACCGCGTCATCAAGATGTATAGCGGCAAAATCTGTGAGTCTTCTAAGATAATCCCTTTAATTGTATCAATTGTGTTTTTTTCAGGATTGGGATACTGATATTTATGCAAATCTTCTATACTGATTAAACGACCATTACTTAACTGCTCATTTATTTCTGACACCATATAGCCAGATATGCGTAATGATGAGAAAACTTCATCACCCCAATAAATTTTGTTGTCAAGATTGACGAAGCGAAAAAATACACCGATTACTAATAAAATGATGATTAAAAAACGTAACCAAGATTTAGAAATAAGCCATCTCTGTGACAATTGCTTTTTCATGCAGCTTTCAATCTCCTCAAAGCGTTAATAAACCGTGGTAGGATTTTATTATTAATAGGACTTACGCAAAACTACACGCCCTCAGGGGCAATTCATGAATTGACCCTACGGTAAATCAGGGCTTTCACTGCCTTTTTGCGTAAATCCTGATTAATGATCGCTAGAATCGTTTTTTAGCAGACATTTTGGTTTCCATGCTACTTTAAGACGTATTGCCCGACGCTACAACTATTTATTAAAAACTCTTGCCACAGTCCAAAAATTACAAGCTACTCGGTAAGTCAAAGCCGCTATTTAACAACGATTGAACATTAAAGTACTTTTAAGTATGGGATTTATCCTCTGTTAAGAGCAGCCTTACTCAGAACTACTGAAACAGTCATGTCCAAGAGATCCATGCTGTTTTGTCACCTTCTGTACTTATTCTCCTCACTTTGTCTCTTCCAGTAATAGAATTAATAACGAAGCCTTTGTAAAACCTTCAACTATCAAAAGATAGAAGTTCTAATAGCAGATTTTACCAAATATCAGTAAATCGAAAATCTGTATCTAAAATAGGCTTGTAGCATATAAAACGCTTGTAAGATTTTTATGACTTCCCGTATTCGCTTTTTAATGTGTCCTCCTGACCACTACGACGTGGACTATGTGATTAATCCCTGGATGGAAGGGAATATTCACAAATCATCGCGCGATCGCGCCGTAGAACAGTGGCAGGGACTACACCAGATCCTTAAAGAACACGCCATTGTAGACTTAGTACCACCTGAAAAAGGCTGGCCTGATTTGGTTTTCACCGCCAACGCTGGCTTAGTACTGGGAGATAACGTCGTCCTCAGTCGCTTTTTGCACAAAGAACGTCAGGGAGAAGAACCTTTCTTCAAACAATGGTTTGAGGCAAATGGTTATAAAGTCAATGAATTACCCAAAGATTTGCCCTTTGAGGGAGCAGGGGACGCACTGCTGGATCGAGAAGGACGCTGGTTATGGGCGGGATACGGTTTCCGCTCGGAATTAGATTCTCACCCTTATCTAGCTAAATGGCTGGATATTGAGGTGCTTTCCCTGCGACTCACAGATGAACGTTTCTATCACTTGGATACCTGCTTTTGTCCCCTAGCAAATGGCTATTTGCTGTACTATCCCGGCGCTTTTGATTCTTACTCCAACCGCTTAATTGAGATGCGAGTCGCAGCAGAAAAGCTGATCGCAATTGAAGAAGCCGATGCAGTTAACTTCGCTTGTAATACGGTGAATGTAGACAGCATTGTGATCATGAACAAGGCGAGTGATGTTTTGAAAACCCGCCTTGTGGAGGTAGGTTTCCAAGTGCTGGAAACACCACTTACCGAATTTCTCAAAGCTGGTGGTGCGGCTAAATGTTTAACTCTACGGGTGACAGAACCAGTTAGAGATGAAATTCATGCCAATGTCTCGGTAGAAAGCCGCGTCATTCGCATGGAAGGACACTTGCTGGACGCAGGTTTAATTAACCGCGCTTTGGATTTGATTATAGACGCCGGGGGAAGTTTCCAAGTCCTGAATTTTAACTTGGGAGAACAACGACAAAGTACTTCAGCCGCCGAAGTGAAGGTATCAGCACCATCCCATGAGGTGATGGAAGAAATTATCTCAATGTTGATTGATTTGGGTGCAGTCAATTTACCCCAAGATGAGCGAGATGCCAAACTGGAACCAGTGATCCAAGATGGCGTTGCGCCTGATGATTTCTACGTCAGTACAATTTATCCCACCGAAGTCCGAATTAATGGTCAGTGGGTGAAGGTAGAAAATCAACGGATGGATGGCGCGATCGCCATTACTCAAACTCCCACTGGTTTAGTCGCTCGGTGTAAAATACTCCGTGATTTAGTAGTTGGCGAACAGGTAATTGTAGACGTGCTAGGTATCCGCACCATCCGCAAAACTGAATCGCGGGAACTACGCAGCACCCAAGAATTTAGCTTTATGTCGGCGGGGGTTTCTAGCGAACGGCGCGTGGAATTGGTTGTTGAACAAGTGGCTTGGGAATTGCGGAAAATCCGCGATGCTGGTGGTAAGGTAGTTGTCACGGCTGGGCCGGTGGTGATTCACACTGGTGGCGGTGAACACTTGGCGCAACTAATTCGGGAAGGATATGTACAGGCGTTACTGGGTGGAAATGCGATCGCAGTTCACGACATTGAGCAAAATATTATGGGCACTTCCTTGGGTGTAGACATGAAGCGGGGTATCGCCGTCCGTGGTGGACACCGCCATCACCTCAAGGTAATTAATAGTATCCGTCGTTATGGCAGCATTCCCAAAGCTGTGGAGGCAGGGGCAATTAAAAGTGGCGTGATGTATGAATGTGTCCACAATAATGTACCTTTTGTGCTTGCTGGATCGATTCGGGATGACGGGCCTTTGCCTGATACCCAAATGGATTTGATTAAAGCACAGGAGGCTTATGCTAGACACCTCGAAGGTACGGAGATGATTTTGATGCTGTCATCAATGCTGCATTCCATTGGAGTGGGTAATATGACTCCGGCTGGTGTGAAAATGGTGTGTGTGGATATTAATCCAGCTGTGGTGACTAAGTTAAGCGATCGCGGTTCTGTAGAATCGGTGGGTGTGGTGACGGATGTCGGTTTGTTCCTCAGTCTGTTGATTCAGCAGTTGGATAAGTTGACAAGTCCCTATGTTAATAAGATAGGTTAGGAGAAGGAACCGCGAAGGCGCGTTCACGAAGTGTCTCGAAGAGAAGGGCGCGAAGAAAGGGAATGACAAGAGTAGCTTTTGGTGAAGAGTTGCAGGTTAATTGGGTCAGTTTGATTGCTGATTTTATGTTGGTGGGGATGGTTTTTGGCCCGCCAATTGCTCCCTTTCTGGCTGCGTCTGGGGTGTTTTTGCTTGGGGGAATTGCGGACATCATCTATTTCATGGGTAATCATGTATGTCCGCAACCAACTATGGGGTTTGATTTGGCACCCCCGTTTATTATGGCTGTATGTATGCGCTGCTACGGCACTGTCACTGGTTTGCTGATTACTCGTCTGTTGTATGGGGTAACTGGTGGTGGTGGTAAGGGATTTTACTGGTTAGGTCAATATGGCTTACGTGGTGCGGCTTTAGCTAGCGTGCTGATGATGGCTTATCCTTTGGAATTGGCAGCACAAATTTTCGGTTTGTGGAGTTTTAATAATTATCTGGTTACGCCTTTTGGGTTGATTACAGGTTTGGCATGGGGATTGTTTACTATGCCGATTTTGCATGGCTGGCATGGTGCTAAAACTAGTTTGGATGAATTATAGAAATGGTTTTCCGGGATTTAGGAACGTGGATTAAATAAAATGCAAGACTTCATCCTGTCTCTGGCTTCCCTCTCCTTTATAAGGAGAGGGATTGAGGGTGAGGTAGGTTAACTAACGGCTGATTTACGTTTACGTTTTTGCCGTAAGCCTACACTTAAGGCTCCAAAAGTTAATGCACCCCAAGCCAAATTAGGTTCGGGAACACTGGTAATAATAGACTTATTTTCGTTTGTAATACCATTCCAGGCACCAAACTCAGTCAAAAGCAATTGATAGCTAAACACGCCATCTGAATCTCCAATAAGTTGCAGAGGTGCTGAAAATTTCAGGACATTGCCATCAAGGCTGTATGGTACTGAACCACGAATTTTACCCCAGCCTCCTGAATTTGGTTCCGATGCACCAACTGAAAAAACATCACGTATCGGAATGTCACTTGCAACAGGGATTTCTTCTCCGCGAATAATTGACGAAAAGTTACTATAGATAGGGGATGCATTCAAAATAGGCAATTCCCCATCCGGATCAATAAAGTATTGGAAAGAGTCGGCGTGCCGATTAAATTTATCAACTGTGAAAAAGTCTGGCGCCTTATTAAAATTTACAGTGAATAACACTTCTTTGGCATCAAGATTTACTACGGCTGACTCTGATTCAACTAATAATACTGCTTGCGCTATTTGCGCTGTACCCAAGGCAATTAAAGCTGCTGCAGCCAGAGATACTGAGAATTTTTGTACATATGTCATAAAAATTACTTCCGTAGCAAAATAATAGGGCAATAATTAGCGATCGCTTCTGCTGTCTCACCTTTTAAACTACCTTACCAAAGCACCGATAGCACAGAAAACTAAAATAATACTAACTGCGATCGCTAGTGTTAAAGCTACTGGAGTATTACTCGCCGTTAGCAGTGGCACCAAAACAAACCTAAATGCCAGCAAGACAGCAATGAAGTCTTGGCGATCTCTGCAACTTAGTAACTGTGTACTAAATCTAGTCTTCTTATATTTGGGTAAAGCTGGAGAAAGTAAAAAAGATGCAAGCTTTATAGGGCAAGTTTTTTCAGCATTTATTTCCGTTTTCGCAAGGATCGCGGCTCAATGCCAATACCGCTCTTTTCAAGAGGTTGTGGCGATGATTGCCCACATACTGTTGCCCCTCATCACCCACGGATCGTAATTTCTACAGCTTCGGGGCTGACCCCGAACGTTCTGGCGAGAGCTTTCTTTGCTTCGGCGATTGTTAGCATTGTCCCAGGCACACCAGCAGCAGACTGCTCCGAGCGCGGGGGTGCTTCACCGTCTTGTGGAATTGGCTGAAACTCGATCCCATCGAGACTAATAGCCAGTTTCTTTAGGGACCTCTCCGAGTCGGAGAGGGACGGTTTTACGTAGTAAAACCAGGGAGAGGTCTTTCGATTCCGCTCGTTAGGCGAACACCATATAATCGTTATGGTCTTATACTGCCTGTACCTACCTCCAGCTTCCGTGATCCTTCAACAATATGGTAAAGTTTGTCTTCTAATTTTTGCATACATGCTGACCAATCAAATTCGAGTATGGAAGGGCGGGCCTGCCGAGTCATATCTGCTTTCAAATCGGGATTTTCCAGAATCGCAATTACCCTTTGGGCGAAATCTGTGGGATTGTTAGGTTGGGCAAGGAAGCCGTTGCGACCAGGAAATACCTGTTCTGCAGTTGAGGGTGCAACAACAGCAACTACAGGCGTTCCAGACGCTAACGCCTCGTTATTTGTAGTGCAGAAGTTCTCGGTTACGGAAGGGTTGACAAAAACATCCGCTCTGGCAAACCAACCCAAAAGTTCTGTACCATGAGACTCGCCCCAGATGGTAATACCGGATGCAAACTTTTGGGCACGCTGACGGATCTCTTCATCTAGAGGACCACTACCAACAATCACCAGATGGACATCAGGGATTTTGGCAGCTATGACTGGAAATATATCAAGTAGTTGGTTGACGTTCTTTTCGGGGGTGATGCGTCCGACAAACAAAAGAGTCGGTCGGTTGTCATTAGGAATCGGATCGTAACAGATGTTTCGCGGGTGAAATTTTTCGCAATCGATGCCTTGATAAGCAACGTATTCGGCGCGTTGGCATTTCAGTTCTTCGTATTTAGTGAGTTGTTCTTTAGAAGAGAAGTAATTGAAGTCATAAGACTCACTAAATTGTTTAACCAAAACAGGAATGATCGGACGAACCAAGCTGAAGAACTGATCGCCAAAGTAATATTTGATATAGGCAACAATATCTGTATGGAAGAGTGATATTATTGGCGTGCCTGTTCGTTTTGCGTATTCAATGCCAATGGGGCGACCATAACCTTGCAAGAAAAATGAGTATAAACCTCTCATTTGCGCCGCTTCTTCAACAATTATAATGTCAGGCTGGAATTTCTCCAGCAACTTAGTATCACTCCAATGTCGATAGTTCAACGGTTGAGGAAGAGACTTGTAAAATAGCAGTGGTTGTGTAGGGAATGCGTAAGCAGAGAAATTGGAGAAAGACTGAATTTCATCTAAACCTGGCATGGGGCGATCGCCAACATTTTTGGGGTAGCGATCGTTGATTTGCGGATGGATTAGAAAAACCTCATGTCCCTGCTCTAGCAACCAACGAACTCGTTGGTGTACTGCAACGGAAACTCCAGTTAAGAAAGGAGCGTACAATCCTGTAAACAGTGCAATGCGAAGTTTTTGCTTAGTCATAAAAAAGGGGAATATTTCAAGAAGTTGCTGGTTTTTAATTTAGGATTTACGCAGCAAATGTTTTATGAACATCCTGATTATTTGGCTCATAAATTCCCACTAATATCATGTCCGCTTGATTGCTTATTAAACGTGAGCAACCCCACCCCGCCAAAGCTATGCTTTGTCTCCCTGCCCCTAATCCCCAGAGGGGGCCCCGAGTTCCCCGCCTGCGGGGAGGGGTTGGGGGTGGGGTTCTTTTATTATCGGTAATTTGGCGGACATTGATATAATACAGTTCAACTAAGGATTTACGCATTGTCAAATAGCCGAAAATGTCGATTGTAAAGCGGATGTTTATAAACCTGAATTGAAACTATCAAAACATCCAAAATACTAAGTCAAAATCCCCCTTAATATATTTGTCTAAACCCTTGCCATTAATGCAAATACATTTTGCTAATCAACAAACAAAGCGTATATTTTAACAAGGGTTATAGCTAATATAGTTCTACTAAATATAAGATAATATATTTTGAAGACTAGGGAATGTTTAGTGTAAGAACTTTCATGCCCTAGTTCATAATCCAAGGATTCAGTTCAAAGAGAAACCTTGCTATCAATAGGCTGATCCAACCATTGATAAGGGCGATATTCGATTAGCCGGATATTCCAGGGACTTTGAACCCGATAGCTAACACCGCGCCAAGTAACTGTTGAAATCCATAGTGACGATAGTATTGCTAACCCATAAACCCACTGTGTCAGAGGAATCCCAATTAACATTTTAATGATTGTAGGAGCTGATAATTTGGCGATCGCCTGGTTATTAGAGCGAACGACTCGCTGTATCTCTAATTCCAAAACGAGCATTATTAAGAGTAATCCGACAGTATAGACTCCATAGCAACTTAACAAGAGAGTCGCAGCTTCCCATTTTGCCTCTAACAACAACTCTAAAATTAAGATGATAACTGTAGTCGGAAACAAAATGCTAGAAACAGCTTCACTAACTAAAGCTAACCAACGTGGGTGATACAGTCGAGAATACAGCATTAAACGCTTGAGATAGTCTATTAAGTTGAATAAATCGGTCTCTTCACGATTTACTATCAACAGCGAAGGCACAAACTTTACCTGCAACCCATGTTTTTTGAGGATGTCGTGCATCATAAAATCTTCGCCTAAAGCTTGTCCCCACTTATCTAGCAGTTCTGTTTGGCGAAATACTTCTGTTTTCACAGCTAAAGATCCACCCCAAGGAATCTGGAAGATAAACATTTGCACTACTGTGGATACATTGCCGATGTAGCGCACTAAAGATCCCCAATACTGACCTGTAGGTACGTACCAACGATTACCTGTTGTTGCCCCCACTTTAGCATCGTTTAAAGGACTGACTAATTCTCGCAGCCAATTCACATGGACTATAGTATCAGCATCTACTAGAGCAACCACCTTGTATGAATCATCCAACTCGCGGACAGCTTGCACTAAAGAACTGCATTTGAGACTACAATTGTTGCGTACTATTCTCAAAGGGCTGATTTGAACATTGGTTGCTTCTTGCTCTGTAATGGTTTCACTGGCAATTTTCCAAGCGGGATCTTCGTGACTATCAACGATCAACTTTAAATCATACTGTGGATAATTCTGATTTAGGAGCGATCGCAAACATCTAGGCAAAAAGGGATCGGCTCCGCGTAGACAAAGAATCACTGCGGTTTTGGGCAACTGGTCATCTGGTAATAAGTTTTTTTTGGATGAGCGCAGATACCATATAAAGACAAGCGTAAAACACACCTGAATAACCACCCAACTCATCAAAGACTTAGAGAGAAATATCGCCAAATCTTCCATTAAATTTTTAATCTCCGGTAGAATTTCGGCTTGTTTATATGTAGGTCTGATCTAAACCGTAATTCTGAAGAATTGGACATGGGGCATGAGGCATGAGGCATTGGACATTGGGCAATTCAATTTTGGATTTTGGATTTTAAATTTTGGATTAAATTTCAATCCAAAATCTAAAATCCAAAATTCTTGCTCCCCCACTCTCTACTCCCTTTACGAATCCAGCGAATATTTAATGATGATGTTGACTGTTGTATTTTTGTTTACAACAAAACTGGCATCACGAAACTTTGGTGTACCTGTTTCTATGGACACAGTTGGATTTTTGGAAATCCCAAAACCTTCTTTAGGAATACCGAAAAAGTCTTTATTCAGTTTGCGATCGCCATTCTGATCATCAATCACGGCGACAGCATAAGTTCCAGGCTTCAAACCGAAAAATTCTTTTTTTACAGAACTTCCAGTAATCTTAACGCAGCCACTTTGATCTTCACTATTACTACTCGTCGGAAATCCTCGTTCACTTGGGTAAAGTCGCAAGCAAATCTCACCTTTTTGGTGGTGTATTCCATATACCACAACAGTAAGTTTTGCAGTCGGCTCGGCATTCACTGTTTTAGCAAAGCTGATACTCACTAAAGTTGCAAGCAAAACACGACATAATTGAGATAGTTTCAACATAGTTTTACAGTCAGAATAGGTGATTTTAGGGCTGAAAAAAGGGAGCATCATTCTTGCTCTCTCTCCTTAGTAAGGAGAGGGTTGGGGTGAGGTTTTACAAGGCTTTTTACGCAAGTGAGATGCTCTGTGATAAAAGCTGCGAACGCCAGATTTTTTTTCTGAAGTAATTTGTCAAAGTGTGGCTTGCTGTTTTTTAATTGATGCTCTATGCCAACTTTTCCAAAGTATTTGCAGCACTTTTAGTAAATCTTTCAGCAAAAGATATTCTGTCCCTTTTAACTGCTGATGTAGACTTATATGACAATACAGCCGCTCATATAAACTCAGGGGACTACGCCAGATTGAGAGTACATACTCCCAGATGATTCTCCAATGTGGCAATAAAATTTTTCCTTTCTTTGCTGAATCAAACCATACTGCATATGCATAAAAATCAGGCAGCATACTCAATGAGTGTTTTTTACTGTTGTTAGTAAACAACAAATAATTAGGGAAATACATACTCATTGATTGTTGCGGATGGCTTCTAGCAAAAAATAGGTATTCAGGGATTTCATAAAACCTACCAAGAATACCAAGTCTTAACAAGAAAATTCCATCTGCATTACCGTAACCACCCATAGGCGGTATCATTCTCAGGGCACTGGCACGAATTACCCCGTAACATTGATAACATAAGTGCTTGGTCAGCAATTCGTGAAAACGCTGCTGTGGTTTTAATGCATCTGCCTTGAGTTTTATATCGTAGTTTTGGAGAAAATTACCCTGTTCATCAATGAAATATGTCTGGGAGTGACATAAGATGATAGTAGGGTCTTGGTCAAGCACCTCAACACACTTCTTGATAAAATCTGGAGCATGTAGATCATCATAGGCTGCCCACTTAAAGTACTCACCCGAAGACAATTTAAAGACGCGATTGAAGTTACGAGCGCAACCAATATTTTTGTCATTGCGATAGTAACAGATACGTTGGTCTTGCTCGACGTATGCTCTACAAATTTCTTCAGTTTTATCTGTAGATGCATTATCTGAAATAATTAGTTCAAAATCTTCAAAGGTCTGAGCCAAGAGTGAATCTATGGCTTCTTTGATAAATTTTTCACCATTATATACAGGTAATCCTATGCTCAATCGGGGCTGATTGCTACTCATAGAAAATAAGTACTCGGAAAATGTAGGGATGATTTTATGCTTAGTTGCAGATAATTGTTAGGTAGATACAACGTAAGAATTCAGAAGTCAGAATTTAGTAGGTTGGGTTGATGAACGAAACCCAACATTCTCAATGCTTTGTTGGGTTGAGCGATAGCGAAACCAAACCTACTATTCTAATTCTTCTATTTCCCTACTCCCCACTCTCAAGAGATTATTTGATCAAGTTTTGAATATCCGTTTTTTGCAGCCATTCATGTGTTCGCTGCATTCCTGATTCTAGGTCAATTGTAGGTTTATAATTTAACAGGCTTTGTGCTTTGACAATGGAACAAGCGTAGGGACGAGTCATAAAATCTATAGACTCTGGTAAAATATCAACTTTTTGGCGAAAAAGTTTTTGTCCTTGAACACGCAGCTTTAGAAACAACTTGATTTCATCTTTCGGTAATGAAAGGGGTGCTGCTAAACCTTCCATTGCTGCTAAATACAAAAAATACTCTTTCCAGGAAGTTTCTTGTCCGTCGGTGATATTAAATATTTCACCGAAGGTTTCTTTTTCTATCGCCAGAAAGATGCCATCAATCAAGTTATCTATATATACATGATTGATTACTCCTTTACCATCATTGGCACAGGCAAATAATTTTTGACGCATCATCAGAATTGGTCTGACTATCCAGGGAATACTTCCCGGACCGTAAATATCTCCGGCTCGAATAACGATGATCCCAAAATCAGGAGGATTATTCAATTCTAATAGTGCTGTTTCGGCTTCTATTTTCGTTTGACAGTAGGGATTATTTTCGCCAGAAAGTGGACCTGATTCTGTAACACCATTCGGATAGTTGAAACCGTAAACCATCACACTGGATAGATGCACAAATGTTTTGACACCAGCCTGTTTAGCGGCTTTAGCCATGTTGACAGTACCACCAACATTGACATCACGAAAATGGTTAATTGCGCCAGTTTCTTCGGCAATTTGATCTGTATGTAAAACGATGTCTACTCCCTGACAAGCCTTTTGAGCAATAGTAGAATCGGTGATACTACCAATAATTAGCTCAACACCTAAATTATGTAATTGTTTGTTCTGTTCTGTAGAACTTTGCAGTCCACGAACCTTCATTCCTTGCGCTATGGCTAACTCGGCTGTACGCAAACCGACAAGTTGATCAATCCCGGTAATTAGGAGGGTTTTGTTTTTGAGGTTCATAAAGTCGGGATTATTGTTAAATGGGTGAATTGGAGTTATTAGATAAAAGACTTCAAAGTTGTACAAAATTTTGATTTTGGTAAAGACTTTTAATCTAAAATCTAAAATTGGTATAACCTGTGTAGGTTGGGGAGCCACTGTGTTGGGCGGGTTTCCCGACTTGAAGCAAGTGGCGTTTGAGGAACGAAACCCAACATTTGTCGTGGTTTGTTGGGTAACACGAATGTTCAACCCAAGCGTATTGAGTTATAAGTCTATATCAAGGCAAAATAATTTGATTATTTTGCCGCTAATAATCAGCTAGAAAATATCTCCCGGATCTGCGGAGCGGAGTTTGTTGATAGCAAGCGCTCCTGATGTTATACACATTAATACTGTTGAAGTTAAGACTATCAGTGCATTATTAGTGGTCATAACTATTGGTAATTTAGTTGCTTCGGCTGCAAAACTATATAACAACACAGAAGTAAGAAATCCTGGGATATAACCTAAAATTGCCAAAATTAAAGCTTGCTGAAATACCACATTTAATAAATATCTATTGGCATAACCTATGGCTTTTAAAGTGGCGTAAGCAACGAACTGCGTAGCAATATTGCTATAAAGAATTTGATAAACAATAACTACACCAACAACCGCAGCCATTGTTAACATCAAGTTAAGTATAAAACCAATGGGTGTTCTGACTGCCCAATATTTTTTCTCAAAATCAATAAAGCCTTGGCGTGTAAAAACTTGAACATCATTAGGCAAACTTGCTTGTAAATTTTTCAGTACTGTTTCTGCATTAGTACCAGGTTTTAGGGAAATCAAACCGATGTCGATCATATCTGCCGGACGACTATTGGGATTTATCCTCAAGAAAGTTGAGTCACTAACAAGTAAGTTGCCATCTACACCAAAAGAAGGCCCCAAGCTGAATAAACCACCAACTCTCACTCTATAGCCAATTAATGAATTGTAAGGAAATATTTCAATTGTCTGTGCAGTATCTCCCGCATTAAATTTTTCAGCTATTGGGCCAAACTCTGGACGAGAACCCCGGTCAAAAAGCACAACATCGGGAATTTTCAGTTTATCTAAATTTTTCTCAACTTCTGGGATGTTGATCACAGGTCTGCCTGGATCGAAACCAATCACATATATTGAATATTTCTCACTAGTTGCTGGATTTTTGAGTTTGGCAAATTGCAAATACATCGGGCTAACTGACTCTACGCCATCAAACCCCAGAGATTGGTACAAACGAGTCCGCGAAAAGCTTTGATTTGAGGTCAAAGATTTATATTGCGAACTAACTAAAAATAAATCTCCTTTGAGATTCTGATGGACTGCGGTTGCACTGGAATAGAGAGCATCTTGAAAACCAAGTTGCACAAACATTAGCAGCACAATAAAACCAATCCCGGCTACAGCTACTAGTAAACGAATTTTTTGCTGGGCTAGCTGTAGCCATGCTAAAGGAATTTTGAAAATCATGGATTTATTTGTTATTTGTCATTTGTCATTTGTCATTTGTCATTTGTGAATGACCAATGCCCCATGCCCTATGCCCTATAACTAAATATGAATGGCGACATCCACCTGTAAGTTGGTTAAACGAGCTATCCGCTTACTATCTGCGGGATTATCGATATAGATTTTTACCTCAACTATTCTGCGGTCTGTATCTGATCCGGGGTTGAGGCTGAAGATGTTTTGCTTGTCAACTTGCCAACCAATCTCTTTTACAGTTCCCTGTAATGTTCCAGTAAATGCAGTGCTGCTAATAGTGGCTTTTTGACCTACACGCACTTTTTGAACATCGGTTTGATACACCTCTGCAATCACATACATTTGAGATGTCTTACCTATTTCAGCAAATCCTTTGTTGGTGCTGATGACTTCTCCGGTTTTGGCGTGAATTTTCAAAATTTTGCCATCTATGGGAGATTTGATGTAACTTAAATCCAAGTCGGCTTTTGCTTGTTGAACAGAAGTTGTTGCACTGTTGACTTCGGTTTGTGCTACTTGAACATCTACACTACGCACTTCACTAATACTTGTGAGTTGTGCTTGTGCTTGCTTGCGTTGTTCTTGGAATGTGTCTTGAGTCCGCTTGAGAGTGGCTTGGGCTTCTGTTAGTTGCTGTTGTGTAGTCTTGAGTTGCAAAGCTTTGGTATCTGCTACCGAAACTGCGATCGCACCTTGTTTGTATAATTGCTGATAGCGATCGTTCTCCGCTTGAGCATTGTCTACTTCAGCCTGGATGCGGGCGATTGTCGCCTGTTGTGTGGCAACGTCTCCTTTATATTGTGGCTCTAAACGGGCGATCGCAGCCTTTTGAGCATCGACATCTCCGGTTTTAGCTCCAGATTTCACCTGCGCTAGTTTAGCTTTGGCAACTTGCAGTTGGTCTATAGACTGTTGCAAAGCTGTTTTGGAACGACCATAATTTTCTAGATACGCCAATAATTGCCCTGCCTTAATCGTATCTCCTTCTTTTACCAACAGTCTTTCTACTCGCACCCCATTATTAGAAGTGGGAGCAGTCAAAGTAGTAACTTCGCCTTCTGGCTCCAAACGTCCTAAAGCAGTCACAGCAACTTTCGCAGGTGTAGCAGCTTTTGGAGGATTCACTGGCGCTGTCTGAACTTTCGGTTTAGACGAAAACGGTGCCAAACTATAGAAAGCGATTAATCCGGCTGCTAAAGTGAGAGAAGCTGCTAAAATTACTTGCGATCGGCCTACGGGTTTTGTGAATAATCGGCTTTCTTTATTTGCTGCCATATTTTCATTCCAATTCTGCTTTTTTAGGGGATAGCCTGGTTATATTTAGTCGATTAGATATAGACTCATCCGCAAATTACCAAGAGGGCTTTTCCTCTAGGTTTTCTACCTTAATCAAGTGGATGGGTCTAAATTGGTTTTATATGAATTGTTGTACGCTTTTGCCGCCCAAACTCGCTCTTATGGCGTGAAAATTAATGGTGGTGTTACTTCAAAGCTTCCTAAGTTATATCCTAATTTCATATCTATTCCAGTAGCGTAAAATACAATAGCGCTAACCAGAAAACTTAACTCTCAATCACAACGAAGCGCTAATAAAAATGAACTCAAAACTTGGATAAACTTGTCATTAAGTATGCCGTAAAAATCGGTTTTTGTCAACTGGTTGACTTGGCATAAGTCCTGATTCTATCACTAAAACTTTTAATCACAGTCAGATTAGAGACTGAAGAATTTACTCATCACTAATTCCTTGTCTAGCAATTGAATACCAACAAATAGTTAGTTATTAAGTAGATTTGATATTACTAACAGATTATTATTAGCAAGGTTGTGTACTATAAGACAATACAGTTCAGTTAAGGATAATTGTAGGTTGGGTTTCACTTCGTTCAACCCAACCAACCCTGCAAAATGTTGGGTTTCGTTCCTCAACCCAACCTACGCTGGTTTTGGTTTTTGGCTCTAACCCAAGCGTATTGTACTATAAGACATTCTTATAGCGATTTATAGTAGGGGCAATTCATGAATTCCCTCTACTAAATAGGTAGGCGTAATTAAATATCAGATCAAACCTCACCCTCAATCCCTCTCCAAAGCATCGGAGAGGGAAGCCGGAGGCAGGGTGAGGTTTTATATTTAATTTGACCCACTTACTTATTAGCCGTGCAATTGATTACAGAGCGGATTGGTTGGTAGATGCAAAATCTGAGCTACTTTTTACTAAAGACTCATTTAACCTATATTATGTTTATCAAGCAACATAGTAAAAATTAACATTTGCTTTATAAATAACTGCTTTGCTTCTGAAGTTGACTTATATTGAAAAATAACTAACAACTTTGACTCAATTATGATGTTTTTCTGAGAAAAAATACTTATGGTTATTCAATTTATCTATGTATTCATTGAATTGTGACTTACTAGACAACAAATTTGCATTGTTAACTTACAACAGTTTTCATTTAATTGAACCAGATATTTTGTAGGGGCAATTCATGAATTGCCCCTACCGCGTGGTCTATTCAAACCTCGTTTCCAGCCGGAGGTTAGAAATGCAGCTCAATTCCGGTTTTGCCGCGAGTAAGGGAGGCGGAGTCTGAATGAGGGGGATTCCCAGCCGGAGACTGGGAACGAGGTAAATCTCTCACACATTTATATAGTTAGAAATTATACTTTTATGCTAGATTTTATGCAAAATTCACATCAGTAATGGTGGAGGGCTATTTATAAAATAACTTTAAAGGAAAGATTTAGTTTCTGTAAAGTATGTTAGTGTTTTTATTAATTCAATGCTTTAAAGTGGTTAGACAAACTAGTTATTGAATTGATATTTTTAAATTAAAAATAACTAAAGATAACTGCTTTGTCATCACATTGTGATCGTTTAATTACTTTTTCAACTTGCATAAATTCGGATGAAAGGTGGTGTCTTTTCTGTAACGAGCTTGTCAACTTTACTGGGTGAAGTAGCATAAAATATATTATCCTGGACGTTGAAACTGGCTATGACATTTATCAAGATACAGAACGTTGTCATTAACATCAGCTATGTTGCTGTAGTTAGGCTAGATAATCAAACGGTTTCGGGCGAAAAAAGCGTTTCTGTTCCCTTACCTACTCCTCAGTTTTCATCGCTCCAGTGGGATACCATTGCTCAAAATCTCTACGATTACAAATGGATTGAATTCACTGGTCAAGCAGCTATTACACTCCAAGACTATTTTACCAGTTTTAACAACGTCATTGACCTATTGCCACAATCTCAACAGTCTAGCGTTGTATAACATTTTTGTGCGATCGCTGTGTGCCAAAATCGCCTGTAAATCTAAGGCTTTATTAGGGCAGTATGTGTCGTGTGGTGTCGATTTAGAAAAAAGCATTTAGCACAGATAGGATAGCTAACTGCTTACAAAACGAGAGTTTTCCATTATTTAGTAGGCAACAGAAATTACTGTAGCTACAGAATCCACAGTACTAACTATGCCCTATGTCTGCTTATTCAATTGATACTGCCTTAGCGGAGTTAGAAAGCCTTGTCAATAATTGTGAAAAGGCTGTGATGAGGTCTATAGAGGAAAAAAACATGAGGTCAGATAAATCAATGTCAATCCACAGAATTAATAGACAATTACAACACAATCCTATTGCCATTGTTGGGATGGCTTCTCTATTGCCAAAAGCTAGAAACTTGCGAGAATACTGGCAAAATATAGTAAACAAAATTGACTGTATTACTGATGTTCCCTCCACTCACTGGAGTGTGGAAGATTATTACGATCCTAATCCGAGAACTACTGAAGATAAAACCTACTGTAAAAGAGGTGGATTTCTTCCAGAGGTTGATTTTAACCCAATGGAATTCGGTATCCCACCCAGCATTTTGGAAGTCACAGATGTATCGCAACTATTAAGTTTAGTGGTTGCGAAAGAGGCGATGGAAGATGCAGGTTATGGCGAAAAACGTGAGTTTAGCCGCGAGACTGTTGGCGTAATCTTAGGCGTGGCGATGGCCAAGCAATTAGGAATGCCACTTTCTGCGAGGTTGGAATATCCGATTTGGGAAAAAGTACTCAAAAGCAGTGGTTTATCTGATGAGGATACCCAAAAAATCGTTGATAAAATCAAAAGCGCCTATGTGAAATGGGATGAGAACGCTTTCCCTGGAATGTTAGCTAACGTAGTCGCGGGTAGAATTGCCAATCGTCTAAATTTTGGCGGGATGAACTGCGTAGTTGATGCCGCTTGCGCTAGTTCCTTTGGTGCTTTAAAAATGGCAATTAGTGAGCTAGTTGAGCATCGTTCTGACATGATGCTAACTGGTGGTGTTGATACCGATAACACCATCATGGCTTACATATCCTTCAGCAAAACACCGGCAGTTTCTCCTAGTGAAAATGTCAAACCTTTCGATGCTAAATCTGATGGGATGATGTTGGGTGAAGGGATCGGGATGATTGTCCTCAAACGGCTAGAAGATGCTGAACGTGACAAGGATAAAATATATGCTGTAATCAAAGGAATTGGGACTTCCAGTGATGGGCGTTATAAGAGCATTTATGCTCCTCGTAAAGAGGGTCAAATTAAAGCCTTAGAACGTGCTTATGAAGATGCTGGCTTCTCTCCTGCTACTGTTGGTTTGATGGAAGCACATGGCACCGGCACAATGGCTGGAGATCCCACAGAATTCGGCTCTTTAAAAGACTTCTTTGGCGAACATGATGACAAAAAACAGCACATCGCTTTGGGTAGTGTAAAATCACAAATTGGACACACAAAAGCGGCTGCGGGTGCGGCGAGTTTGATTAAAACTGCTTTGGCTTTACATCACAAAGTATTACCGCCCACAATTAACATTACTGAGCCGAACCCCAAACTCAATATTAAAAATTCGGCGTTTTATTTGAATACCGAAACCAGACCTTGGATTCGTGCAGAAGGGGAAGCACCAAGACGCGCGGGTGTGAGTTCTTTTGGCTTTGGCGGCACCAACTATCACGTCGTTTTGGAAGAATATGAAGCTGACCAAAACCACGCCTACCGCTTACATAGTGATGCTAGTGAAGTGCTGTTATTTGCTCCCACAGTAGACCAATTGTTGAGCAAATCTGAAGAGATTTTAGGTAAGTTGCGATCGCCTGAAGCAAAAACACACTATGCAGAATTAGTCAAGGAATGCAAATCGCCACAGATTCCCCTCTCTGCTGCCAGATTTGGGTTTGTAGCTGAGAATCTCGAAGACGCTTGCAAGTTGTTGCAAACTAGCATTGACTGGCTGAAAAACAAAGGAACAGCAGCATCTTGGGAGCATCCCCAAGGGATTTATTACCGCGCCTCTGGTATGGAGTTGGGTGGAAAAGTTGTTGCTCTATTTTCTGGTCAAGGTTCGCAATACTTGGAGATGGGGCGCGAACTGGTGATGAATTTTCCTTTGATGCGGCGTCTTCATGGCTATATGGATAGCTTGTTAATCAAAGATAATTTGCAGCCATTATCAGAAATCGTTTTTCCTCATCCGGTGTTTGAGGAAGCAGAAAAAAATGTCCAAATTGCTGCCTTACAACGCACAGAATACGCTCAACCAGCCATCGGGGTGTTGAGTGCAGGGATGTACAGCATACTCCAACAAGCTGGGTTCAAGTCAGATTTTGTGGCGGGACATAGCTTTGGAGAACTCACAGCTTTGTGGGCTGCGGGGGTTTTGAGTACGGAAGATTACTTGTTCTTGGTGAAAGCTAGGGGTCAAGCAATGGCTGCACCCGAAGACCCGGATCATGATGCGGGTAGTATGCTGGCTGTTAAAGAAGACATCAGCAAAGTGGAAGCAGTGCTAAAGCATTTTCCCCAAGTTGCGATCGCTAATCAAAATTCTCCCACTCAATTTGTCTTAGCTGGCCCCACCGGAGAAATAGCGAGAATCAGAGAGGCTTTACATGAGAAAGGATATACAGCTGTATTGTTACCTGTATCAGCAGCTTTCCATACACCGCTAATCGCCTTTGCTCAAAAATCCTTTGCTATCGCTACTAAGTCTGTCAAGTTCCAAAGTCCCAAAATCCCTGTTTACAGCAACGTCACCAGTAAGCAGTATCCCAATGAACCTCAAGGTATTCAAAAAATCCTGGAAACGCACCTTTCCAACTCAGTGCTGTTTAAACAGGAAATTGAAAATATCTATGCAGCCGGTGGTACTTGCTTTGTGGAATTTGGCCCAAGGAGAATTCTGAACAATTTGGTAAAAGATATCCTTGGCGATCGCCCTCATCTTACCGTATCTTTGAACCCCAGCACTCAAAAGAATAGCGATCGCTCTTTGCGAGAAGCAGTTGTGCAGTTGCGGGTAATTGGTCTGGCTTTGACTAACCTCGATCCTTACCAACTTCCCCAAACTATACCGCCAATTGAGACGAAGAAGACATTAAATGTCCGTTTAAACGGCATCAACTACAGATCCGAAAAAACGAAAAATGCCTTCGCTCTAGCTTTGCAAGATGGGCATAAAGTCACATTACCCACCCCCGAATATTCTGATGCGGCTCCTTTGTTTACCAGCCCCGGTGTAACTCCAACTCTCGCAGTCAGAGAGACTAACGGACATAAAAAAACACCTGCGATCGCTAATAGTGTGACTGCTAATATCATCACCCAAACAGAGCAACAAATGAATCCTGTGACCTTTTCACAACCAGCCCAGGAATCTAAGATGCAACCAACACCAGAAAAACTTACAAATTACCAACAACTTTTAGAAAGTTTAGAATACCTGCTAACACAGTTTCAGGAAAATCAAGCCGAAAATTTACAAGTTCACGGTACTTATCTCAACCATCAAATGGAATACGCCAAAGCGTTTTTCCAACTGATGCAGCAGCAGAATTCATTGTTGAGTGAAAGTAAATCAACAGCCGAAACTGCCAAAATGAAGCTAGTTGTCATGGAAAGCTTAGAGCGCAGCATGATGCAGTTTCACTCTCAACAAGGTGAAACCCTACGCATCCATGAGCAATATCTCCAAGAGCAACTGGAATATACTAAAAACTTTTTCCAACTCATCCAGCAAGAGTATTCTCAAATCATATCTGGTGAGGGAGCAACCCAACTAACAGAGAAACTAAGTAACGGGGTACGCTATCCGTTCACTACAGAAACAACTGTTACTGACGCACCTACCAAGATAGTAGAAAGCCAACCTCTACCTGTACCCGAGCTTGTAGCTAAAAATTCCTTAAATGTTACCCAAGCACCTCTGGCGGCAGCCGTAGAGCCTGTAGTTGAAACTCCTGTATCCCCAGTAGAGACACGATCAATCGCGTCTTTACTTCCCACTCCCCACTTCCCCACCGTCGAGACAGTAGAGCCTGTCCCAGTTGTAGAACCCCAAACCGAGGTTGTAGTCAAAATTAGCTCACCTCCAGTCAACGAAGTTGTTGCATTCACCCCAGAACCAGCACCCACAACTGCTGCACCTGTATCTGGTGCAACTATCGATATTGTTGACTTGGATAAAAACCTCTTAGCCATTACCAGCGACAAGACGGGCTACCCAGTCGAGATGCTGGAAATGGACATGGACATGGAGGCTGATTTAGGGATTGACTCTATCAAACGGGTGGAAATCTTAGGGGCGCTACAGGAAATGTACCCCAACCTACCCAAGCCCAATTTAGAAGAACTGTCAGAAAAACGCACCATCGGTCAAGTTGTAGAGTATCTGCAATCCCATACTTCCAAAAATATTTCTGTAGAAATTGCAGTTCACGAAGTACAACAAGCAACTGAGATTCCAGTAGAGACTGCACCAGTAGTTGAGGTAGTCACCGCACCAGAACCAGAACTCGCTACAAGTGATGAATTTGCAAACTTAGGTGAAACCCTACTAGCCATCACCAGTGATAAGACGGGCTACCCAGTCGAGATGCTGGAACTGGACATGGATATGGAAGCCGACTTAGGGATTGACTCCATCAAACGGGTAGAAATCTTAGGGGCGATGCAAGAAATGTACCCCAACTTACCCAAGCCAAACATTGAAGAACTCGGCGATCTCCGCACCATCGGTCAAATAGTCGATTACCTACAGCAGTTGGCTGGAGGTGAAAAAAAAAAGTCTGAGCCTGAGTTTGTCCAACAACCACCGGAATTAGAGCATAATATCCAGCGCCATCCGGTCAAACTCAGAAGCTTACCACAGCCCGATTATTTGGATTTCACGTTACCAGAGGGACATATCGGTTTAATCACCGATGATGGTTCCCTCACCACTTATAAATTAGCTGAATCCCTAATCGAGAAAGGCTGGAAAGTAGTAGTTGTCAGCTTCCCCCAATCGCTCATCCCCCAGCAAGCGCCCTTACCCATAGGAGTAACCCGCGTCACCTTAGCAAACTTGAGTGAAGAACATCTCCAACAACAATTGCAAGCGATCGCATCTCACTGCGGAGCGATTGGGGCTTTCATCCATCTACATCCGATATTTGTAGCAAATCACACTGGGAGTATTTCCTACAACGAACCAGAAAAGGCGATCGTCAAGCACGTATTTTTGATGGCGAAACACCTCAAACCCTCTCTAAACGAAGCCGCGCGTCATGGACGTAGTTGTTTCTGCACAGTTGCTCATCTTGATGGAGCCTTCGGCTTAGAGTACAAAGTCAACTTTGGTGCGATCGGTGCTGGTTTATTCGGATTAACCAAAACTCTGAGATGGGAATGGCCAAAAGTTTTCACCCGTGCGATCGACCTAAGTCCCAGACTTGATGCCAAACAGTCAGTACAAAACATCATAGCCGAACTTCACGATCCTAATCTTTATATTAGTGAAGTTGGGTATGGTTCACAGGGACGAGTCACCATTATTGCCGATTAAAGGGCTGATGTAGCAGTCCTATTTGAGTTGTGAAAATTACTGTTTTTAACGAACCACGAAGGCGCAAAGGGCGCGAATAAAGGAAATAGACAGAGAATTTCACAAATTTTTTAGGGCTGCTATTAATATGTTTTTTACTACAAGAAGGCTACTTATTTCTCTTCCTTCGTGTCCTTCGCGTCCTTCGCGGTTCGTATATCCAAAAAAACCAATTTATGCAGGTATTCACGAGGATTTATGACACAAACAGCCCAGCTTAGTCCATCATCTGTCTTTGTCGTGAGCGGCGGTGCAAAAGGGATTACGGCTGAGTGTACTATCAGATTAGCCCAACAGCAACCCTGCAAATTCATCCTCCTTGGTCGCTCCGAAATTTTAGAAACCGAGCCAGATTTTGCTCAAAATTCTGATGAATCCGCATTGAAAAAAGGCATCATGGAAAATCTTCTTTCCCAAGGAGAGAAGCCCACACCCATGAATGTGCAAAAGATATATAACAAAATTACCTCCAGCCGCGAAATTAAAAAGACTCTAGCCGCAATTGAAAAAACCGGAGCTAAAGCCGAATATATCAGCGTCGATGTCACAGATACGCAAGCTTTACAAGAAAAACTTGCCAATGCTGTGCAACATCTTGGTCCAATTACAGGAATCATCCACGGCGCAGGAAACTTAGCTGATAAGTTAATTGAAAAGAAAACAGAACAAGATTTTGAAAAAGTTTACACCGCCAAAGTTCAAGGTTTAGAAAACCTGTTGGCTTGCGTTAATCCTAATCAACTTCAGCATTTAGTTTTGTTTTCTTCAGTAACAGGATTTTACGGAAATCCCGGACAATCTGATTATGCGATCGCAAATGAAATTCTGAACAAATCAGCCCATATATTTAAGCAAAGTTATCCCTCATGTCATGTAGTCGCTATCAACTGGGGCGCTTGGGATAGTGGGATGGTGACAGCAGAATTAAAGAAAATTTTTCAGGAGCGAAAAATTGAAATAATTCCCATTGCAGTCGGGACACAAATGCTCGTGAAAGAAATGGATAATACTAATCATGCAACTGCACAAGTTGTTATTGGTAGTCCACTAGTTCCAATGGCGACAGAACTAGATTCAGAACTACGAACTTATCGTATTCGTCGCCAAATGACATTAGAGGCTAATCCATTTTTACACGATCATACTATTGCTGGTTCTCCAGTTTTGCCAGCAACTTGTGCAATGACCTGGATTATCAATGCTTGTGAACAATTATATCCCGGTTATCGGTTGTTTTATTACCAAGATTTCAAGGTTTTGAAGGGGATTACTTTCAATGAGACATTAGCGAAGGAACATATTTTAGAAATAGAAGAAGTTTCCAAGGTTAACTTAGAAAGAATCGAACTTAAAGCCAAAATTTCGAGTAAAAATCCAGAAGGAAAAATCCATTTTCATTTTAGCGCTCAACTCAATCTCCAGCGAGAAATCCCAGTTGCACCCACTTATGAATCTCTCAATCTCGAACAAGATAATATTATCACCGCTACCGGAAAAGCTTTTTACCAAAATGGGGGAGCTACATTATTTCATGGCGCGGCTTTTCAAGAAATCAAAAGAGTTTTAAACATCAGTCCTGAAAAAATCACTACAGAATGTCTGTGGCCAGAACTCACCGCCCAGCAACAAGGACAATTCCCTGTCCAATGGGTAAATCCTTACACAACTGACTTGAGTATGCACGCTTTATGGATTTGGACACAACACTTTCATGAAGAAGGTTGTTTACCTGGAAAAGTAGAAAAATTTGAACAGTTTGAGATGATACCACATAACGAAACATTTTACGTTTCTTGTGAAGTAATATCTAAGACACCAAGTAGTGCGATCGCTAACTTCATCATACACGACCGCCAAGGAAAAATATACTCACGAATGCTCGGTGCCCACGCCATTATTTGGTCAATGAAACTCCTCCGAAGCTAATAATCTTCCTTTAACACTCAACACCTATAGCCATTCCTAAATGCTCTGTGAAATCTTCTCTTTCTAACCTTCGCGTCCTTTGCGTCCTTCTCTGCGAGACACTTCGTGAACGCGGTTCGTTAAAAACAGTAACTTTCACAACTCAAATAGGATTGCTATAATTTGCCACTTTAAAGTTTGGGGAACAGCGTAAATCCTGCCTTTTAATTATCTCTTGCTAAATACCCAAACTCGGAGCATATCAATCGTGGAAAAAATAGCCATTATCGGATTATCATGCCTATTCCCCGATGCTAAAAATCCTGAAGAATACTGGCAGAATATCGTTAATCAAAAAGATTCGACATCCTCTGCAACTGTCGAAGAAATCGGAGTAGATCCGACAATCTTTCACAATCCAGTTAAAGGTACACCAGACAAAACCTATTCCCTCAAAGGCGGATACATCCGCAACTTTCAGTTTAATCCTAGTGAATACAATCTACCCTCAGAACTTGTTGCTGGTTTAGATAACACCTTCAAATGGTCATTGTATGCCGCTAAACAAGCAATTGTACAGAGTGGTTATTGGGGTAATCAAACTGTCCTGGCAAAATGTGGCGTAATTTTAGGTAATTTGTCATTCCCAACAAAATTATCTAATCAGCTATTCTCTCCAATTTACCAGCAAGCGATCGCACCTGCTGTTAGAGAACTTTTGCAATATGAAAACTTTGATTTAGCTGCTCTACCAGGTACAACTAAAGCGTCTTTATACAATGCTCTGATATCTGGCTTACCAGCATCTATCATTGCTCAAGCCTTCTCCCTCTCCCAGATTAATTTATGTCTGGATGCTGCTTGTTCGTCATCATTTTATGCGATTAAACTAGCATCTCATTACTTATGGTCACACAAAGCTGATGTCATGTTAGCTGGAGCCATAAGTTGTGCTGATTCCTTATTCGTGCGGATGTTATTTTCCGGTGTTCAAGGATATGCAGAAAATGGCATCAGCCGTCCCTTAGACAAATCCTCTAGAGGGCTAATTCCCGCCGATGGTGTTGGGATGGTGATGCTGAAGAGATATTCTGATGCCGTTAGAGATGGTGATAATATTCTCGCTACTATCTGCGGTAATGGACTCTCAAATGATGGCAAAGGTAAACATCTACTTAGCCCTAATCCTAAAGGACAAGTTTTAGCTTTTGAACGAGCCTATAATGAGGCGAAATTTAGTCCCAAAACCATCGATTATTTAGAGTGTCACGCTACAGGCACATTGCTAGGAGATACAACCGAATTCAACTCCATAGAAACATTCTTTGGTCAAAATCAAGCTGCGCCTCTGGTAGGTTCTGTTAAGGCAAATACTGGTCACTTGTTAACTGCTGCTGGCATGGTTGGCTTGACTAAGGTGATTTTGAGTATGTCGCATGGTCTAATTCCACCAACCATGAATGTTTCTGAACCTTTAACATCAGAAAAAAGTACAATTTCTGCCGATAAAATTGTTAGAACAGCTACAGCATGGCCAAATAATAACGCATCAATTAAACGGGCAGCTATTAGCGCTTTTGGTTTTGGCGGCACTAATTCTCATCTGATTTTAGAACAAGGAAATACAACACAACCAGTTGAATCAAGTTCACCTGTTCCACCTGCCAAAATTGCCATTGTCGGCATGGATGCCTTTTTCGGTAACTGCAATGGTTTAGATGCTTTTGAACGGAGCATTTATGATGGAACACAGCATTTTACTTCCCTACCGCCTCAAAGATGGCATGGGATAGAAAATCAAGAAAATGTCCTGAAAGAGTACGGTTTAACAGATGGAAAAGCACCAGTTGGGGCATATATCAAAGATTTTGAAATCGATACTTTATCGTGCAAAATCCCACCGAATGAAATAGAAAAGTTAAACCCACAACAATTATTACTGCTGAAAGTTAGCGATCGCGCCGTCAAAGATGCGAAACTACAGGAGGGCGGCAATGTCGCAGTCATTGTCGCTGCTGAAACAGAATTTTCTGTGCATCAGCTACAACAAAGATGGAATTTGTGTTGGCAAGTTAAGGACGGCTTACTCAACCAAGGAATTTCTTTACCTGCTGAACAGCTGGCGCAACTTGAAAACATTGTCAAAGATAGCATTCACCAACCAGTAGAAATCGGCGAATATGTGAGTCACATCGCCAACATCATGGCAAGTCGGATTTCTGCTTTATGGAATTTCACTGGCCCTGCATTCACCATCAGTGCTGGCGAAAATTCTGCCCTCAAAGCGTTGGAAGTTGCACAAATGCTACTCGCTACGGGTGAAGTTGATGCAGTGGTTGTAGGTGCAGTAGATTTGGCAGGTGGTGTGGAAAATGTCTTGTTCCGCAGCCAATTTGCACCAATTAATACGGGTGTCAATACGTTGGGTTATGACCAACAAGCTAATGGCTGGACGGTTGGCGAAGGTGCTGGTGCTGTTGTTCTCAAGCGCTACGAAGCTGCTAAGGAAGACAATGAACGCATCTATGCAGTCATTGATGCCATGAGTTTTGCACAAGGTAATTCTATTGAGAGTAACGCTCTGGTAAAACCTGATGCTTCAGCTATCAGCAATGTCTGCAAACAAGCTTTTCAGATGGCAGATATTCAACCCACAGAGGTTAACTATGTAGAAGTCTTCGGTAGTGGCGTTTCCCAGCAGGATGAAGCCGAAATCACAGGTTTACTGCAAGCTTATCCGAAAGTGGGCAATGGTCTGCATTGTGCATTAGGCAGCGTCAAAGCCAATATCGGCCACACCTATACAGCATCAGGAATCGCTAGCTTAATCAAAACCGCTCTCTGTCTTTATTACAGGTATATTCCCGCCACACCCAAATGGTCTGGTGTCAAAACACCGCAAGTATGGTCAGGTAGCCCCTTCTATGTGGCAATGGAATCAAGACCTTGGTTTGTCGATAAAGGCGGCACACGCAGAGTAGCAGCAATTAATAGCATGGGTATAGATGGCAGTTACGCCCATTTAATCTTATCGGAAGAACCCAGCCAAGAGGAGCGCGACAACAGATATTTGCAACAAATGCCTTTTCATCTGTTCCCAATCGCAGTTAGCGATCGCTCCACCATACCAGATTTACTTAATCATCTCCAAAAATCCATTGAAGCTAGTTCTTCTTTATCAGTTACAGCCACCCAAGCATTCGCTACCTTTGAACAGCATTCTGAGGCTAAATACGTCTTATCAATCACAGGACGTAACCAAAAAGATTTACTCAAAGAAATTGAATCTGCTCGCAAAGGTGTAAACAATGCCTTTGAAAACGGCACAGATTGGCAAACACCACTAGGTAGTTATTTCACAGCAAAACCATTGGGTAAAACAGGAACAGTTGCTTATGTTTATCCCGCAGCCGTCAATTCTTATATTGGCATTGGTCGTAGTGTCTTCCGGTTATTTCCGAAAGTATTCGAGGACTTAAAAAGTAACAATCTCTACAACCGGGCTGCCGATGTTGAAAAGTTGGTTTATCCCAGAAGTTTACCTAAATTGACAACCAGGCAACTAGAAACACTCGAAAAGCAATTGTTAGATGATTCACTGGCAATGTTTGAAAGTGAAATCGCCTTTGCTAGATACATGACGGCAATTTTCCGAGACGATTTTCAAGTCAAGCCAGAATCCGTTTTTGGGTATAGTTTGGGTGAAACTAGTATGATGGTTGCCCAAGGAGTTTGGAGTGATTTTGAGGGCGGAAGTAATACCTTAAACTCATCACCTTTATTTGGCGATAAATTATCTGGCCCGAAAAATGCTGTGCGTGAATATTGGGGATTAACAGATTCACCAAATCCACAAAACAACAATTTTTGGAATACCTATGTTCTCATGGCTACTCCATCCCAAATTAGAGAATGTCTAAAACATGAGAATCGTGTCTACTTAACTCAAATCAACACACCAGAAGAAGTATTAATTGCTGGTGATGATGCAGCCTGTAAGCGAGTGATTGAAACTTTAGGTTGCAACGCTTTCCCCGCTCCCTTCGACCATGTGATCCATTGTGAAGCGATGCGATCGCAGTACGAGGAAATCAAGAAGGTAAACACGTTACCATCCCAAACTCTCCCAGGTATTGTTTTTTATTCTGCTGCTGATTATCAACCTGTTGCACTTGAAAGTAAAGCGATCGCCCATAACATTGCCAAAGGATTATGCCAAGAACTTGATTTTCCGCAATTAGTTAACCGTGTCTACGGTGATGGCGTCCGAATATTTTTAGAAGCAGGCGCTGGTAGTGTCTGTTCACGATGGATTGATAAAATTCTCGGCAACAAAGAACACATCACAGTTTCTCTGAATCGTAGAGGAATGGATGATCATGCTTCAATGGTCAAAGCATTAGCAAAATTACTCAGTCATCAGGTGAACGTGGATTTATCACCGTTGTACAGCAAAGCCCAAGAAACCGCTAATCAAAATAAAGCAACATTGAGAATAGTTACCTTGGGTGGAAAATCAATTTCTGCTGCTATTTTGAGCGAGGAAAATCGCAAAATTGTTGAAGATTTGGTTAGGGATCTTAAGGGCGATCGCTTCAAAAAACAGCATCCAAATATACCTAATCTCCAACAATCTGCAATCACAGATTCTCTTAATACTTCCAACCAAATAACCCAACAAGAAAATTATTCCTCTAACATCTTGCCATCCCTTACTCAGCCAGAAGAAGTAAAAGCGAAAAATATCATTGATAACGTTTTTGAAACGAGAGAACAATTACAATCTTCTGAGTTAAGCGCAATTAGACAGCAAATTCCTCTTTCTTCCCCACCTGTCATCACTCAAAAAATTAGTAGCATCATCAGCATGTTCGATTTAAATAAGACACAGTATCAAAAGCTCAATGCTAATAATTCAAAGATAACTAAAGCGCACACTGCTTTTTTACAAGCTAGACAAGATTACAGTCAGCAAATGAGCGAAATCATTCAATTGCAACTAACTTGCGCCCAAAACTTGCTTAACGACGAATCTTGATAAATCACACCAATTCTCTCTCAACTAGCACCAACTAATTCTTAACTTATCTCTTCCTTCTCTTCTCTACGAGAGGCTGCGCCAACGAGACGCTGCGCGAACGCGGTTCGTTTAAAAATTATTACGTGCATCTTCACAGAGAATTGGTATGAAAACATAGACTCTTATAAAAAGTCTAGACCCTTCACTTTTATCATCCATTGCTTGTAATCCGAGGGATAACTGCCGTGACAACCGTAGATACGGTACTAAGTAAACACGATAATGGTCTTAATTTCTCTGCTTGGTCTTATAACAAAAACCAGGTTTGGAAAGGTTCTTTAGAAACTGTATCTTTTGAGCAACAAACCATCAAAAATAAATTGATGGTATTAGATAAACCCTGCTACCTCGTGAAAGTTGCCGGAAAAATCGGTGTCACTAATGAAGGGTATTTATCGCCAGGTGATAATGGCACAACAGCACAAATAGAACTGTTGACATTTGCAGCACCAATCCGCATTCAACAGTTTGGAGATCCGAATTTTCTCTCCTCTCATGGAGTGAAATATGCCTACGTTACTGGCGCAATGGCTGGCGGAATTGCTTCCGAAGAAATGGTCATTGCACTCGGAAAAGAGCAAATTTTGAGTTCCTTTGGTGCAGGTGGTTTAACTCCAGAACGTTTGGAAGCAGCCATTAACCGCATTCAACAAGCTTTACCTCAAGGACCCTATGCTTTTAATTTAATTCACAGTCCTAATGAACCTGCGATTGAACGCCGGGCTGTGGATTTATATCTCAAATATCAAGTAAGAACAGTAGAAGCATCTGCATTTCTCGACTTGACCCCCAACATTGTTTATTACCGTGTTGCTGGATTGGGGTTGAATAACGCCAATCAAATTGAAATCAAAAATAAAGTCATTGCTAAAATTTCTCGCCGAGAAGTTGCTACTAAATTTCTGCAACCAGCACCAGCGAGAATTCTCAAAGAACTTCTTGACGAAGGACTAATTACTGAGTTACAAGCAACCCTTGCAGCCAAAGTTCCGATGGCTGATGATATTACCGTTGAAGCTGATTCTGGTGGTCATACAGATAACCGTCCTTTAATTTGTTTGTTGCCTTCTATTATTGCCTTGCGGGATGAAATCCAAGCACAATATCATTACCAAACACCCATTAGAATCGGGGTAGCAGGGGGAATTGGTACACCACAATCAGCATTAGCAGCCTTTATGATGGGCGCTGCTTATGTAATGACCGGCTCAATTAATCAGTCATGCATTGAATCTGGAGCTTGTGAACACACCAAAAAGTTATTAGCTCAAGCAGAAATGGCTGATATGATGATGGCTCCAGCAGCAGATATGTTTGAAATGGGAGTCAAATTACAAGTTCTCAAACGGGGTACGATGTTCCCCATGCGATCGCAGAAATTATTTGAACTCTATCGCGCTTATAATTCGATTGAAGAGATTCCTTTGGCAGAAAGAGAAAAATTAGAAAAACAAGTTTTTCGCAAAAGTATTGCTGAAGTATGGGAAGGAACTGCGGCTTATTTGTCCCAAAAGAATCCTGAGAAACTTGGGAAAGCAGTCAATAATCCTAAACTGAAAATGGCGTTGATTTTCCGCTGGTATCTAGGATTATCTTCTCGGTGGTCTAGTTCTGGTGAAAAAGGTAGAGAGGTCGATTATCAAATTTGGTGTGGCCCGGCAATGGGCGGTTTCAATGACTGGGTACGGGGTTCCTACCTCTCTGAACCAAATAATCGTCGGGTAGTTGATGTTGCTAATCAAATTATGACTGGTGCAGCCTTTTTGTATCGTGTCCAAAACTTGAAAATTCAAGGGCTGCAAGCTTCCGATTATTACAGTCAGTATCACCCTGTTCGTTCTACATCATTGTTGGAGATTTAAAAATGACTATAAAACAGTCTTTCACAGCAGACGATATTCAAGTATTTTTGGTATCTAACTTAGCTAAGTTGCTAGGAGTAGCAACTGATGAAATAGATGTCAAAGAACATTTAGAAAACTATGGGTTGGATTCAGCCCAAGCAATGATTCTAGTAAGTAACTTAGAAAAGTTGCTAGGATTTCAACCATCTCCATTGCTTCTGTGGCATTACCCAAATATTGAAGCCCTTTCACAGCGTTTAGCTGAAGAAGTGCAAGAAGGTTCACCAGTTCAAGATACGACATCCTCTAATGCTAAGGCTGCTCCCTCGGTTCTAGATTTAAGTGCCGAGGCTGTTCTTGACCCCACCATCCATCCCGGTGCTGCATCTAATGCGCCTGTAGGTGAACCAAAAAACATCTTTTTAACTGGAGGAACAGGCTTTTTAGGAGCTTTTGTCATCCGGGAATTGTTACAGGAAACCAATGCGGATATCTATTGCTTAGTGCGTGCTGCTAATGCCGAAGAAGGCAAAAGCAAACTCCAAAATAATCTGCATCAGTATGCCATTTGGCAGGAACAATTTAACTCCAGAATTATTCCGATTGTCGGCGATTTATCTCAGCCATTGTTAGGTGTTGGCTCTGAACAGTTTCAAGTTTTAGCTGCCAATATTGATACTATATATCATAGTGGTGCCTTGTTAAATTATGTTTTTCCCTACTCTGCACTGAAGGCAGCCAATGTTTTAGGAACACAGGAAGTTTTAAGATTGGCTTGTCAAATTAAAGTCAAGCCTGTACATTACGTTTCTAGTGTCGCTATTTTTGAATCACCTGCTTATGCTGGCAAAATTGTCAAAGAACAGGATGAATTCAATCATTGGGAAGGTATTTATCTTGGTTACTCCCAAACTAAATGGGTAGCTGAAAAGTTAGTCAAGATTGCGCGTGACCGTGGACTTCCTGTAACTATCTACAGACCGCCACTGATTTCAGGTGATAGCAAAACAGGTATTTGTAACACACATGACTTTATCAATTTGATGACCAAGGGTTGTCTACAAATGGGATATTTCCCTGATGTAGATTATATGTTGGATATGTCACCTGTGGATTATGTAAGTAAAGCCATTGTTTATCTATCACGCCAAAAAGAATCTGTAGGCAAAGCTTTTAATTTACAACATCCCCAACCTGCCGCTTTGAAAATGCTAGTTGAATGGATACGCTCATTTGGTTATTCAGTTGAGATGATTCCCTATGAAAAATGGCAAGCAGAGTTGATCAATAATGTGTCTTCTGTGGACAATCCTTTATACACTCTGCGACCCTTTTTACTAGAACGTTGGTCTGATGAACAACTGACTATTCCTGATCTGTACCTACAAGCTAGAAGACCCCATATTAGCTGCCAAGATACTCTTCATGCACTAGCAGGCAGTTCAATTGCTTGTCCTCCAATTGACTCTCAATTGTTTATGACTTATACCGCCTACTTGATTCAAAGTGGTTTCTTGAATATCGCTTAGGAACTCACAACTTCCGTAGGGTGTGTTAGGTACGTAACGCACCATCCCAGATACTTCGGTGCGTTACGGAAGCCGTAACACAACCTATAAAATAATTTTGTTTAGTCCATGTTTTTGAGAAACAAGTACTACTGAATAGCCAATATTTCAGATGCCAGCAACAACTCATACACCAACAGCGGCAATATAATTGCCCTGTTTTTTTCTGCTCAATAATGTAATTTTTTAGTATTCACCCCTTGATTGAGGATAGAATGATTAGTGTCGGGCATAAAAGTTTGATTTTACATGCTGGCTTTTGTGAGTAATCAAAAGCTAGCGCTAGCAGTCGAACATAACCGAAATTCTTTAATGCTCAACTTCTTCGATGCATAAATCATAAATTTGCGTTTGGACTGCTACATCTATCCAACGCATCACACAAGCATTTGAAAGGTCAATAACTCAAGACATTTCTTGTCGGTTCAGATATTACGCGTACTTAGTTGTATAGCGAGAACCACTGTAAATGCAATGCAGCTTCATCAAGTTGAATTCACCAACCTTTTTACATGAACACAACACACCAAAGACAGAGCAAACAAACTGCTCTCATTACTGGGGCAGCCGGTGGAATTGGCTACGAGTTAGCATGTATTTTTGCTGCTCATGATTACAATCTTGTCTTAGTAGACAGAAACGGGCTAAAGCTTGTAGAAATTGCAGTTAAATTCCAAGAAGAATTTGGAAATTTAGTTACAACTATTGTTAAGGATCTATCTATATCAACAGCTCCTGAAGAAATTTTCGCAGAGTTGCAAAAAGCCGATATTAAGGTTGATGTGCTGGTGAACAATGCCGGATTTGGTATCTATGGATTATTTCACGAAACAGACCTAGCTACTGAACTGGAAATGCTACAGGTAAATTTGGTGTGTCTCACCCATTTAACTAAGCTATTCGTGAAGCACATGGTAAAGCAAGGTCAAGGTAAAATATTAAACGTTGCCTCAGCTGCTGCCTTTCAACCTGGGCCTTTGATGGCGGTTTATTTTGCTACTAAAGCCTATATCTTATCTTTTTCAGAAGCGATCGCTAATGAATTAGAAGGTACAGGTGTCACTGTGACAGTTCTTTGCCCAGGCTCAACCGCATCTGCCTTTCATGAAAGAACCGGGATGGCTGACTCTAAGTTGCTCAAGGGTAAGAAAATGATGGATGCAAAAACAGTAGCCGAAATTGGTTTTCGCGCCTTAATGAAAGGCCAAACCATTGTTATTCCTGGTTTTATCAATAAACTACTGGCGAAAATCGTCAGATTTGTACCCAGAAACCTGGTGACAAAAATTGTGAGAAATATGCAGGAAGATAAGTAGGGGGCAGGGGGCAGGGGGCAGGGGGCAGGGGGCAGGGGGCAGGGGGCATTGGGGAAGAATAACTAATGACTAATGACTAGTATTAATATTGCCAACACTTCAAATCCCAGCCAAAATTCTCTATAGCAACAGCAGCAACATAATTGTTAGTCGGCACTAGTTCAAAAAGACTCCAGTCTTCAGTTATCTGTAACTTGGCTGGTTCTGTGGGAGCCAGCGACACCTCAATTTGCTCTAACTGGGATAGTCCATCTCCAGTTGCTTTTAGATAAGCTTCCTTACAAGTCCAATAACGGAAAAATACCTCTTGCTGTTGGTTGGGAGATAGCGATCGCAACATTTCATATTCTCTCGGTAAAAAGAACCGTTTGGCAAGAGCTTCCAAGTCAGACATCGAGCGAATATATTCTAGGTCTACACCAATTTGGTGAGTACAATTCACCGCACATAAACCCAACCCTTGGGAATGAGACAAGTTAAACGCCAGTCCAGTATCAGCAAATTTATCCGCTAATACTGGTTTGCCGCGCTGTTGATAATTAAACTGCACTTGTAGAGGCTGGATACCCAAATAGCGACCTAATATAGTTCGGAGAATACCGCGACCAGCGATGAAACGCTGTCGATGTTCCTGAAAATAGAACCGTTCAGCGCGAGCTATTTCGTCACTCGAAAGAGTTGCTGCTAAATTTTGCAGCTGTAGTTCTGGTTGGTCAAGGTCTATGCGCCAGACATGAATCTCATCTGGTAACAAAGTTAAATCTGTTGGTGCAGGTAGCCAGAGATTCATGATAATTCGTAATTCGTAATTCGTAATTAACTTTGATTAGGTTTTTGTTGGTGCTGACGTTGTAATTCGGGAAAGTTTTTTAAATCGTCTATAGTTTGTGGCGCTGGAAATATTTCATTACTGTCAGATTTAAACCTATCCACGTAAACTTGAAAGGCTGCCTCGTCTTGCCTGTGTTCAAGGATATATTTACGCAATTGGGCACGGCTCATTGACATAAAATCTGGTTGGTTCATAAATATCTCCATTTTCCATTTGGGTAAATTAAGATTTCTGTCTCTTCTCCAGCCAGAATAATTACATTTTTTGTCCGCTCGTCTATCCGAATCAAATATATTGGTAAATACATCTTGGTTGCCCAATAACTAAGAACGAAACAAGTTCGCATTTGCTCTGGCGTTGGCATATTAAAATTATTCTGACTTTCCTAATTACGAATTGCGCTTTTCCTCCAACCATTGTAAAATCCGATTCCATGCCCACCAAGGATCAGAATCTTGTACTTGGCGTTGGCACTCTTTGCTACTCAAATAGCCTACATGGCCACCGTACTGAGTGAGTAATAAATCTATTGCGGGATTGCGATCGCACGCTTCTTGCAATTCTGGTATGATAACTGGGTCAAAAAGTGGGTCATCAGCAGCATATAAAATCAAAGTCGGTTTCGAGATTTGCGGCAATATTTGTAAAGCACTACTAGCTTGGTAATATGCTTCCACAGAAGGAAACCCTAATCGCTTAATTACCAATTCATTGTCAAAACCCCAAATGCTGTTCGCCCGTTCAATGGCTGCTGGGTCAATGCTTTCAGGATGAGCATCATGTATTCGCCATGCCAGTTTTTTTAAATTCTGTGCAATCCCTGCTTCCAAATATCTGCCGAAGGGCTTTGTAACTAGATAAGATAGCGATCGCTCAGAATCCAAACTGGGACAAATCACCATACCACCACCAATATCACTATCTTCTAGTCCTAAATCTCCATGCTCCCTAATCACCTCAAGAGCAACCTTCACCGCCCATAGCGCCAATTGCCCTCCTAAAGAATACCCTGTAAACCAAAATTTCCCTGGACATCCCATTGCCTTAGCTGCGGCGGCAATGCGAACAAAATCTTCCCCTTCATATAGACCATCAGAAGTCAGAGTCGGCGAAAATTGGGCAGTTTTGCCGTGGGCACGCCAATCAAATAACACCACAGCGTATCCTTGAGCGTAAGCCTTACGTCCTAGCACTCTCAAAAACCATTCTGTCTCTAACTCCCCAGTGATGCCATAAGTACCGATAATCGTGCTATGAGCATTTTCAGGGATGGCAACCAAGCCAAAAATTGGCACACCCTGGCCACCAATAAAAATTTTCTCATGATAAGACGGTTCTTGTAATGGAATAGTACTTTCCCAGTAACCTTTTCCCCACAAAGCGGCGTATACAGTCATCATCACACCGTTTTGTAAAAACCAAGACGGATTGTAGGGGGGAGTATAACACATCATAGACTATAAGATTTCATGTAGTTGAGTCTTGATTTCACAGTCATTTAATCTTAATATTTATGTAAGATTTAAAAACCTTTTCATAATCGACTCAAAAATCTTTGTATCTATACAAAGGTTGTTATTTATCCTTAATAAGTAGTAATAATTTTTTAATAATGCCGAGGATTCTAGTCATAGACGATGACCCAGCGATTTCAGAACTAGTTGCCGTCAACTTGGAAATGGCTGGCTACGATGTTAGTCAAGCTGAAGACGGCATTAAAGGTCAAGCACTGGCTCTCCAGTTACAACCAGACTTGATCATGCTCGATCTCATGTTGCCCAGGGTAGATGGGTTTACCGTTTGCCAACGCCTGCGTCGTGACGATCGCACCTCTGAGATTCCCGTGTTAATGTTGACGGCTTTGAGCCAAACTCAGAACAAGGTGGAAGGCTTCAATGCTGGCGCAGATGACTACCTCACCAAGCCTTTTGAAGTTGAAGAAATGCTGGCGCGGGTGCGGGCACTTTTGCGGCGTACTGACCGCATTCCCCAAGCAGCAAAGCATAGTGAGATTCTCAACTATGGCTCACTCACTCTCGTTCCCGAAAGATTTGAGGCAATATGGTTCAATGACACGGTGAAATTGACTCATTTGGAATTTGAGCTACTTCACTGCTTGCTGCAACGCCACGGTCAAACAGTTTCTCCCAGCGAAATCCTCAGAGAAGTTTGGGGCTACGATCCTGATGACGACATTGAAACGATTCGAGTCCATATTCGCCACTTGAGAACCAAGTTAGAACCAGATCCCCGCCACCCTCGCTATATCAAGACAGTGTATGGTGCTGGATACTGTCTGGAGTTACCCGGTATAGCTCCATCAAATGAAGCGGCTTCAGTAACAGTCGTGGAATGAAATCACGCTAAATTCCCTTAATTCATCTGGAAAAGCCCACGAAAACCTAACCCCCTTCCCGATGCGGGAAGGGGGAAAATTCAAAATCTCTCTCGTTCTAGGAGAGAGGTTTTCCAGATACCGTGAAAAGTCAGTGCGATATATTACGACTGGGCGTGCCAATCTTGGGCTTGTTGGCGGATAGATTGTAATTTTTCAGGAACGTGGATTAAATAAAATGTCTCTAGCTTCCCTCTCCTTTATAAGGAGAGGGATTGGGGGTGAGGTAAGCCAGGGATATAAATTATATGTTATTTAATTCTTATTCCTTAGGAGACATTTTATCCAAATTCTTTAAAATAAAACTCATCCTTCCTTGAGATTGTAGTTGTTGGCGGTGTCGACCAAGAAAATCCCAATAGAAGAAGTTGAACGGACAAGCATTTTTACCTACACATTAAATTTTTTCGCTTAGTCTAGTAGTTGGCTAAAAATGAGAGATGCGATCGCATCATCTCCAGAAACCACAGCTAAGTCTGTATTACACCTTTTGCAAACTTCTGAAGAATTCTAGAACTTGGATGGTCAGCTAAAGAGACAAGCTTGTTTGCTAAAGCAATAGGAATGAGAGAGTTATCGTACATATCGCACTTGAGCTTCTCAACGTTGGTTAAAATTGCACGCATGTTTTGGAAGTCTGCCTCTTTAGGATTCGTCATATTACTTGAAGTTGGTAAAGAAACAATATACATCCCACCTGCTAATGTCTTAAAAATCAACTTATTGCTATAGTAAGTTGTAGAGCCATAAGGTCTTGTTGGGTCAGCTTTACCAGGAAGGATGTACTTGTAGATATAATCGTTGTTAAGAATTAGGACAGTTCCGTTTGTGAGCTTTTCAGAGATCTCATCAGCGTGTTCTACAAAGGCTCCACTCTTTTCCAGTCCAGCTAGATATAAGTTGTGATGTTTAAAGAGAAAGTTGACAAGCGATCGCATCGGGCTGTACATATTTGCTGTTTGTCCGAAAAAGGCAAGCGGTCCATCCTTAACAAACAAGATTTCCTTCAGCAAATCTGGCTTCATCTTAAGAATGAGTCGAATGAGGTGAACTAGGATAATCTGCTCTAACGTAGTCATCAAATATCCTAGAATACCACCAGCACCTAACTCTTCATCGATAGCTTCGTGTAGCCGGAATATATCTGTTAGAAAAATCTCAGTGCTGCAATGATTACAGGAAAAGGTATAGTCATTTGTCATTTCTCCCAGGTTAAGGGGAATATCTTTACTTCCGCAAACTGGGCAGCTTGCTAAGTTCTTAGTTGATAAAGTTACATCATACTCTTGAAAGATGAACCATCGTAGTGTTGCAATCAATTCCTCATTGTCCACCTTCTGACAGAAAAAGTTATGAATAGTTCTACGTACTGAGTCTACAAGTGTACTTTCACTTTTAAATTGGATATTACGAACAGGCAGAGTTAGTTTTAAACGTTGAATCTGCTTTAACTTCGTCATATCATCTGGGTCTATGAAAGGCTGCTTACCGAGTCCATCAAGGTCGTCAATGCTAAAAATCAACGCCCCGATTTGAAAAAAGCAGACAGTTGATGATGGGAAACTAGTTTGCACAGCTATTTCACTATATCCACCATCAATAGCGATAATGTTACGTATTGGATTTTTAACTAGAGGTTTATAGAATAAGTTATCACAGTCAGAAATTGCAACTTCATCTGCTAATTTAGGAATATTACACTGGTTAAGAAATTCTTGTAGCGATTGGTCGTTAATTATATGGCTATGTGCAGACTTGCTGGCATACTCATTAGGACGCCGCCCATGCTTACTTGTGTATCCCATAGACTACTTACTTTCCTGATTGTTTAGAGAAACGGTCAATTTGAGTAGACACTACAAAGGCATTGGAGTAAGTCTTCATGCGTACAAAACCTTTGTCACTATCCGCGCTAAACCTAACTAGAGAGTCAGTAAAATCTCCAAAGTCATAATACTTTTTAATTTCTTTTGTCTCGTCCTCGTTATTTAAGTGAGCAATGAACCAATTTTGAGTATTTTTCAAAATATTAGAACTAATTGAACTGACTTCCTGAGTAGCATAAATTAAACCAAGATTGAGTTTTGCGCCTTCCTTCGCTATTCGGTTATAGATTTGGCTTAAGTCTTTATCATCTTTCTTTGGAAAAAGATTATGAGCTTCTTCAAAGTAAAATTGAATGAAGTTATTGGGAATATTTTGGATGAAGTGGTTCATTGCATCTGCAAATATCTGTCGGCAAATGCGCTCGGAATATAAGCGTTGAATGTCTGGGTCGCCTTGAGATAAATCTACGATGATAATCTGACCCTTGCGAAGTTCCTCAATAATTTCTTTCTCGAAGGGCTTACCATCTGTTTCTGTATGAAGTTCAGCAATATCTCGCAACTTTACATACCCACTAATAGTAGCTTTCCCATTAGGTTGCATTTTTCGTGTCAGAAAAATTAGCAAAGCTCTTAACTCTTCATCAGCCCAATCATGTCCTTTATCCTTTTTGTAATTAGTGAAGAACTCATCATTGTGCTTTTCCCAAATTGTCGTAAACCAATTGCTGGCTTCTTCAAGTGAAATACCTTTACTTGGGTCGAGGGTAGCATCTTCTTTTACCAACTGATTGAGTTCCTTTTGACCTTGAAACTTTACTTTAAGGTTATCCGGTACAGTAAACCCTGCTTTGTACAAGCAGCACAAATAAGCGGCTTTTTTACGCTCATACCGTGTAATAGCAGAAAAATCTGTCTTATCCTTTGGTTCTTCAAAGTTAATTGACAAGAAGCTTTTCGTATAATCAGCAGTTTCGAGTTCTAAGTGGCTTCGTATCAATTCAAACCCAGATAATATATCTCGGTAGAAATTAACTTTCATAACTTGAAAACCATCTTTGTTAATAGTGCTATATCGGATGGTTTGGTCTTTGTATATTTCAAAAATGGCTGTGCCTTCATCCTGCATATTGGCATTTGCATACTCGCCATTGATGTCGAAGATGATTTGACCAACCGGGTACTTTGGTAATCCATCTTTAGTTAATGGTTCTAAATTTGCTGCGTCACTACCGTTTAACTTGCTGTTGAGTGTATAAGCAGCCTTATCACTCATTAAAACAGTGGCTTGGATGATTTTTTTTACTGTGTTTGACTTACCTGTTCTGGTCATCCCAAAAAGGGCAGTACGTTTACCAAGGAAATCTTTTGGACTGACGAAGACAGGTACAGCATCTTCTTGTGCTTGGAATCGAAGACTAGAGCTATAGCGTACCTTCCCGATTTTGATATCAGTTGGTTTACCTGTAATACCCTCTTCTCGGAAATTAACAATAAGTTCTAATACATCTGGGTTTGGCTTAATAACTCTGTAATTATGGGCGCTATAGAAGTTTTCAACGTCAGCACCAAAGCGTGTATGTCCTGCATCATCTTTGTAAAAAGTTCCTAAAGCCCTGCATTCAAGACCAGAAAAGCTGAACTCGTATCGTGTATAGCTATCTAACTGACTCTCTTTACCGCTTGTCTTCAAATTGTCCTTGTAATACTCAATCATTGAACTGATGACATCGTTATCAGTAGGTAACTTCGCTGGTTTCAAAACCCTGAGAAGCAATACCTCATAAACATTGTCTTCATTTTCGTAATAAGCTAATAGAAAAGATCCTTGGGGAATTCCCTTAGCTTTTAGCTTCCAAGAGTCAGCAATTAGAATATATGCTTTTTCATAATCAATGTGAAAAGGGCGCCCAATAAAAATACCAGTTTCTATATTGCCTGTACTACTATTTCTTTTAAATAAATCAACAGATGCCATTTTGGCTATTATATCGGTAAAACTTAGTGTCATTGATAATTCCCTTTTAAAATTACTGATTTCAGCACCAAATATAGCAGAAAATATTAGTTAATAAGGCAAATATTTCTCCAATAAATCCTTACCTCAATCGCCGATTTGAAGCAGCTGCGCCTCAATCTTTTCCATCGCTAGCGGCGACGGTTTAGAGTGTCCATTCTCCCAACGATTAATCGTGGTATAAGTAACGCCTAGAGTGGCTGCAAATTGTTCTTGCGTTAGCCCAGCCAAAAGCCGCAGATCACGAATGATCTGCCCCACCTCTGGCTGACAGCCAAGGTTTTTTTGATAATCATTTAAGTTCTAAACTTGATTCCCTAGCTTAAGTGGCTGATGCTATATTATTTATTACAAATTAGTCATGTTAAAGCTGTCTAGCCACCGTAGATACACTGAAATATGTCTCAACCATATGCAAAATTTCTTATAACATTGAGCGCAATTTTCCAGTAAAAAGATGGTGGAATTACGCAACTTGAGTTAATTACATCAGTCATCATCTAATTACAGGGTGAAATGAGCAGACAAGTGTTCATTTCACCCCTATTGGTAACGTTAAAGTCTTAGTCAACGCAATGATAACAATAACTCCGGTAAGCTACGCGCAGCGTCTCATAGAGAAGCGACTGACCGCACTATGATGTGCATCAGAAGCTTTAGCTTTATCAGTAGTTCAAGCAATTCGAGTTACTTGCTGATTCACACGGGGACGACCAAAGCGCTCCCAAGCACTCCCTCCTCGCAGAAATAGCTCTAAAAAGCGCAATGGTTCTCCTGAATCGCCTCTTGACCAACCGGAACTACCAGGAGCAAAGGCTAAAGTTCCTTCAGATACCTTGAAACTGCCATCAGAATACACTGCATCACTGACCACATCTCCAATTCGGATCACGATCTTGGTTTGAGGCTCCAAGTTAAGTGTATGCGCCCCAATAGTTGTTTTGATGTTGCCGTAGCCATCAATCCAGGCAATTCGATCTGGTGGAACATCTGGGATTTGCTCACTCTTAAGGCTATCTCCCAGAACGCTAAAATCTTCACCCATAATCGCCCCCGCCGCCGGAGGAAACACATCCCGTGAGCGAAACTGCGATCCACTACGAGAAACGTTGACCACTCGCAACTCCTTTGTATAGTCTTTGATAAAGGAGAGGGTGTAGCCCGCATTCACACCCACTACTTTTACACCGTTAGATAAAAGGGCATAAGTTAGCCCTTCACCTTCATTATCTCGACGGGCTTCGGGATCATCCTGACGAGGCGCACAGTTGTGATAAATTAAGCGATCGCTAGGTCCTGGGTTGAGTCCCAGTTGGGCAATCCAGAATCCCGTTGCCAAGGTACTGAATGCTGGAACCGAAAGTAAATGAATTTGGGCATCGGGAAAAGCCATCAGCAGACGTTGTGTGACTTCAATAAATGCCGGATCTCCTGTACCGTAGTCTGCAATGACGCAGATAAACATTCTGCTGCTCCTTCCTTAAGAGTACTAATTTGCAATCAACCTAATTATGAATTATTCGGTGATCATTATGATTACAGCGTGAAATGAGCAGAGAAATATTCATTTCACCCCTATTAGTAACGTTAAACTCTTAGTCAACGCCAGGAAAACAATCAGTTCACTTTTTAGCGAAGAACGCAACCAACTCCAGACAGATATTGATAACATAATCAGCATTGACCAAATAGTTAAGCTGGTTCAGAACCTGGTTAAGAGCTTAGAAGAAATCCCGATAGATTTCGGAAGTAATACTTTGGGAGCATCCCTAATTGACAAGACTATTTTTGCACGTACTCTTGCTCAACACGAGCAAAAAGTGTTACTTTCAAAAGTATTTCAGGAATATCCGCATCACCAAGCTCGTTGTGAACTTGCTTGCTGCAAAGCTAAAGAAGATTACTTTTCTAATGAACAGCTATACAGCGATCCCAGAAAAAGTAGAACTAGAAGGGGAGGCTTTAGACCCAATTTTTTGGTAACTTAATATATAAATAAAACTATGGATTTTCCAGATTGTATAAATATCCCTTACTGTTATTAATTTTAAGCTTATGGCTAGTAGCGGTTTTTTTATTGAGCGATCAACCTGATCATAGCCAATATACAACTACATCTAACAAAATCTAACGAAGGAAAATACCAGTCAACCTTGCTAGCAAAAAGAATAATGTCCTCAACACTGACAGAAAATGTCCGCAAGACAGTACTGGAGAATGGTCTAACTGTCTTGACAAAAGAAGTGCATACTGCGCCAGTAGTGACGGTGCAAGTGTGGTATCAGGTTGGCTCACGCAACGAAGAACCGGGCGTGAATGGCATTGCACACCAGTTGGAACACATGATGTTTAAAGGCACTCTAAATCGTCCAATTCAATTTGGACGTTTGTTTAGTGCTTTAGGTAGTGATTCCAATGCTTTCACCAGCTATGATCAAACTGCATATTACGGTACTGTGGAACGAAACAAGCTGAAAGCGCTCTTAGTGCTGGAAGCAGACAGAATGCAAAATTCCCAGATTGAGCCAGAGCAATTAGCGAGTGAGAAGCGGGTAGTAATTTCCGAGTTGCAAGGTTACGAAAATAGTCCAGAATATCGCCTCAACCGCGCCGTAATGCAGGCGGTGTTTCCCAACCATGCTTATGGGTTGCCTGTAGGTGGTACCAAAGCTGATGTTGAGAAATTTGAAGTTGAGCAGGTACAAAAATATTATCGCAATTTTTACACTCCCGATAATGCCGTCTTAGTGATTGTTGGAGATTTTCAAACTGCAAACACCCTCGAAATAATTAAAGAAGTATTTGGCAAACTACCAAAGAACAGTGCTGAGAAACGAGTGCTGAGTGCTGAGTCAAAAGCCTCACTCAGCACTCAGTACTCAGCACTCAGGACTCCCATAGTATTGCGAGAACCGGGAGCAGGGGGGCTGTTACAAGTTGTGTATCCGCTACCGGATGCAAATCAACCAGATGTGCCAGCACTGGATGTGATGGACTACATCTTTACAGAGGGACGGAATTCTAGACTTCATCAGGCATTGGTGGAGTCAGGTTTAGCTAATGAAGTTACAGCATCCGTTACCAGTTTGCGGGAATCTGGCTGGTATGAGGTGTTGGTGACGGCTGGTTCTAAACAAGATTTGAAAAAAATTGACTCAGTGTTGAGTAGTGCGATCGCTAATGTAGCAGAAAAAGGCGTGACATCTGAGGAAGTTGAACGAGCCAAAACCCAATTAACGGCAGATGTAATTTTGAGTAATCGTGATATCACCTCTCAAGCAATGCGATTAGGCAATGATCAGACAACTGCTGGTGATTATCGCTACACAGACCGCTATTTGGCAGCTGTCCATCTGGTGAAGCCAACGGATATTGTCGCTGTGATTAACAAATACTTGACAAAAGAAGCCCGGACAGTAGGCTTTTTTGAACCAACCCAGAAGCAGATAACAGAAGTTGGTGACAAACCAGACTCAGCCCATACTACAGAAAATTTCTCTCCTGTAGCACCTGGACTTTTTTCTGAGGTGATGAAATACTTACCGCCTGTGGATTTGGTTACAGATGCGTTGCTTGCCGTCGTTGACATTAGCGAAGCAGCGAGTCTTCTCCCAAGGGGAGACGCCAAGGGCGAACGAGCGTCAGCCTCTGGTAGAGAAGACATCGCCCAAATCCTCCCACAGCAATTTAAATTTACCAACGGACTGCGGATATTACTGCTACCTGATAATAGTACTCCCACCGTTACCCTGAGCGGTCATATTCAAGCCGGGACGGAATTTGATCCAGATAATAAAGCTGGACTGGCTGCTTTTGTAGCAGAGAATTTGCTCAATGGCACCAATAGCAAGGATGTCTTAACTATTGCCAAAGTCTTGGCACAACGAGGGGCGAGTTTAGACTTTCAAAGCTACCGCGAAGGTGTGCATATTGAGGGTGATAGTTTAGCAGAGGATTTGCCGATACTCCTTGAGATATTGGCAGATGTTGTTAAAAATTGTACCTTTCCAATAAAAGAATTGGAACTGCATCGTCAACAAACTTTAACTGATCTGCAACAGGAATTAGATGAGCCATCAGAAGTAGCCAGAAGAATATTTGTTCAGTCAATTTACCCGAAAAAACATCCCTTACACAGCTTTCCCACAGAGGCGAGTTTACAACAGATTCAGCGTCAAGATGTGATTGATTTCAAAGCTAAATATTATCGTCCAGACACGACAGTGCTAGCGCTGGTAGGAGATTTTGATCTGGACAAAGTGCGATCGCTGATTAAAAATAAGTTTGGTAACTGGGAAGTTAACGGCCAAGCACCAACATTAAAATATCCTCCGGTGCCAATGCCCGATAAAATAGTCAGTGTCAACCCAGTTTTACCAGGTAAAGCCCAAGCTGTTACTTATATGGGTTGCACAGGTATTAACCGTTATGATCCTCGGTTTCACGCAGCCTTAGTATTGAACCAGATTTTGGGAGGCGATACCTTATCTAGTAGACTGGGTGCCCAAGTGCGCGATCGCCAAGGTTTGAGTTATGGAATTTATAGCTACTTCCAAGCCGGGAAGAATGCAGGGACATTTTTGATTGAGATGCAGACTAGTCCAGAAGATAGCATTAAAGCGATCGCTAGCACCCACCAAATCTTACAGCAAATCCATCAACAAGGTGTCACCGCACTGGAAGTAGAAACAGCTAAACGCACCCTCATCAGCAACTACAACGTTTCCTTAGCAAACCCAGAGGAATTAACAGATAGAATTCTGATGAATGAGGTGTACGAACTAGATAAAGTAGAATTGCACTCCTTCACTGATAAAATCCAGAAAGTCACCCTTGCCCAAGTTAATCAAGCGGCTCGTGAGTTACTCCACCCAGATCAAATCGTGGTAGTCACTGCTGGGCCATCTGTGTGAGCAGAAAAAAGCAATTAAGTAGAGATAGGCATTGGGCATGGATAATATAAAGAATGGGTAAAGTGATTTTTCCCGCTACCGATTAATTGTTTATACTCACCAGCATTGTTCTTTGATAACTACTGATGAAAATTCACAAATATTTATATCAAATTGTAATTACATTTGTTAATTTCCCCGGTACTGCTTGGCTGCAAATGTCACGGCTTAACTACGTGATATTAACGTTGTTTCTGAGTTTCAATTTCATCGCTGCTACTCCCGCAATGGCGGCAAATTTGTCTGGCGATTTGCTCAAGCAGCCAGCCACAGAAATTACAGTTAGCTTGGGTAATGCGGCTAACGAACTCAAATTTGAGCCAAATCATTTGGAATTACTGGCAGGCAAACGCTATCAACTACGGCTTACCAATCCCAGCCAACTGAAACACTATTTTACTGCTAAAGATTTTGCCGATGGCATCTGGACACAAAAAGTTGAAGCAGGCAAAGTAGAAATCAAAGGAGCCATTCACGAACTGGAACTCAAGCCAGGTGCTGAGGCCGAATGGGTATTTGTGCCCCTGAAATCTGGCACTTATGGCTTACGTTGTCCAATACCCGGACATACAGAAGCTGGTATGATTGGAGAAATTGCCATCAAGAATTAAAAATTATTCAACTAATAAAGATAATTGAGCAGTAACAAATTCTCAGCGCCCCTCTGTGCCTCTTTGCGTTAAAATTCCAACCCTCAATTTCCCACGATTTTACGCAAAGCTCTACTAAGTCCCATAGTGTGCGGCGAAAAACAAGTTATGGCGCTTTTGATTCAAGTCCAACACATCAGGAGTATGCGAATATGTTATTCTATATACATTAGCGGCTAAACTCGAAGAATCCGGATCAGGGATTAAAATAACTTAAATTATAGATATTATTTCTCAAGTAATCTAGAGAAAGCATTGATAGTTAAGCGGCAGAGCCACCAGTAATTATTAATTTCCTATGAACATTTTCAGTAACTTACTTTCTCAAACAACTCAGTCTGCAACTGCAAAAAAGCAACGCCGAGGAATTGAAATTAAATCGCTGCGTGAAATTGAAATCATGCGGCAATCAGCGACAATTGTGGCAACTGTCCTCAAAGAAATTTCTGAGCTAGTAAAGCCAGGAATGACAACGGCTGATTTGGATACTTATGCAGAAAAACGTATCCGCGAAATGGGTGCAACACCGAGTTTTAAAGGATATCACGGTTTTCCAGGTTCTATCTGTTCCAGCATTAACAATGAAGCAGTACATGGCATTCCTAGTCCTAAGAAAGTGATTCGGGTGGGGGATGTATTAAAAGTAGATACGGGCGCTTATTACCAAGGCTTTCATGGTGATTCTTGCATTTCAATTGCTGTCGGTGAAGTGACGGAAGAAGCTGCTAAATTAATTCGCGTCGCAGAAGAAGCTTTATATAAGGGTATTGAACAAGTAAAGGCGGGTGTATACCTACTTGACTTAGCTGGAGCAATTGAAGACCATGTGAAAGCTAACGGCTTTAGTATAGTCGAAGAGTTCACTGGACACGGTGTCGGTCGTAACCTGCATGAAGAACCTTCAGTATTCAACTACCGTACCCGCGAGATGCCGAATGTTAAACTCCGTGCGGGGATGACGCTGGCAATTGAGCCAATTTTAAATGCAGGTTCTAGACACACCCGAACATTATCTGACCGTTGGACAGCAGTCACCGTGGATAATTCTTTGTCGGCTCAGTTTGAGCATACAGTTTTGGTGACAGAGACTGGTTATGAGATTTTGACTGACCGTTCTCAGGTGTAATTACCCAAGTTGCGGGTTATGAAATTCCCGGTGCTTGGTAACGGTCGATTCAGGCGATACTTCTGGCGGGCTATGCCTACGCGCAACATTGTATCAAAAGCTTATCTCATAAGCTTTTGATGCCATGAAAAAGCTTTTTTTTCATCGCTAGATAGCTATCTAACCCAAGTTGATAGTTATCGAAAAGTACCTTTTTTAAGTACAAAATTTAAGTTTTTGGTATTTAGCAGTAGTTAAAATCCAATACGGTTGGGTTAATGGCACTAACCCAACCGTATTGAGTTAAAATCTGGTTTTTTTGTATCTTAATGATACTGTTTTTTGGATTATTTTACTGATAGCCGCATAGTTAGTTTTATAAATAGGAAGCGTTTCTTTAGCTTGTATAGAGACAAACGTACTCTCTGGAATCGCTTCTAATAAATTAATTGCCTGTTGCCATTTATCTTTTGCTTGCTGCCGAATTAGTAGTGAATCAGGTGAATTTTGTACAAATAAATTAGCTTCTATTGCTAGTTTTTGGGCTGATTCTAAGTTTGCTACAGCTTTATTTTCAATTAAGACCCTTTGATTGATTGCATTATAGTTAATCCGATAGTAAGCTAATTTATTCTTTGCCCTGTCATAAATTGATGTTTCATTAGGAATACTATCTAACAAGATTATTGCCTGATGCCATTTGTTTTGTGCTTGTTGCCAGACTTTTAGAGGATGCGGTGGATTTTGAACCAGAGAAGCAGCCTCCATACCGAGTTTTTGAGCAGATTTAAAGTTGGCGTTCGCACTTCCTTCTTGAGTTAAACTTAGACTCATCTGCTGCAATTGTGGACTTTGCTCTTTAATTTTCCAAACACCAAAACCTAAGATTAATAAACTTGAGGCTATAATCAAAGACGAACGGACTATTTTTGGTGTCGAAAACTTTGGTACTATTTCTACATGCTGGCTAAGAATTGGTTCTTTACTACTTTGTTCTTCAATCTTTTTTAGTGCTTCTTCTGCCTGTTCTCTTAAAGTGTCACCCTGAATAATTAAACCAGCAATTTGTTCTTGGAAAAAATCACAATCATTCAGAATATCTGTCAATTCTTGAAATTTCCCCTCACTCGATATAATTAATTCGTGGTCATCATCTAACCACTCTAAGGCGAAGCCAGATTTACCATAGAAAGCAGACACGCCTAATAAAATATTTAATAAGCTATGACTACTTTTAATAGCATTAAAAATATAATTTAATTTTTGTTGTAACTCTAATAGCTCATTTTGAAAACTGCTGATTTTTTGAATTTGACGCTCTAAAATATTAAAGTTGCCAAAGTCTAAGTTAATCTTTAAGCTTTCAGAAATTAGCTGAAAATTGGCGGTGAGGCTGAGATGATTAATATCAGAATTTAGTTGATTGACCAACTGGACATCACTGAGAATATCGGCGGCAATCGCCTGCAAAAAATAACCCCATTCAATCCAGTCATCAATTTTTGATTGTAAATCAGTTAATGAAATTTCAGTTTCTGAGTGGCCAAATTTTTCTGCGATCGCTGGATCTACTAATCCCACACTAGGTATAAACAAACTAGCTACTGTACCTATTCGAGGAAGTGTAGCGATCGCCGAATTTTTGATGTGATCAAATTTCAATTCCTGAGCAATTAATTTTTTAAGATTCCGTAGTTGTTCCTGAGCATTATTGATCAGGATAATTTGTTCGGTGATTTCATTAGAATCGCCAATAGTCAGTTTTAGACTCTGAATCAGTGTTGGCAATTCACTCACAAGTACTTCTAGGTTAGCCATAAATACCCCTTGGGGATTTGTCGAAAGTTTATGCGAAACAATTAAAATGGCTTGAGTAAGACCGTAACCACGCCTATTGCATCTGAGCATCCTAGTTAAGTCACAAATCTCAAGAGCCATAAAATGTATAGTTCCCATAAATCCTGCTAAAGTAACAATTTAAGTTTTAAAATCCCAGAGAAAGACAAAATTACCCATCCACTAACCTATGAATGAAGTTGATTTAGCATTTACCCCAGCACTAGAGTTGGCGCAATTAATTCGTCGCCGGGAAGTATCACCGCTAGAGTTAGTGGAAATATATTTACAACGGATTGGGCAGTTGAATCCCCAATTAGGAAGTTATTTTACGGTGACGGCAGAACTAGCGATCGCAGATGCCAAAGCCAAAACAGAATTATTGACAACTACCTCAGAACTACCGCCATTTTTTGGGGTGCCGATTTCGATTAAAGACCTCAACGCTGTAGCAGATATTACCTGCACTTTTGGAAATCTGGCATTACTGAATAATATCCCTAACTATGATGATGGGGTTGTGACAAGGATTAAGCAAGCTGGATTTACTATTCTCGGTAAAACAGCCACTTCCGAATTAGGTTCATTACCTTACAGCGAACCTACGGGTTTTCCCCCAGCCAGAAATCCGTGGAATTTAGAATACACCCCTGGCGGTTCCAGTGGTGGCGCGGCGGCGGCGGTAGCAGCCGGATTGTGTGCGATCGCTCAAGGTTCTGATGGCGGTGGTTCAATTCGGGGGCCTGCGGCTTGTTGTGGTTTGGTGGGACTAAAACCATCCAGGGGCAGGGTGAGTAAAGCACCCGTAGGCGAACGTCTGGCTGGAATTGCCGCCAACGGGCCACTCGCCCGGACTGTCGCTGATGCTGCCGCCTTTTTGGATACCATATCTGGCTATGTCACAGGCGATCCTTACTGGTTGCCTGATCCCGAAGCATCATTTCTCGCCGCGACTCAGACAAAACTCGGTGCTTTGCGAATTGCTTTTGACACTAACATTTCTCCTTTGGGAGAAGCTGACGCCAACTGTCAGCAAGGTGTCCGCCAAACAGTCGAGTTATTAGAACAACTTGGCCACCAAGTTGAACAGAAATCCCCAGATTTTAGCGGTTTAATTGAACCATTTCAAATCGTCTGGCAAGCTGGGGTGGCTGCGTCGGGACTTCCTGTTGAAGCCTTGCAACCAGTGAATCGCTGGCTATTTGCCCGCACAGGTTCTGTTGCTGAGTACCTGCAAGCAGTTTCTCAAATGCAGATAGTGGCACGGCAGATTGTGGCGTTTTTCGATACCGTGGATGTGTTGGTATTGCCAGTTTATCTACATTCACCGATCATGGTTGGGGAATGGGCTTCGCTGAGTCCAGAAGAAACATTCCAAAATATTATTCAATGGGTTGCCCCTTGTCCGCCTGCGAATGCAACTGGACAACCTGCGATCGCAATTCCTGTAGGTTTTGATAGTAAGGGTTTACCCATCAGTGTGCAGCTAATTGGGAAACCTGCGGCTGAAGCTACCCTGATCAGCCTAGCAGCCCAATTAGAAGCGGCTAACCCTTGGATTCATCATCGTCCAGCCTTTGCAACCTAAGGCTAATCATGCAGGCATCCCTGGAACAACTTTCACAGAACAGATTATTGTGTTTGCAAGTTTAGAAACAGCAGACAAAGTAAATTTGCAACCTTACACTCAGGTGCAACGCCATCGCAAAGGAGAGATTATTCTGCATGAGAGCGATGTCTTACCAGCAAAACTCTATGCTGTTGTCAGTGGATCAATTCAAGTTACCAAAACAGCAACAACGGGGAAAGAAACTATTTTACGCGCCCTAGCTGCTGGAGAAATTTTTGCGGCTCCTGCTTTGTTGGGAAATGGAATTTCTCCGGCAACTGTCACTGCTGAATCTGATTGTGAGATTCTCACTTTAGAGCGAGATACTTTATTAAAAGCTATTGGAGAAAATCCTGAAATTGCATTACGAATGCTGATAGTTTTTAACAGTCGGATTCAGCAATTACATGAAACAGTCCACGGATTAGTTTCTGAAAGAGCTATTGTTCGCCTTGCCAGATTAATTCAATATTTTGCTGCTGAATCTGGAACTGAATTTACTTCACAAGGCGAGTGTTTAAAAGTAAAATTGTCTTATTATCGCATGGCTCGGAGTAGCGGCATTAGTTACGAAGAATGTGTGCGGTTAATTAAAAGTCTCAAGTCAGTAATTGCTTATAGTCGGGGTGGGACGATTATGATACTTGATGCTGAGAAATTGGATGCGTAGTTTACCGCCGCAGGCATCGCTTTTGGTACATTACCATCTGAACATATTAGCTAATACGCTCTCTAAAAATCCGGGTGGATTTTTGCAAAAAACTACGAGAAAATAGCGATCGCCTGTTTTTAGTTTAAACACCAGCTGCAAGCTACAATCGGGAATTATATTCCCTTTCTTTTATCTTATTAGAAAATTGGGATGCTTGCGTGCTTAAACCTAATTTCTTTAGCAAAAAATATTTATATCTTTCTAAAGTAGACACACTAAATGTGCTTTTGAATAACCATGCATCTTTATCAACTGTAAAGGGAGTTCCAACCTTAGCGACAAGAAACGAAGAAGTATCATCGGAATTTGAAACTAACTCTTCCCAATTAGTTGGCTGTTTTTTACCCCAATTAAAAATTTTATTTAAACTTACGACTTCTAAAAGTTCTCTTCTAATTAAAGATGCTGAATTTCCAAAATATTGAATGGGATGAGAAAAAATATTACTTCCAAAATAATCTTTACTAGGACCCCACTGTCCCCCAGTGCTTGTATCTACATGCATTAAATTTATTCCCATAATATTTTTATCTTCATTAAGAATAGTCAGACCATGTTCCAATATCTTAATACAGTCTTGATGTGTTCCAACTAGTTCAATATCGTCATCTAAATGTAAAATATAATCAGATTTACAAAGATTTAGACTAATAAGAATTCCAAAATTACTATGAGGGGGGTGGCTCATAGTATTATATCTTACACAATCAAAACGATTGATTTGATTGGATGATTGAAGTAGCTTTATGCCATTTAAATCAGGACTACTATCATCTAAAAATATTTTTTCAGCAAAAGGAAGCTCTAGTACTTTAGCCCAGCTTTGTATAGCACGACGAACAATAAATGGACGGTAATCACGTAACGACTTAATATATGAGCATGTAGAAAATGATGTTTTTTGCCACAAATCGTTTCTGGAATTTTTGATATTAGGCATTTTTTTAGACTTTCATACTGTATTTAGAGCAAACGCCATCAACATAATCTTTTGGTAAATTCGGTTTTATTACCAATCTGCAAAACAATTGTGGCGCTATCGTCAACCCGTTCGCTTAATTTAAAGTATGACATTTCGTGCTACGCTATGCGCTATCAAAACTCAAAATTCAAAATTAAGAACCTCATAACCCCCTAAAACACCGATAATCAGATAGAAGCAGAGCCTAGCTCAGTAGCGTTAGTAAAAATTTTTGCAATAACTTAGAGATTTGTACGACTTCTAGCCACAGTCGAAACTGTAGGAGTGTTTCTTGGAAGATTAGCGTAAATCCTAGGGCGTGTCATCAATTGAGCCAAATGACAGAAGCAGCCAGATAAATTGCACCTAAAAAGTTTGCAGCGCGTTTGTCGTAGCGTGTTGCGAGCGCTCGGTACTGCTTGAGTTTGGCAAAAAAGTTTTCAATAAGATGACGGGCTTTGTATAAGTCCCGAT
>NZ_JBALCS010000120.1:0-11369 GCF_036919555.1 Nostoc sp.
TTGTTATTAGAAAATAATCGCGCGATCGCTTCATATACAAAAGCTCTAGAATTCAGAAATGGCAAAAGTTTTCGGAGAGTGACAGAAGAGGGGTAAGTAGGTAAGCATAATTAAACCTAACTATATTAACTTATGTAAAGTACTAAAAAGGCTTTAAATATAAGCTTTTAAGCGATTTACATTTCATAATTTAGTTGTATTTTTTAACGCCCACCTACTTACATCGTTATACAGCGTGTTGACGATACCACTCAATAGTATTCTTTAGCCCTTCCTCAAAGCTTACCTGAGCAGTGAAATTAAAGGCTTGCCTTGCCCGTTCAGTATCTAAACAACGGCGGGGTTGACCATTAGGCTGGTCAGTTTGCCAAACAATTTCACCATTAAACTCCATCAATTCGCAGATTAGAGTTACTAAATTAAGGATAGATATTTCATCACCCGTTCCCAAGTTAACTGGTTCAGATTCGTTATAGAATTGAGTCCCCATAACAATCCCCCTCGCTGCATCTTCTGAATACAGAAACTCACGCGTAGGACTGCCATCACCCCAAACTGGAAGTTGCTTTTCTCCTTTAATTTGGGCTTCGTGAACTTTCCGAACTAATGCTGGAATAACGTGGGAACTTCCAGGGTCAAAGTTATCTTCTGGGCCATATAAATTTACTGGCAGTAAATAAATCCCATTAAAACCATACTGCTGGCGATAAGATTGCAATTGGACTAAAAGTGCTTTTTTAGCAATTCCGTAGGGGGCGTTGGTTTCCTCTGGGTAGCCATTCCAAAGATCATCTTCTTTAAATGGCACTGGGGTAAATTTAGGATAGGCGCAGATTGTCCCAACACATACAAATTTTTCTACTTCAGCTTGATAGGCAGCGTGAATTAGCTGGGTTCCCATGATCAAATTATCGTAGAACAACTCTGCGGGTTTTTCGCGGTTCAGACCGATGCCACCGACATGAGCTGCTAGGTGAATAATTATGTCTTGCTGGTCAACTGCACGTTGGCTATTTTCCCAAACACGCAAATCGCAATCGCGCGATCGCACTATTGTAATCTTCTCACGATCAGCCCCTGCTTTACACAGTTGATCTATCACCTGACGACCTAGAAACCCCGACCCACCAGTGACGAGAATACGTTGATTTTTTAGTTCTAAGGCGGTCATATTTTTATCCTCTGTGGTGCGAATCAGAAGTGCAAAGCACCCAGTTCTAGACGAGTAGTAGCAATATCATGTGGAAATTGCGAACCATTTCCATTAGGTGAAGTGTGACCCAATGCTTGTAAGTCTGCTTCTACCATTAGGGAAACTAGTTCTTCAAAGGTTACTGATGTTGTCCAGCCCAACTTCTGGCGTGCTTTGCTAGAATCGCCAATCAACAACTCTACCTCAGATGGACGGAGGTAACGCTCATCAAACTCTACATAATCTTGCCAATTGAGATTCACATAACTAAATGCCAGTTCCAAAAACTCCCGTACCGAGTGAGTTTCACCAGTAGAAATTACGTAATCCTCTGGCTGGTCTTTCTGCAACATCAACCACATGGCTTTGACGTAATCTTTCGCATAGCCCCAATCTCGCTTGGCATCTAGATTACCCATATAAATTTTTTTCTGCTTACCAGCAACGATACCAGCAACTGCTCTAGTAATTTTGCGGGTTACAAAGGTTTCACCCCGTCGTGGTGACTCGTGGTTAAAAAGTATGCCGTTACAAGCAAACAAACCATAAGACTCACGATAATTTACAGTTTGCCAGTGGGCGTAAACTTTTGCACAGGCATAGGGACTGCGCGGATAAAAGGGCGTTGTCTCAGTTTGAGGTATTGCTTGTACTAAACCGTACATTTCTGAAGAACCCGCCTGGTAAAATCGCACCTGAATTCCGGTACGCTGTTGGTAGTCCCGAATTGCTTCCAACAGACGCAGTGTACCCATTCCTACAGTATCCACCGTATATTCTGGTGAATCAAAGCTGACTCTGACATGGGATTGAGCGCCGAGGTTATAAATCTCTACTGGTTTGACATCTTCTAAAATACGCCGCAAGGTTGTACCATCGGTCAAGTCACCATAGTGCAGAAACAACCGCACTCCCTCTTTGTGGGGGTCTTCGTAAATGTGATCGATGCGGTCTGTGTTGAAGGTAGAAGTTCGGCGAATAATGCCATGAACCTCATAACCTTTTTCCAGCAAAAACTCAGTTAGATATGAACCATCTTGACCAGTAATACCAGTAATTAACGCTCGTTTTTCTTGCGTCATGCTCAATTATCCTTTATTGTCTTTGATTAAAAAGTTACAGGCGATTTGATACAACCTAGCAGCTAATTGCCGAATTGCCTAATGGGAAACCTACGAGTTATTGTGGTTATGATACTTTTTTAGTAAGTGAATATACTTGCTAAAAAATGAATTTAACACGTAAAGCAATATTAGATAGATGAAGATTGTTTAATTATGTATATTTTTTTGGATAAATATTCTTTTTGTGTATGTTGTTTTTTGTGAAAACTTCATATATCTCTGGTTTTGTGAAGACTGAATAAAATAGGATTTGAAATTAGACTTCTGGCAAAAATCAGAATATGAGCAAAACGAATCAAAAATCCACACTTAAAGAGGTCTGAGCTAAGTAGAAAGGCACAAATATAGATAACTATAAGAAAGATCAACAGTCAGTTTTACAGGTAGAATTTGGTACTTAGGGGCATTAACTGCCCCACAGAATCGACCCTAAGTAGTTACTCAGTATGCCCCGTTATTTTTAGGCAGAATCACCACATCAACAGTTTTCAAGATAATCCATAAATCAAGCCATAAATTCCTAAATTTGACATAATGCAGGTCTATTTGGACTCGCCGAGGGTAGGGAATGTCATTACGCCCAGACACCTGCCACAAACCAGTAATTCCTGGACGGATTGTTAAAATCTCATCAATGTGACAACCGTATTTTGGCAGTTCCTCTGCTACTAAGGGTCGGGGGCCGACTACACTCATGTCCCCTTTTAAAACGTTCCAGAACTGGGGAAATTCGTCTAAGCTGGTAATTCGCAAAAATCGACCAATTTTGGTAATCCGGGGATCTTGTTTCAGCTTAAAACTGCTCTCAAATTCTTGTCGCAACTGGGGGGATGTTTCCATCATTTGCACGAGGATTTCGTCCGCATTGCTCACCATTGTTCGGAATTTAATACAATTAAACGCTTTGTAATTTTTCCCTACCCGTTCGTGGACATAAAAAATTGGACCTTCTGAACTGAAAGCAATCAGCAAGGCCAAAATTAAGTAGACGGGGAAGAACAAAATTAACACTGACAGCGAAAACACTATATCGAACAGTCGCTTGGCAAACTCTCCGTTTAAACCCTGAAAAGAGAAACCTTTGGGTTTAACTTTTGGGGTCTTTGTTTTTTGACCGCGTTTTAAGAAAGTACGCGTAGACGCTCTAGTGTCTTGCTGTAGGCCTCGCTTGCCGGAGAGGAGTGAGCTCTGGGCAGTCATCATACTCCTTAATAATCCACACCACACATAGTCCCAATATTAAAGCCAAAATGAGGTGCTTCTGGGGGGAAATTGCCAAAAGCCTAAAAAAATAAGAGATTAACCAAGACCATCATTGCAAAAACGGTCTTTTTTCGTTGCACTTGTTTACAAAATCTAGATAACGATCTGCAAAGATTTGCGGTGAAAACTGCGCGGCGTGCGATCGCATATACTCGGAACTGAATAAACCCTCATACATTTCAAACTTTTCTACTGCCTCCACCAAAGCTGCCTCTGTTTGCGTTCTGAAAAATATACCTGTCCCTGTATCCACATCAGAGCGGATATCTCGCACTGTTTCTAGAGCACCTCCTGCACCATAGGCAATCACTGGCGTGCCACAGGCTTGTGCTTCCACTAGGGCAATACCAAAATCTTCACAAGCTGCATACACAAAAGCCTTAGCCCTAGACATATATTTTTTTACCACATTATCGGGTTGCCATCCCAGTATTTGGATATTGGAGTTTGCCATCTCACGAATCTTTATCATTTCATCTCCTGTACCAATTACTACTAATGGTCGTTTTAGTTGATTAAAAGCGTTGACAATCAACGATACTTGCTTGTAACTCACTAACCGGGAAACTATCAGGTAAAAGTCTTCTTTCTCAGATAGAAATGGAAATTCCGCAATATTTACTGGTGGGTAAATGACTGTTGCTTCTCGCCGATAGCAACGCCAAATCCGCCGAGCTGTATGCTGGGAGTTAGCAATGAAGTAATCAACGCGATTGGCACTCAATACATCCCACTGGCGCAAACGATGTAATATATATCGCGTCACCCACCCAGGCAAACCACTACCCAGTTTGCTGTGGCGTAGATAATCAAAGGTCAAGTCCCAGGCATAGCGCATAGGGCTGTGACAGTAGCAAATATGCATCTGTTCTGGAGTGGTAAGAATTCCTTTGGCAACAGCATGGGATGAAGACAGAATTACATCATAATGCCGCAAATCCAGTTGTTCAATTGCCAAAGGCCACAAAGGCAAGTATTTTTGTATACCGTCCTGGGCATAGGGAAAGTGCTGGAGAAAGGTCTTGCCAATCTGACGCTTGTATAAATAACTTTCTCTATTGCTGGATTCAAAATCGATGAGAGCATATAAATCAGCATCAATGTGATTCAAAATTTCTCGGACAACGAGTTCTGAACCACCGGTGGCTTTAGGTGTCAGCCACTCATGAACTAGAGCATATTTCAAGGGCACAGCTAACTTGAATAAATGGAAAATACTTAGGCAACTTGATGACGTTAAATGAAAAGTTTCCCCTTGTGATTAATTAACAGGAAGCGTCCCAGATTAGCACAGAAGACGCAATCTTTCCCTCAGAGGTTCCAGATGGATGATAACCTCAGATTGGGGCATTGAGTATTGGGCATTGGGCATGGGGCATTGGGCATTGGGCATTGGTTATTCTCCTTGTCTGGCTTGTCTTCTTCTTCTCCTACTCCCTAGTTCCCACTCCCTACTGCTTTGACGACAACTGATATAGAAAGGGTGAATTTATGCGAATTCTAATTATGGGTGGTACTCGGTTCATTGGTGTGTATTTGACTCAACTACTAGTGGAACAAGGACACGAGGTGGTGCTGTTCAATCGTGGGAATCGGCCAGCACCTCCTTTAGAGGGAGTAGGACAAATTATAGGCGATCGCACGGATGCTACCCAATTAAAAGCAAAATTATCGCCAGAAAATTTTGATGTCATTTTTGACAATAATGGGCGGGAACTGACTGATACTCAACCACTAGCAGAGATTTTTCAAGACCGAGTGCAACATTTTGTGTATATGAGTTCTGCGGGGGTGTATCTCAAATCTGACCAATTGCCCCATGTAGAAGGTGATCTGGTAGATCCCAAAAGTCGCCATAAGGGTAAACATGAAACAGAAGCTTATTTGACTCAATTGGGATTGCCCTTTACTTCTATTCGTCCTACTTATATTTACGGACCTCGTAATTATAATGAGTTGGAAAGTTGGTTTTTTGACAGAATTGTGCGCGATCGCCCCATTCCCATCCCTGGAAATGGCTTGCATATCACACAGCTAGGTCATGTAAAAGACTTAGCACGGGCAATGACTCAGGTTTTGGGTAATGAACAGGCAATAGGAGAGATTTATAATATATCTGGCGATCGCTTTGTCACTTTTGATGGTTTAGCCCGTGCTAGTGCTGTAGCGGCTGGTAAATCACCCGATGCTGTAAAAATCGTCCATTACGACCCGAAAAAGTTTGATTTCGGCAAGCGCAAAGCTTTTCCGATGCGAGTGCAGCATTTCTTTGCTTCGGTGAATAAAGCGCAAACAGAATTAAACTGGCATCCTGAATATAATTTGATTTCTGGGTTACAAGACTCTCTGGAAAATGATTATTTGGCTAATGCAAAAGACAAAGCCGAAGTAGATTTTTCTGTAGATGAGGAGATTTTACAAGTTGTTTAACAACAAGATTCCCGACTTGTCTAAAAAGTTGGGAATCTGAACCTTAGCCAAAAGGAAGAGTTTTTCTTTTACCTGGGGAAGACACAATTCATCGCATTTTTAGTTGAATACAAATTTAAACCTCACCCCCAACCCCTCTCCTTAGTAAGGAGAGGGGAGTGTTTGCTTCAGCAAATACGGGGTGAGGTTCAGACTGTATTGCAGTGAAGTGAGAACCGCTATATAAGGCAGACGTTTTTTAACGCATTGCGTCAATTCCACTGAAATTGCTTTCTGTAAATAGTGTTGTTAATTGGTAAAATGAACAAGTTGCAATATCCACTCCAGAATGTTCTAGAAGCGCGTGCCCGCTTAGGTGAAGGCCCCATCTGGGACTCTACCCAAAACCTACTGTACTGGGTCGATATTTATAACCATCGGGTGCATCAGTTCAATCCTACCACAGGGAAAAACTGCTTTTTTGATGTGGGAGATGTCGTAGGTGCGATCGCAACAGCAGGTGCAGATAGATTAATTATGGCGTTACGTCATCACCTGGCATTCCTCAACACCCAGACAGGTGAAGTTAACCCGATTTTGGAAATTGAAGGAAATCTACCAAATAACCGTCTCAATGAGGGGAAATGTGACTCTCAAGGCCGTTTCTGGTTCGGTTCAACGTGTTCTTTGGAAAAACCCCAGGCTAGCCTATATCGCTATGACATTGATGGTTCATTGCATATTATGGAAATAGGATTAACTATCTCTAATGGTCTGGGGTGGAGTCCTGACGAAAAGACGTTTTACTTGACAGATTCCCCCCAGCAAAAAATATACGCTTACGACTTTAATTCAGTAACAGGAAACATTAGTAATCGCCGTACTTTTGTTGATTTAACTAATGAATCTTTTTACCCAGATGGGTTGACAATAGACAGTGAAGGACATATCTGGTCAGTGATGTGGGATGGATGGTGTGTGATTCGTTTCAACGCCAAGGGTGAAGAGATATTGCGGATAAAGTTACCTGTGCAATTGCCAACTAGCTGTACTTTTGGCGGTGAGGATTTACAAACACTTTATATTACCACTGCTTCAGTTGGACTCAGCCAATCAGAGATCGAAAAAAGTTTCTACTCTGGTGATTTGTTTGCTCTCCAAACTGATGTGACTGGATTACCTACTTATAGCTTTTCCTAATCAAATGAGGTACATCATAGCCCCCTCCTCGCTTGCTTTTAGGCAGGGTGGTTTCATACGAAGAAAGAAAAATACATAAGTCTTGATTCTCGTTTTGTGACATGGCTTTTTACCCCACTTCCATTCCTCTCCCCGAAGCGGAGAGAGGCTTTGAAACTCAGTTTGATTTTTTCTCTGCTTGTATGAAACCACCCTGCTCCTAGCTTGCTCTTAGGGGGTTGGGGGTGGGGTTCTTATACCTCACTCAACTGAGAACCGCTATATGATTTTTAGGAATTATATAGCAATCCTATAGCGGCTCTCAATTGCGTCAAATACAGGTAAGCATAGGGCGTGCCTCTACCATGTGTTGCATCCAGGGGAATTTTTGCTCTTGTTTATTCTCTCCAGAGTGCCACTTGCTGTTTGAGTTCTCTCATATCTAAATAATCGCTAGCAAAAGCTTTTCGTAAAAGTGGATGAGGAATAAATTGATCATACTTTTGAATTCCCGGTGCTTCTGAAGTACTGACTAAATCTTCTGGGCTAATTCTTTGCTCACACAATGAAGCAATTTCACGATAAAGATATTTAAATTTATCCTTGCCTAATTTAATTGTTAAATAATAAGGATTTACTCCGCCAATACTTGTAATTTCTAACGATTCTCGACAGTAGGAGTTGAGTAATCTCTCTAAGGTGCGATAAGCAACCGTACCCATCCAGGGAAAAATACAGCATTTACCTTTTTCCAATTGCAAGATATTTTGTTTATTTAATCCAACCTGCTGCACCAATTGGCGAACTTTATGTAAACGTTGCGAAGCATTTTTTTGCAAGTAACTATACTCGACATTTTCAAATAAAACTTGCTGCATTCGTTGTAAAACTTTGGTATGAATAGTGCCACCACTACCACGCCAATAAATACTAGCTTTACCCTCGGCTTGTTTAACAAAAATAGCCTTATTTTTAAAGTCAACTTCTACGACTTCCCAACTTCTGCCAGCTAAAGCAAATTGATTGCCAACAGGAGGCGGCGTGACGATACTGCCAATTTCCGTTGCACCTTGTTTAACAATATATTCTTGCTGTTCAGCAAAGACAGCATAAAACTGAAATTTTCTCACAACCTTTTCTCCTGCCAAACCCAAGATTAATTTACCTTGTTCAGTATGCTGAATATGACCAATATCAATTAGATAGCGGAGCAATAGTTGGAAATCTTCTTTGGAAATAGCAGCAAAGGGCGGCAGACTAAAAATTTGTTTAGCTAGGGCATTAGGTGAAATTTCCCCCGTTGCTGTTAAAATACTCATTGTTTGGTGATAAAGCAAACTCAAAGGATATTTAATCGGTCTGATTGGTTCAATCCATTGCTCCTCTAAATAAAGTTGAATAATAGCGATACACTGCAAGAGTTGCCAGGGTATTTGCTCTGGTAGAGAAGCTTCTGATAATGGTTTATCTTCGGCGCAGATAAAGCGCATATCGGCAGCTTCACCTCTTCTGCCACTACGTCCTAAACGCTGTAAAAAGCTAGCTACAGATAAGGGTGATTCTAACTGAATAACTCGCTCTAAATGACCAATATCTATGCCTAATTCTAAAGTTAGAGTGGCGGCGGTAACAGCTGGATTGTTGGGTTCACGCATCGCATTTTCAGCAGCTTGCCGCAAGCTAGCAGATATACTCCCATGATGCACATGATATATATCTGGTAGTCCTTGTTCTGTGGCAATTTGTCGCAAAGATGCTATTACAGATTCGGTACGCGTCCGATTATTAGCAAATATTAGGCATTTGCGAGATTTGCTGAGATTGAAAATATATTGTTCATCAGCTGTCGCCTCAGATTCATCTACTTCCTCAGTAAGATAAAAATATTCTACAGCTAGTTTGATTTGGCGTTTTATCCCGTCAACTTGCGGTGTAATCACTGGCTTATCTGTTCCAGAACTCAACCACTCTTCAGCTGTTGAGTAATCACCAATAGTTGCGGATAAACCAATACGGCGCGGTTGTTTTTGCGTCAACTTTGCTAAACGTTGTAATTGGCAAATAATTTGACAACCGCGTTCTGAACCCATAAAGGTATGAATTTCATCAATAATGACAAATCTTAAATCACCAAATAAACGAAGGAGGTCGTTATTTTTGTTGATTAACAAACTTTCTAGAGATTCTGGTGTAATTTGTAGAATGCCTTGAGGATTCTTTAAAAGCTTGTTTTTTCGAGTTTGAGAAACATCACCGTGCCAGTGCCAAACTGGAATATCTGCTTCTTTGAGTAAGTGGTTGAGGCGCTCATATTGATCATTAATTAAAGCTTTGATTGGACTAATATATAATGCCCCGATAGTTGCAGCCGGGTTAGCATGTAATAGAGTCAAAATTGGCAGAAAGGCTGCTTCTGTTTTACCCGCAGCAGTTGCAGCAGTAACTAGCAAGTGAGCATCAGTGTCAAATATAACTTGACAAGCGGCAATTTGAACTGGTCGCAATTCAGTCCACTGGTGATGATAAATATATTCTTGGATAAAGGGTGCAAGTCGGCTAAAGGCATCGCTCATATTTTTTATGAATAATTAGAACAGGTAATGAATTGACTACTAAATTATTACTGATTATTTATTACACCGATAAAGTTGAAATAATATCATATTATGGCGGTTGCCAGATGCATGAAGTACATATCAAAACCTCACCCCCAACCCCTCTCCTTATTAAGGAGAGGGGAGATGAAGTATAGCTTTATCGGGGTGAGGTTAACAGTACCTGACTAGATTAGAAAACGCTATAGGCGACGTGAGCATTGTGGATTTTGAAAAATTTTGTCGATTTCTCCTCCTATTGACTCAAGGCAGATTAACATCTGTCAGTCAAACTGAAGTAATAGGGGTAAGTATATAATCAGACAAAAACCATGAAGAAGTATAAGGAAATTTTACGTGTCATCCTTGCTATATCCATCATTGTGGTTGGAGTGACACACTTTGTTATTCCAGAACCCTATGTCAAAATTATGCCGCCGCAACTACCTTACCCTTTAGGATTAGTTTATCTCAGTGGCTTTTATGAAATTTTGGGTGGTATAGGCTTATTAGTCCCGCCTGTAAGTCAAGCTGCTGCTTGGGGACTTATTGCTCTTTTTATTGCGGTTTTCCCTGCCAATATCAACATGGCGGTTAATCATATTCAGCTAGAACATATACCAAACTCACCTTGGGTACACGTAGTCAGACTTCCCTTTCAAGCAGTTTTAATTGTTTGGGCTTGGTGGTATACGAAATCTTCTGATTGGGAAAAACAAGCTTCTATCATTCCCAAATCACTCATTCCCAAAGGACTAAAATTGAAATGAGTGCGTTTTTTATATCTGAATCATGCGCGTTGCAACTTTATTTGGGATAACACTCTCGTTAGCAATAAGTATTGCAGGAGTTGCCGTGACGGTGACTCAAGCAGTGCAGCTCAGAGATGGTACTGTCTACTTTGTCCAACCGCCAAAACTTGTTAAAGCGACAACTACTTACAAAGATGTGAATGTTTGGGGCGGGACTTATTATTTTACTATTAATTTGCCGGAAAATGCTGGAGAATCCCTCCAGAGGGTAACGATCGCACAGAGGGAGGGAGTAGAAAACATCGACTACAATCTTAATGATACCCGCGCATTTGTGGGAACAAGCGATCGCAAAGAAATGCGACTAAAATTAGGCTCAGTCACAAACGAGCGCGAGACACGCACGGTTACTGTGAACTTTGACCCGCCTGTAACTCCGGGACAGACAATTACAATCGCCCTCCGCCCTGTGAGTAATCCCAGCTTTTCTGGTGTCTACTTATTGGGTGTGACAGCGTTCCCAGTGGGTGAGAAATCCCACGGTCAATTTCTTGGCTTTGGACGGTTTCAGTTTTACAGCAATAGGTGAAGCTGGTTTCCATAGGGTGCATTACGTAAATCCTATGAACAACGCAAGTTTGTGTAATCACGACAGCTTACAACAGAATTCAAGTATTTGAACCACATCTGTCGTAAGGGCACAGCATTGCTGTGCCCCTACCGCGTGGTCTATTTACCTGAAAATAGCTGTAATCTCATTAAGAGGATGTCTGAGAAGTAAGAAAGCCCACGTAACGGTATCCTGTCAGTAGAAAAAATACTTAAGTATGACAGCGTTATGAGAGCTATGAACCCA
>NZ_JBALCS010000121.1:0-56012 GCF_036919555.1 Nostoc sp.
TAGGGTTTGGGCATATTTACAGCGATCGCGTTTTGCAGGATAACGAAAGGGACTACTTCTAGTTTATGCCCAAACCACCTTGGCGGTTGCTATAAATAAGTCGGGAATCTTAGTATTAAAATGCAAGTGTGTTTAATTCTGGGACTTGAGTAATAGATAAAATAATTGTCCATTGCTGACTGTGACACCAGCGCGATCGCCTGCTAATTTCCCAGTACCTAAAAAATAATCTACCCTACCTGCACCTTTAATTGCACCTCCGGTATCTTGGTCAAGAACATAGCGACTAACGATGCGCTCCTCGATTTTTCCGGTAGGATTAACAAAGGGAATAGAAGTGTGAATCAACGCTAAAGCACCAGGAGGCATGAGGGATTTATCTGTGGCAATAGAACGCTCTGCTGTTAATGGTACATTGATAGAACCTTGGGCTGGCTGACCGTGATTTTCTTGAAAAAAAACAAAGCTGCGATCGCGCGGAATATAAATATTTAACTCTTGGGGATGCTTTTGGAAATAGTCGAGAATAATTGGCATAGTCATACCTTGTAGCGGTAATTTGCCATCATTCGCTAATTCTCGGCCAAGACTTTTGTAGTTATAAGCGTTATTACCAGCATAGCCGATTGCTGTCTGAGTACCATCGGGAAGCTGAAGTCTCGCTGAACCTTCAATTTGAGCTAGATATGGTTCGAGGCGAAGGCGAAACCAAAACAACTCTAATCCTCGTAATTTACCCTTTGCACCTTGCAAACCATCTACTCCTTCTAATTCCAAGCGTGTAGGATGAGGCTTAGACCAGGAGTTTAAATCAGGAGGTAATCCATAAACAGGATAACGATATTCTGCTGTAGGGACGCGACGGGCTGCGTAAAGTGGTTCATAATAGGCGGTGAATAAAACGGAACCTTTGTTATCTTGACCGACTGACTGGTAAAGAACAAATTCCCGCTCGATCGCTTGATGTAATTCTGTTGCAGAATTAGTTTTTAATAGAAGTTCACGGAATCTTTTCAAGCTTTTGAACACGCGATCCCGAAGGGGCAAGCCGCCGAAAGCGGCATCGCGCGTAATCCCAGCCACCTGATAGTTTTGATAAGCAGCCAGAGCATTAGCTGTTTGCAAATATTGGAGGCTGTGAGCGATTGCTCTTAACAATGCCTTTTTGTCTGGATCTTCAATTTTGAATTTTGAATTTTGAATTTTGAATTGTTTAACTGGTATTTCTCCATAGAGAACTTCATCCAAACAAGAGGTATCACCTTGACAACAAGTAACTGGTAGTCTCTGGATTAATGGTGCTTTTTGCTTTTGTGTAAGTGCATCCTGATTTTCAGCAGTCAAGGAAACTGGTATATTCCACTTTTGCACGCGACATTCTGGCGAGCTAAGTTCCCGATGCGCCAAAGATTGCATCCGCACCAGCAAAATCGACAAAACTACAGGGAAGCTGATAGCGATAACTTTATTAAACTTTCCTAAACCAGCAAGTGTCTTTTTCATCAAAATTCAAAATTTTTGAGATTATCCCACTTCGCTCAAATTCAAAAATCAAACATCAAAAATTTCCCCAATGTCCAATGTCCCATGCCCAATACCTTATTCATTCATATTACGGTAAGTGGCAACTGCTGATGGTGAGATCCGGTTCAAAAATCGGAATATCCAGTATTTGAAAATTGTATCTAAAATCACTGGAAATGTAGCAATAAATAAGAAGATAAAATCTCGATTTGCTGGTAATCCCCAATGGCGCGATACACCTTCTAGTAGTACTTCCCAGCCATGAGGAGAGTGGAATCCTACAAATATATCAGTAAACAAAATGATGATAAATGCCTTGGCACTATCACTAAGTCCATAGACAATATTATCAATGAAATCCTTTAGGACAGCAATAGAAGACTTGCTAACTAACAAAAGGCAAATAAAAGCACCCACCGAGAACATGTCTGCAAAAATATTTTTGATCGCATTAGAGCTTTCGTGACGAAATTCTTTAGCAAGCTCTATAGCCTTATTACCCATTTCATTTTCAATCTGCTCAGATGATAGTGGAGGGGCTTTTATAATGAGATTTTCAAACTTGAGCTTTTCTTCAAATCTTTGTAATTCTACCAGGGCTTCCTCTTCCATTTCTGAATTGAGGAATATCTGCATTTGCTCAGAGCTTCTAACCCGCTCAATAATGGGGCCGACTACGAAAGCTTTTGCTATCTGATGCGTTAAAAGTGGGACTATAATTAATAGTAAAATAAACCTGATAGATATTATTGTTCTTCTTTGAGTCTGACGAAAACTCTGAATTACCTCTTGTTCAGAATTAGGGTCTAATTCAACTTGCAGACGAGTGATAGTACTTAAAAGAGAGCGGGGTAAAACGCCCATTGTATCGGTTTTACGCTTTATTTCTGGTTTCCTATCTAAGTTTTGAGTTGCTATTTTGGGTGGTAACGTTGGAGTATTGACGAGTAGCGACTTGTCCTCAGAGATCACAGAGTTAACTGGTAGATTTGGAGGTTGGACTACTAAAGCTTTAGAAGTTATTTGATCAGAAATTGTTGTGTATTTGGATATAATTTGATCGATAGAGTTTAGCTTTTCCAAAACCAAAGAAGGACTTAAATACTCTATACCTACTTTCTGAGCAGCTTTTTGATTTTCTTCATTTAGAAACCAACGGCTTGCTCTAAACTCCGTCAGCCGCATCCTCACAGTTTTTAATAGCTTTTTTAGGTCTGACTCAAAATAATCCATTACGCTATTACTGTACATGGCTAAGTCAATGTCTATTTTATTACCATTAAAATGTTTATTTTCTATTTCCTGAATCTTTAATGCTGCATTGTAAGCTTCATCTAAAGAACGTTCAGGAGTCTGTAAGTACCATCGATAAGCAGCAAGTAAGAAAGAATAGATTTTTTGACTAAAAACAGAGTTTTTCATTGCAGACAATCATCCAGCATTATTTGGTGATTCTTAACCTTAAGTTAACGCACGAGGTATACTAGCAAATCTACAAGGAGAAAGTTTGTGGTTTCTCATTCGGTTTGGATTGTTGGCACTAGCCGCAGTGGTAAGACGGCTCGCTTGGTAGAGCAATTTTGTAATTGGGTAAAATCTGAAAATCAATACACAGAATCATTTTATACTAAAAGACAGGGACGTAAAAAAGGCGATGGCTTCGCCAACGCCAAGGGCGATCGCATACCCGAATTTTTATATCTTAAACAAACAGAGCCAGGAGTTTTAGTCTTAGCTGCCAACGATGATAATCGTCGAGAATTGGGAGATATAATTGTTACATCTACATTAGGAAAATATCCGGTTCGTGCCAAGACACCGCTAGGTTTTTTCCAGGATGAAGTTATTTTATTTTGGCCGTTGCTAATTAACTCGTTGAACCTGAAGGCACAGTTTCCGGTACGATTGCGGCCAGAAACGGAACAAGAGTTAGCAACCAAACTCTGGCGTCCCCAATTAGACGAAGAAATTTTACGTATCGCGGGAGTGAATGAATCTCGCTTGGTGCGTCGCATCCTAGACTTATTGCAATTAGCAGCTTACAGTGGTATGCCTTGCGAAGATATTGCCCAGATTTTGGCCAGGGGTCTGGGAGAAAATACTACAACTTTAGAGCCAGAATTTTTGGGATCTTTGCTCCTAGATTGGCGTAACTGGTGTTTAGAGAGGGGATTACTGACTTATGGGATTATTACTGAACTTTATAGTCAGTATTTGTTAAGCGATCGCAATTATCAACAGCACCTGACTAAACGCTATCAGGCGGTTCTGGCGGATGATGTTGATGATTATCCTAGCGTAGCGCGTCTTTTGTTTGAGTTGCTATTAGATCAAGGCGCAGTCGGGGCATTTAGCTACAATCTTGATGGTGCAGTGCGATTGGGATTGGGAGCAGATCCCAATTATCTAGAAGGGCTAGCAGAGCGTTGTCGGGTAGAAATCTTGACCGGGCCGCCTCCTGAGTCCCTTGGTGAGCAACTCACTAAACAGATGGTGGAATTAGTCACAGAACCGATGGTACTGTTGAGCTTACCTGAGATTGTGCATTCAATTGAAACCACCTCCCGCGCTCAACTATTGCGACAAACAGCAGAAGTAATTGCTAATGCCATCCAATCACAGCAAGTGCAACCAGAACAAGTGGCGATTATTGCACCGGGTTTAGATGCGATCGCTCGTTATACTCTAGTAGAAATCCTCGTCAAGCAAAACATCCAAGTACAATCGCTGAATGACCAACGTCCCCTAATTAGTTCACCGATCATTCGCGCATTGCTAACCATGCTGGCACTAGTTTATCCCGGCTTGGGACGCTTAGTAGATCGGGATGCCGTGGCAGAAATGCTAGTTGTTCTAAGTAGGAAACAACAACTACCAGAAAACTCTACAGACGCGATTAATCGCGTCTCTACCAATGACGCGATTAATCGCGTCTCTACCAATATTGACCCGGTACGTGCTGGTTTGATTGCAGATTACTGCTTTTTACCCCATCCCTCACGCCCCAACTTGCTACCAGTCTCAGCCTTCGAGCGCTGGGATAGAATCGGCTATGCAGCGACCACAGCTTATAATGAGATATTACAGTGGTTAGAAGAGCAGCGATCGCAACAAGAATTGCGTTTAATTCCCAGTCCCATTTCCCTTTTAGATAGAGCAATTCAGCGCTTTTTGTGGAATGGTAGCAATCTCCCCTACGAACAACTAGCAGCACTGCGAGAATTATTAGAAACCGCCCAACACTACTGGGAAATTGACACCAGATTACGACAAATTTCCCCAGTTGAGACAACGCCTTACACAACTATTATCGAATTCATTCAATTACTGCGACGTGGTACAATCACCGCCAACCCTTACCCTGTGCGTCCCATCGGTGGAGCCAGAAAGGCCGTCACCTTAGCAACTATATTTCAATATCGATCTAGTAGGCGATCGCACCGTTGGCATTTTTGGCTAGATGCTGGTTCACCCCTATGGGCCAAAGGTGGCGCGGCGACTTTATTTGGTGCGCCGTTTTTCCTACGAGACAGGTTAGGGGAACCTTGGACAGCAGAAGATGAGAAATTAGCAGAAGAACAACGACTACGAAGGATTTTGGCAGATTTACTCTCTCGTGTATCCGAGAGAGTTTACTTGTGTCACAGCGATTTAGCCGTGAATGGACAAGAACAACTAGGTCCACTCTTACCGTTAGTGAATGCCTGTGTAACGCATTCGGTTATATAAAACTTATCCAAAGTTCTCTAAACTAAACTTTTCTATAAAAGATTAGTTGTAGTAGCAGCAATATTCACCATATTAACAACTGTGATTTTTCACAAATGATTTAGAATTGCTATATATCCGTTCATGTCATCGATTTTATATTCACAGCGTTTTTCAGGTAAATGAAGTACACAGGTAGAGACACAACAATGTTCATAGGTGTCAACTTAAGCGCAAACCCCTTTAAAACCTCGTCTGAAAATGTCTTTAATTTTGAATTTTGAATTTTGAATTGTTAATTGTCAGTCCCTTATAATCAGACCAACACAAGATGATTTGAAGCAGCATTCACGCAACAGATGTATCAACCATGTTAAACCTGATATTCACCGGATGTATAAAAATAAAACCCTTGGTGGTTTCAACAGCTTTTTTCCTGGCTGTACAGATTTCTGCCAATGCTGAACAAGCCTTCCCTAATATGACTCCAATACAAGCTCAACATTTATCCCGTGACTTAGTTCCATATAATTCTCAAGAGTTTTTTAGGCAAGGAAAAGATTCGATTGAGAGAGAAATTCAAATTCTTAGGCAAAGCCAACTGCGCTCAATGAAACCTGTTCTTAAGATTGATTCAGTACCGCAGATCAAACGACCACATACCCAGCCAAAATTCTAATATCTTATTATCTAAGTAAAAATCATTATCCTTCTATGACACCTTAGATGGCTACTTCTTGTACTGTTAATTCTTCAGCTGTAGCACCTAAACCACATCCCCAGCGATCGCAATCACTATGCTTTGCTACCGATTAACAGAGTTTTTGTGTTTTCAATAAAGCTTGCAACACAATTTTACAATCTTAATCGTCTAGCAAACTCATCAACGCCTGAATTTCAACGTCTTGCGGCTCTGACAATTGACACTGTAACTTTAATAATTGATTCTGTAATGCTTCTGCTACATAGAGCATATTAGCTTCTTGCGCAATTTTTAGCTGATTTTCTTTAATTTTGATTTGTTTAAGCAAGTTGTTTTCAACATGAATTGAATTGTAATGTTGAGCAATCATAGCTTTACATTTCTTATCAATCTATCGAGTGCAATTAAATTTACCACCTATGTATTATTCCACACTTTTCTCATTTTTTAAATATCTGGTGATTTAATCTTCATTACTCCTAGTGTTTACGGGTATGGCGTTTGTTTTTCTTGCCTGAGTAGTTTAGTTTCTGTTTTTCAGGGTTTTTGAGGGATGAAATCGGACGCTAAATGCCATTTTGCTCTATTTTCACAAGGAGGAAACGTAAGGATTCAGGTCATACCTAAATCGCTATAACCTTTCCGGGATAAGAGTTTCCGTGGATTAGGCATAAACTTTGATTCTCAATAATATTTGCGTAACGTCTATGTTTCCGTTTATTATTGCGATCAAAGGTATGTTAATAAACAAAATTCAATTTTGAAGCTGACTCTGTGATTGGGCTTCAAACACCTAAATCCTTACGAGGAAACTTTTAAGGATAAATCCTCAAATAACAAAACGGCATAGGTTTTTCCACAGTTCCATTCTCAATAGTTTGGGAATATTGGCTTAATACACCATGTCCATATTTTTATCGGCTTTTAAAAAAATGGAAATCATGATATAAAATTGGTTGACTTAGTGTGAATTTTTAGATAACACACATTAACTTCTTTGTTATATCACCGAGTCTTTAAGATATGTTAAATATTTTTTGTGAACAGTATGAACTTAAAGTTTATAAAGAGAAACATTTTTACATTTGTGAAACTTATATCTACGATGCTTATAACAAGCGCAATTGGATTAGAATCGTGGAATATTTATGCAGTAATAACTAGTAGTAATCTCCCAAGCAGCCTTAATCCAATTTTTTGGATTGAGCGTTTTGCCATGACGAGCCATTTTATCGAAAGTATTATAGCAGCTTTTTATGCAACTTCAAGAAAAAAGATGCCAATAAAATATGCTACTTATACTTTTTTTGTAGGCACAATTGGGTTGTTAGAACTGTTCTCTCAAGAGAATGACTATTAAGGCTTCTTTGCAAGAGTACGCACAGAATCTCGCAGAGAAGAATTCTTTTCTGAGTAATTTATTCCTTGAAAGTCCCGATTACAATCCAAGTTCAGCAAACACCTCTGGAGAGAACATATCCCACAATACCTGGAAATATGGAATTAAAGTTTCTGCTTCTTGAGAAGTCAAGCTAATGTCTATTTCTTCTCTCAGCAAATGTAGCATTTGACGAACTACTTCCCACTGCACTTTTAATCTGGGATAGAGCATTACACATAAGGGAAATAACTCTTGTTGGATAGCTCCACAGCTTGTTTCTAAAGCACATACCCACAGGTATATTTGAAACATTTCTACATCCCGAATACTAGAAGTCTTAACTATTAGATCACTTAATGCACCAGACATTGAGTTGTAATTTGGATAAAGTTCAATTACTCTTTGGGAAATCCTCTTAGCAATTTGTGTACTAATTGGTAGCAACTTTTGCACTGCGGATAATGCTACAGAATTAGAATCATGGTTAGCTGCTGCTTCATAAGCACGTTGCAGTGGCATATACAAATGGTCGTCAATCACTTTAAAGTATGTACTAATAAGTGATTGTTCTATTGGCTCAAGTGATTCTATGAGCATTTGACTTGTATAATGAAACTGCATACTTACAAAGCCAATAACTCTAGGATCATGACTTGTGTATTTCTTTCTCAGCTTTCCTATATCCGCACCAATAACTCTAGCCAGCTTGCTAGGAGCCACTTGTTCTGTATAAACATCTAATGCCTGTTCATAAAGTGGATTCTCTGAATCAAGCAGGTTCCTTACCAAAGAAAGAGGTTGTGATATTGTTTGTTGAGTATATACATCCAAAGCTTTTTGGTAAATGTTAAAAGAATCTCCGGCGATTTCCCACGGATTAATTAGGTTTAAGTCGATGCCATGTTGTTTAATTTCTCTTGATAATAATCCCTCAGTTTTATTCCAGGCTCTAGCACTAACACTTCGCAAAGAATCTAATACTTTTTGAGCAGTTCTCTTTCGTCCCTCTGGTGATACTATCTCTGATAAATTAGGTATTTCTATTTTTTCTGTACTATCAGTATCAACCTTGAGATTCCCGATATATTTTTTAGCCCATTGTTGTGCTAAAGATTCAACAACCGTCTTATTTCCTTGACTAGAAACTGATTTTAAATGATTTACTGGAAACTCTTTCACAATAGCCATTACTTAATATATCCTCATAAAGATACTTATGTTACAAATATTAACACTAATTCAGTTGATTTTGATGTTTTTTATACAAAGATCAGGTTTAAAATTCTATGTATGACGGTTATAAAGTGTTTTAGTATTAATGTATATATCTGGCGTATTAAATAAATAAAGTTTTTATAACCAAGTATTATTACTGGTAGAATAGGAAAAAAATATAAGTAGATAGGTACGAAAACACCAAACTATATAAAGATAAATAGATGCAGAAAATGAGAAAACTAAAAATAGTCTTATTAACAAAAGGTGATCAGCGCGATCGCACCCTACGTACAAAAGTTGTAGGTTATTGAAATCTACGCTACTAAGCAGAAGTTATCTGCGGTGGCTTGCCGATGTAGGTTACAGGTAAATCTGACAGGCAGAAGGGAGTATAGTTTGTATAGTTAGCTTTTTACTGAAATTTTAGTTTGAGACTAAGGAATTAAAAAATGTCCACTGATACTGACATAGTTGCTTACGTTCAAGAAAGTGAATTTGATAGTGTTTTAACTGGAAGTGAAGAGAAAGTCGTTGTTGTTGACTTTACTGCTACTTGGTGTGGTCCCTGTCGCCTGATCAGTCCGTTAATGGATCAACTCGCCCAGGAATACAAAAGTCGCGTCAAAGTCATTAAGGTAGACGTTGACAGCAACAAGCCGATTTTCAAAAAATTCAGTCTTCGCAGTATTCCGGCGGTTTTAATTTTCAAAGATGGTGTTTTAGCAGAAACCATCGTGGGAGTTTCTCCTTACGAGCAGTTTAGCGTCGCTGTTGAGAAGCTTCTTTAGCTAAAAAACCAGTTTTATTACGTCAAGTTGAGCAGTATTATAGGTGATATTGGCGCTATGAGGTGCGCGTGGCAGGGCAAAAAGTCACGTTCCTGGTAAATTTCGCAAACGCTCATCCAAATGAGTACGGTCTGCCAAAACCTTTAAGAGCGGTCCATGTGAGCTAAATTCTACAATACCGATGGAAGCAACAGGGCATCCCAAGCGAAAACGGAAGCGTCCCACATCAATCCCCAACAAAGTACACAGAATAATTCTGATAGTTGCCTTGTGGGAAACCACTAACACATTGCCACTGCTGTATAAACGCTTGATTTCTTCAATTACCTGCATAGCGCGAGAAGCAATTGTAATTGCTATTTCTCCATCAGTTGGACCATTCCAAGCTGGATCGGCTAACCAGCAAATATAATCATCGTGATATTCACGGCTAATTACTTCTGGCGTTTTTCCTTCCCACTTGCCATAGTTGATTTCCTTTAAACCATCTCTGAATTGTGGTTCCATCTCTATTGCTTCACATAAGGGTTTTGCTGTCAATATAGTTCGCCGCATTGGACTAGAAAATATTGCTGTCCAAGGTGTAGAACTATATGCGTCTGCAAAAGCCTTTGCCATCTCCAATCCTTCTGGGGTAAGTTCTGAGTCTATGGAACCGCAAAAGGAATTATTGCGACTGCATTCTGTCTGTCCATGACGGAGGAAATAAATAGTTAGGTTCACGGTATATTCTCATGGATTTTAAATTTCAGAGCGCTAACAATCAGATGTAGTTGAAGATAGTTAATGCCCGTGCTATAATACTACAATTTTATGATATTTTAAATAATTTTCAGATTGGGCAAAATTACTTCACCGACGAACGCGAACAGCGAGTCCTGCTTACAAGCTGTTTGCGTTCGAGCGTCACAGCCGGTGATAGATATCGCTACTCTTTGAGTAGCCATTGGCGCAGCGCCAGATATTAATTCAATTTTACAATTTTAAAGGCGATCGCCAGGGTTTAATTTGTGCGATCGCCTTTTGCAATTCTGGCTCCATTTTTTTAAGTTTTGGAAACTGTAGAGACGTGATTAATTACGTCTCTACAAAAATTTTACAATCAAGCGAGCTTCTATTCTCTAATCCTTGCTCAGATAATCTGAAAAGACTTGAGCTTGGCTCTCGAACAACTCATATATTTTTGGCAAAAACGGGATAAACCCAATTTATCTCACTAGAGTTTCTGCAAAAAAAAGTATGAATTATTAGTCAATATTTTTCTTCACATTATCTTTTACGTCTTCAATACCGTGACGTACTTCGCTTTCAGCTTGCTTTGCTTTACCTTCAGCTTTATCTTTTGGATCTCCAGTAATTTCTGCTGCGGCTTCTTGGGCTTTACCTTCAATATTTTTGGCAGTTGCTTTAGCCCGGTCTTCTAAGCTCATTTGGTACTCCTTTTTTATTGTAAGTTTATTTCAAAGCTGTAAACTAACTTTGAAATCTTTTGTTATTACCTTTACACAGTAGCTTAAGGTTTTTGCTAAAGCCTTCCACCACAAGGCATATTAAATAATTCAAAATTCAAAATTCAAAATTCAAAATTTAGAAAAGTAGTTATAGTAAGCATCCTGGCTGTTGGTTGAATACAAAATAAAACAACTAGAGTTTACTTACCTATGCTAAAAGACATAGAGAAAGTGCAAATATCGTAATCTTTTCTTTTAATTTTGTAGTAAAAAAAACCAGTTCCGTACAGAAACTGGGTTAATAAAGTTATGAGGATATTTTTTTGTCTAATCTAGAAAACCCATCAGGCTTTCAGAATTTTCAACCTCATTTGATGCTATCGGACGGTTGCCAAATGTAGAATAGCTTTCAGAAATTACCAATGAACTTGAGGCAATTGGACGAATCCCAGAGAGATTGATACTTTCAACGACTTCAAATGTATTTGCGCCAATTGGACGAATACCCATTGAGTTAAAAGTTTCAACAACTTCTAACGTACTGGTGCTAATGGGACGCACCCCAGCAATTGAAAGTGTTTCAGCAACTTCTAAGTCGCTAGCGCCTATGGGACGAACTCCAGAAATGGCGAGTGTGCCAGAAGCTCCCACTGGCAGTTCAGTAACTTCCTCGACTTTATCTGCATTCAAGCTCTGGTCTAGTTGATTTTCAACTTCCTCTGTAGTTTCTCTTGGAGACTTGGCATTGTTTTGCCGAGAACTGGTTGCTTTGCCAGCGCTGCTAATAGTCATAAACGAACACCTCTGGTTTGTTAATTGAATTTTACAATAATTAAGGAAAGATGACATTTTTTCCCATATACCTTAGAGTTTAACCTTAAAAAACCTCATATAGATATAAGTATCTTTCAAACTGATACATAAGTAAAATTAAATTATTAACTTTTATAAAAAAATATTGCTATTTATTTCGTCTAATCAGCCAGCTACAATAAATATAGGGTGAAATTGTCACCATAAGATCGGGTATTTCCAGCTAAACTGTATGACAGAATTTTGTCTTCAAGCTCCCTTTAGTCCCACAGGCGATCAACCACAAGCGATCGCCCAACTGACTGCTAGTATCCAATCAGGCAACCGTTACCAAACTTTACTAGGAGCCACTGGAACTGGCAAGACATTTTCGGTAGCAGCAGTTATTGAGAAAATTGGCAAGCCTACTTTAGTTCTGGCGCATAACAAAACACTCGCGGCACAACTTTGTAACGAGTTGCGGGATTTCTTTCCCAACAACGCAGTTGAGTATTTTGTCAGCTACTACGATTACTATCAGCCAGAAGCGTATATTCCCGTTACCGATACTTATATTGAAAAAACGGCAGCGATTAATGATGAAATTGATATGTTGCGACATTCAGCGACGCGATCGCTTTTTGAACGCCGTGATGTGATTGTCGTTGCATCCATCAGCTGCATCTACGGTTTGGGAATGCCAGCAGAATATTTGAAAGCTGCCATCCCCCTTCAGATAGGTATGGAAGTAAATCAACGCCAAATTTTACGGGATTTGGCAAATGTTCAATATAGCCGCAACGACATAGAAATGGGTCGGGGAAAATTTCGCGTCCGGGGTGATGTCTTAGAAATTGGCCCAGCTTATGAAGACCGGATTATTCGTGTCGAGTTTTTTGGCGATGAAATTGACGCGATTCGCTACATTGACCCAGTGACAGGTGAAATTCTCAAGAGTTTGTCAGCGGTGAATATCTACCCCGCACGTCACTTTGTCACCCCAGAAGAACGGTTAGAAGTAGCTTGTCATGACATTGCAGCCGAGTTAAAACAGCAAAAACTAGACTTAGAACAAGCTGGGAAACTATTAGAAGCGCAACGCATAGATCAACGTACACGCTATGACCTAGAAATGCTGCGCGAGGTAGGTTACTGCAACGGCGTTGAGAACTACTCCCGTCACTTAGCAGGAAGACAAGCTGGGGAATCACCAGAATGTTTAATTGATTATTTTCCCAAAGATTGGCTATTAGTTATCGATGAATCTCACGTTAGCGTACCCCAAATTCGCGGGATGTATAACGGTGATCAAGCTAGAAAAAAAGTTTTAATCGAACATGGATTTCGGCTTCCTAGCGCTGCTGATAACCGTCCTTTAAAAGCCGAAGAATTTTGGCAAAAGGTGAATCAGTGTATTTTTGTTTCCGCAACTCCCGGAAATTGGGAAATAGAAGTTTCTGAAGACCATGTAATTGAGCAAGTGATTCGACCAACTGGGGTGGTTGATCCAGAAATTTCTGTGCGTCCCACAGAAGGACAAATTGATGATTTGTTGGGAGAAATTAAAGATAGAGCCGATCGCCATGAACGAGTGTTAATTACCACATTAACCAAGCGGATGGCGGAAGATTTAACAGAATATTTGCAAGACCACAGTATTCGGGTACGGTATTTACATTCCGAGATTAATTCTATTGAGCGCATTGAGATTTTGCAGAACTTGCGCGAGGGTAAATTTGATGTTTTGGTTGGTGTGAATTTGCTGCGGGAAGGCTTGGATTTACCAGAAGTTTCCTTAGTAGCAATTATGGATGCAGATAAAGAAGGTTTCCTACGAACCGAGCGTTCCTTAATTCAAACTATTGGTAGAGCCGCGCGTCACGTCCAGGGACAAGCAATTTTGTATGCCGATAATCTGACAGGTAGCATGATTAAAGCTATTGATGAAACAGACAGGCGGCGTGGTATTCAAACGGCACATAATCGACTGCATGGGATTACACCACAACCGATTGTGAAAAAATCAAGTAATGCGATTTTGTCTTTTTTAGATGTATCTCGGCGGTTAAATGCAACAGACTTGAAAGTTGTAGATGAACATATAGATGAACTGCCGTTAGAACAGATTCCCCAATTGATTACTCTGTTAGAAGCGCAGATGAAAGAGGCGGCGAAGAAATTAGAATTTGAAGAGGCGGCAAAATTGCGCGATCGCATTAAACATTTGCGAGATAAAATGCTAGGACATTAACGTGAATCTTATAGCAGTTCTCAGTTGAGCGAGGTACAAGAACCCCACCCCCAACCCCCTCCCCGCTCTTCGAGAGCAGGGTGGTTTCATACGAAGAAAGAAAAATACATAAGTCTTGATTCTCGTTTTGTGACATGGCTTTTTACCCCGCTTCCAAACCTCTCCCCGAAGCGGAGAGAGGCTTTGAAACTCAGTTTTGTTTTTTCTCTGCTTGTATGAAACCACCCTGCCTCCCCGCTCTTCGAGAGGGGGCTATGATGTAACTCATGTGATTAGGAAACGCTATATGCTTACCAATATTCGCCTAATTAGTGTTCAAGAATATCACCAAATGGCGGAAACGGGGATTTTTCATCCTGAAGAACGCTTAGAATTAATAGCGGGACAAATCATCAGAATGTCAGCAAAAGGAACTGCTCACGAATCAGCAATTACCCGCACAGAAAGGTTATTACGTCAACGTTTGGGTGACAAAGTTTTATTAAGAATCCAGTCACCAGTGCAACTTGATGATTACTCGGAACCAGAACCAGATATTTCGGTGGTGAAGCTCAATCCATTAGATTATGACGATCACCATCCTAATGCTTCCGAAGTGTTTTTACTGATTGAAATAGCTGATTCCAGTCTCAAATATGATCGAGAAGTAAAAGCGATCGCTTATGCTAAATCAGGGATTATTGAGTACTGGATTTTAGATGTCAATGGACGCAAGTTGTATATGTATCGTCTCCCCAGTCCAGACGGCTATCATAGTGAGAGCATACTTGCAGAGGATGTGACAATTTCACCTTTAGCTTTTCCTGATTGTGCGATTGCAATTCGGGAATTATTGCGAAAAATCTAGGAGGCGATCGCATTAAGCACCTGCGGGATAGAATGCTGCGGCATTAGTGCTTATAAAGGGTAGCAATCAAGAGAACGCTTTTTTTCACTATTCTAGAACTGTCAAATCAATTAAAGTGTAGAGATCATAATATAAGGTGCAATTATGTTTTTGGATAAGGATTTAGTTGGTCAACAACAAGATGTAGAACTATTTAACAACATTGGTCATTTAGATGATACTGAAGGTCGTTTGACTGTTTGGCTTGCTATTAATCAAACTCCACGACTTCATTGGGAATTTGAAGCAGCTAGAGGAGAATATAACTTTGATTCTCTCTCTTTTGAACCACCTCCAAAGAAATTGAATTCTTGGGATGGTTCAGATCCTCGACTTGTTGTGGAAAAACCAACATTCACATTTCGAGGTGGACGACGGCGGCAAAGTCGTGGTTATGCAGAGCAGGTTGTATATGGGGATATTAAATCAAATGCTCACTATTTTGATTTCTACTTGCCAAATACAGACTTTTTGAGAGAGGCTACAGGTAGTAACCTTGGAGCCATCACTAAGGCTTTGAAATGTGAATCTTTTAAAGTAGAGATTGGGAGTGATTGGAGTGTTGAATTTTCTACAACCCAGGAAGCTTTAGATTGGTTGAAGCCAGAAGTTCAGAATAGGGGTTCAATGATTACATTGAAAATTCGGCTCTTCCAGACCAAACAAGCTTCTACAAAGATTCAAGATTTATTAAATATTTCTTTGTCTAATTCTAGTAAAATTATCTCAGATTTATGTTTGATGCTGTCATATATAAATGGTGGATATATTAAACCAATTTATGTAATTGCAAAGAAATTTGTGGATATAGAAACAGACCGAATAGGTATAGAAGATGTAGCTTCATTGGCTGAGGCTCCTTTGATAGTTCCACAGGAAGAATTAGGGCAAGGTTGCATTAGATATTTTGGCATGAAAGACTTGTTAAATTTTGTTCAATGCTTTCCGACTTTTCAGCGAATGCTTCAAAATTCTAATTGGCGTGAGAAATGGATTGTGCTTCTTGAGTGGTATTTTCAAGCAATTCCAAGAGCATTTGGACGCAGAAGAAATGTTTTGCTTCCTGTTGTAGCTAACGCACTTGGAACTTTATTAGAAAATCTTGCGCGAATAATTTTAGTAGAAGAAGGAACTTTAAGTAAAAATAAATTCGGGAAGCTCTCCGCAATGGATCGTATTAACGAACTTCTCAATCGTTTAGGCGTATCAGGTGATAATTCAGTAGTAAATGACTTTGTAAAGATCCGAAACAATTCAACTCATGCCAAGTCCACCCCAATCTCATTAACTGAGATTCAACAGTGGGAAGTAGTGCAGAAAGGAGTTCAATGGGTAGACGAGGTAGTTTTGTGGAGGCTTGGTTACGGAGGACAATACCGAGAGAGAAACCTACAATCAATTCAGGGTATTCAACCCCGTTATGATCTTTCGCAACGTGATTCAAGTTGGTAGGTAGGGAGGAGTATAACAATCCCAATACACCCGACCGTCGGAAGGCTATCTGCGGCGATGATTGGCAACGTTAATATCGACTTGCTGAAGCGATCGCATTAAACATCTCAGAGATAAAATGCTAGGACATTAGTGCTTAATCAAGGTAGCAATCAAGAGAACACCCTTTTTTGGCTATCCTAGAAAAGTAAATCATTACAGCACTTCCGGAAGTTATGGGGTACACTAATTGATCGAATTACCGTTTGTCTGTGCTAATAGCATTCCAAATATCTGTACCTCATAGCAGCAGAAAGTGCTGTAATAAATCGCCCCAATGGTTGCTTTACCCGACAACATTTTGATGAGTGCAGAGGAATATCTGGTTTGGGAACCCACCCAAGAGGAACGCTACGAGTATTGGGATGGCGAAGTTGTGATGATGAGTGGTGCTACGCGCAACCATAATCGGATTTCTGCAAATTTCTTTAAGCTTCTAGATGATGCTTTAGCCGATCGCTCCTGTGAAGTATACATTGTAGATGTGAAGGTGCAGGTAGAACCTGGGCTAAAGTATTTTTATCCAGATGTGGTGGTGACTTGCGACGATCGCGATCGCGATCCACAATTGATACAATATCCCTGCTTAATTATCGAAGTGCTATCACCATCAACGGAAGCAGCCGATAGGGGGAAAAAGTTTCCCAAATATCGCCAATCTCCAACCTTGCAAGAATATGTCTTAGTGCAAGTAGCTCAACCCGGTGTGGAAGTGTTTCGGCGCAACAAACAAGGAAAATGGGTGCTGTCGGAGTATAATTCGGGCGAGATATTGCGACTGGAATCGGTGGATGTGGAAATAGCGATGTCTACGACGGGCTACGCCTACGCTCATTTGTACCGCCAAGTGCAGTTTGAAGCTGAAGCAACCGAAAATTGAATAGATGCTCGATGAGGATTCATAGACGCGCCGAGTAATATCATGTCCGCTTGATTGCTTATTAAACCCGAAGAACCCCACCCCGCCAAAGCTATGCTTTGTCTCCCCTAAGAGCCGGCTCTTAGGGGATTAAGGGGAGCCAGTGCGGTCTTGGGGTCTCCCCAAGTGGAGCATCTGGCGTGTGGGGTGCAATGACTATGGGAATCACAACGAATTACCCGGACATGATATAATATACAATTTGAGCTTGAAATGCACAGTGGAAGGCAGATTTAGGAGGCTTACTTGCTAAGATCAAGAACAGTTATACACATTTTTTGTTATCAAGTGGAATATGAGACAGGTAATCGTGTATCGAGATGAAGATGGCTACTGGATTGTAGAGTGCCCCAGCCTAAAAGGTTGTCTTAGCCAGGGTAAGACTAAACAGGAAGCCCTTTCTAATATCAAAGAGGCGATTTCAGGTTACGTCGCAGCGTTGGAGGAGGATGGCTTGCCGGTTCCAGAAGATAACTTTGAAACGTTTCTGGTACTCGTGTGAGCAAACTACCGAGTATTTCAGGAAGAGATTGCGTCAAAGCCCAAGAAAAGGTGGGTTTTTACGAAAAGCGTAGGGAAAGTAGCCATATTATTCTACGACGAGATGAACCGTTTGCTCAAGTTGTTGTCCCAGATCATCAGGAATTAGCCAAGGGTACGTTGCGGGCAATAATTCGGGATGCTGATTTAAGCTTAGAGGAATTTATTACATTGCTATAGGGTTGGAATTGCTTCGGCGATCGCCAGAAAGCACCTGCAAGATAAAATGCTAGAGCATTAGTGCTTGGTCAGGGTAGCAATTCGGTGGATGTAGAAATAGCGATGTCTACGACGGGCTATTCGGCGTCGCTCATTTATACCGACAAGTGCAGTTTGAAACCACAGCAACCAAAAATTGAATAGATGCTCGATGAAAATGGGTAGACGCTCAGCTGCTTGTCGTTAGACATCGCCCACTCATGATAGATAGTCAATACCAGTCAGCGTAGGCGTAGCCCGTCGTAGACATCGCAAGTCCCGCAACTCTAGAAAATTCGTTAAGATTGTAAATAATAAGTTTTAATACTTTTTGAGGTTTAGTTTTCTTTATATGATATTAACGCTTTGGCTTGATAAGCTAACAACCAGGAGACACAATGGAAGATATTCTAATTCCTAACTCCTAACTATTTACTCAACCCGCTTCGCTTAACTTCAAATCTTTGCAACCCTTCCGGTACTTCAAACTCAACCACAATATCTTTAACCACAGCAGCAGGTGGCCCGGAGTGACACCAGCGAAGCATTTCATCTACAACCTCTCGCGCCCCTTCAAAGACTGCCTCTACTCGACTATCGGGGAGATTCTGCACCCAACCGGTTAATCCTAACTGGCTAGCTGTATCCACAGTGGCGTAGCGATAGCCTACTCCTTGGACTCGGCCAGAAATGAATACATGGGCGCGGATGATCTTTGGCAGTGCTGTGGAATTCTGCATAGACTGGTCTAATCTTTACGATTTCCAGTCTACCTAGTTTGTGTATACACAACCTGTTTTTAACTCCAACTCGCAAAATTAATCACGGTCTTCGTCATCACTGTGATTTTTGTATTAGCGATCGCTATTATCCCACTCTTGATCGCGTCATTACTCCCCATTCTCTATATCAGTCGTAGTCTAAATACCTGAAAACTGCTGTAATTTAATCAGTAGTCAGTTTTTCCACTTGGAATTTTGAATTGTTTATGTCTAACCTGCCACCACTCAATACAGAAACAATTTGGGCAATTCTTGACGAGAAACTTGATGATGCCACAGTTAACCAGTTGCTATGGCATTATTTAGGCTATCGCTATGATTCCTCAACTGCACAATGGGACACAAGCCAAGTTGTACCAGAATGGCAGAATGAGTACCCACAACCACCAGATTTCATTGAATCTCGCCCCGCAACAGTCAAATTGACTCGTTCCATTCCGGCTGAAAATAAACAAATGCTAAAAGAAAAACTGGGCTTCAAAGGTTACAAAATTGGTGAATTCGGCCCTCGGCAAACTCGCAGGGCGACGGCAGCGAATTGGTTGTTAAGTTATCTGCAACAAACTAACGACAAAATTGAGTAATTTTATCAGCAGATATAGCAATCCTATTTGAGATCCGAACAGGGTTTATACTGATGCAGTTTCGGAAAATCAAATTTTTGATGATTGGTAAACAACTTCAGCTTGGTATAAATGTACTATTGTTTTGTATTTCATTTAGGATTGCTATATTTGGCAAATAATATCCTATTTTTACCGAATATCTGCTGTATTAGAATTTAATAAAAAACTCTTGATTTATTTACTGAATTTTTGTAGTTGGATGTAATAGGATTTTAAAATTAGTAGTTTTATAGCTAAAATCTGCGATACAACAAATATGCATTTTAGTCAATCAACAAATGCTATAAACAGCCAAAAATCAAAAAACCACAGTTAAATCTTATAAAATATTCATGAATTATTCCTGAAGATAGAAGCACTCCTTATCTAATTCTTTCTCTAGAGCGATTTGCAAATTCAATTGAACATCAGAGAATATTTCTATCAACCCTTGATATTACAAATACTTCTATGTCAGAGCCAATTGAATTTAATTTATTTGCGCCTTACAATAAAGGAGCCGCATTAATTGGTTCTTTTTCTGATTGGCAAGAAATTCCAATGGAAAAAGGTGATGATGGTTATTTCCGCACAAGTGTTGAACTAGAAGACGGCGTTTATAAATATAAATTTCGCGTCCAGTCAAATTCATGGTTTTTTGAACCAGAACAATGGGTTGATGTTACAGACCCCTATGCAACTGATATAGATGAACAGAGTGGAAAAGATGATGGTGTTATCCGGGTCAAAGATGGTAAAAAGATTACCGATACTTATGTTTGGCAACATGATGATAAACCTTTACCTGCTGACCGCGAATTAGTAATTTATGAATTGCACGTTGGTGACTTTTCTGGTGGCGAGGATGATCCTTATGCACGAGGCAAGTACAAACACGTTGTTGAAAAGTTAGATTATTTGTGTGAACTAGGAATCAACGCTATTGAGTTGATGCCACTTAAAGAATATCCTGGTGATTATAGTTGGGGTTATAATCCCCGCCACTTCTTTGCAACAGAATCTAGTTATGGTTCAACTGCTGAATTGAAAAAATTGATTGATGAGTGTCATGCCAAAGGTATTCGTGTAATTCTTGACGGTATTTATAATCACTCAGAAGCATCTGCTCCTTTAACACAAATTGACCACGATTATTGGTATCATCACTCTCCCCGTGACCCTGATAATAACTGGGGACCTGAGTTTAATTATGAACATTATGACGAAAAATTAGATATTCATCCCGCGTGGAAATTTATTGGTGAGACAATCCGTTTTTGGATTGGGGAATATCATCTTGATGGTATTCGCTATGATGCAGCACGGCAAATTGCTAACTACGACTTCATGCACTGGATTGTTCAGGAAGCTAAAAAAACTGCTAGCATGAAGCCTTTTTACAACATTGCCGAACACATTCCTGAAACTACCAGCATTACCAATGTAGATGGCCCAATGGATGGTTGCTGGCATGACAGTTTCTATCACTGCATTTTAGAACATATCTGCGGTGATACATTTGATTTAGAGCGTCTCAAAGATGTCATTGACTGCAAGCGCCAAGGCTTCTTGGGTGCCACCAACGTAGTAAATTACCTCACCAATCACGACCATAATCATGTCATGGTTGAATTGGGAAACCGTGAGATTTTTGATGAAGAAGCCTTTAGACGCGCTAAATTAGGAGTAGCCATCCTAATGACTGCTGTTGGCGTACCTTTGATTTGGATGGGAGAGGAATTTGGCGAGTACAAACCTCAACAACCTGAATCAGCCAAAATTGATTGGACGCTGTTAGGTAATGATCTAAATCGTAGTTTATTTGATTCATACAAAGGTTTAACCAACCTGCGTAAAAATAATCATGCTCTATACACCGAAAATATTGATTTTATCCACGAAAATCCAGAAGCAAAAGTACTAGCTTATAGCCGTTGGAATGATGAAGGTTCTCGTGTAGTCGTGGTAGCTAATTTTTCAGAAAACTTTCTAGGTGGCTATCATGTTCCTAACTTAGCAAGCGGTGGTACATGGCACGAGTGGACAGGCAATTATGATGTCGAAGCTGGTGATGATGGCATCATAATTGACTTGGGGCCATATGAAGCCAAAGTGTTTGTATGGCAGTAATCATATACACTACAGCCGAGTCAGTAGTCCAATAGCAAAGAAAAGGGGAAAATATTTCCCCTTTTTCAGTTATTATCTTACTTATATACAGTCTAATTAAAAATTTGTCAAGCAGAAAACAGGCTATATTAAAATGTCATGGGTTTGTGTTACACTTTTGAGTTGAAGTGCGGATATAAAATTGCCAGAGCATCCCCATGCACAAGAAATTATTTAATAGTAATATCGACAACGCTAACATTGAGAACGATCGCGTTTTGTTAACTCCCAATGAAGTCAAATCAAAATTACCTTTAACACAATTAGCCGAACAAAGAGTTTTAGCATATAGGCAGGAAATAGAAGATATCTTAGATTTTCAGGATCGCCGAAAATTTATAGTAGTTGGCCCATGCTCAATCCACGACCCAAAAGCAGCGCTCGAATATTCTGAAAGGTTGAAAATATTGGCCGAGCGAGTCCAGGATAACCTGCTACTAATTATGCGAGTGTACTTTGAAAAGCCAAGAACAACCGTGGGTTGGAAAGGGTTAATTAACGATCCAAATATGGATGATTCTTTCCATGTAGAGAATGGGTTATTAATTGCACGGGATCTATTATTAAAAATTACAGAGTTGGGATTACCTGCTGGTACAGAAGCACTAGATCCAATCATACCTCAATACATTAGTGAACTGATTACATGGTCTGCCATTGGAGCACGCACGACCGAATCACAAACTCACCGCGAAATGGCAAGTGGGCTTTCGATGCCTGTAGGTTTTAAAAACGGTACTGATGGCAATATTCAAGTAGCTTTGAATGCCCTACAATCAGCTGGAAACCCGCATAATTTTCTCGGAATTAATCAAAACGGACAGGTTAGCGTATTTAAAACTAAAGGTAATAGCTACGGTCACGTAATTTTAAGGGGTGGTACTCAGCCAAACTTTGATGCCGCAAATGTCAAACTGGTAGAAGGGAAATTAAAACAGGCAAATTTACCACCGAGAATTGTGATTGACTGTAGCCACGGTAATACCAATAAAGACTACAAATTACAAGGTGCTGTCTTAGAAAATATTGTTCAGCAAATAGTAGATGGTAATACATCAATAGTTGGCATGATGCTGGAATCGCATTTGTATGAAGGTAGTCAACCAATTACTGGTAAAGAAGAAGAATTAAAATATGGTATTTCTGTAACTGATAAATGTATTAGCTGGGAAGAAACCGAAAAAATTATTTTGGCTGCTCACGAAAAACTTAAATAAATACCAAGAAGTAGTGCCAAAATTAAGCTACGATCGCATATCTCAGCCACTATGCCTTAGTTGGTCAATATCTTGTACTATGATTTTTGAGACTGATAGTGTTATGAATAAAAAATACCATCATCTCTTCGCTTACCTGCGGCATCTAAGGAGAAACGTTAATTATCATGACTTTACCTGTTAAAGAGATTATATTAGCACCAGGAGAAGGTAATCACTTAACCATAAGTAATACACAGGTAATATTTAAAGCTGTTGGTGCTGATACTCATGGTCATTTAGGTTTATTTGAATACTTAATACAACCAGGAGGAACCGTACCAGAACTACACCTTCACCGTCAGATGGAGGAAATGTTTTATGTTGTGGAGGGAGAAGTCGAAATCCAAGCTGGAGACCGGATTGTCCAAGGTCAACCAGGAGCATTTGTACTTGTTCCTCGCAATACGCCACACACATTTGCTAACCGTGGAACAAAACCTGCAAAGTTACTGATTATGTTCTCTCCAGGTGGGGAACGCGAAAAGTATTTTGAGGGCTTGGCTTCCCTACTTCAGGATGGACAGAAACCAGACCGGAAAGCCTTGCTAGAATTGATGCGTCGATTTGACCAGGAGCCAGTAGAAAATTTACAATAATATGTTACTAATCCTGAGTACTAGGAGAATGCCTAAGTAGAGGTCATATCATATCCGGCTGATTTAGTTGTCATTGCGAGCAAAGCGTGGCAATCTCCAAACTCTTGCGATTGCTTCAGTATTGTAGGGGTACACTTACGCAAACAAGGAAATCGACTAAGCCTGTAATGCTTTAAACCACTTATTCAAAACCGTGCTGATGGTTTTCTTAATCTGATGTTTACGGCTCCACTTCTGGAATGCCATTTCATACTCCTCGCCTTTGATTTGAAAGGTATTCCAAACATCAAGCCCTACTGGCAATCCGCAGAATAGCAAAATGTACAGCGACCAAGAAATTCCGCCACCAGTGATTAAATCGACCAGTATTAAAAAACCATTGAAAATTGCATAATTGCCTAGACGCTTCTGAAATTTTCTGATGCGGTAGGCGTCAAAAGCTTTTCGCTGTTGTACTTGACCTTGTTGTACTAACCAATCACGTTCTGCTAATTTTAAAGACTCAGGTGAAATTTCTAACTCAGCAGCAATTTCTAATATCTGCTCATAAGAAAATTCTGTATCTTTGTCATCAGCTTGACGAGCGATCGCTAAGTGTAGTATTTGTTGGACATCTTCTTGGCTATAAGAGCGGAGGCTCTTGGGTTCAAATTCGATCATAACTAATATCTCTTAGTATTATTTTTAATAATGATTCCTCGACCGATAGCTGTAACACAGCTACGCCACCATCAACACAATTCGCACTAAATCTACACTAGCAAATCTAGACAGCGCAGGAGGTAGAGATTTCTAGACTCAAACCTCTATTGAAAGATACTAAAATGCTCAGAATGCTTGCTAGACAAGGATTATAGGTCTTAGTTACTCGTAAACTTAAAATAACTAAAAAATAATTTATAAATTAATACTATGGACTCATTCATAATCTTAGTTGTCAAACGAGAACTCTAATCTTCTAATCTAAGGATGTAACTCAATGATTGAAGAAAATGGATCGATTCGTACCCTATCGGTTGATATTGGCGGTAGTGGCGTTAAAGCTATGGTTTTGGATATTACGGGGAATCCTGTAACCGAAAGGGCGCGTTTAGATACACCCCAACCTGCTACACCAGAGGTTGTAATTAATGCAATTGTTGTGTTAGCAGCATCTCTTGGTGAATTTCATCGCGTTTCGGTCGGTTTTCCTGGTGTGGTGCGGTCTGGAGTCACGGAAACAGCAATAAACTTACATCCAGATTGGATCGGATTTGATTTGGAAACAGCATTATTAAAACACTTAAACAAGCCTGTACGGGTAATTAATGATGCAGATATGCAGGGATTTGGTGCGATCGCTCTTAAAGGTGTAGAATTGGTGATTACTCTGGGTACGGGGTTCGGTTCGGCTTTGTTTGTAGATGGTCATCTGGTACCGAATATGGAAATGGGGCATCATCCGTTTCGCAAAGGACAGACTTTCGAGCAGCAGTTGGGGCGTGCAGAGTTAGAAAAAATTGGTGAGAAAAGATGGAATAGGCGTTTAGAAAAAGTGATCGCATCCTTGGAACATCTATTCAATTATGATTACCTTTACATTGGCGGTGGTGAAGCGGTGAGAGTGAATTTCCAGCTACCGTTAAATGTCAAACTCATCCCCAATATCACTGGGTTATTAGGCGGTATTGCTTTGTGGCGAGATGAGAAAAAGTAAAAATTTTTTCAGCATGCACTATCCTGAACAGCAGCAATGTTGTTCGTTAAAAGAAATATTGGTTGAAGTAAAATGAACCACAATGACTGAAATTGGCCTGATGATCACGGGCGTGTTAACAATAAGACAAGCATCCGGGGACAATTTGCCACAGCAGCAATTATTTCAGCTGGAAAATGACGTAAACCAGTCAAAACAGAGTCAGTTAGAGATAACTGGTCAAGTCACACCACCTGAATTCATGCAGACAGATGGGATTTCCCAGACTTCTCCCTGTGCGATCGTAGTCGAGAAAGAACATATACTTAGTAAAATCAGCAAAAAGAACCAGTTGCTAGCTTTGTCTAACTTAGGTGAATCTAAGAAGTCCTCTCAGTCGGGAGGTAAAGTCCTTGTAAAGGTTACAGGGCGGTTCCAGAAGTTTAGTAGCCAACCTTTGCCGACTGTTTATTTCGGTAGCTCTGGTGTTGCTGTCAGAGTCTTACAACGGCTGCTAGTGTCTAACGGTTATGCCGTTAGAGTGGATGGGATTTTTGGCGCACTGACAGAGACTGCTGTCAAAGCCTTTCAAAATCAGCAGAATTTAGGTGTGGATGGAATAGTTGGTCAACGAACCTGGCAGGCGTTGACAATTTAGTCATTTGTCCTTGGTCATTTGTCCTTAGCAAATGACAAATGACAAATGACAAATTATCGGTACTTGTGCTGCTCTAATAGCTGTTGCGCTCTTGGCTTGTAAATTAAATAGAACAAAGCTTCAATATAGCGCAACAAATCTTCCCGATTTTCCTTGGAGGTAAAGTTCCAGAAGCCATAAATCCGTGCTAATGATAACAGCTTAGTAGTGTGAATTTTCCAAGTATAGGTGCTGTAAACTCGCTCAATTCCTCGCTGCGAGATTTCATTCCAAGAGTTAGCGTTATGTTCGCATTTAGTGATAAAGTCCACAATTTTTGCGGCTGTCTCGTCTAAATTTGTTGGGTTAATGTAAAAGCCATTAACCTTATCTTGAATAATCTCCAGTGGACCACCAAACTGTGTGGCAAAAGTCGGTAATCCTGAAACCATGGCCTCTAAAATTGTCAAACCAAAAGCTTCAAATAAAGCTGGTTGCACAAAAATTCCCTGATGATCGGCAATCACTCGGTAAATTTCACCAGAATCAGTTTTAGACAAGCGCACACCTAGCCAACGAATCTTCCCGTGGAGATTGTACTTGTCGATTATTTGGTAGAGTTTGATAATTTCGTCACGTTCTTCGTTGTCGCCTGATTCTTCTACACGTAACTTACCCGCCACCAAAATTAGGTTGCAATGCTCCTGCAATTCTTTACTTTTACCAAAGCATTCAGTTAAACCTGTGAGGTTTTTAATGTGGTCGAGACGCGCCATTGAGAAGAGAGGACGTTTGTTAGGCTCGTCGAGTTTGCCAAAGATTTGCGCGGGGTCTTCCAGCGTAAAGAGTGTTTCTGCAAGGCGTTGGCGATCGCTTTCCACTCGATCTTGAGTCTGGGAGTAGGGGAAATAGTTATTCTCGTTTACTCCCGGCGGTACGACATTAAATTTAGGACTAAATAATTCAATCCCATTGGTCACATGGTACAACTCTGGCATGGTGAAGCACTTATAAGACTCGTACTGTCCCACACTATCCGGTGTCCCGACAATTTCTTGGTAGGTGCTGCTGATCACAAAATTGGTAGCATTCATTGCAATCAAGTCAGCTGTGAATTGCAAAGAAAAATGATATTTATCTTCCAATTCTTGCCAGTAGAGGTTACTGAACAAGTATTTAGATTTTTCCAAAGCATGGGCAACATTGCATTGGGTAACTTTCAGTCGTCGCGCCAGCAAGAATGCCACTAAGTTCCCATCAGAATAGTTCCCAACTATTAAGTCAGGTGTGCCGTGAAATTCTGCCCGTAGCTCTCTTTCTGAATCAATGGCGAAAGTTTCTAGATAAGGCCAAAACTCAAACCGGGAAATCCAGTTTTGAGTCATGTTAGGATTAAATTCCCGTAAAGGGACTCGCAAAATCCAGGCATTTTCGCTACCGAGGACTTTTTCTAGCCGTTGATTACAAAGGGTGCCATCACTATTGGGAATCAAACGGGTGAGAATAATCACCTTTGGCTGGACATTCAATCCTTCTAAACCGGCTAGCAAGACATCTTCTTGTAGTTGCTTCTCTAGGCTCTTTGCCTGGTCGAGGACGTAAACTACCTGACCGCCGGTATCGGGACGCCCCAAAACGCCCTCTTGCCCAAACCAACCGTGAGCTGACACTAAGACGATTTTAAAAATCATCGGAACACGAGAAATCAAGGCTTCTAGGGTTTGAGGGTCGGGAGAATCAATCAATTCATCAAGAATATTTAAGCTTTCCCGCACGCGCCTTGCGGTGTTACCCCAACCCGGTTCAAAACCCATTGTTTGCAATTGAAACCGAAATTGCTCGTAGGGTTGATCATCGGAGCGATTATTAACAAAATCGATAGCTTTCTTAACCTGCTCAGAAAGTTGCTGCTGTGATTGAATGCGATCGTTGACCAGCAGTTGAATACCGTTGTAGTGGTGCAGGCGCAAGAAATTAAATAAGCTGTCCAGCAATTGTTTGGAGTCTTGAAATATTTTGCTGGATAGATAGCGGTTGAGAAATTGCACCCCCTTACCAATATTTTTGGGGTCGCGGATTGTTGGAGAGTAGTCATAAAACGGGCCGAAGTCCAATTCTAGCAGGCCGCCCTCGTTAGGATGAAATTTGTTCACCAAGCGATCGCGCAGATCCAGCAAATTCTGCACCGTCATCGGCTCAATGCTCAAGTCTGATGTCAACCAATAAACTTCTTGGCTGGCAATCTTAGAACGGATGATGAAACATAAGTTGGAGTCCTCCTGAATAATTTCCTGAGTATAGTAAATGAGTTTACCTAACTCAGAAGAAGTGTAAAAATCCTCTGCTTTCTGGGACTTTGAGCAATACTCAGCATATACATTAAGTATGTCGTTCCGCAGCAAGTACTTCTTTTCTTGTTGGCGTAATTCACTAATAAAGGAACGCAAATCACTTTTTTCTTCACTATCTAAGACTGCTTGAAGCAATTCAGACATAGCAACTCCATTAGATGACGATGTTTGCATTGTTGACTGTCAAGGCGAGACAAATAAGCCCTGACTTTTCATGGGTTCTGGAAAACCTCACTTCCATTCCTCTCCCCTTCTACGGGAGAGGCTTTGAATTCTCCCCCTTCCCTAGTAGGGAAGGGGGCTGGGGGGTTAGGTTTCGCGTTAGCTTTTCCACAGACCTGAATTGTCAGAAATAAGCCTTCACCTTTTATTGAGCCACATATAAACACGAAATAACACAGATAAACCATATTTATCTGTGTACCTATAAGTATCAACTTTTCAGATGGCACTTAAATCATGTTCTACTTTACTTAAAGTATCTATGACTCAGTATTGTTTGTCTAACCAAAGGAATACAATTTTTATTTCTTCTGATAGATGTTAGTAAAAAATTGACATAATGATAGTTAAGGCACAATCTGTCATGCCTAAAACTGCTTAATGTAATCTTTACAAAGAATATTGGGAAGTTTGAAAGCCCCTAAAGAACAGGTACACAGTACCGTATTCTGTCCTTTAGGTAGGGGATGAAAAACGACTCAGGTGGTTTTAACCACCCTCAAGATAATGCTTTGGCGCAAATATATCTAGCTATCTTATACCAAATATAATAGTATAAGGCTGGAGGTAAAAAGATGCTTGTATTTGAGTTCAAAGCCTACGGAAAGTCAGCGCAATTATCAGCAATAGATGATGCAATTCGCACTGCAAAGTTCATTCGTAATAGCTGTATTCGGCTATGGATGGATGTTAAAGATATAGGTAAAAACGACTTGCAGAAATACTGCGCGGTGCTTGCTACTAATTTCCCATTTGCAAATGAACTTAATTCAATGGCATTTTGCGCTAGACGCAAGCAACGCTTGGGGAGATGAAACCTCTACTCCTTCTGGGGCAACCCTGATTGAGCAAGTTATGTCTTAGATTCAAGAATCCCCGTCTCAATAGAAAAGGGGAGTGTCAACTACTTAATAAAGGGGTAATAGTGCAATGGCGTGATGTACAACGACCTCAGACTATCACTTAGTTGGATTAACGATTCTGGAGACATACACCATACTGTACACTAATTATTTTCTCAGTATCCCTGGTTTTTGGATCATTTTTTCCTTGGATTACTCTTAGAGTCAAAGTTTTGCATAGAAAAGGCTCAAGTATTTCTACATGAGCCTTTCCTAAATTCAATTAATGTTACTTTGGTCTATTTAGCTTAGTAGCGATTACGGTTGTAGCCACCGCCACCGCCACCGCGATTACCACCACCGAAGGAAGAACCACCTCTGTCTTCTCTGGGCTTGGCTTTATTTACTTTCAAGTCACGACCAAGCCATTCAGCACCATCAAGGGCTTCAATGGCTTTTGTTTCTTCATCTTCTGAACTCATTTCCACGAAAGCAAAGCCGCGTAAACGACCTGTTTCACGGTCAGTAGGTAGCTGAACACGCTTTACAGCACCATATTCTGCAAAAACAGCACTCAGCGCGTCTTGTGTAACTTCATAGGAGAGGTTACCTACGTAAATTGACATTAAATGTCTCCAAAATCATAAGTTTGTAGAGATTTAGATTTCGGAGAGAAGTCTGTAATACCAAAAGGGAAAAGCCTGTCAATACTAATAACAAACACTGTCGCCGAATTAATTCTCATTTCACTTCCCATGATGGCATGGCAAGTAGCTTTCTGGGGAAAAGTTTGAAAAAATGTTATAAAAAGTTATATTACCAGTTGATAGCTAAGTGCTGGCTAGTTCCAAAACGGGTGAGGCTATAGGAAACCGCACCCACGAGATTAACTAACTCTCCACTCTCTTTTCTAAATATTGACCAATCATCAACTGCTCACTAGCACGGGAGATGATGGTTTGTCTGGTGCGGTATTTGCTGCCAATTAGCTTTAACTCTTCTTCAAACATTGAACCATTGTATTCAGTTCGCAAAAACAGTGTTTTCGGGTTGGAGAAATAATACTGGGCAGTGACTGGTTTGGATATGGCAAAACCGCGATCGCGATATAAAATGTTTCCCACAGCCCCAAATAATGTTGAACCTTGCGACTCTTTCCTGGCCTTCAGCACGTCCGTACTTTCCCATGTAACTGCTGCACCACAGATCAAACTACCTGTATCAGGCAAATCGTGTATTTGAGCTAGCTTTTGCAATTCATCACAGCCCTGCTCTAGAAAATTGATCGTAACTATACTCTCCATCTCCTTGGTTTCTCCCTCTGGGAGGGTGTAGTAGCGTCGTTGCGATTGCCACTTTCCCATTGATTCCTGGAAAAATTCCCAAATCTGGGATTCGTCAGCAGTTTGTGCAATTTTTAGCAATGATGTCACTCGTAACTTTCCTCACCTAATATTTGGCGGCTGTAGTAGATATCGGTCTTTTTTTTGCTGTATATGCGATCGCTTGAGCGAAAAATTACAGCCTCAAAAAAAGCAATATATGTTTACTATTCTTAATATATTAGATCAGGCGTAAAAATTACTAGGCATTTTGCTATCGTAAATTTGGCTATATAAGCCTAAGTAGAGTTATTTGATACTGCCCATTTTAAAAGTAGGGAAGTAAAAGTCTTATATCTTCAGGAAACGCAAGTCTTCTACTAGCGGCAGATTGCAAGAAATTTAAAAATATTTATACTAAGTTAAGAATTGCATCGTCAGCTAAAAAGCTGCCTACTCAATGTTATGAGTTAAAGTGGTGAGAATTTTTCGTGATAAAAAGTAGTTTTTGATACAAAATTCTGCAAGAAGATAGCTAATTGACTCTCGCCGCTTTTCATTAGTCATAATGTCTCAAAATTACTTGGTCATGCACGGCTGTTTAACCCCAAAAGCTCCCGAAATAGGAGAAAAATAAATGATTTTGGACAGAAATAAGCCGCAGAAGCAGGCGAAAATCTCACCTTTCGCAGCCGCTAACCAGGTAATTAATACCCTGTTAGATTCAGTTGTGAAGACTGATGTGGCTGTCGCAGATGTAAAGAGTAGTTTTGACATAAAGGTGTCTTCCCCCTTTGCACCTATACTATTGATTCCCTGTTTGCTAGGCATAGGACTGCTGACAGCGAATTGTGGAGCGTTGCCCAAGGAATCGGCTGATGCAGAATCTCAGAGTCCTGGTAGTGGACAACGTGTTAATGCAACGGCTGTAGATGTAGCGATCGCTCGAACTGACTTGCTGCAAAAACAACCAGAATATACAGGTAATACAACACCCTTTCGGATTATATCAGTGCGATCGCAAGTGGAAGCGAGGTTGTTGGCTTTGAACCTTGATGTCGGCGATCCAGTTAAGCAAGGGCAAAACGTTGGGCAGTTAGATGATGCCATACTTTCGACCCAATTAAAGCAAGCAGAAGCAGAACTAGCAGCCCTGAAATCAGAAGTAGCGAGGGCAACCAATCAAGTAAGTAATGCCCGTGCAGAGGTTGAACGGGCGCGGCTAGAAGTGGTGCAAGCTCAGGCAGACTCAGAACGGCAACAGAGACTATTCAAAGCTGGAGCGATCGCTGAACAAACCGCCCAGCAATCACGCACACAGGCACAAACAGCTGCCCAGGCATTGCGGGCAGGACAAGAACAAGTCCGTACAGAACAGCAAGCCGTCGCCGCCGCCCAAGGTAGAGTACTTGCTCAACAAGCATTGGTTGCTCAAACCAAAGAGCGCAGCTCTTACGCTCGGCTGACATCCCCCATAACTGGCGTAGTCACAGAAAAGGTAACAGAACCCGGCAATCTTCTGCAACCAGGTAACGAAGTCTTAAAAATTGGCGACTTTAACCGTGTGAAAGTCGTTGTCCAAGTTTCCGAATTAGAACTGTCACAAATTCAGGTTGGGCAGTCTGTACAAGTGCGCTTAGATGCCTTCCCCAAGGAAACATTAATTGGCAGAGTTACGCGCATTTCGCCAGCCGCCGATGCCACATCTCGCTTGATACCTGTAGAGGTAGTGATTCCCAACACTCAAGCCAAGATTGGTAGTGGACTGCTGGCGCGAGTCAATTTTGAAAACCAGACACAACAGCGGGTTGTAGTACCACAAACAGCTATTCAGAAAGCAGGCAGTAAGAACTCCAAGGGTACAGGGGAGATGCAAACAAATGTACGGCAGGACTCTTCCCCAGTGAACACATCTAGTACAGCAGAGGCAAAGTCACAAGACCAAAGTGGGACAATATTTCTCGTCAAAGACACAGAAGGTAAAACGAAGGTAACAGCACGAGCCGTTATGTTGGGAAAAAGGGCTGATGGGAGAGTGGAAATTTTATCTGGTTTGCAAGTAGGAGAGCGCTATGTTGTTCGTAGTGGTAAGCCGTTAAAAGAAGGTGACACTGTAAGTCTTTCAATTCTTTCAGAAAAGCAATAGTAGGTGAGCAATAACCACCATACCAATGAAAAAAGTACTTAGTAATCAGCACTTAGCACTTATCACTTAGTAACATGCAACAAGCAAATAATAATGGCAATGGCGGATTTAGCCTCAGCGCGATCGCTATCCGCCAACATATTGGCACACTCATGCTCACCGTGGCAGTAATTGTCATTGGGGTATTTTTTCTCACAACGATCCAAGTCGATCTCCTACCGTCAATTACCTATCCACGAGTTAGTGTCCGGCTAGAAGCCCCTGGTATTTCACCGGAAGTAGCCGTAGATGAAATCACCAGACCCTTAGAAGAAACTTTAGCGGCAACCGAGAATGTAGTCCAAATTTTTTCCCGTACCCGTGAGGGACAGGTGAACCTGGATTTATACTTCCAACCAGGGGGCGATATTGACCAAGCCCTAAACGATGCGACTGCTGCTTTTAACCGAGGTCGAGGACAACTGCCAGATACGATAGAGGAGCCGCGCTTATTTAAAGTCGATCCCTCCCAATTGCCAGTTTATGAATTGGCACTGACATCTGCTTCATTGCCAGGCAAAGATTTACGCGTATTTGCTGATGAAGAGTTAACGCGTGAACTCAGTGTAGTACCTGGTGTCGCTTCAGTTGATGTATCTGGTGGTGCTGAAGAAGAAGTACGAGTGCTTGTTGACTTAAACCGATTGCAAGCTCTTGGTGTGGGCTTAAATGATGTATTAGATGAATTAACAGCCCGTAACCAAGACACTTCTGGCGGTCGGATTCTGGGGCAAAATTCCGAGCCATTGACTCGAACTGTAGGACGCTTCCAAAATGCCAAGGAAATTGAAAATATTTCCTTAGAAGTCTCATCTCCTTCATCTCCTTCATCTCCTTCATCTCTTCCCCGCCGCGTTTATTTGCGAGACTTTGCGGAGGTAATTGATGATACAGAAGACCAGCGAGTATTTGTTTACCTCAATCGTCAGCCTGCGGTGAAATTTTCAATCCAAAAGCAGCCGGAGGCGAACACAATCACAGTTGTAGATGCTGTGAAGCGGCGAATTGAACAATTACGGCAATCGGGTTTAATTCCAGCAGACATGACTTTGAGTCCCACCACAGATGAATCTGTTTTCATCCGTAATTCTTTAAATGATGTCATCTTTTCGGGAATTTCTGGGGCATTGTTAGCAGCAGCAGCAGTGTTATTATTTTTGGGATCATTCAGGCAAACATTTATTATCAGTTTGACGATTCCGTTGTGTACTTTGGCAGCGATCGCTATGATGAAAATATTTGGCTTGACTTTGAATGTGTTCAGTTTGGCAGGGTTGACATTAGGAGTCGGTCAAGCAATTGATACATCGGTGGTGATCTTGGAGAACATTTCCGAAAAAGCAGGGATGACTCCCAATCAAAGAGAGAGGGAAACAGGGGATTCCGGGAGAAATTCCAAATTTTTTATTGACAGTGCGATCGCAGCTTCCCAGGAAGTAGAATCTGCTTTAGTTGCTGCTACAGGTGCCAACTTAGTTTCTGTAGTGCCATTTCTCTTAATTGGCGGCTTTATCGCACTGCTATTTAATGAACTGATTCTGACAATTAGCTTCGCAGTCGCAGCGTCCCTTGTCGTCGCCATCACAATAGTACCGATGCTGTCTTCTCGACTTTTGGGAATTCGCTGGTCTAGTCGAATCAGTGAATTTTGGCTGCTTAGACAGTTTAATCACCGATTTGAAGATGCTACGCGGGGATACGGTAACTTTTTAACTAAGATTTTACGCTATCGGCTCCTCGTAGTTACGGCTGCTTTGATAATTTTAGGCGGCAGCAGCTTCTTTATGTTTGGTCAAATTCCCCAAGAAATTTTACCCCGCATCAGTACTGGTCAAGCTAACTTGAGAGCGCAGTTTCCTCCCGGTACACCTTTAGCAACTTCTGAGAAAGTTATGCAAATTGTTGATGACATTTTGCTCAAACAACCAGAAACAGAGTCTGCTTTCACAACTGTGGGTGGTTCTTTATTTGGCAGCAATACTACAGAAAATCCTTTACGTGCCAGTAGCACCATCAATCTTAAACCAGGCACAGATGTCGAAGCTTTCGTCAAAAAAGTAACTCAGGAATTTAACAAACTCAACTTAGCCGGAATTCTGCCGCGCCTCAATCCTGGTCAGGTGCGGGGTTTAATCTTGAGTAATTCTCCAGTGCAAGGGTCAGAAGTTGACGTGATTCTGCAAGGTGAGAATGAAGAAAACTTAACGCAAGCAGGGGCGCAAGTGTTACAAGCATTGCAGGAAAGGGCAAAATTAGCGACATTCCGACCAGATGCCGACCCCCGACAACCGGAAATCCAAATTCGCCCCGACTGGGAACGGGTTTCGGCTTTAGGCTTGAGCGCCGGGCAAATTGGTGCAACAGTTCAAACAGCAATTGAAGGTTCAGTTCCCACGCAAATTCAACGCGGTAATCGTTTAGTTGATGTGCGGGTGCAGCTAAATAAACAAGCGATTCAGCGTCCTTCCCAGCTAGAGCAATTACCACTATTTACAGAAAACAATCACCTAATCCGCCTTTCAGATGTTGCGAACATTCAAGAAGGTCAAGCGCCTGGTGAGGTGCAACGGATTAATCAGCGCCAAGCTTTTATTGTGGCAGGCAATCTCAGCGAGGGAGCTAGTCTTGGTGAAGCGATCGCCGAAGTCAACAAAGTACTCCAGGATGTAGACTTACCTGATGGGGTTTCAATTGTGCCTAGTTCTGCCCAAGAAACTAATCAGCAACTTCAGGATGCTTTAAAAACTTTGGGGGCATTGGCAGTGTTCTTAATCTTTGTAGTCATGGCAGTGCAATACAATTCGCTGATTGACCCATTGGTAATTATCTTCACCGTACCACTGGCGTTAGCTGGGGGAATTTTTGGACTTTACATTACCCATACTGCAATTGGCGCAACTGTAATTGTTGGCGTCGTGCTGCTGGTGGGAATTGTAGTGAACGCAGGGATTCTAATGGTAGAACTGGCAAACCAAATTCGAGAAGAAGAAGGTTGCACTCGCCAAATTGCGATCATGAAAGCTGCTCCTCAACGCTTGCGCCCAATTATCATGACCACAGTCACTACTATCTTGGGACTGTTTCCTTTGGCATTGGGTATTGGCGAAGGTTCGGAGTTTTTGCAGCCTTTAGGAATTGTAGTTTTCTTTGGGATGGCGATCGCAACAATGCTGACATTATTTATCATCCCCTGTTTTTATATTCTGCTGCACGATTTGCTAGGTGGAAATTGGGCAAAGCCAGTGTTTATCCGGTTACGTAGATTTACGAAAAAATTTATTTGAGTTCCTCAGAGGGATTAATATAAAACTATCCCTCCCCTAATACTCATTTTATCAAGTTTGTTTCTCCCTAACTCCTCCATTACCTATAACCCAACCTGCCCTACCCCCTTGCACATGATTATCCACAGGATTTCAAGGGTATTAAATAGCCTTTCGTCAGGGCAGGACTGGCAAAGGGCTGGTTGGAAGAAGCATCTGACCACAGCATATTTAACGCTTATCAACTAGCTGTTGGTAGTTGTTACCGAAAAGTATCCAGTTATAAACTTTTTCTGAAGTTGAGTAAGTTTATTTGCTTATACATAGAATTGTCAGGAGTGGATACTACCGCAGTAGCCCACACTCACTCAAAATTGACAATTATTTCCAATTAAGATCATCTACTGCTGAAATTACCAGGCTATTTGGAGAAATTTATTATGCTAGAGTCATTTATCCGCAGCCCTTTTAATGGTTTTGCCACGTTAACGATTTGTGTATTGTCGGCACTCACTATTCCAAACTTTGTGAATCTGCACAAAGCTGAAGCTGAATCTATAACGGATTGTCGCAAATTGGTGACAGGCACGTACCTGACGACAAACTCTGGAAACTTCGGTTCGTTTCGTGGGATTACAACGTTCACTCAAGATAGCAACTTTGTTTCCACTGCCTCAGTCCAAAGTAATGTTCCCCCTTTTCAACCTTTTGGTAATATACAGGGCAGTTGGAAGTGTACCTCCGACAGAGAGATTACTGCCACGGGACTCGACTTTAATTATCCAACAGCGACATTACCCGGCAAAATTACCAGAACCGATTATCGTGCGACATTTAATCCGAAAACTGGGATAGTGCAAGGAACAGTAACACTGAGGTTGTTCTCACTAAACGCAAATCCGCTCAAAGATAATGTCCCGCTAGAGGGGACGTTCACTTTCACAGGGCAACGGATAAACCCTCCACAGTAAACCACTACAGGGAAAAGTGGTGGCGTAATCCCAAACGGAACCCTGTTTTACAATCCATTCGCTACCCTGCACAATCTAGCGCCAGGTGCTGGAATCATTCTATCAGTGCCACCAGAGCAAGAGGATAAAGATGGGCCGATCAGAGTGGCTGAATACCGCTATTCCGGAATCAATTAGCGTTTTGAGTGTACTGGTCTTTGGTGCTTTAGGCGTAACTTTAAAACTAAAGCGATCGCTACTCACAGCATATTTAACCCTTGTCAACTAGCTGTCGGTACTTGTTACCGAAAAGTATTCTATTGTAAACTTTTCCTGAAGTTGAATAAGTTTATTTGCTTATACATAGAATTGCCGAGAGTGGATACTACCGCAGTAGCCCATACCTACCCAAAACTGACAATTACTTCCAGTTAAGATCATCCACTGCTGAAATTACTGGGCTATCTGGAAAAACTTATTATGCTACAGTCATTTATCCGCAACCCTTTTAATGCTGCCACGTTAACGATTTGTGTATTTTCGGCACTCACTATTCCGGACTTTGTGAATCTGCATAAAGCCGAAGCTGAATCCATAACGGATTGTCGTAAATTGGTGACAGGCACGTACCTGACGACAAACTCTGGTGACTTCGGTTCGTTTCGTAGTATTATAACGTTCACTGAAGATGGCAACTTTTTTGCCACTGCCTCAAACCAAAGTGGTGTTCCCTCTGTCCAACCCTATGGTAATATACAGGGCAGTTGGAAGTGTACTTCAGACAGACAGATTACCGCCACGACACTCGACTTCAGTTACCCAACAGCGACATCACCCGGCAAAATTGGTATAAGCGATATTCGTGCGACATTTGATGCGAAAACTGAGGTAGTGCAAGCAACAGCAACAGTTCGGTTCTTCAATCTAAACGCAAATCCGCTCAAAGATAATGCCCCGGTAGCAGGGAGATTCACTTTCACGGGGCAGCGTGTAAAACCTAGACAATAACACACTACAAGCAAAATAGGACACCTTCACCTTTGAGCATCTCGGCTTCGCTCGGTGGAACCGTAGTCGAAAGGGATAAGGGGTGTCTGGTAGTACATCCAAGGCGGATAATTCCACTATTTAAGCGTGACTATGCTGAAAGTCGAGTTGCTTAAATCCAAATTGCAATATGTCTGACTATATTTAACTATTTGATTTGGAACTATTACGTCTCAGAATATGACGCACCTCTGAGCACACGTTGTACTTTAAATTCAGTTTCAGAGATCGCTTCAGTAACGTAACCCATTTGTGAGAGATTAAGATTATATACTATTTGTCAATAAGCAATAGTACTTACAATTTTAGGGAAAAGGTAGTGTGACTTTAACAACAAACGTCAACTTTACTTTAGTAATAAATGCCCCAGCAGGAACTTATCAAGAGAACAAAGTATACCTAACCATTTCATGATTGGCATCCTAACGATAAATTAAATTTTGTCAGTATACTTGCACACTGAGAATCTAAATCAAATTTTTTAAATTCACATATTGCCCAATCTGTCAACGCATAAGTTCTAACTTAGATTTTTTATAAAGATTGCGTGAAATTACTAGTTATCGTGATCAAGCATTACAATAATTGCTTTATAAATCAACCTATGAGTAAATCTAAACTCAGTCAACAGACACACATTAACCACTATTTATCTAGCAGGTAGATAGCAGTTTAAAAGTGAATTTTTGCTGTTTGATTTAACCCACGCGGTATAGCATTCTTTCAATCAATATGAAGAGGACAGAAATATGACTACAATAGCAACCAAAATAGCCTTGTCTGTTCTAGGAGCAGCAGGAATTAGTTTTTTGTCTTTGACACCAGCGAGAGCCGTCATCTTGGTAGAACCGATTGTGACGACTAAAAATCAAGACATACTCGACACAAAAAAACCAAGAACCCTTACAGACTATCAACCAGGGCAAGTAATAGAATATGGTGTTCCAGATGTAGCTAATAACTTTCTAAATGCCACCGGGTACGATATAAATAGCTTGGTCTTTGATTTAAAAATGCTCTACTATAGTAATCCGAATTCTACTCCACCACTTGATAATGAACCAGTGCAGTGGGGAGATGTAAATGGAGATGGCAAGATTGGTTACTCTACTAACTCTGATCTAAAGGATATTTTTACAGACATTAGCATCAATGGTAGTACTATCACTTTTAGTGGTGGCGTAATCCCAAATGGAACCCTGTTTTATAATCCATTCGCTACCCTGCCAAATCTAGCGCCAGGTGCTGGAATCATTCCATCAGTGCCACCAGAGCAAGCGGATAAAGATGGGCCGATCAGAGTAGCTGCTTATTACACTGCTGTTCCGGAATCAACTAGCGTTTTGAGTGTACTGGTCTTTGGTGCTTTAGGTGTAGCTTTAAGATTAAAGCGATCGCTACACTCTTAACACTTTTACGAATCGTGATGTGTAAAGCCCCTGTCATTCATGCGGGGGAGTGCGTCAATCTGTAATTAATTCACGATACACTACCAGTGTTTCTTGATGGACGCGGGCAACACTCAGCCACTCTAGGTTTTGATTTGCCCGTTGTTTCCATTCGTGCAGCATATCGGCATTACTCAGTAATTGTACTAAAACCCCAGCCAAAGCATTACTATCTTTTGCTGGCACTAAAAGACCTGCTTGCCCATTGTCCAAAGCTTCAGGAATCCCATCTACTTGAGTTCCAACGATCGCAGTTCCAGCTTCCCTAGCTTCCGAAAGTACCAGAGGGCAAGGGTCACGATGAGAAGCCAACACAAATATGTCACAAGATATCAGATAGCGTTGAGGTTGCGGTTGGAAGCCTTCAAAATGAATGCGTTCTTTTACAGAAGTTGCCAGTGCCTGTACTTCAAATAGCTGTTTATCAGGGCCATTTCCTACCAAATAAAGGTGCGCTTGGGGAAAATCTGAGGCAATTTTTTCAAAGGCAGCAATTAATTCAGTAATTCCCTTACGTTGATACATCCCGGCTACAGTGGCGATCGCTGGACGGTGTAATGGTAAAGGTTGATAATCCTGTATTTGTCGCGTGCGGGGACTCCCCAAAGTTCCATTGCATACCACCCGCAACTTGTTTTCTGGGATACCACGCTTTGCCATAGAATTTCGCACAGCCTTACTGACGGCAATTACCCTGTCAGCTAAACCCATCAGCAGACTGGAACGCTGAAATTCGTTGTGGACTGTGGAAACTAAAGCATACTTATGTCCTTTAAAAATACGTGCTAGTATGACTCCGGTCATCATGTGAGCATGAACAATATTAGGCTGAAATTCAGCTGCGATCGCTCGATAACCCATAGCCGCTTTGATCATACTTATCGGTTTCCTCGTTTGGTCTAGTTGGTAGTGTTTGACGCCACAATTATTTAGTAATTTCTCATATTCACCACCAGCAGAAATAACTGCTACTTTATGACCAGATTTTGCCTGTAAACAAGCCAAGTCCACAGCCACATTCACAATACCGTTACCTATTTCTTGAACGTGATTCAAAATATGTATGATTCTCATAATCTTTGAGATATGTATAAAAAATCAAGATAAGTAACTGGGTATAAATCAATATAATTATTGAGGTCTTCAGCGATAACTCAAAAGTAGTCACTAGTGCGTAAAATAGACACTAACTACTGACTAAGAGCGCTTCTAACCAGTTACTTAGCTTAAAGACTTATTCAGTAACGGCTCAATAAATCGGGGTAAAACTCCAAAATTCTCAAAACTGAATCTGCTATTTCAGTATTATCACAAGAGCCGCACCCAAATGACTTGAGAAAAATCACACGTCGCGCTAGTCTTCATTGACGTAACTGCACGCTGTAACATTAGGCGATGACAAATCAACTCTCTCCAGAAATTCCCTCTTGCACTTGGAGCCGTCCCATCGGCTTAGGCTGGGACAAACCTTATACCGTTCGCTACGCTAGCAATATCGATGATGGTCCTTGGCATGGTATGCCTTTAGGCGGCTTTGGTGCAGGTTGCATCGGTCGTTCTTCACGGGGAGATTTTAACCTGTGGCACATCGACGGCGGTGAGCATACCTTCAAAAATGTCCCCGCTTGTCAATTCAGTGTGTTTGAATCCAATGGTACATCTTCCCAAGCCTACGCTTTATCTACGCAAGCGCCCGATGATCGCACTCTCAAGGCTTGGCAATGGTATCCGACATTCCCCGACACAGAGGGGACGGGCAATTATCACGCGCTATATCCGCGTAGCTGGTTTGTGTATGAAAATGTATTTCAATCACAGTTGACCTGTGAGCAATTTTCACCAATCTGGGCAGGTAATTACCAAGAAACTAGCTACCCTGTGGCGATATTCCTCTGGAATGCTCATAACTCCACAGATGCACCTATTACTCTCAGTATTATGCTAACTTGGCAAAATATGGTGGGCTGGTTTACAAACGCCCTCAAATCTCCCCAAGTGCAGGTGCGCGATGATGGTAGTCCGGTTTCCGAATATCAACCACGCTGGAGTGAAAGTCAAGGAAACTATAACCAAATTGTTGAAAATACACAACAGTTTGGCTGTGTTTTAGGTCGGGTTGGTAGTAATGAACTTTTACAAGAAGGTGACGGAACTTGGTGTATTGCCACGGTGAAGCATCCCCAAGTGGAAATATTTCACCACAGCCGATGGAATCCTGAAGGAACGGGTGAGGAAATATGGCAAAGCTTTGCTAAAGATGGTTCTTTGCCTAATTATCTAGATCCGACTCCAGCAACAGAGAATACACAATTAGGGGCGGCGATCGCAATCCGTTTCACTCTCCAACCAGGCGAAACTCTCGAAATCCCCTTTGTCGTCGCTTGGGATTTGCCGATCACAGAATTTGCGGCTGGAGTTAACTATTACCGCAGATATACAGACTTTTTTAGTAAAAGTGGTAACAATGCTTGGGCGATCGCATCCACTGCGCTACAAGAATACCAAACCTGGCGATCGCAGATTCAAAGTTGGCAACAACCCATTCTCGACCGGGAAGATTTACCCGACTGGTTTAAGATGGCTCTATTTAATGAGCTTTACGACCTCACTAGTGGCGGTACTCTCTGGAGTGCAGCATCGGAACTTGACCCCATCGGTCAGTTTGCAGTGCTGGAGTGCTTAGATTACCGTTGGTATGAAAGTTTAGATGTGCGGTTATATGGCTCTTTTGCGCTGCTGATGCTGTTTCCAGAGCTGGAAAAGTCAGTGATTCAGGCATTTGCACGGGCAATTCCTCAAGGTGATGATACTCCCCGAATCATTGGCTATTATATGACAATTAAAGCAGAAAGCCCGATCGCAGTTCGCAAAGTTGCAGGTGCAACACCCCACGATTTAGGCGCACCAAATGAACACGTCTGGGAGAAAACCAACTACACCAGCTATCAAGACTGCAACTTGTGGAAAGATTTGGGTAGTGATTTTGTCTTGCAAGTATACCGCGATTTTTTGCTCACGGGTGCTGACGATGTAGAATTCCTGTCAGACTGTTGGAATGCGATCGTTCAAACCCTCGACTACCTAAAAACCTTTGACCTTGATGGCGATGGGATTCCCGAAAATTCTGGTGCGCCAGACCAAACCTTTGATGATTGGCGGTTACAAGGAGTCAGCGCCTATTGTGGCGGGTTGTGGTTAGCGGCGTTGGAGGCTGCGATCGCAATCAGCGAAGTTCTATTAACGCACCGCCGAGGTAACGCAGAAGAGTTGGCGTTACAAAAATCCATCTATGAAGCTTGGTTAGAACAATCTCGGCCCATCTATGACCAAAAACTTTGGAATGGGCAATATTACAAACTTGATAGTGAAAGTGGTTCCGATGTGGTAATGGCAGATCAACTGTGCGGACAGTTTTATGCTCGTCTACTAGACTTACCTGATATTGTACCGAGCGATCGCGCTCTCTCTGCTCTGAAAACAGTTTATGATGCGTGTTTTTTGAAATTCTGCAAGGGTGAGTTTGGTGCTGCTAATGGTGTTCGTCCTGACGGTTCACCGGAAAACCCCAAAGCTACTCATCCCCTTGAAGTCTGGACGGGGATAAACTTTGGGCTGGCGGCTTTTCTTGTGCAGATGGGAATGAAGGATGAAGCCTTGAGGTTGACGCAAGCTGTGGTGGAGCAAATTTACGACAATGGTCTGCAATTTCGCACGCCTGAAGCTATCACCGCAGCTGGTACTTTCCGTGCTAGCACTTACTTACGGGCAATGGCGATTTGGGGAATTTACTTAGTTATTAATTGATTGGCTATCAAAGTGGTTCTCATTTTGATGCAACACACGTAGGTTAGCACAGATGTGCTAACCTACGAACGGTCGTATTCCACGTACATAGCACAATACGCTTGGGTTAAGGATAATTGTAGGTTGGGTTGAAGGTCATGAAACCCAACAAAGCACGACAAATGTTGGGTTTCGTTCCTCAAACGCCACTTGCTTCTCCCAAAGGGAGACGCGCAAGGGACAAGTCGGGAAACCGCAAGGGCGCAGTGGCTCCCCAACCTACACAGTTTAAGGTTTTTGGCGCTAACCCAAGCGTATTGGTATATAGCAATCCTATTTGATTTCGTTCAAATCACAAGACTCAGATCCCCGACTTCTTAGAGAAGTCGGGGATCTCGTTGTTCACGAATTATTTAGGATTGCTATAGTATGTGCATTGTCAAATGAAAGCAGAGTCTAGATTTCTGATTTTATTTTCTGAGTGTTTCCGGAAGCGAAAGAAAATTTCAGTAATGGTAAGAGTTGAAGGATTGAGAATTCAAGACTACTCTTTCAAAAAATGCAAATATTACTAGCTTTGAAAGCATCCCGTCACAGGTCTTTTGCTTAACTAAGTTGATAATAATTAAAACTATATATATTACTACTAACCACTAATTCTCTTTTAAAACTAGGCTATCTGTGATTCCTGGTAGATGCTCATGAAATATTCATGATCAGTTTACAGTGATTTCATTTAGATAAGCTAAAGCTGTAGCCTTTGTATATCAAGACTTCCAAGGTTAATCAATAACATTATTTAATTGAAAATATTTAAAAAAATTTTCAATACCTATGGCTACTCACGTTTTTTAAATTCTCTATACATTATTCTTTTTAGAAGTTGCTTTAGCTTATCGTTAATGGTAATATTTTCTAGCGACTCGATAATAATAAAGGGTTTAAATTGATATCGGATGAGGGGTCTTACCCCTCATGAATTAGTAAATGAGGACAAAATTAAAAGTTGCACAATACAGAAGTACGTATCGAAATATATTCAGTAAATTTAACTGATCAATCTACTAGTTTAGTAGATGACATTTGCCCCAAAAAATAGTATAAATACGAATAGCCTTGTTAACGCTCAAAGATAAATAAATTTTCTCTACTAGCCGAAAAAAATATGCGAAATTCCCGGAAAATGCTTAATTCAGCAGTAGTAAGAAATACAAGCAGGCGAACAGATAAAATTTTATTGAATTAGGAGTTGAAAAAGTTTAAGAGGACAAAATTGTATCTATCAAGAGCCACGCGAAACTTTTGTCCTACCAGTTATATGAAAAGACAAAGGTAAATTTTTACCTTTCACTCTCATTGACGATATTTTCCCAGAAGCGATTAAACAGCTGCAAAAAGACTAGTGCAGTTTGTAAATCTCAATTAAAACATCAACAATCGTAGAAACTGAACTAGTTTACTTCATCCCAGAAAACTAAAACCTATGATGAATCAAGACATTGCTGGCATTAGTAGTAACTTAGATAAGACAGTGAAGGCTCAACAATTCGATAAAGTAGTTGAAGCAATTCTTGCTGGAAAATATTCCTGGGCATGTGTTTTAATGCTACGATTTGCTGGCTATAATCCTCTCCATTACATTCCATATCGCACCTACAATCGATTGCTAAAAGACAACTCTAAAGCCAGTAGAACAAATCAACAGCAAAGTGAAAACCTAAAAATGCTGAAACAGGCTAATGATTCAATATCTGATAGTAATGGATCATCAAGCTGCTTAAGCAAAATCAAAGACCGAGCTTATTTGGAAGTAGTTGGAAAGCAAAAAACAGAAATTCGTGGTGGTAGTTTAGATCAGAGATTGACACAGCAAATTAACGATCATCAATCAATAAAATCGCAATTAAATCCAGAAAGCGCTCAAGATATTTCCTTGAAACGCTGTGGATTTAATTAACAACTATTTGGAATCAATAGATTCTGCCCTAAAGTTAATTAAGTGTCTGAGAGCCTGCTACGCTAATTTAAAATTTATAGCATGGCAGGTTTTCTATAACAGTGATTAATTATGATATTTTTTTAAAAAATCTGCCAATATGGCAAATATATACTAATGAAATTGGTAAACTAGTAAAAACTACAACTTAAACCAAAAAAGAGGTGATTGGCAAACAAGTTAATTTTAAAAAATAAAATCAATGATTAGTTCTGACTATGAAATAAATCAAAATGATTACAAGAGTAGTCAGCATTTCATGGAGTAAATAACTCCTACACCAAGACCGATGATGCAACCGTTGCTACTGGTGGTTCTATTTTCGAGGAAGTCTGAGCAAAGAGAATTTGGAGCGGTAGCTTCTCCCAATCCAAACTTCACACAGCTTTCACCGACTGCAGACGGTGCGAGTAATGCTTATAAAACTTTCTATACTGTTGTTGGTGTTGCTTTAGTTAATAAAGCAAACGCTTAACACCAATACCAGGAACGGAAATAGAAAAGTTTCGGTGAAATCGTTGTCGTGGCTGGTAGAACTAGTATCTCATACGCTTCTCTTTCGACTATTGTAATCCTAGTCCTCCCAACCTGGATTATCTGTGGTTTCTAAACTTTCAATTTATATAGCAACTACTGGAAGTTCAAAACTTGAATAGCTTCCAGTATTTTTATGTCTAAAAAAATCAGGTGGGCAATTTGCTCACCTGATTTTTGTGGAGTACAGTTAATCAAAAAATGAATTAAACCTTGGCTAATTCTGGGGTAGGACGCTTGCTATTGCGAATTGCTGTAATCGCCTCAGCATAATCCTTGGCGTTAAATACAGCTGAACCGGCGACAACTGCATTGGCTCCCGCTTCCAAAACTTGCCAGGTATTATTTGCCTTCAATCCTCCATCCACTTCAATCCAAGGGTCAAGACCACGTTCATCACACATTTGACGCAGCTTGCGGATTTTGGGTAATACACCAGGGATAAAGCTTTGACCACCAAAACCAGGGTTGACGCTCATAATCAGTACTAAATCGCACAAATCTAGAACGTATTCAATTAGCTCTAGAGGGCTACCAGGATTAAGTACAACTCCAGCTTTCTTACCAAGCTCTTTAATTTGCCCCAAGGTACGGTGCAGGTGTGGGGAAGCATTATGCTCGCAGTGTACGGTGATATGATCGGCACCCGCCTTAGCAAATCCCTCTACATACTTTTCTGGCTCTACAATCATCAAGTGGACATCTAGTGGCTTGGTCGTAATCGGACGAATCGCCTCCACAATCAGAGGACCTATCGTAATATTGGGTACAAAACGACCGTCCATTACATCAACATGAATCCAATCTGCTCCAGCCGCGTCTATGGCGCGAATTTCGTCACCTAAACGACTAAAATCGGCTGATAGGATAGATGGAGCAATTACAATGGGCTTTTGAGATCGGTTTTGGGTCATGGCTAGTGGGTTTTTAAGCGTCCTCGTCTGTACGCATTGTAACAAAACATTGAGCAAGACTCATAATTTTGATCCGGGCTTTTTTGGGGAATGGGGAGTGGTGGAAAATAAGAACTCCTGACTCTGCTAATTTTGGGTTTTAGATTTTAGACTTCGGCGTGACTCTTCGGCAGGGTTAGGGTAACGCATAGCTCAGCACAAGTCAGTCGAACGCTTTTTCCTTCAATCCCAAATCGAAAATTCAAAATCTAAAATTGAATGACCAATGACAAATCACCAATGACTAAAAAACTAACCTGGATAATTTGGGGATTAAGTGCTTCTTGTCTGAGTGCGCCGGTAATTGCTTCAGCTTTAGAATCTGCACTAGGAACTAACGGTATTGATGCTCTGAAGCTACACCAACCTCCTTATAATTTAATCGGTCGTAAGATTGCTATTGGTCAAGTGGAAATTGGCCGACCGGGAATGTTTGGGTGGGATAAGGCGGTGTCTAAAAATCATGCCATATCTTTAGCAGCAGTATTCTTACGCAATGGGCCAGCTAAATCAAATAGCGGTGTTGACTCCCACGCCTACAATGTTGCTGGTGTGATGGTTAGTAAAGACAAAGCTTTGCCGGGAGTTGCTCCGGGAGCGCAGTTGTATTCGTCTGCGGTGGGTTCTACTAAAAACATGGGTCAGGCGGAAGAGTGCTTATCAGCCCAGCATATAGCATTACAAAATGGTGGCGATGTTCGTGCCATTAACTTTAGCTTTGGTGAACCTCTGAGCCGCGATCCTCGACCGGATGCTACTTTAGATGGCAATGCTTTGCTAACTTTATGTGTTGACTGGTCTAGTCGGGTTCATGATGTTTTGTATGCGATCGCAGGCAACCAAGGTAAGGGTGGTATTCCCATTCCTACAGATAATTTTAACGGATTGAACGTGGCTTTTTCATCCCGCAGAGGGGGAGTTTTTAACAAAGTAGACGTGGCTAATCTGGCCGGTGCTAACCAAGGAGTGAGTGGAAGGCTTGCTGGAAAGGAATTTAATCTTGGTATCCGTCGCGCTATCAGTTTAGTTGCTCCTGGGAATAACATTCCTTTGCTGAATCCAGATGGCAAATTGAACAAGGTTACAGGTACCAGTTTTGCAGCGCCTCAAGTTACGGCTACTGTTGCTCTGTTGCAGGAATTTGGTGACAGACAAATGCGGGCAAAACAACCGCACTGGAGCATCGATTCTCGCCATCATCAAGTAATGAAAGCTGTATTGCTGAATTCAGCAGACAAAATCCAAGATAGCGGTGATGGCTTACGGTTGGGAATGACTCGAACGCTAATTGATAAACAAAATCAAAGCTGGCTAGATTCAGATGCTTATAAAGATCCAAAGATTCCCTTGGATGCCCAAATGGGAGCGGGTCATTTGAATGCATTTCGCGCTTATCAGCAATTTAGTGCTGGTGAATGGCCGCCATCAGCTGCGGTGCCAGCTATTGGTTGGGATTATCACACAATCAATGTTGGAGCATATGTTGACTATATATTAGCAAAACCGTTAAAGCAGGGAAGTTTTGTTGCCGTCACGCTGAGTTGGGATCGATTGGTGAAACTCAATGATAAAAATAAAAACCAGCAATATGACGTGGGCGAAAATTTTAGCGATCGCGGTTTGAATAATCTCGACCTATACTTAGTAAAAGCTGATGCTCAAAATTCAAATGCTGTTGCTGTTTGTTCCTCAATCAGCGACATCGATAGTGTAGAACATATTTTCTGCCCCGTTGCTGCTACTGGAAATTACAAAATCCGCGTCCAGTTTCGTCAAAAGCTCAATGAAGCGACTCAGCCTTATAGTTTAGCTTGGTGGAGTGTATTTATAAATTGAAATAGGGAGGCACAATTGTCATCTCTGGGCACTGTTTCGGTAAAAAATCGCGGCTCAAAATTAGTAATGGTGATATAGTTACTGCAATCGGTTCTGATGGGGAGCAGCCATCGGACGCAAAGGGGAAAGTCCGGTGAAAATCCGGCGCTGTCCCGCAACTGTAAACCAAAATTGGGTGAGTCAGGATGCCCGCCGGTTAGAATCAATTCGTTTGCATAAATCTGCGAGGTACAGATTATGAAAAGAAAAAAACAGGCGTTAGTCAGTCTAACCCTGATGGGAGTTATCAGTTTTTATCTAGTAGTTGGTTTACCAAAACCCGCCTACGCGATGCACATTATGGAAGGTTTTTTACCAGTGCAGTGGGCAATTTTTTGGTGGATTGTGGCATTACCATTTTTTCTACTAGGATTGCGTAGTCTGACTCGCATTACCCAAGCTAACCCGGAACTGAAACTACTGTTAGGCTTGGCTGGTGCTTTTACTTTCGTGCTGTCAGCGTTGAAAATCCCTTCTGTCACAGGTAGTTGTTCTCATCCTACGGGAACGGGGTTAGGTGCGGTGCTGTTTGGCCCCCTTACTATGTCGGTTTTGGGTAGCTTAGTATTGTTGTTTCAAGCTTTGTTACTGGCGCATGGCGGCTTAACAACGCTGGGTGCAAATGCTTTTTCGATGGCGATCGCTGGGCCATTTGCGGCTTACTGGATATATAATCTGACAATCAAGTTGGGTGGTAAACAAAAAATCGCCATATTTTTAGCAGCTGCGATCGCAGATTTACTCACTTACATTATCACTTCTATCCAACTCGCCCTAGCTTTTCCCGCCCCTGTTGGTGGGTTTATTGCTTCCTTTGCCAAGTTCGCCGGAATTTTTGCGATTACTCAAGTTCCCTTAGCAATTAGTGAAGGATTGCTAACTGTGTTGGTATGGAACTGGCTGCAATCTTATAATCCTCAAGAATTGGAATTACTGAAATTAATCAAACAACGAAGTGGCAATGAGTCAATCTAAAAAAGCGTTGAGTAACTGGCTGTTGTAGTAGCTGTCTTAGCTTTAGCAGTTGCACCGTTAATATTTGTGCGTGGTGGAGAATTTGCCGGTTCTGATGACAAAGCCGAAAAAGCAATTACTGAAATGCAACCTGGATATAAACCCTGGTTTAAATCATTTTTTCAACCAGCTAGTAGTGAAATAGAAAGCCTGTTATTTGCTTCGCAAGCAGCTTTGGGTGCTGGAGTAGTCGGTTATGCAATTGGGTTGTATAAAGGACGTTCCCAACAACAAAAACGTGAAGAATGAACCTGCAACTAGATACTTTAGCTTATACTAATCGACTGCGAAGATTGCCACCAGAACATAAGCTGATTTTTGCATTTACTACTCTTGCTATTTCCCTTTGTACCCATCCGCTAGTGCAAATGTTGATGGCGCTTTGGATGAGTGTTTGGACAGTTATCTATGCAAGAATTCCGGCTGGTGTTTATTTTCGGTTGTTATTGTTTACCATAGTTTTTTGTTTGACAAGTTTACCAGCACTGATGGTGAATGGAGTTGCGATTAATGATTTGCGAAGCGTGCAATTAGATTCATGGTATGGACTAACTCTCGGACACTTCTATATTTATATCAGTCATAGTGGCAGTATCCAAGCATTGGAAATTTTAACCAGAGCATTAGCCTCTGTTTCTTGCTTATATTTTCTCATGTTAACTGTCCCTTTCACGGAAATCTTAGAAACTCTGCGTTACTTGCGATGTCCAGTGCTTTTAACCGATTTGTTATTACTAATGTATCGGTTTATTTTCATTCTGCTGAACACAGCCAATGAATTGTGGACAGCACAAAATTCCCGTGGTGGCTACATCACTTGGCGTAGTGGAATGAAAAGTTTAGCACTACTAATCGGACAACTATTACAGCGAACCTTACAACGATATAGTCAGTTCTCTCTCGGACTAAAAGCACGGGGTTTTGTGAGTGAATTTCGAGTTTGGCATCCGCGCCGCTATCGTCCCCAAGGGCGGTATATCATCGAAGCAATTTGCGGCTGTGTAGGATTAATAGGATTAGAATTTTGGCGAAATGCAGGAATATTTACTCGAATTTGAGCAGGTATATTACACCTATCCAGGGGCACAGGAATCAGCTTTGAATGGTCTAACACTGAAGATTCCATCTGGCAAAAGGTGCGCGTTAATTGGTCAAAATGGTTGTGGTAAAACGACACTATTTTTATTAGCTAACGGTCTATATAAACCTGATTCTGGTGTTGTACGTTGGCGTGGTGAACCGTTAATTTATAACCGAAATTATCTTGGTAACTTACGGCAGAAGGTTGGACTAGTATTTCAACATCCAGAACAACAATTAGTAGCTTCTACTGTTGAAGAAGATATATCTTACGGGTTATGTAATTTGGGTTTACCAGAACCAGAAATTAAAGACCGAGTAGAGCAAGCATTAGTTGAATTTGAATTGACTACTTTAGCAGAAAGACCAGTGCATCATCTGAGTTTAGGACAAAAAAAGCGAGTTTCTATAGCTGATGTGATGGTGTTACAACCAGAACTGCTGGTTTTGGATGAGCCAACTGCATATTTAGATATAAAACATACTCGTAACTTAATAGCAACCCTGAAAAAAATTCATCAAGATGGAACTACTTTAGTAATGGCAACCCACGATTTGGATCTCGTTTATCGTTGGGCTGACTGGGTTTTTGTCATGGATAAAGGGCAACTGATGCTAGAAGGCAAACCACAAGATGTATTTAGCCAGCGTACACTTTTAGAAGAGTTAGAGTTGGGCGTACCATTCATTGATATATGAGATATTATTTTATGGGCTATCTGCTGAGTCAGGAGTAGTTATAGAACGAGTCCGAAAACGGATATTAGAACTATTTCGTAATTTTTCTTGATTAGACAGTTAGAGAATGTCAAGAAATCAGGATACAATGCTTTTATAAACAATCCAAAAACTTAATTAGTGTATACAGTTTTGTTGTTTGTGATTCGCCACAAAACTTCTGCGGAGTTTGATATAACTTCTACTGAGACTTGTGTTTGTGTCCCGGTAAAAAACGTCAATAATTAAGGTAGATGGCTAACTTTTGGTTGCTCAAAGTAGCCATACACCATCTGAGAAACTTGACGAATAAAAGCTGTTGCTCTCTCGTCATTATTCGGTCTTCGCACGAAAATTCCTGCTAAATAACGCTTTCCTGATGGTGTTTCAATGATACCCGCATCTCCAAGTACAAACCTTAGAGTACCTGTTTTGTGAGCAATACTTGCCCCATAACCCAAACCAGACGGGAGTAAGCTTGTATTATGGCAACGAATCATGATACCTAAAACTTGAGAGCGACTTGTATTAGAAATTAACTGATTATTTGTAATCAAAGCTGACAATCGTACTAAGTCTTTTGCACTAGTTTTATTAGTTCCTTTAAAGTCTCCTAACATATTGTGAATCACAGTACTTTGCAATCCCCAAGTGCGAAACCTCTGATTTAAATTTGCCTTACCACCTAAACGGTCGATAATCATATTTGTAGCGGTATTATCGCTAATAGTCATCATTTTAGTTATAGTTTCCAAAAGACTAATCTTAGTTCCCACCCGCCGATACTGCATATCTCCAGAACCACCAGTAACGTGTTTACGTTGCATTACCAATGTCTCAGTTAATTTGATTCTCTTTGTATCTATTCCTTGAAACAAAGCAATTAAAATAGGATACTTAATTGTGCTAGCGGCGGAGAAAGCTTGACCGCCATTGATATTTAAATAATCGCCTGTTTCTAAGTCCATAAAAAAGATTCCGGGAGTGAGGAATCTGTAGCGAGCAATTAATGCTTTAATTGGAGTTTTTAGTTCCGATATTTCTCGTCCTAAAGTAACTATACCAGTGTATTTAGGAGTCTCTCTTGGGTTAAGAAAATCGCTTGAGCGAGTTGGGGGAATGAATTTTAGTTCTGGTAGTTGTAACTCTGATTGATTTCCACTCCCGCCATCTGCGCTGTCAACTTGATTCGTGTTGGAATTCGCCTTGACTGGCGACGAGAGTAGAATAATACTTGTGAGACTAAGTAATAACCAGCGTAGTTTCATGTAGTGCTGTGATGATAGTGTTGGATTGACTTACAGAGATTTCCAGAGAAGTAAATGAAATCCGGATTGATTGATATAATATTCACTAAAATATCCCATGTCAATAGATATAGATAACATAAATTACTGCAAGTTGGGGGATAAAAACTATGAATTCAAGTCAGAAGATGAGCTAGATAAAATTTACATATATCCCATCAAGTAGTTATGTATTTAGACAAATAGTAAGAGATTAAGATTGCGGTTTAAGTTTTGCTAGCAGTGATTTATACATAGCGATCGCGATAAATCAAACACCCGCAATTGAACCGATTAAACAAGAATGCAGAATCAATAATTTTACCTATACTGTAAATTATCACAGATGGGGAAGAGTGAAAAACTACAACTTACAGCTATTTTCAGGTAAATAGACCACGCAGTAAAGGCACAGCAATGCTCATTGGTGTCAACTTAAGCAAAAAGGAGGCAGAAGATGTAATCTAAGAATATCTGAATTGATGTGATTAGTGATACATCATGAGTAGAAAACGTCTAGCGCGAAAAGGCAACCCAGACCTGCGTCAACAAAAATATGTGCCAGCGCCGCCCATGGAAGAAATCGAGAAAGAAATATTTTCATTGCTATCTCCAGTGAGCTTTAAACTTTTTCCCAAGCTGTTCTCCGTGATGATGCCAGTGACGCTGTTCCTTATCTTGTGGAACATCAAAAGCTCTTTGGATTAGTCAAAACTAGGCGTAAGCGTCACCGAGAGATTGACGCTTACACCCAGCAAATTTGGGCAAAATCTTCTTAAGTTGACACCAATGAGCAATGCTGTGCCCCTACGACAGATATGGTTCAAATACTTGAATTCTGCTGTACTACTCCAAAATAGGTAATGATAAATATAAAGTTAGGAGTTAGGAGTTATATCATGTCCGGGTAATTAGTTGTGATTCCCATAGTCATTGCACCCCACACGCCAGATGCTCCACTTGGGGAGACCCCTCTGAGCGCTGGCTCCCCTTAATCCCCTCCCCGCTCTTCAGGTGGGGAGACAAAACGCATCTTTGGCGGGGTGGGGTTCTTCGGGTTTAATAAGTAATCAAGCGGACATGATATTAGGAGTTAAGAATAAAAACTCCTAGCTCTTAACTCATCACTCCTAACTTATCACTCACTATGTCTGCCAAAGTAGTTGAAATTCTCTCATCCGAAGAAATCCGTCGTACCTTGACTCGCCTTGCTTCTCAAATTGTGGAAAGGACGCGTGATTTGTCTCAATTAGTCCTTCTCGGTATTTATACCAGAGGTGTATTATTAGCCGAATTGTTGGCGCGTCAAATTGAGACGCTGGAAGGTGTAACCGTTTCGGTCGGTGCTTTGGATATTACATTTTATCGAGATGACCTCGACAAAATTGGGTTGCGGACTCCAGCGAAAACCAACATTCCTTTTGACCTGACAGGGAAAACAATTGTACTTGTAGATGATGTAATTTTCAAAGGACGGACTATTCGCGCTGCTTTGAATGCCGTAAACGAGTACGGTAGACCAGAAGTGGTTCGTTTAGCTGTATTGGTAGACAGAGGCCATCGAGAATTACCAATTCACCCAGATTTTATTGGCAAGCAGTTACCTACTGCTAAAGAAGAAATTGTCAAAGTTTACTTACAAAATTGCGATGGACGAGATGCAGTGGAGTTGATTGGAGATTAGGAGTTATTCAATTTTAGATTTTAGATTTTAGATTTTAGATTTTCCTTCAATCCCTTCTCCTATCAGAGACGCTCTTGCTTGCTTCCTCGCAGCAGGCTACGGTGTACACAGAAGTCCGCAGCCATATCTTTATTAATAAATCTCGCACTGCGTTTCTATCCCGCCTCGGAATGAATTCCGAGTCTCATAGCTGAAGTCCACTAAGCGTAAACTAAATGATCAATTCAGTCTACGCTTAGTGGAATGCAAGCTATCAGCCCTGAACCTCAGTTCAGGGCGGGAGGCGGGATGTGGGTCAGCGTGACAGTTTCACTCTGACAAAAATGTGGCTAGAGGATTTTTCAACTTGTGTGTACACAGTAGCCGCATCACCAGGGGTGGCGCTCGTACCGACACTCGATAGCGTCCCTTGCGCGTCTGGTAGAGAAGCGTTAGCGACGTAGGAGCGGGTTAGAGTTCCTCTTGGCAATCAAGAGCATTTTCTTCCAGTTTTGATAACGAGATTTATGGGATTTTTAATGGGTTCCGAATTTTCTAGCTGATCCTGGTTGCGGTTATAGCTAAGGTAAAAGGTAAAAGAGAGAATTTTTTACTTTTAGCTTCCTAGCCTCTGTGAATAACTTGACGACAAACAAACTATCTACACCCCAGTTGTTTAAAGGCATTGCGCTATTTACACCTGGAGGAGATGTAATTTATTGCATCGACCCTAGCAAGCAAGGTCGATGGCACTTGCATTTATGCTCGGCTTTGCAAGAAATCCTAGATTTACCAGAGCCGCCGCACTTTTTAGTGCCTTGTTATACTGCGACTATTGACCACTGGTTAGATCCGCGCACTCAACAAGTGCGAACTTTTGCTGAAGCTTATTCGGCTGTAATTAGACATCAAACTTTGCTTAATACCATTTTTGGCACAGGGGAGTTAGTATGGCAAGCAGCTCCCTGGCAGGAGGGATTGTGCGATCGCATGGTGTTAACAACTTATCGTTCGTCATTCCCGCAGCTTTGGGAAGATCACGATTTAATTGTCCGTCTAGACCTTTCTGAACCTGTGCCAAAATACCACCAACCAGTAATAGTACAAAAAAAGGAAGTCATCACACAAGGCTATGTTCTCCGCTTATTTGTAGCCGGACATAGCAGTACTACTGAACGCATTCTGCAAAATTTACACGAATTATTAGAGCGATCGCTCGGACATCCTTATACTCTGAAAGTGATTGATGTTTTAACTCATCCAGAACAAGCAGAACTCAATCAGGTTTCTGCAACTCCTACCCTTGTCAAGGTTTGGCCGCACCCAATTCGGCGAATCGTTGGAGAGTTGGATCATGTAGAAAAGATTTTACAGATGTTAGCTGCTAAGGAAAAATTTTAAGTAATCAGACTAGTTTTTTTGCCAAGTGCGCGAATGGGTAGGTGTTGGTGAAGGGGTGACTACAAAAATGGCTAAATTGCAGTATATACAAGGACTTGAGGGCTTTAGCATCTTTAAACCATCCGCGCACATTATGTAGACTGACTTTCAGCTATTTACAGCTTGCACAACTGACGGGGCGACAAAAAAAGCTAGGATACAGATAAAATAAGCTCCATAGCCCTAAGACCCCGTTGATAATACTTGCGCTTATTGCGACTTAATTTTATTAAATCCGTGACTAAATCTTGACATACCGATCTTTTTCTACCATAAATTGCTGCATTCTTTATCTCGTAAGCTTTTTAGCTTATTTTGTCGCCCCGTCAGAGATATAATAGTTCTCTAATTGTGTCGCTATTATCGGAAGTTATTAGAGGATGTCTGAGAAGTTTTAGATATGTGATTTTCATCACGCAAGTTGCTTGAGCATTAATCGAATCATGGCAACATAAATAAATGCTTCAG
>NZ_JBALCS010000122.1:0-98248 GCF_036919555.1 Nostoc sp.
TGGATGAATGAGGATAAAAGGTGGATGAATGAGGATAAAAGGTGGATGAATGAGGATAAAAGGTGGATGAATGAGGATAAAAGGTGGATGAATGAGGATAAAAGGTGGATGAATGAAGATAAAAGGTGGATGAATGAGGATAAAAGGTGGATGAATCCCAATACTGTTCGGTTAAGAATATAGCGATTCTCAGTTTAGCCCAATACAGACCTAACCCCCAGCCCCTTGCCTTCTAGGGAAGGGGGGTAAGATTTAAAGCCTCTCTCCTTTTAGGCTAGGGTGTACACACAAGTCATCGAATTACCCAAAACAAAAACCTCACCCTGTCCTGACTTTAATCCCTCTCCTTACCAAGGAGAGGGACAGGTTTTGCTACGCAAAACCAGGGTGAGGTTTCTTTGGAGTATTCGATAAAGCGTAAATTGCTTCAAGACAGATTTGTGTGTACACGGTAGGTCAGAGTGTATTGCATACAAAGAAGAACCGCTACACATTTCTATTTTTTAGGCAAAACCTACGCAGTATTGCCTCTTACTTTATCTCCTCACTACCTATTCTTCGTTAATCGGTAAATTCGTTGCCAGAGAAGATTAGCACTATCCGCATCTCCTTGATGTTCTTTGAGTAATGCCAGATGAGTCAGCGCCTCTTCGTGAGTAGGTTGTAAATAAATAGCTTTTTGAAAAGATTGTGCCGCCCGCTCATTTAGTGCCATCGCTTGCTGCACCTGACCGAGTAAAAGATATGCTTCAGTACTCACCTGATTTTGGTTGAGATAGTCGTTGCATAGTTTAACCGCCTCATTCAAACGACCTTGGTCGGCCAAAGCTCTAGCTATTTCTAACAAATTTACCTTTAGGTCTTTTGGCGATATGGGGTTCTGGGGAGCAACATTTAACCTCTCTTGTGCAGCAAACTTAGAATGGGTTTTTTTCGATAGCTGTCGCCTGTTGAGAATATCTATATTTTTGCCTGTTAAGCCTTGTCTTTGAAGATTGGGATGATGATTTTTGCGAACATTTTCGCACGCTGTGGACTTTCGATGAGCAACTACTGAATATTGACGAACTGATACCAATTGAGTTTTTAACAATAACCAAGCTTCAGCTTGTCCAACAAATAAGAAGCCTTCTGGCCTTAGCAACCTTTCTAGGACTTGAATGGTGCGATCTTTTGTTGTCAGATCGAAGTAAATCAACAGGTTACGGCAAAAGACTACATCATAAAGCGGCCTGTCAGCTAGAAAAGCCGGATCTGCCAAGTTACCATTAATAAAATTCACCATGCATCTCACCTGTTCACACAGGTGGTATCCTGACTCAGTTGGCTGAAAATAGCTCTCTTGAAATGATCGGCTATTGCTACGAAACGAGTATTGATTGTAGATTGCTCGTTGAGCTTTTAGCAAGCACTTTTTGCTAATATCAACAGCATCGATGTGAATCTTTATAGGATTTAATCCTGCTTCTAATAGAGCGATCGCAATGGAATATGGTTCCTCACCTGTTGCACACGGGACACTCAAAACCCGCAGTACGCCCTGGGGATTTGCTGGCAACCACTCAGATAATACGTAATGCTTCAGAAATGCAAAGGACTCTGGTTCTCGAAAAAACCAAGTTTCTGGAACAATTACGCTGTCAATCAGTGCTTCCCATTCTTGGGTAGATGCTTGCAATTTCCCCAGGTAGTTAGCAATATCCGTTATACCGCAATCTGCCATCCGTTGAGATATTGCGCTTGCGATCGCATCAGTACCAATAGAGTTTGCATCTAAACCAATCTTGCTTTTTAGTAAAGCTTCAATCACAGATTGTGCCATTTATTGAGTCTTCAGACCAATCTAAAATCAAGTATTGTGATCACTTTCTGGCAAGAGATTGAGTTGCTGTGCTTCTGAGAACAAGTACTCAACGCGAAGACACTGAATCATCCCTTGCTCGTCTACAATCATTTTGCCCAAATATGGCGCTCTATCTATCTGGATATTGGGATTAACAAATTCAGACTCAGACTTGTGTAATGTTTCTACAACTTGTTCTGTCATCAAACCCAAAATATAAGGAGCCTTAAGTTCTGGATTATTACTCCCCCAATAATTGACTAATACAATTCTAGTACTCAGGTACTCACAAGAGGGTTTGCCACGCATCAACTGACATAAATCGATTACTGATACAATGCGTCCGCGATAGTTAAAAACACCAGCGATATACTCAGGCTGGTGGGGCAAAGTTTTGAGCAGGACAAGTGGTATTACTTCTACAACCTGTCGGCTTTCTATGGCATATCGCTCATTCCCGATGTTGAGAAGTAACATTAACATTAATTTACACCTCCAGGGCTACCTTTTGTATTCCTTGTAAGCTATGCAAGACGCCTATCCTACGGTGATGAAAAATTTATTGCAGGCATATTCTAAAAACTATATGTTACTTTGTCAGAGTTTTAGGGAAATCTATTACTAGAACCTTAGATATGAATAAAAGTAGATTTTTTCCGATATTTACTTCTATGTAATGACGTATTGTATAAATCCCCATTGTCCAAAACCTGTTGACCCACTGAATGCAAACAACCTTATTTGTCGTAACTGTGGGTCAGAAATACTGTTGCAAGGTCGCTATCGGGTAATTAAACAACTAGGACAAGGTGGCTTTGGTAACACTTTTGAAGTTGACGAGTGTGGGAAAACTAAAGTCTTAAAAGTGCTGACTGAGAATAACCTCAAAGCCATTGAACTGTTTCAGCAGGAAGCAAAGGTTTTGAGTCAGCTAAACAGTGCGGGTATTCCCAAGGTAGAACCAGATAGTTATTTTACTCTTTTACCTAAAAATAGCTCTGTACCATTGCACTGTTTAGCAATGGAGAAAATTGAAGGCGTAAATTTAGAGCAGTGGATGGAATTTCGTAATTATCAACGTATTTCTGAAGCTAAAGCTCTCAATTGGCTCAAACAAATTGAACGAAATTGAAAAAGCGTTACAAATGCCTAAAATACTATGGCAACAAACGACAATTCAATCAACCAATGGGTCTAAATCTGCTGCGTCATCTAGTTCTGTCGTTACTATATCGCTTGGTGGAGTCAAATCACTCAATGCTGCTTCTAAGCAAACTCAGACAAGTAAAAAACCTTGGCAAATTTTTATCGGCTTAGGAGTGGGATATTTTGCTGTTGTTACTGCTGCTCTTAACCTACCAAACAGTAAAAGCCCAGTTTCTGTTTCTCCTCAAGAAAAGGCCCCACTGGCTATTCCTAGTTCAGTTCCTTCACCAGTTACCAAAGTTGATGAAACCCCAACAAATGCTCAACCTCAACCCACAATAAGCCCTCTAACTTTGCCTACATCGGACACACTAGAAATCGAACAAGCTCAAAGAGAAGCTATAGAAAAAGAAAAAAATCAGGCTGCTTTAAAAGTAGAGCAAGAGAGACAAGCGGCTATTAAAAAAGAAGCTGCTACAGCAGAAAGAGAGCAGCTAGAGGCTGTGATAAGAGAAAAAGAACATCAAGATGCTTTAGTAGCACAAAAAAGGCAACAAGCCGATAAAGACCGACAAACAAAAATTGAACTTGAAAAGACTCAAGCTCTCACTGTAACATCAGAGTTTGATAACCAAGCTTCATTATATATGGGGCAAAATCTGCCAATTTCGGCTCAAGCAACTTTTCCTAAAGGTAGCAAAATAAAGCTAGAAGTTGCGCGAACACAAGAACAGCAAATGATGGGCCTGATGTATCGACCCGCTTTACCAGATAACCGGGGTATGCTGTTTGTATTTCCCTCAACCCAACCAGCAGTCAGATTCTGGATGAAAAATACCCCCGTATCTTTGGATATACTTTTTCTTCACAATGGGGTAATCAAGTATATTGAGACTGCTGCACCTCCCTGTAATAGTGAGCCTTGTCCCACCTACTACAGTCCTTACGTACCAATAGACCAAGTAATTGAACTGAGGTCTGGACGAGCAAAAGAATTAGGTTTACAGATAGGTGATAATGTCAAAATTGAGATTAACTAACCATATAATCCTACCCACCCAACCACCTTAGATATCGTAGTTTATAGGTTAGGTTGACGTAAGAAAACCCAACAGCAACAAACTTAATTTTTATCAAAAATACCTGATACCCTTAATTTCAGGTTGCCATGTATGACAATATCTGTAAATTCATTGCCGAAAACTTCAAAGATGACTTAGCAACTTGGTTACTTGGTTCACCGATTAAATTAACAGAACTTAGCCCTACTGAATTATCAAGCGAACCAATTCGCGCCGATTCATTAATTTTATTGCAATCTGATGATTTAGTTCTGCACACCGAATTTCAAACCGACCCTGATGAAGGTATCCCCTTTCGGATGTTAGATTATCGGGTTAGGGTTTATCGGCGCTTTCCTAACAAAGCAATGCGCCAAATAGTAATCTATTTGAGAAAAACAAGTTCAGAATTAGTCAGGGAAAACAGTTTTAGATTAAACAACACTTACCATCAGTTTGAGGTAATACGCCTGTGGGAAAAACCTACAGACAGGTTTATGAGTATTCCAGGTTTATTACCCTTTGCGGTGCTAAGTCAGACAAACGATCCTACAATGGTATTAACCCAAGTAGCCAAAGCAGTTGAAGCAATTACCGAGCGCCATCTGCAAAGAAATATAGCTGCTGCTAGTGGAATTTTAGCAGGTCTGGTGTTAGATAAAAATGTAATTAGCAAGATTTTAAGGAGTGAGATTATGCGCGAATCAGTCATTTATCAACAAATCCTAGAAGAAGGCGAAGCCAAAGGCGAAGCTAAAGGCGAAGCCAAAGGTAAAGCAGAAACAACAAGAAAGTTGGCTTTAAATTTGTTGGGAATTGGAATGAGTTTAGAGCAAATTGCTCAAGTTACTGAATTACCTATTGAGCAAATTCAAGTTTTACAAGAGGAGATTCAAAAATCTTAACTTTAACTAATCACTTTATAAAATCGCGGCTACACAAGCAAAACCCGCGATCGCTTGCACCACTACAACAGGTCTAATTCCGGCTTGTTCTGTACCAACAACGGGATTGAGATCACACAAAAGCACATCTCCCCGTGTGATATCTACCACTGAATTTCCCCACGCGCCAAGCGTTCTTCATAATCTTCTAAATTAGATAAATAGTCAGAAAAATCTGATTACACTATTTCCACTGACTCGCTAAACTGAAGCCATAGTTCCCAGTTTTTAGCGCTATGCTTCATTAGTAGGAAGTCTATAAAATCATTCACTTCATGAAGTAAAGATTCTGGCATTTGCCGGATTTTACCAATGGTTTGATCCTGTATGCTCATAATAAATGTTTTTAGCTCGATTTATCTTTATCGACAAAAAACAAAGACCTGGAGATTATAAAACCCAGGTCTAAAATTCAAACTAAAACTCAGCACTTTGCGGTGTACGCGGAAACGGAATCACATCACGAATATTTCCCATACCCGTCATAAATTGCACGAGTCGTTCAAAACCCAAGCCGAAACCAGCGTGGGGGACAGTACCATAACGACGCAAATCAAGATACCACCACAAGTCTTCTGGGTTTAATCCTTGTGCTAGCACTCGGCGTTCTAGAACTTCCAAGCGTTCTTCGCGCTGGGAACCGCCAACAATTTCGCCAATTTTGGGTGCGAGAATATCCATTGCGCGGACGGTTTTTTCATCGTCGTTTAAGCGCATATAAAAAGCTTTGATTTGCGCTGGATAATCTGTAACGATCGCAGGCTTTTTAAATAATTGTTCAGCTAGATAGCGTTCGTGTTCTGATTGTAAATCTAAACCCCAACTCACAGGGTATTCAAATTTCACATCAGCTTTTTCTAAAAGTGCGATCGCTTCTGTATAAGTTAGGCGCTCAAATTGATTATTAATAATATTTTCGGCTGTTGTCAACACAGATTTATCAATGCGTTCATTGAAAAATTCCATATCTTCTGGGCAAGTTTCCAACACATATTTAAAAATGTGTTTCAGAAACGCCTCAGCTAAATCCATATCGCCTTCTAGGTCGCAAAAAGCCATTTCTGGCTCAACCATCCAAAATTCTGCTAAGTGGCGGGAAGTATTGGAATTTTCTGCACGGAAGGTAGGGCCAAAGGTGTAGACGTTAGAAAACGCCATCGCCATCACTTCTGCTTCCAACTGGCCGCTAACTGTTAAATATGTGGGTTTGGCAAAAAAGTCTTGGCTGTAATCTACTGCTTGGTTTTCTGTGCGGGGAATATTCTTTAAATCCAAACTGGTAACGCTAAACAGTTCACCCGCGCCTTCGCAATCGCTAGCAGTGATGATCGGTGTGTGTACCCACAAAAAGCCTCTTTCGTGGAAAAATTGATGAATTGCTGTCGAACAAGCATTTCTGACCCGGAAAACTGCACCAAAAGAATTGGTACGCGATCGCAAATGTCCAATGGTTCGCAGAAACTCAAAGGAATGGCGTTTCTTTTGCAGGGGATATGTATCGGGATCAGCTTCTCCGTAAACTTTCACTGTTTCGGCTTTCAACTCAATTCGCTGTCCTTTACCAAGAGAAGCCACTAATACCCCTGTCACCTCAACAGCAGCACCTGTATTCAATTTTTTCAATATAGCTTCATAGTCTGGCAAATCTTGATTAATGACGACTTGCAAATTAGCTAGTGATGAGCCGTCATTGACTTCAATAAAAGCAAACCCTTTGGAATCGCGTTTCGTCCGCACCCAGCCTTGCACTTGGAGAGACTCATCAGGTTGACCACTTCGCAATATTTCTGCAATCCGTCGATTTACCATATTTACCCAGCATAAGACTTTAATATCCAGCCTATGATAACGCCCATTCCACCAAAGCGGACGACTTGCCAGAAAGGTTTTTTCAGGCTACGCCAAGAAAATAACTGGCTTTCTAAGTTTAGTTCTAGCATTTCCAACTGCTGTTGAATTTGCCGTAACTCTGCTTTGAATTGTGGTGTCTGAGATTTATTGTGCTTCAGTTGATCCCGGTGCTGTTGCCATTGTGCCTGTTGTTGGCGATCACGTTGCACTTGATCATACCGCTCTTTTAAGGACAGGAGCGATCGCTCTACTTCCTCTAGTTCTTGTTCAAAATCTGGTTCTGGAGTTTCCCCTGGCGGTTGTGATTGTTTAGACGGCTTCATGTACAAGTAGTAAACTAAGATGAATATGAGCCAAACTTTAAAAGTCAAGAGTCACTGGTTATTAATCAAATGACAAATGACAAATGACAAATGACAAATGACAAATAACAAAAATTATGTCTCAATCTACCCAGCTGCCTAAAACCAGTCAACTGAATGAACTTAGTACTCTGGAAATAGCTCAAGCCCTAATGGAAAGGCTGACTATTTCCCCTAATGATTGGCATCGCCTCAAGTCTAACCGCAATTCCCGCGCTAATGAACAAGTGGCAGCAGCTATTGTGTATCTTTTAAAAAATCAGCCACAAGAAGCTCAAGCTAGATTAGAACAAGCAGTTGGTTGGTTAGATCGCTCTATTTCTGCGCCTCCCTGTCCGACTCACGGGAAAAGTTAGGAGTTAGGAGTGATGAGTTAAAAGTTTTAAATTATTAACTCCTAACTCCTAACTCTTAACTCCTAACTACGTTATCGTCGCAGAGATAATCCCCGGCGATTTTCCATTTGTTTACAAAGCCTCAATTCTGTGCCTTTGCGATTCCACTCTACCTGATCAAAAATTTGATGGAGAAGAGATAAACCACGACCACTTTCTGCCTCATCTGGTGGGAGATAGTCTGTTAATTCTTCATCACTACTAGATGAAGGAGTAAAGCCGCTACCCTGGTCTGATATTATCCACCAATATTGATTATCTATTAAGGAAAAGCGCACTACAACTGTTTTACTTGGATCAAGATTATTGCCATGTTTAGCGGCGTTTACTAGGGCTTCTTGAAGTCCTAGCCGCAATTCTGCTTGTAACTTTGCTGGAATTTCTGCCAACAGTAAATCTAATATTGGACAAAGATAGAGGGTTGAGGCAAAACTAATAGTGCCCCAATAACGTCCAACTGGACGGAGTGAAATAGTAATCACAAGAGATACCCCATAGCTTTCAGTTAGCTAGACATCAGTTTGCTATTACAGGCACCCTGATAAAACTTGAGGTGGTCATGCTGCCTTCAAACTTGCGTCTTTAAAACTAAATTTTGAAAATGCTAGGGAGCATTGACTTCATGTATGAGTTGGGATTGTTTAGATATATAGCGGCTGGAATAAGTTTGATAATCAAGTCAGCAACTTAAAAAGATGCTAGTAATTTAAGAGAGTATTGGCATACTCTAGCTAATTGCCGATTTGTAATTTACACAATCCAATTTCACATTTTTAAGAGCCTATGCAACTTGAATTTCTTTAAACAAAACGAATTTCTATTTTTAGCTTAATTCAATTTTAGCATCTTTAGTATGCAGTAGACTAAAAATTTCAAATTTCAGTTTTTGTAAAGGAATTATCACCCTTGTCCAAATGTGATAGCACAAGAAAGGCGGCAGCTTCAACATGAGCAGTTTGAGGAAAAAAATCAGCAGGTTGCACCCGTGTGATAGTATATTGCCCATCTTGACAAAGCAATTTCAGGTCGCGGGCGAGGGTAGCTACTTTACAGCTGACGTAAACAATCCGAGATGGTTTCAATTCCCGTAAAGTGTCGAGGAGGGCGCGATCGCACCCTTTACGTGGCGGATCGAGTATTACTACTTCTGGTGTTGTGCCCATTTTTGGCAGCAATTTTTCTACTGCCCCGACTTGGAATGTCACATTATCAATTCCGTTGTGGTGGGCATTCAAAATAGCTTGGTCTACTGCTGCTGGTTGCACTTCTAATCCTGTAGCTTGGCGTACTTTTTTGGCGAGGGGTAAAGTTAAAGTTCCAATACCACAATAGGCATCAACTAGCAACTCATGCCCTTGAAGATTGAGTTCTGATTGAATTACCTGCAATAGTGCCTCTGCTGTTTCTGTATACACTTGGAAAAATGTATCTGGGCGTACTTGAAATTCCAGTCCAGCAAAAATTTCACGCAGGTGGGGGACTCCAGCGATGCAACGGGTTTGTGATCCAAAGATAGCATTTGTGCGATCGCCATTGCGATTGAGCGACACTCCCACTAACTGGGGATAGCGCTTTAACCATTCCTGGGCTTGGGTTTCAATTCCTGATAAATTCCAGTCCTTCACCACCAAAGTCAGCAACATTTCCCCAGTGTGTCGGCCAATGCGTAAACCGAGATGGCGAATTTTTCCAAGGTGGCGCTGTTCGTCGTAAATTTGCCAACCCTGCTGCTGAATATCCTGCTTAACTTCCGCAAGTAAGGGATTTAATCGCGCGTCTTGGACTGGACATTGATTTAAGTTAATTAATTGGTGACTACCTTTTTGGTAGTATCCAGCTTGTACCTGTCCAGTTGCCGATTTGCCCAGAGGATATGTAGATTTGTTACGGTAGTTGAAAGCAAAAGGGGCAGCGAGTACCTGATCTACCGGTGGTTGGACAAAACCGCCAATGCGTTCCAAAGCTTGGATAACTTGATTTTGCTTGGCTACTAGCTGGTAATTATAATCAATATGCTGCCACTGGCAACCACCGCACTTGTCAGCCACAATACAACTAGGTCTAATCCGGTGGGGTGATGGTTCCAATAGCTCCTGGAGCTTCCCGTGGGCGTATTTGGGTTTAACATGTACTAAGCGGACGATCGCGCGATCGCCTGGTACACTATCTGGGACAAACACTACACGCTCATCAGCGCGTCCCACTCCATCGCCTGTATCACTCAGATTAGCGATCGTAACTTCAATTAATTCACCTTGTTGCCAAATCATTTTAGTCATTGGTCATTAGTCATTGGGCATTGGTCATTGGGCATTGGGCATTGGGCATTAGGCATTGGGCATTGGGCACAAGAGGCAGGGCGCAGGGGGCAAGGGGGAGAATTAAAAATTACCTCTTTCCCCTCTGCTCCCTACTCCCCACTCCCTCATCTCCCCAAACAGATAAATTCAATACATAAGTAGCTCCGATCCCTTCACTTGTGTACCTCCGACTCGCTAAACTAACAGATAATATTTCAGGTGATTTCAATCATCATGACTGTAATTAGCCAAGTTATTCTCCAAGCCGACGACGAACTGCGTTATCCCAGCAGTGGCGAACTTAAAAATATCAAAGACTTTTTGCAAACCGGCGTACAACGGACGCGGATTGCGTCTACCTTAGCCGAAAACGAAAAAAAGATAGTTCAGGAAGCAACCAAACAACTTTGGCAGAAGCGTCCTGACTTTATCTCCCCCGGAGGTAATGCTTATGGAGAACGTCAACGCTCTCTATGTATCCGTGATTTTGGCTGGTACTTACGTCTAATTACTTATGGCGTACTTGCCGGTGACAAAGAACCAATTGAAAAAATTGGTTTGATTGGCGTGCGGGAAATGTACAATTCATTGGGCGTTCCCGTGCCTGGAATGGTAGAAGCGATCAATTCCCTCAAAACAGCCTCCCTTGGCTTGCTGAGTGCGGAAGACGCTGCTCAAGCAGCACCCTACTTTGATTACATCATTCAAGCGATGTCTTAATACAAAGTGTGTGCTGGTTCTAGGAGTATACTTGCGGTTTACTAGAGTGAGTGCAAGATATTACCGCTCGATAGGCATAAGATCCCGAATTTGATCATATCTTCCCCACATTTGGTAGTGACTCTGGCAAAATCTCTGTCAAGTTATCAACCAGTTGTGGGGAAATTTTATTGGATATGGGCATTGGGCATTGGGCATTGGACATTGGGCAAATGACAAATGACAAATGACATCCAAATACAAAAAACCGACAGTCCTTGATTAAGGCTGTCGGCAATTAAGTGTGTTCCCTATTAATGACTCGGCTAGAGTTCAGTTGTCATTAATTATGCCAAGCTTGCGATCGCAGGGAGACGATCCTAATCATACATAAATGTGATTCTCGTCACTTGATTGTTACAGCTAAACTGCATATACCGGAATAATCTCTGAGTTTCAGTACATATCCGCAAAATATAGTGTCCTAAATTGCAGTATAATTACTTAGTTAAACTATCTTTAAACATGGCGCTTTAATTTACAGAAAAGTAGAAGTGCGTAGCTTGCCGCCGTAGGCATCGCACTTTGCAACATAAATTAATTTAGCATCCCAAAATACTTTTAACGCCATTCACCAACACAGTTACTAATTCAAGTGATGCGGTGGTTGCAGTAATTGTATTAACCATTGCTGCTACTGCTGCTGATATCGCCTCTATACTAGCTCCTGCTATAAGTATTGTTATTACTGTACTTGCAATAAAAACAATTCCAGTAGCAGCTATACCCGAACCAACTGAAATTCCGCCAACTATAAAAATAACAATAGTCCATTCCAATGGATTAGAACTGTGACAAGCCTGAATAAAGAGGATTATAGGAAAATTCATTTTGCTTACTTAAATGTTGCATTTAGTTAATATTTATTTGACAAATAAGTCTTTATTTCTTAAAATAATTGTGAAATTACTCGAATAATTATCAACCTTCAGCTTTTGGCTAAGAAATTACGTATTTTTGCAGTTGCTTTGATTGAGCAAATCACAATGGCGCGATAAGCTAGAGTTAGCAGCAGAACTGATTTACAACGTCTTGCAACAAACCTAGCTTGGGGTAACGATGGCAACAGAACAAAAGCACAGCACTTATTTATCAGAAGCCGAAAACCGTTTGCGTCAACTTCCTCCTGAGAAGTTGCGAGTAGCTGTTGCAATTATTGCTTATTTACAAAAAACAGAAGAAAGCGAAGCTACTGAAAAACTATTATTAAATATTCCTGATTTTGCCGAATCTTTCCGCGAAATTCAACAAAATGAAGACAAATTAGAAAATACTGCCTCAAATCAGATTGCCTCAGATGAAGAAGTATGGCAGGCTTACTTAGCAGTTGAAAAAAAATGGGAAGAGGTTTTTCGCCGCCTTGCAGACTCCTAAATTCCTGACTATTTCTCAAGTCTTAGATATTCACCAACGCCAAATTCAAAGATTTGGTGGAACATCAGGTGTCAGAGACGAAGGCTTGCTAGATTCAGCATTGGCACAACCTCAAGCCACCTTTGGCGGTGAACTTCTCCATCCAACAATTCACGAGCAAGCAGCAGCGTACCTGTACAATTTAGCAATGAACCATCCATTTATTGATGGCAACAAGCGCACTGCATTTGCGGTTATGAATACCTTTATAACCTTAAACGGCTACAGTTTGAACTTATCGCAAGAGCAAGCTTACAACTTGGTGATTCAAGTAGTTCAGAAAGAAATATCCAAAGAAGAATTATCTGTATTTCTAGAACTGCAACTACAGGGTAAGTAAATCGATAGAATAATGCTCTGTACAATTGGTGCATAATTTCCATGACCGCCACATCTCCTGCTTTCTTTTCTCCCCAAGAAATTGCTGCTGAAGGTTTAAAGCCAGAAGAATATGAAGAAATTGTCCGCAGGTTAGGGCGTCATCCCAACAAAGCTGAACTGGGAATGTTTGGGGTAATGTGGTCAGAGCATTGCTGTTACAAGAATTCTCGGCTTCTACTCAAACAATTTCCCACCGATGGACCCCGCATCCTTGTGGGTCCTGGTGAAAATGCTGGTGTTGTAGATTTGGGCGACGGACTCCAACTAGCCTTTAAGATTGAATCCCATAACCACCCCTCAGCTGTAGAACCATTTCAAGGTGCAGCAACGGGAGTAGGCGGTATTCTCAGAGATATCTTTACAATGGGTGCGCGTCCCATTGCTCTATTAAACTCACTGCGCTTTGGTTCCCTAGAAGATGCCAAAACTCAAAGGCTGTTCCAAGGCGTAGTGGCGGGAATTTCACATTATGGTAATTGCGTTGGGGTACCCACAGTGGGCGGTGAAGTTTACTTTGACTCTGCTTACTCTGGTAATCCTCTGGTGAACGTTATGGCACTGGGGTTGATGGAAACAGCAGAAATCGTCAAATCTGGAGCATCTGGCTTAGGCAACCCCGTGCTTTATGTTGGTTCCACCACTGGGCGCGATGGTATGGGAGGCGCGAGTTTTGCTAGTGCAGAATTAAGTGATCAGTCAATAGACGATCGCCCTGCTGTGCAAGTGGGCGATCCATTTTTGGAAAAGTCGTTAATTGAAGCTTGTCTGGAGGCGTTTAAGACGGGTGCAGTTGTCGCCGCCCAAGATATGGGAGCGGCGGGGATCACCTGTTCTACCTCAGAGATGGCGGCAAAAGGCGGTGTGGGAATTGAACTAGATTTAGATCAGATTCCCGTCAGAGAAACAGGAATGATTCCCTATGAATATCTGCTTTCGGAATCTCAAGAACGAATGCTGTTCGTTGCCCACAAGGGGCGTGAGCAGGAATTAATCGATATTTTCCACCGTTGGGGACTTCAAGCCGTTGTCGCCGGTACAGTCATCGCTGAACCGATCGTGCGGATTTTCTTCCAGGGTGAAGTAGCAGCAGAAATTCCGGCTGAAGCTTTGGCGGAAAATACCCCACTATATCATCGGGAATTGTTAACAGAACCCCCAGAATATGCGCGTCAAGCTTGGGAATGGACTCCTGATTCCTTACCTGATTGCACAACTGCTGGAATAGAACTCCAAGGACACCTGCAAAGTTGGAATGATATTCTGTTAACTTTGCTCGATACACCCACGATCGCTTCTAAAAACTGGGTATATCGTCAGTATGACCATCAAGTACAAAATAATACAGTAATCCTACCAGGTGGTGCAGATGCGGCTGTTATCCGTTTGCGCCCCCTTGAAGAAATCCCCAATCTAAAATCCCAAATCCCAAATCTAAAATCAGGGGTGGCAGCGACGGTAGATTGCAATCCTCGTTATGTTTATCTTGACCCCTACGAGGGAGCTAAGGCAGTGGTGGCAGAAGCTGCACGCAATCTTAGCTGTGTGGGTGCAGAACCTCTGGCGGTGACAGATAACCTAAATTTTGGCTCTCCAGAAAAACCGATTGGTTACTGGCAATTGGCAGAAGCTTGTCGCGGTTTGGCGGAAGGTTGCCGAGAATTGGCCACACCCGTCACGGGCGGAAACGTCTCTTTGTACAATGAAACTCTCGATTCCGAAGGCATCCCACAACCAATCTATCCCACTCCTGTTGTGGGTATGGTAGGTTTGATTCCCGATATAACCAAAATTTGTGGACAAGGTTGGCAAGCATCTGGTGATCTAATTTACCTATTGGGATTACCCATACAATCCAAAATCCAAGTTGCGCTTCCAGCGCCCCAAAGGTGCGACCCAAAATCCAAAATTACTCTGGGAGCATCTGAGTATTTAGCCACTATCCACAGTACTGTTGCTGGAAAACCGCCACGGGTAGATTTTGACTTGGAACGCCGCGTCCAGAAAGTTTGTCGTGAAGGAATTCGTAATGGTTGGGTACGTTCAGCCCATGATAGTGCTGAGGGAGGAGTGGCGATCGCAATAGCAGAATGTTGTATTGCTGGCAAGCTTGGTGCCGAAATCAATTTAGAAATAGCACCAATGCAGTTAAACCGCCTCGATGAGGTGCTGTTTGCCGAAGGTGGTGCCAGAATTTTAGTTTCTGTAGCATCAGAACAACAAGAAATTTGGGAATCATATTTACAGGAACATCTTGGTCAAGAGTGGGAAAAATTGGGTGTAGTTGGTAATTTTGAGACTGATTTGGGGGTTTTCACCACTGATAACCAAACCTTAATCAAAGTTAGTATCGAAGATATGAGCGATCGCTATTCCCATGCGATCGTCAGACGTCTCGCCATCCCCACCAAGACCCCCAAAGAAGTTAGGAGTTGAAAGTGAGGAGTTAGGAATAAAAAGCATAACTCCTAACTCCTAATTCCTAACTCCTCACTCCTAACTGATTTGTTAGGCATAATTACGGTACTGTTTTAATAGATGGTTAAAGATTTGTTAAGAACTCTACCACCATCTATCCAGATAATCCCAGTGACTTGACTACCGATTTTAGATTTTGAATTTTAGATTTTGGATTGGGGGCGTTGCTTCTGGTTCATGTCTTGCTCCTACTGGGCGAAACAAATCTAAAATAGCCACTCTCAAATCCCAAGCCGCATCCCTACTATGGTGCGATCAATCCAAAATCGTCAATCTAAAATCCCAAATTGATTGACCCCCCCACCAGGAGCAAAGCTAGCATGATTTCTATTCATTCTGTCACTTCGGATGAATACCCCGATCAGACCAACAACCCAATCAATAGTCATGAAAATCAGTCTGACAAGCCAGAAGAAGCTTGTGGTGTTTTTGGCATCTACGCCCCAGGAGAAAACGTTGCTAAACTGACCTACTTTGGATTGTATGCCCTCCAGCATCGGGGTCAAGAATCAGCTGGTATTGCCACCTTTGAGGGAACACAAGTACATCTTTACAAAGATATGGGCTTGGTGTCTCAAGTCTTTAATGAATCCATCTTGGATCAATTGCCTGGTAGCCTTGCTGTTGGTCACACTCGTTATTCCACCACAGGTTCTAGCCGTAAAGTTAATGCCCAACCCGCAGTACTGGAAACCCGTTTAGGTTCATTGGCACTAGCACATAATGGCAATTTAGTTAATACTGTGCAACTGCGTCAAGAGTTGGTTGAGAATAAATGTAACTTAGTCACAACAACAGACTCAGAAATGATTGCTTTTGCGATCGCCGAAGCCGTCAATGCTGGCGCAGATTGGCTAGAAGGTGCAACTCAAGCATTTCACCGTTGCAAAGGAGCCTTTAGTTTAGTCATTGGCACTCCTAGTGGCGTCATGGGTGTGCGTGACCCCAATGGCATTCGCCCCCTAGTAATTGGCACTTTGCCTGGTAATCCAGTCCGTTACGTTTTGGCTTCGGAGACTTGTGGTTTAGATATAATTGGAGCCGAATACCTGCGAGACGTGAAACCAGGTGAATTAGTTTGGATTACTGAAGAAGGTCTAGCTTCCTATCATTGGAGTCAACAGTCCGAGCGGAAATTGTGTATCTTTGAGATGATTTACTTTGCTCGCCCTGATAGTGTCATGCACAACGAGAGTTTGTACAGCTACCGAATGCGGTTAGGGCGGCAATTAGCTCAAGAATCTGCTGTAGATGCCGATATTGTCTTTGGTGTTCCTGATTCTGGTATACCTGCTGCCATCGGATTTTCCCAAGCTTCTGGTGTATCCTACGCCGAAGGACTGATTAAAAATCGCTATGTTGGGCGAACTTTCATTCAACCAACACAAATGATGCGCGAGTCAGGTATCCGCATGAAACTCAACCCCCTCAAAGATGTGCTGGCAGGTAAACGAGTAATCATCGTAGACGACTCGATTGTACGGGGTACTACCAGCCGTAAACTAGTCAAAACCTTGCGTGAGGCTGGTGCAGTAGAAGTACATATGCGAATTTCTTCTCCGCCTGTAACTCATCCCTGCTTCTATGGCATCGATACCGATTCTCAGGATCAGCTGATTGCTGCTACTAAGTCAGTCGCCGAAATTGCCAAGCAACTGGAAGTAGACAGCCTCGCCTATCTCAGTTGGGACGGAATGCTAGAAGCGACACGAGAAGACACCAATAGTTTCTGTTCTGCCTGCTTCACTGGAGATTATCCTGTAGCGATTCCTGAGCTAGTGAAGCGTTCTAAGCTGAGTTTAGAAAAGGTAGTGGTGTAGAGGCTCCGACAGACTGAAGTCTGCCGCTACACAAACAAAGCCCGCCTGCGCGGGCTAAATAAATGCTTTCAATCTCAGGTTAGAATTGGTAAATCATTCAACAGTCATGGTTTATGAACCAGCCGATATCTGAGAGAGTGCGCTGGAATACCGCCGATTTAGAGTTGTTTCCAGATAACGGGAACCGCTATGAAATTATTGACGGAGAATTGTTTGTGACCAGAGCGCCTCACTGGAATCATCAAAAGACTTGTGTCAGAATTAGCACTTTTTTGGATAATTGCTCACAGACTACTGGTTTGGGAGAAGTTGTGACTGCTCCAGGCATAATATTTTGGCGATAATGATAATGTGATTCCTGATGTGGTTTGGGCTAGCAACGGGAGATTGCCCTTACTTTTAGACGAGGCGGGGCATTTGACTGGTGCGCCAGAACTGGTAATAGAGGTTCTATCTGCTGGTATTGAGAATGAAAAGCGAGATCGGGAACTTAAGACAACTTTCGCTATTAGACTCAGAAACTAAAGTTTTACTCAGCAAGAGGTGTCAGAGAATATTGGATTGTGGATTGGCGCAGGCAAAAGGTGGAAGTATATCGACGTGAACAAGCGAGTTTAAAGTTAGTTACTACGTTGTTCAATGGTGATGAGTTGAGTTCGCCGATATTGCCTGATTTTACTTGTGCGATGTCTACGACGGGCTACGTCTACGCATCCTTATTTACTTAACACAAGTTCGCAGAATTGACGTAATTTCTTACTATTTGCAATGAATATGGTAGGCAAAACCCAACGCCAGATGTTTCTCCTTTGGCGCTAGCCTCTCGCGGATGGGAGAAGGGCAGACGCTGCGCGTAGCTTGCTTGTATTGCAGGGGTACAAATCGGGGAACCAGTCCAATGCACTAGCTCACCTACGTGTATTTCAAAAATTACAGCAGAATTCAAGTATTTGAACCACATCTGTCGTAGGGGCACAGCAATGCTGTGCCCTTACTGCGTAGTCTATTTACCTGAAAATAGCTGTAAATAGGAGTCCTATATATCTTCATAATAAATGTAGATATTACTTTAATTTTTAAAAAATCTTACCACATTGAAATACTAATACTATATAGGACTCATATCTGATTTTTGAACAAGATTTCGGATAAAACCCTGATCAAACGGGATTTTCAGTCTCAGTATGTTTTCAGAAATCAAATCGGATTCCTATATTTGCAACCATTTAATATTTAAATTTTTATCTTTTTAACGTAATTATGAATTTCAAAAAAGCTAATTAGTGATTATACGGAGACTTTATGATAACTAATTTTTAGCATTCTTTTATAAAAATAAGAATAAATCTTCCGAGAAATATAGACAAGTAAATAAAAAATAAGTATTAATTAATCCATGGGTTCTGTTTTATTAAATCTAACAGTAGCTGCTCATTGCTCTGCTTTTATTGTGTAAATAATAAAAGCAAATTAATATAGCAATCCGAATTTAATCGTGAAAAAATACGGAGATTAAAAGTACGCATTTATTTATAAGTTTTTCAGCCTTTTACTCTCTTACAAATGATTTAGGCTCGCTATATAAATAGCAATATCATCAAGGCTAATCATAAAGTTTAAAAAATCTTGTCTTAAATAAGTTGGGACTATGGAGATGGCTTTTAATTTAGATACAAATTTTCAAATAGATGTAGATCATATTAATTTAAAAGAAGCATATTCAACAGTATTTGGTTTACATAATCCGAAGATTCCTTTTGTCATTTGGTTACTAGAGAATCCTAATAGCCCCTTGGCATTACCTGGTAAAATTAGTCTTCACGATCATGATTATATTCACATACTTTTAGGTAGAGGGATTTCTCCTCAAGATGAAGCTTTTGTAATTGGATTTACTATGGGAAACGATTTAAATACTAATAGAATGCATTTATTGATATTTAAGTTTTTTGCTCAATTTATATATCCATATCCATATAAATTTTCTAAATTAGATTTAATAAATTTTGACTTAGGTTTTATTTATGGCAAAAAAATTAAAATAAAACAAATGAATGAGATAGTTTTTGAAAATTATCACAATGAAACCATAAATTATCTCAGAAATTATTTTGGGATTAGTGCTGATGAGATCCAACTAATACGACATTTTGAAACTTGGTTAATGCCCGATTCTAATTATATCTAAAACAAGAGTATGAAAATGCACCTACCTTATAAACTGAGATTTCTTCCCTCTCACATAGTAACTGTAACAGTACTGCTAACGTTACTTTTATTTATTCCTCAAATTTGGCTTAATTGGCAAGCATATTATCATTTCAATAGGATTACTAAAAATGAATTTCAACTCCAAAAACTCAGTGATAAAATTATCTATTTTGATGAAGTATTAACCATGTCGGCTCGCATGAATGCTGTTACAGGTAAACTTACTTGGGAACAACGGTATCGGCAATTTGAACCTCAACTCGATGTCATCATTAAAGAACTTATTAAACTAGCTCCTAAAACATATGAAAATGAGGACACCAAAAAAATTGATGCTGCTAATCAGCAGTTGGTCAGAATGGAGTATCAATCTTTTGATTTAGTCAAGAAGAATCAAAAAGAAGCAGCCCAATTACTATTGTCTAGTCCCGAATATGAAATTAATAAACACATTTATGCCGATGGTGTTGCTAAAAGAAACCGTAATATCTCACTTCAGTTACAGCAGGCAGTTGCTGAATATCGTCAAAGAATATTTTGGGCAATTTTAGAATCTATCATAAGTTTAATAATACTTATTCCGGCATGGTTTTTGGTATTAAATTTATTGCAAGAATATTTAAAAGCAAAAAAAATCGCTCAAGCTGCCTTAGAAGAAGCTAATTATATATTGGAAAAGCAAGTTGCGACGAGAACAAAAAAATTAAAGCAGAAAAATATTCAACTACAACAGACACTGCAAGAATTGCAAAACACTCAAGTACAACTGATTCAAACTGAAAAGATGTCCTCACTGGGTCAGCTAGTCGCTGGTGTTGCTCATGAAATTAATAACCCCGTTAATTTCATTTATGGTAATTTAATGTATGTTAGAGAATATATTCAGCAATTACTAACTTTAACTAATCTCTACCAGCAACAATATCCTGATGACAACCCAGAAATAACTATTTTAATTGATCAGATAGATTTGGAGTTTCTTATTGATGATCTGCCGAAAATCTTATCCTCAATGGAAGTTGGTACTGATCGTATCCGCGAGATTGTGCTAACCTTACGGAACTTCTCCCGTCTTGATGAAGCGGAAATGAAACCTGTTAATATTCATGAAGGAATTGATAGCACGCTGTTAATTTTGCAGCATAGTCTCAAAGGAAAATCCGAACAGCAAGAAATTACAATTATCAAAGACTATGGTAATTTGCCTCTTGTAGAATGTTATGCAGGAGGATTAAATCAGGTCTTCATGAATATCCTGAGTAATGCTATTGATGCTTTACGTCAACAGGAAATGGAGCGCTTAAAAGAGGAGATTAAACAACACCCTAGTTTCATTACTATTTATACTGAAATTAAAAATCAAGAGTGCGTAGTTATCAGCATTAAAGATAATGGTTCAGGAATAACTGAGGAAGTTAAAACTAGATTGTTTGACCCCTTCTTTACTACTAAACCTGTAGGCAAAGGTACTGGTTTAGGATTATCTATTAGTTACCAGATTGTAGTAGATAAGCATAAGGGAAAAATTAAGTGTGTTTCTGCACCTAAAAAGGGGACAGAATTTGTGATTGAAATTCCTATCAAACAGATAAGGCAAGCAAAAATATTAACAAAGCCAGATAGTAAAGTTAGGGAGTGCCTCTAGGGATAAGCTGTTTAACTGTGCTGCAAAAACTCAACCTTGGGTAATAACGGGTCAGTCACAATACCCACACCGCTAAAACCCCAGCGTTTAAGTAAGTTTCCCAACTGTGTACGTGCAATAGATTCCACAGTAAAGCGGTTTGCTACTTCTGCCGCATGGGTATTGAGATAGCTTAAGGCATCAAAGTTTTCCTGAAACAGCAATAAATAACCTGATGTTTCGGCATCAGGACGAGCGATGAGATAATTACCGTCAGTTTTTGAGCGCACCAAGTAATAGACTTCAGACAGCATGGAGATGAGGTTAAACCAATGACTAATGACTAATGACTAATGACTAATTGAGATTTTCTAGGCGAATGCGTGGGTCGGCGGCTTTTAACATCAAATCGGCGATTAAATTGCCAAGAATCAGCAACACTGCGCCCATTATCAAGCTTGCCATTAACAAATATAAATCTTGAGCTTGTAAAGCCTGTAAAGTCAACCTCCCTAAACCGGGCCAGTTGAAGAAAAATTCGGCGATGAAGGCACCGTTTAATAAACCAGCTAATTCAAAACCCAATAAGGTAATCAAGGGATTTATGGCGTTGCGGAGTGCATGAACATAGATAACGCGGTTTTCTGGCAGACCTTTGGCACGAGCCGTTTGGATATAATCTTGGCGCAGCACATCCAATAATTCGCCGCGAGTGATCCGTTGTAAACCAGCAAAACTTGTAATTGAGAGGGCGATCGTGGGTAAAATCATGTGCCAGCCGATATCTAAGATTCTGCCAAACCACGACAGTTCCGAGTGATTGATGCTAGTCATGCTACCCACTGGGAATAAAGGCGAGGTGAGTTGGGCGAAAACCAGCAGCGCTAAGACAGTGATGAAAATGGGAAAACCTTGTCCGGCGTAACTAATCACCTGTAAAACCCGGTCTGCTAGCTTATTTTGGTTAACAGCAGCAAAAATCCCTAGAGGGATAGCGATCGCCCATGTGACAATTAAAGATGCAATCGCTAATAGCAAAGTCGCTGGAACCCGTTCCCACAACAGCGATGCCACTGAACGTTGATAAATAAAACTCGTGCCAAAATCCCCTTTTGTCAAGATTCGCCATAGCCACAGCCAAAATTGCTCTGGCCAAGACTTATCCAAACCAAACTGCCGCTTGATTTCCTCAATTCTTTCAGGAGATATCTTCGGGTTTTGCCGCAGCGTATCTACATAATCACCGGGAGCGAGTTGAATAATGAAAAACGACAACGCTGCCGCCAAAAACAAAGTCAGTAGTGCCTGCAATAGCCGCTTTGCGACATAAACAAAAGTTTCGCTCGTGACTAGCCTGATTAGCCAATCCCGACCTGTCTCCAATGAAATTCTCGTAGATGTCATTTATCTTTTGTCCTTTGTCATTTATCTTTTGTCCTTTGTCATTTATCTTTTGTCAGTTGTCAGTTGTCAGTTGTCCTTTGCAAATGACTAATGACCAATGTCTAATGACTAATGACAAATAACTAATGACAAATAACTAATATTCAATTAGAGAGATAATCGGCACATCCGGCAAATATTTACGCCCTTGTAAATCCCGTAGCTCGATAATAAACCCAAACCCTACTAGTTCGCAGCCAATCTTCTGTACTAATTTTGCTGTCGCACTCGCAGTTCCACCCGTGGCAATCAAATCGTCCACAATCAAAACTCGGCTCCCTTGGTGTAAAGCGTCTTGATGCACTTCTAGGCAGTCTGTACCATATTCTAGTTCATACTCAATTGAGTGAACGGCTGCTGGTAACTTCCCTTTTTTGCGGACGGGAATAAAACCAACTCCTAATTTATAAGCCAGAGGTGAGCCAAAAATGAATCCCCTCGACTCTATACCGATGACATAATCCGCGGTTATTCCAGCTTCGTTGCATTTTTGTGTTAAAAAGTCAATAGTATAGCGCAGTCCCTCTGGATCGCGCAGCAGCGTAGTAATATCCCGAAATAGAATTCCGGGTTTGGGGAAATCTGGGATGTCACGAACGAGAGACTTCAAATCCATAAAATAGGGGATGGGGAGTAGGGAGTAGGGAAAGTTAGGAGTGAAGAGTGAGGAGTTATTAATTTAAATTCATAGCTATCCCAATCCCCAATGCCTAATTTCAGATACCTGAAAAATCGTACACTATAATGTCATACGCTGGGAGTCGAGGCTGAAGCTTCGCCCTTCATTGACGATAATTGGAATCTAAACCAAGCTAGAAAAGGTATTGCACTAATAAATGAGGTGAATTAACTGATGTTTTAAAACTTTGATTTCAATATAGGGAAATCTTTGAGTAGAAAGAGTTAACTAATGTATATATCAGGTAGTCATGCTACTGCTACAAGTCTAATGTTCAAGTCTTGGCTACCGATCTTAAATTTGTTTTATCTAGTCTGTTGGAACCGCACAAGGTATTTATAGAATGAATGTCTCAGCAAGTTTAACGCCGTTCAACAGTCCAACCCAAGACTCACTGCCGACGGTTCTGGACACTTTACCAGATCCTGCGATCGCTTCCAAGACGTGTCCTCGAAGAACGCGGTTGCAAATTGATCTGATTTTACTGGCAATTGAAGCTTTAGAGCTTGGTGGTTCGGAAGCAATCCTGGCTTTTGCTCAAGAGTTGAATCTTAAAGGAATTGTTAAAGACAGGGTGAATTTATGGCGGATGCGTAGCTCTAACCCGCTACGAAGAGCGCACATGCGCCGTCCCTTAACTATTATGGAAGCAAAAGCTCTGGTGGTTATTGCTTGCTACATGGCGCGGCGTTTAACTGTTGTCATCCGCCAGTTACTAATGATATGTCAACAAATGGAAGAAAAGCAGATTCCATTAGAACAGAATTTGCGCCTATCTAATTACCTAGAGCGGTTTCGAGCGCATTTTAAGAGCCGGATGAATGCTCGCCGTTCTGGTTTACTGGCATTAAGCTCTGATGAAAAATTAGATGAGCTAGCGATAAATTTGTTAGGACAATTACTATTTTGTACCGGTACAGCTGGAATGCAGAGGTTCTGGATTAGTCTTTTTGACGGTGAAGTGGAATGAATATTCAACGTAAGTACAGTCTACCTAATTGTACACTGCTTTTAGAGGGGTTAAGTGATGTTACTAGGGCTGCACAGTTCCAGGAAATGCGCCCGGAATTATCAATATTGGTAAATGCAGAATGTACTTTATCTGGTTACAATCAACCCCTAACGGGAGGGCGAGAATTTTTTGAAAGTTTGGTGAGGGCTGTTAGTGGCTATGCCCAAGAATTTTTAAGTAGTGTACCCAACCCGCAAGCACACAACCAGGAATCGGAGCTAGTAGAGTTTCAGAAAGTTAACAGCAACCGACACAGGTTAATCATACATTCAGAAGGTGTTCCAGAGGGGTTCGAGTCTCACTCTAAAAATTCCAAACGTCCGCCGATTGAAATAGATTTGAATACGGAGCAGTTGTTTGATTTAGTGGAAGCAGTGGATCAGTTTTTTGCTGATAGCCAAACTTTACCAGAATTATCCCTAGAACTACAACCAGTTACCAGACGCTATGGCGGTGCTAGTCAGGCTTTGATCAGGCAAGCAGTTCCTGCTGCTGTGGGAGTATCAACTTTAGCAGTAGCAGCGATCGCTTTTAACTTGATTCCACCTCCCCAAATGCGTCCACCGCAGCCAGATGAGCAAAGTAGCTCTACAACAAAAAGCATCACTCCTCCAGTATCAGTTGCTGCAACTCCCATCGCTGCTGCAACTCCCATACAAACACCAACGCCCACAACTAATGCAAAGCCGGTAGTTAAAGATTTAGAAGCACTTTTAAATACGGTTCCAGAAATTACTGATCCATCGCAGTTACGTGCATTGAATCGCCAAGTGTACAACCAAATTCATCCAGCTTGGACTAATCGCTCAGGATTGAACGACGATTTAATTTATCGTCTGGGTGTAGCTGCGGATGGAGCGATCGTTGGTTATAAAGCATTGAATAAAGAGGCGAATCTAAGAGTCGGGCAAACTCCTCTGCCTAACCTACTTTACAATCCTGCTAACCGCACTCCCATTTCTAATGAACCGATCGCCCAATTCCGAGTAGTGTTTAATACAAAAAGTGTACTAGAAGTTAGCCCTTGGCGGGGATATGCTACTACACCAGAGGTACTCGGCGCAAAAATTACTGACTCTAATATAGTCAAAGGTTTAAACCAAAAACTTTATAATACAGTTCGCCAAACCTGGAGTGGCACCCCCACCTTTACACGAGATTTGAAATACCGGGTAGCGGTTAACAAAGATGGTGTAATTGCTGACTATGAACCACTCAACCAAGTCGCCTTTGACTATTTCCGGGAAACACCCCTTCCCAAGATGTTCAATGCTATCTACGGTTCCAATGTAGCAGCTCCCAACAATAAAGAACCTCTCGCCCACTTTCAAGTGATATTCAAGCCTAGCGGCAAACTTGAAGTCACTCCTTGGGAGGGATATCAATAATAGGGTATTGGGCATGGGGTATTGGGCATGGGGCATGGGGCATGGGGAAGAAAATTAAGTTCCTATTCCCTATTCCCTATGGATTTTAGATAAGCATTAAACTTGAGTAACAGTTCATCAAGAATTGCTTTAAATCTGCTTACCTGTTCATTTGTCAATAACTGTCTGGCGTAGGCTAACCTCAACCAACTGATAGTTTCATACAAAGACCCTCTCGCAATCTTGACAAAACGCCGATTGTCTTGGTCATTGTACCTACCTCTACCTTCTGCGATGTTCGCACAAACACTATCAGCAGACCGAACAATTTGCTTGCCCAGTGTATCTTTAGTGAAATGATCCCATCCTTTAACAATATGCCAAATTTGATTAGCTAGCTTCTCAGCAAGTTGATAAACTTCTAAGTCCTCAAAATCAGGTCTTCTCACAAAAGTCCATTGAGCATTTATTGATCAATAGTTCCCAATGCCCAATGCCCATTTACCTTGTAATCCGTCGCATATAATTTCCCCACAACTGAGCTGCTTGAGCGCTGCTACCAGATGTAGGGGAATTATTGTCGTTTCCTAGCCAAACACCAGTTACAAGCCGCCGGCTGGGGATAAAACCAATGAACCATAAGTCAACGTTTTTATCAGTCGTGCCAGTTTTACCAGCTTCCCCCAGTCCAATGGCAGCACTACGACCAGTACCTCTTGTGATTACGCCACGCATCAAACTAGTCATCTCATCGGCTACACCATTTGGCAGCACTCGTTTGTTAGCATCTGGATCTTGGTCGAAGGAGTAGATTACACGGCAGGTTTTGATATCTTTGCGATCGCGGCAATCACCACTGTCTAAAATTCGGTTAATGGCATGGGGAGGATTCAACACACCGCGATTACCAATAGCACCAAAAGCACCAGTCATTTCCAAAACATTGACCACGCTTTGACCCAGTACCAATCCGGGAACTGGATCGAGGGATGATTTTATCCCCAAACGCTGCGCCATTGCCACGACTTTATCCAGCCCAATTTCTTTGGCAACTCGCAGGGCGATGGGATTTTCTGAAAGCGCCAGCCCAGTAGCAATATCAAAGCTAGTGTCAGCACCAGCACGGCAGGGTTTATAAGTAAAGCCTTGCCAAGTTAAAGGGGCGCAGGAATAACTATTGGATGCTGAAATTCCCTGTTGGATAGCGGCGGTGTAAGTAAAGATTTTGAAGGTGGAACCTGGTTGTCTTTTGGCTTGGACAGCACGATTGAACTGACTTTTTTTATAATCAGTGCCGCCCACCATTGCCAAGATGCTGCCGGTACTGGAGTCAAGAGTTACCACCGCCCCTTGAGAAAAATTAAAATTTGCGCCACTATTATTGACTGAATTCCGCAACGCGGCTTCTGCCTGGCTCTGGTACGCTGGATCGAGCTGGGTTTCAATGATATAGTTTCCTTCTCTTGCGGCTCCCTGCCCCAAGATTGATTCCAACTCAGAGAAAACGTAACTGTAAAAATAAGGAGCGATCGTCTTAGCTTGCTGTTCGCAGACTTTAGGACTAACTTGGACGGTGGAACGTCTGGCTCGGTTCGCATCCTCAGGTTTAATTTTGCCCATCTCCAGCAACCGCTTAATTACACGATTGCGGTATTCAGCAGCTTCTAGCTTATTGTGACTATCCCCACAAAAATCGAAGCCGTTGGGGGCTGGTAAAATTCCTACCAAGGTTGCTGCTTCTGCCAAAGTTAATTCTTTAGCCGACTTCTCAAAGTAATATCGGGATGCATCCTCAAAGCCAGAGGTATCTCCTCCCAAAAAAACCCGATTTAAGTACATCAGCAAAATTTCATCTTTGCTGTAAAAGGTTTCAAGCTTCAGGGCGACAACTGCCTCCCGCAATTTGCGTCCAAGGGTATCCTGTCTGCCTACATACTCGCGGAACAAACTGCGGGCAACTTGCTGGGTAACAGTACTGGCTCCTTGTTGCACATCTCCGCTGCGGCTATTGATCAACACGGCTCGTAAAATCCCTAGAGGGTCAACCCCAAAGTGCCAGTAATAACGACTATCCTCTGAGGCCACCACCGCAGCAGGCAAATAAGGGCCAAATTCCTCTAAATGCTTCATGTCTACATGAGAGGTAGTCCGAGGCTCTCTCAGGGGAGTGGCTCCATCACGAGCATAAACAACCACTGGAGCGCGTGTAGCTGTAGGTAGAGGTTTTACTGAAAATTTCAGCCATTCAACGCCAATTACCAATGCCAAGAGGGCGCTGACACCGCCAATACCATAAGCTGTCCAACTTGCAGCTTTGAAATACCAAGCTGGTGGATCGACGTATTGCAACCGCACAGAAGCGGCGAGTTCTGGAGGTCCCAGGGTGAGAATATCGCCGTGACGCAGTTCCAGGGAACTAACACGACGCTTGCCACGATAAATGCCATTGGTGGAGTTTTCGTCTTTGATGACGAAAGCTGGTGTGCGTTGAGTAGAATTCCGCGATAGCGACAGGTGAATTTGGCTGACAACAGGGTTACGGATGACGATATCGCTGGATTTGGAGCTACGACCTAGAATATAGCGATCGCCCAACAGTGGATATACCTCTGCCTTATCCGCCCCCGCGTCCTGCACCCAGAGTTCCGGTACTTTGGCATTCGGCTTGAGTGCTAATTTGGAAAAATCGACCCTAGCTTGGATAGTATGTACCGCTTGAGTCAGTTGACCAATTAACGTTTGTGGCTTTTGAGGGGGTTGGGGAGAACTCATCGGCTATTCACATCACAGTTTTTAGTGAAGAATCGGGCAAATTACAATCTATTTAGATGTTAGTCTTTCATCATTTTACTCATAAGCCAAAGCATAAATTGGCTATACGGAACTTTTTAATCTAATTTATACTTGAACTTCCCTTGTGACTATAATTAATTTGTGATTTTCCTCACTTATTTACAGAGGTATAAATTTTTGCTCGATTCTCAAAGGCTTATTTTATCTACTATTACTAGTTCAATAACTAGAAACATAGCTTTTGCTTTGTATTATTAAACACTAAATCTCAAGAAACAACAGATTTAATTTTTACCAATTTACATATCCAGATATTCTCAACTAAACCTAAATATCTTCATTTAGGAAGATTTTCTAAATCTTATTGTCTGTTTTAATAGGTCGAGTGTTCCGTTAAGGTTAATTTCAGAATGATGGGAAAATCTCTGACCATGATTGGTACAGCTTTATCTTTGGCGCTCACCGCTAACATTGCTGTAGGTCAATCCAGTAAATCCCCCATAGCCCAATCCAGTAGCGACTCCACTAGCGCACCAGCGGAAATCAAGATGTCGCCAGAAGGGATGAAAATTCTGTGCGAGTATTTTCCGCTCAACTCTCGCTGTCCCAACGGCACAGCTGTCACCCCTAGCGCTCCTAGTAGCACTACAGTACCAGCAGAAACCACGCCCAATAACACCACCACTCCTGAAAGCACTCCAGCACCAGGAAGCATGACGCCTCCTGGATCTAGCACTCCTGAAAGCACTCCAGCACCAGGAAGCATGACGCCTCCTGGATCTAGCACTCCCGAAAGCACTCCAGCACCAGGAACCATAACACCTCCTGGACCTGGCGCTCCTCGCAACTTAACTCCAGCACCAGGTAGCTCAACCCCACCTGAACCTGGCACTCCTGGCAGCACTACCGAACCAGGTAGCTCAACCCCACCTGAACCTGGTACTCCTGGCAGTACTACCGAACCAGGTAGCTCAACCCCACCTGAACCTGGCGCTCCTAGCAACTTAACTCCAGCACCAGGAAGCGTTACCCCACCTGAACCTGGTACTCCTGGCAGCACTACCGAACCAGGTAGCTCAACCCCACCTGAACAACCTGGCACTCCTGGCACTCCTGGCAGCAGTAGCGAACCAGGTAGCTCTCCCAGTACTCCAGGCTCTAGTTCCCCAACAACTCCTGGCAAGGGTAATTAAATTAAAAGCTGAGGCATAATCTAAATACTAGTTTGTCATCAGCGATCGCTGGTGCATCTTCACCTGTTACACCAGTTATGTGAATTGGTGTAAGATAAAAAATCACAATTGCTCGAACTTATAGATCAAGTCTTCGCATATAGGACTGAGCAAGGGTTTTAGTAATCGATAGCCTGGGATTAACCATCCCAGGCTTTATAGTTTAATGTGACCTGCCAGTTGAAGTCGGTGTTTTTTGCAAGGAAGCAATTAACAGGCAAACAATACCGATACTAATAAATGAATCTGCCACATTAAATACAGCAAAGTTAATCAGGCGAAAATCAAGAAAATCAACGACGTAGCCTAAAACAAACCGATCAATACCGTTGCCCATAGCTCCACCTAAAATCAAGCCATAGCCCAACTGATCCCAAAAATTTAAGGTTGGACTAAACAAGGCCAACACTACCAATACTAAACTCACTCCTAAAGATAGCCAGCGCAACCACTCTACTTTCCCACTTAACAGACTAAAAGCGGCACCAGTATTAGTGACATAGGTGAAGTGAAATATTCCAGGTAAGAGTGGTAGGGTCTGCCCTAAGCTAAAGGTTTGCACCACCCAGTATTTTGTTATTTGGTCTAAGAAGAAAGCGATGAAGGCAGCGAAAAAGAAAAGGCGATTTTTTAAACGCATGGCGAATTAGTCATTAGTCATTGGTCATTGGTCATTAGTCATTAGTCATTAGTCATTAGTCATTAGTCATTAGTCATTAGTCATTAGTCATTAGTCATTAGTCATTAGTCATTGGTCATGAGCTTTTGACAAATGACGAAGGACAATGAACTAATAAAACATTAAGTGACGCAATACATATGCTATTACAGTAACGGCACACACCACAGTTAGTTGCCCTGGTAGTGCAAACCAAGAGTATCTGAGGATTGCTTGCATCAAGGGTAGATTTTCTGCGCCTTTCCACTGAAAAATATAGCTAATAATCAAATAAGTAATACCGCATAGGTGGAGAGTTAACAAGCCACAGATGCAACTAAAGGCGAGAGTTTCTAGTCGAGGTCTAGCTTTAAAAGCAAACAAGCCACAAATCCAACCTCCAGGAATAAACCCTAGTAGATAGCCAAACTGAGATAGCTTAACATAACCAATTCCGCCGCCATTGGCAAATATAGGTAATAAGGTTAACCCCATCACTAAATAGGCAATTTGCGAGAGCGCACCGGCATTTTTGCCTCCTAAACAACCCACCAGCAGCACTGCGCCAATTTGAAAACTGACTCCTAAAGAAAAAGTCTGAATTCCGTGCTGACTCCAACTCCAAGGAAGGGTGATGCCATAAGCTTCTAGGAAAGTGCCACCCATTGTTAAGAGTAAGCCAATCATAGACCATAGTAATTGATTGGAAGCAGCAAACATTTATTAGACAACCAAGGAAAGGCAAAAGGGAAAACCAATAGCAAGCAGTATATTCATTAATATTGAAATTAAATTTGTACTGACATCTTAAGAACTAGCATATTTTCTTTTGCCTTTTTGGTATGTAATTTTTCTTTCAGTTCTGCGAATTGTGGCTTAGGTGTCTATTGTCTAATTTTATTAACTGGGGCGTGTTCTGATTCTGGACTTTGACCTAGAATATGGTAAAATCCACATGATCGAGCTTAGTATTTGTAGTGAACTACCTACAAAGTGCTTAAGATATTTCCTGAATGCAGTTTTTTTAGGCGATCGCTCCCCGGATCTCGCTGCACTCTACTCGATACAATTCTTCTTTTTAAACTGCGTTTTATACCCATAACTATGGTTCCTGAGTTTGCGTTGCCCTGGGCTGTACCCCTACGGGGAAGCAAGCTACGTGCAGCGTCTCCTAGAGAAGGGTCGAAGGAAAGTTTTCATTCATAATCCTTTCCTCCAACAAGAACTGCCCTCTGCACTTCGGCAAGTGTTACAGTGAGCCTGCCGAGCTGCTCAGTCACCACCTCCTGCCTTCTCTTATAAGCCTTTTGTTTTTACCACGCTTTATCATCCATCTATTGACATACTTTTTTGATGACTTGACCAACGAACCTAATACTAGGACTTACGCACTGTACAAATTTATTATCTTCTGCATCAACGAGAATACGTCGTTTCAGGCTTTTAGAAATCATCCTTTGATAAATAGCGTAGGCGTAGCCCGCCGCAGGCATCGCCTAAAAAGTGTCGAAAAATCTAGGTTTAATGGCTGAAATCCATACTACATATTTAGTTTTTCCTGTCAATGCGTAAGTCCTATATACTATGAATAAAGTTTTGTAAATAAATTTAATCTATTTTATCTAGTCCTATTTACAACCGAAGATCAAGCTAAGTAGAAGATTTATCAATCAAAACTAAAAATAAGGGTTTGATTTTCATCAAAAAAATGCTTTTTTTTTGCTTTGTTAACCTATTGTTAATCTCAATTGTTGTCCTTTAGGGGTATCTTAGAAACGCTCACCTGGAAATATAATAAAAAATTGATCGCGATGCTCTCACGTCTTAGGGTCATAAAAAATCATCGCCTCACAGGTTCAATTTCAGTGTTAGCACTGACAATCAGCCTAGCAGCTTGTGGCGGACAACAAACTCCAGATAGCACAGCCACTAAGGAAACACCTTCTGGCACTGCTACAGATACTACTGCCTCTAGCCCAACTAAATTAGACCTTGGCGGAACCGTAAAATTAACCGGGGCTGGTGCGTCTTTTCCCGCACCACTGTACGACACCTGGTTCACGGATTTGAACAAGAAATATCCAAATCTGCAAGTTGACTATGCATCAGTTGGTAGCGGTGCTGGAGTTGAGCAATTTATCAAAGGTACTGTAGACTTTGGTGCCAGCGATGTTGCTATGAAGGATGAAGAAATCCAGAAAGTGCCACCGGATAAGGGTGTTATTTTACTGCCTGTAACTGCTGGTAGCATCGTGCTGAGTTACAACTTGCCAGATGTTCCAGAACTCAAGCTGCCACGGGTAGTTTACGCCGATATTCTACTAGGCAAAATCACGTCTTGGGATGATCCCCAAATTGCCAAGGCTAACCCAGGTGCAAAGCTTCCTAAAGATAAGATCGTAGTTGTTTATCGTTCCGATGGTAGCGGAACTACCGGTGTATTTACAAAACATCTCAGCGCTATTAGCCCGGAATGGAAGACTAAAGTTGGTGAAGGCAAAACTGTCAACTGGCCTACGGGAGTCGGTGCTAAGGGCAACGAGGGTGTTACAGCCCAAATCCAACAAACTCCAGGTTCTATTGGTTATGTCGAGTACGGCTATGCCAAACAAAATAATCTCAAGTTTGCTGCTTTAGAAAACAAAGGCGGCAAGTTTATTGTAGCTAGTGAGGAGTCAGCCTCTAAAGCTCTGGCATCTGTAGCTCTACCGCCTGATCTCCGCCTGTTCATTTCCGATCCAGGAGGGGCTGATTCCTATCCCATCGTGACTTATACCTGGATTTTGGCTTACAAGAAATATCCCAATGCGGCAAAAGCTAAGGCAGTTGAAGCTGCGATCGAATACGCTTTAACTGACGGTCAGAAGCAAGCTACTGCACTAGGGTATGTTCCTCTACCCCAAAACGTCATCACCAAGGTAGCTGCTGCTGCTGATCAAATCAGTCCAGAGTATAAAATCTCTGTTGCCAGTGGTAGTAGCGCTAGCAAATAAGCATCAAACACCCCTAATCAATAATTTAATTGATGAACTGGTCGTTTTATGGACATTAGTAACTGGGAACACAGGGTTACTAATATATCAGTCTAAATAGATGATGAAACGACAATTTTACTAATCTGGCTACCTCACACATTTTTGTCTGATTTAATTGTTAAAATCGGTATTCATGACTACAAATTCTCAAAATCTGTCATCAACGATAAAAAATCGCTCTGAGGCAGAAAAGTCCCTAGATCGGGGTTTTATTTGGCTGACTAAAATTTTTGCCTTTGGGGTTGCGGCCACTTTATTATGGATCGGGTCACAAGTTGCAATTGGCGCTTGGCCTGCTATTCAAAAGTTTGGTGTCAGCTTTTTAGCCAACACTACTTGGAACCCAGTTAATGATAGCTACGGGGTGCTACCTCAAATTTATGGAACTCTCTTGAGTTCTTTCATTGGTCTACTGATAGCAGTACCAATTGGGGTTGGTACTGCTGTTGTATTGAGCGAGGATTTTTTGCCCGGTAAAGTGAAGCTGGTACTGGTTTTCGCAGTAGAACTGCTGGCAGCTATTCCCAGCGTTGTCTACGGCGTGTGGGGTATTTTTGTTTTGGTGCCAATCTTAACCAGCTTGGGAAAATGGCTTAATAGTTACTTTGGTTGGCTGCCATTTTTTAGCACTTCTCCTACAGGACCAGGAATGTTGCCTGCGGGAGTCATATTAGCGATTATGACTTTGCCCATCATCACAGCCTTATCCCGTGATGCCTTGATTTCTGTACCCCCCAGTTTGCGCCAAGCCTCTGTAGGACTAGGAGCAACGCGCTGGGAAACAATTTTGCAAATTCTCATCCCAGCAGCCTTTTCGGGCATAGTTAGTGCTGTGATGCTGGGACTCGGACGGGCAATGGGAGAAACAATGGCTGTAACGATGTTAATTGGCAACTCCAACAACATCAGTATCTCTCTTTTAGCACCTGCCAATACGATTTCTTCTCTACTAGCAAATCAATTCTCAGAAGCTAGTGGTTTGCAAGTTGCGGCTTTAATGTACGCGGCTTTAGTTCTATTTTTCTTGACACTGGTAGTCAATATTCTGGCAGAGTTGATCGTTCTGAGAGTCAAGCGAATATAGCTTAGTTTTGGGTTAAATTATGACTTCTAGTTTTCCAGAGCGCAGTTTAACTCGCTCTCCCATGTCTCAGAGAACACTGTTTAATACAGTGATGACTGTAGTCGCATTTACCTGCGGAGTATTGGCACTTTTACCTTTGCTAGCAGTGCTTTCTTACGTGATTATTAAAGGCTTTAGCAGTCTGAATCTGGCCGTATTTGTGGAATTGCCACCCAAAGCTCTACAAAAAGGAGGAGGCTTTGGTAATGCAATCTTAGGCACGCTGCTAATGGTAGGAATTGCTGCCTTGATTAGCATCCCCTTTGGAGTTTTGGGGGCGATTTACATCACAGAATTTAGTTCGGCGAAAGTAGCTAGATGGGTACGTTTTGCGGCTAACGTCCTTAGTGGAGTCCCCTCAATTATTGCTGGGGTATTTGCCTATGGCATTGTAGTTTTAACACTGGTAAAGTTGAACTTAGGATCATATTCCGCTCTCGGTGGAGGGTTTGCACTGGCAATTTTGATGTTGCCAATTATTTTGCGAACTACTGATGAAGCCTTGCAGTTGGTATCGCAAGATTTGCGACAAGCATCTGTAGGGTTAGGAGCGACTAACTTTCAAACAGTGAGTCAAGTAGTTTTACCAGCAGCTTTACCAGCAATTGTAACTGGAGCAACGCTTGCGATCGCCAGAGCATCTGGAGAAACCGCACCTTTACTATTTACTGCTCTGTTTTCCAACTTTTGGCCAGATAGCTTATTCCAACCAACAGCTTCCCTTGCTGTTTTGGTTTACAAATATGCCATTTCTCCGTTTAAAAATTGGCAATCACTAGCTTGGGCAGCATCTTTGATTTTGGTATTGATGGTTTTAATTACAAGTATCATCGCTCGCTGGGCAACTCGTCAAAAAGCCTAGTAAACATCCTATCTACAGTGCAGATCCACATCGCTAAAACTAATACTACACTTAATTTATGGCTACTAATATTAGCACAGTGAATGATACTGAAACAGTTTTACGCACCGAAAATCTTAACGTTTACTATGGTAAGTTTTTAGCCTTACAGAATATCTGGCTAGATATACCGAAAAATCAGGTGACAGCCTTTATTGGCCCTTCTGGTTGTGGTAAAAGTACGTTGTTGCGATGCTATAATCGCCTCAATGACCTGATTGAGTCTTTTCGCGCAGAAGGTCAAATACTTTTTTACGATAAAAACTTATATGCATCCGACATTGATCCTGTAGAAGTGCGTCGTCGGATTGGGATGGTGTTTCAAAGACCAAACCCATTTCCAAAATCAATTTATGACAATATTGCTTTTGGAGCTAAAATCAACGGCTACAAAGGTAATATGGATGAATTAGTCGAACAGAGTTTGCGGCAAGCGGCTTTGTGGGAAGAAGTCAAAGATAAACTGCGACAAAATGGCTCGTCTTTATCTGGTGGACAACAACAGCGATTATGTATTGCTCGCGCGATCGCAGTACAACCTGAAGTTATATTGATGGATGAACCTTGCTCCGCCCTCGACCCTATTTCCACCTTGCGGGTTGAAGAACTAATTCACCAACTTAAAGAGCAATATACCATCGTTATCGTCACCCATAATATGCAGCAAGCGGCGCGGGTTTCTGATAAGACAGCCTTTTTTAATGTTCGGACTACAGAAACAGGTGGTCGTAATGGTTTCATGGTAGAGTACGACGCAACAGAAGTAATTTTCAACAATCCTAAGCAGGAAGACACCAGAGATTACGTTAGCGGCAGGTTTGGATAAATATTACATATTGTTTATGTTGTAGCGATGAGGGATACTCGGAAATTAAAGCTGTGCGATATCCCTCTAGTTTTTTTATCGGAAGTCTAAGGGTTGAAGACCTGTACCATTACACGTAGCTTAAATTTCAGTCGAGGTTTAAATCCCTGTCTAAAATTGTCTAAAATGTTTGAATTTTGTTAGCGCAGCCTAAAGCCTTCTCTTCTCCCAAGGGGAGACGCTACCGCGAACGAGAGGCAACGCCTTCGGCATGGCTTCACTTAAAGCGAATCCGCGTACTCCTGCAAAGAAGCAAGCTACGCGCAGCGTCTCCTAGAGAGCGTCATTTTGAATTGTTAATTGTTCGTCAACTTTGGCGATCGCTTGATCAATTATGGCTGTTTCTTGGTCAAAAAAAAGCAATAATTAAGCTGTTTAACATTAGACTTGCATTGACTGGGCGGGCAAGATACTCACTCTACAATAGTCCGACACATAGCGCAGTAATAGTGTTGGCAAGACTTGCTATTTATTTCATACTTGCAGGTCTTGCGATCGCTACCTACATAGTAGGCATTGCTGATTGAAAAAGTTATTTTAGCAAACCCAGACTTGCTTCTTGCACCAGTGCATCTCAGAGTTTTTTCTAAGCGGGCGGCGGGAATCGAACCCGCATTAATAGCTTGGAAGGCTATAGTTTTACCACTAAACTACGCCCGCGCATTTCCAACCCTCTAAATTTAGCACAGTCTTTACGAAAATTCAAGCATCTATAGGAATCCGATTTGATTTCTGAAAACATACTGAGACTGAAAATCCCGTTTGATCAGGGTTTTATCCGAAATCTTGTTCAAAAATCAGATATGAGTCCTATAGTTGGAATTAGTAGGTTGGATTTTGATCCTGACATACAGATTGCTCAAACCTGGTTTTGTACCATCGTTGTTGTGAGCAGCAATAAAGTTTTCTGTTTTGAAAACTTCGCTGAGGACTTGCTCGTATGTGCTTTTTTGGCTTTGGAGTCTTGCTGGTTCTATTTCTAGAACTACAGCCTGTTGAAAGTTGCCATTGTTATCAATTATTAAGCTAGCCAAGAGCTGTGCTGGTTCAAGTCCAGAATTGTGGACAAGAAAACTTGAGTCTAACTGTTTTGTGTTGCTTCCCTTGTATAAAGCGATAACGTCGGGTAAAGCATCTTGTCGCAATCTTCCTGCTTGTATCAAGTTACTCACTTCATCTTTAGCCAAAGGAGCTACTATTGCTACCGATGCTCCCTCAGTCGGAGTTGGTGGAGTTTCCCTAGTTCGAGTTGGTGAAGTTTGTTTAGTGGGAGTTGGTGGAGTTTCCCTAGTTCGAGTTGGTAAAGTTTGTTTAGTGGGAGTTGGTGGAGTTTCCCTAGTTCGAGTTGGTGAAGTTTGTTTAGTGGGAGTTGGTGGAGTTTCCCTAGTTCGAGTTGGTGAAGTTTGTTTAGTGGGAGTTGGTGGAGTTTTTCTATTTTCAGCTTCCGAAACTGGTGGATTTGATGGAATACCTGTTGGTAGTGGCGTTCCTTTTCCCAGTTTGATTTCTTGACGGCGATTCCAAGGTAAATTACCGACTGGAACTGTAGGTGTGGGTTTTGGTGTGGCTGTGGGTTTCGGCGTGACTGTGGGTTTTGGTGTGGCTGTGGGTTTCGGCGTGGCTGTGGGTTTCGGCGTGGCTGTAAGTGTCGGCGTAGGAACTCTCTGTTGCTTAAAGGGTTTGCTTTTAGGTTGAAATGCGTAAGTTCGGCTCTTTTGCTGGAGATTATCCGCAGAATTGATTGCGCCAAAATCTTGATTTCTGGGCGTAGTTCGTCCTCTTTCTGGTGAAGGTGCTGGTACAGACTTTTGAGTTGAGGATAGTGGCTTTGGCGAAACTGTTTTGACTATTAATTTTGATTTTGTTTTGGGAGTAATGTCTATCAATTCAATGGGAACAGCAGATTGACTTTGCTGGGGAAACCATAGACTAAATGCATTAGATGAGCGCATCAGCCAGAACGCCAGCAAGTGCAGAGAGACTGAACCCATAACGACAGAAATCCACAGACCGGGTGGATCGGTGTGTCGTCTCCAGACCTTGGCTGGAATTGGAGTTTTGTCTGCAACCGATGGTGTCATATTATAGAAACTGGATATGATTAGGCACTCTTACTGATTGCTAATGTTTTAACCGTGTCGCGCAAGTCCCTACCCACAAAAGAGCAAGTTCGGTGGGGATTATGAACACTTCAACCCTTTGGCGCAGGCTCAGGGCAGGCAAGCTCAGTGATCACGGGTGATGAGGATTGTATAAGGGTAGTTCACAATACCAGTCTACATTTTAGCGATTAACGATTATCTCTGGTGTAACAACGAAAGTCAAAACTGTTTCATCTACTCCTTTAAGTTCTAGCGGACTACCTTTAGTAATTTCTTCTTCTTGCAAATAATCTGCCACGGCAGCAGAAACCAGGATAGTACCGGGAAGAGCGGCAACTTGCAACCTTGCAGCAATATTCACACTTGGGCCAATGGCAGTATAATCGGCACGTTCAGCGCTACCAAACATCCCCACAACAGCAGTACCTTGGTGGATACCGCATCGGAACTGTACGCTAGTAAGTTTGTCGCCATCGAATACACCTTGATCTTGCCAGCGCTGGTTCAACTCAGCCAGTGAGTGGTGCATTGCTCTGGCTGTATTGATGGCACGACGCACCTGTTCATTAGGGGTTAGTTCTTCTGGCGCTCCGTATAAAGCTAAGATAGCATCTCCCATAAATTTATCTACAGTGCCGCCATTGGCAAATACAACCTTGGTCATGGCTGCTAAATATTCATTTAGCAACTCTGCTACCCGCCGGGATCTGAGAGTATTTGCTAGCTGTGTAAAACCCACGATATCACTAAACAAAACTGTAATTAAGCGTGGTTCTGGGCGCAAATCTAACATTAAGTCTCCGGTTGCGGCTTTTTGCACCAATGCAGTCGGCAAAAAGCGCTTTAGCACCGATTCTGTTAGATAAGTATTTAACTCCACGATTCGTCGTTCGTTTTCCTTTAATGCTAAAAGATTCCGAACTTCCGCCAAAAGTTCCCGGTCATTGAATGGTTTTGCTAAATAAGCATCCGCCCCATGTTCTGTACCTTCGATGCGGGTTTCCTCGTCTACTTTCGCTGTCAGCAGAATGATTGGTGTTCCTCTCAACTTGTCCTCATTGCGGATCATCTGAATCATCTCAAGTCCGCTCACCAAGGGCATCATTAAGTCAGTCACAATCAAGTTGGGTATAATTTCCTTAGCGATCGCATACCCTTCAGAACCGTTACGAGCTGTCTGCACATGATAGCCGTTGCGGCGGAAAATCTCAGATACATAGTTTCGCAGATCTGGGTTGTCATCTACAACTAAGATTGAGTGCTGAGTCTTAAGTGTTGACTCTTGAGTATCAATACTGGGGGAGAAGTTTCTTGTAATATCTTCAATATTGTCTATTGTTGACTCTAACAGTTCTAAATCAGCCAATTCTACGCTAGCACGGCTCGTGTTCACTTCGATAGACGTTTCTAGTACTTGCTGTGTGGGTAAATGAGCATTTCCAGTCACAAGCCATAAACAAAAGGTAGTGCCTTCGCCGTAAACTGATTCCACAGTGACTTGACCGCCATGTAATTCTACCAATTCTTTAACTAAAGCTAAACCCAAACCACTGCCTTCATAGGAGCGATTTGCGGAACCTTCAGCTTGGCGGAAGCGCTCAAATAGATAGGGAATTTGTTCTTTAACAATGCCAATTCCAGTATCTTGTACTTGCAATATGCAACGATCGCCCTCAGATTTTAGTCTGAGGGCGATCGTGCCACCTTCGGGAGTAAACTTCATGGCATTTGACAGGAGGTTGTAAACCACCTTGTCAAATTTTTCCATATCCAAGTACACCGTAGGACATTCATCTAACTGGGTAGTGAGATGCAGTCCTTTTTTCTCACAGTAGGGGCGAAAAGACTCAACAATTTGGCTGACAAATTCGACTAAATCGCAAGGGTGGAAATTAGGCTGCATTCTCCCCGCATCCAGGCGTTGTAAATCCAGCAGTTGATTTACCAGTCGCAGCAGACGGCGGGAGTTACGCAGGGCGATCGCACTTTGGGAGTAAGATAATCCCTCACCAGCCGCCACCGCCGACTCTAAAGGCCCTTGAATCAAGGTGATCGGTGTGCGAAACTCATGGGAGATATTTTGGAAAAATTCGGTTTTTTGTTTATCTAATTCCAGTAAGCGTTCAGCTTGTTGGCGAGTTTTTTGATACAAGTGTGACTGCTGCACAGCGATCGCGGCTTGAGCTGCTACTGCTTTCGCCAAATCAACATCAGATGATAGCCATCGGCGGACTTTGTTACCTTCATGCAGGGTAATACTACCGATACATTTACCATCAGCCAATAATGGCACAAACATTAGCGATCGCCCTGGCATTTTTAAAGGCAAATTAAAACCTTGTACTCCTAAGAGAGAATGGCTGACATTACCAATTACTACCGGTTCAAGTGTCTGTAGCATTTGTTGGAGGATGGGATTCTCCTGTATAGATGCTTGAGAGTAGGGTATTCTCTGAGTCAATAGGTTCTTATTGCTACTTAAATTTTTGTCTGGGACTGGCGATGCCTGGGTTGGGCTGTGCCTACGCAAATTTTCCGGTTGTTGAAAACTGTCATACAAGCCCACACACTCGGCATACTCATCTTCCTCTGTCCACAAAGACAGGACACAGCCATCGACTTGTAAGGCTTGTCCCAATTGCTGGGTGATCGCCGCAAAGATATCTTGGGGATCTAAGCTAGAGCGAATCGCGCTAGTAATCGTATTAATTAGGGCTTCTCGCTTGGCAAGTCCACGGACTTGTTCGTAAGCAAAAGCTTGAGACAAAGCTAAAGCTGCCTGATCCGCTACCATCAACACTAATTGCACCTCATCATCCCCCCAGAAGCGAGGCACAGAACACTGATGCAGTGCCAGCACTGCCATCAGTTCTTGTTGGCAGATCAGTGGCACAACTAAACTAGAACAAATGTTAGCGGCAGCAAAAGCTGCTTCACGTTGGTGCAGTTCGGGAGTATCCCCGTGAATACGCTCATCATCGATCACATCGTGAATCACCTGGACTTCGCGGGTTTCCCACACCGTCTGAGCCAAAACAGGCAGAGGTTCGGGGATGATCGGACTCAGATCTCCCTTTCGGGAAAGAGGAGAAAGACTTACTGCAACTTCCGTTCTGCTCAAGAGCTCAAGAGCTTCTTCAGAAAGAGCTTTCTGATAAATGAATCCCTTGTCCGCCAACTGCTCATCTTGGAAGGGACGCAACAGACAGACATCCACTTCCAACATCTGTCCGACTGTATCAACAATTGCCTGCAAAATTTGGCGATAGTCTAAAGCACTGCGAATCGTATTTGTAACGGTATTCAGCAGCGATTCTTGTCGGAGTGTGCGGGTAAGTTCGCGGGTGCGGGCTTTGAGGACATTGTGGGTATCCAAGGCTTGGCGTACCAATGCTTTGAGTTCCTCGGCTTCCCACGGTTTGGTGACATATTTGAATACCTTACCAGCGTTGATTGCTTCCACCAGGTCTTCGACATCGGTGTAACCAGTTAAAATAATCCGAATAATATCTGGATATTGAGTTGCTGTCAGGCTCAAAAATTCTGTACCGCTCATCATCGGCATCCGCTGATCGGAGATGATCACTGCGACCTCTCCCTCTTGAGCCAGCAGATCAAGTGCCGCAGGCCCAGAGTTTGCCCTTAGCACCTTATAGTCCCGATAGAAAGTGCGGTAAAGCAAGTCAAGGTTGTCTGGTTCATCATCGACAACCAAAATTTTAGGCTTACTGTTTGCTGGGGATTTCATGCACCGCCTTCCTGCTGCAACGGCAGTCGGATAAAGAATAATCTGATCAGGTAAGGATTTTTCTGAGTCAGGTAAGAGCAGAGCATTTTGACCAATAAGGCTGTTTGGCTACATGACTGCTGAGTGTAGGAGTGTTTACTCACAGTAATTCGTCTCAATGGCTTATGCCCATTACCGTTTGCTTTGGTGCAGTGTAATTGCTTTCATAGTCAGTTTTAGGGTTATAGAGTCGATGCTTGCTTGCCAAATCTTCTTTCACCTCCTGTGAGCAATGTCTGATATCACATACAGCGCTCATAGCTAGCTGAAAAATCCACATGAAGCTGCATACTAAGTTTTCCCTCCGCAGCCGTTTTACTAACACTTGCAAGTAAATTTTATTTTTGGTAGTCATGGTAGAGTCAGCAATATTAAAACAATAAGATTTAAAGCCAAAGTATACTATTAGACAAATACCTCTTTCTAATTTAGCAATCAGAACTATCATTAAGACAAGTCGTAGTGGTTAAGAAGTTAGGGATTAGGAATCTTGCAGATTCTTCCCCAGTAGCTGTACAGCCTGTTCCCATAACCTAGTAGCAAAGTCCTGTTAGTGTAGTGGCAATTGCATAAACAAGTTCAGTACTGCAACCAAAGGTGGTTTGCAACCAGAGTTTATTGGTGGTGTACTTACTTAACAATTTTGTCGGTTATGCCTACGGACAGGTTATGCTATTTATCTACCCATAGGGTACGACTTTACGTTTTTGTGGTGAACACACTGATATCCTCCCTACCTAAAGCAAGGGAAAGATTGTAGATTTATGAAGCTATGAAAAGGAGTCAGAAGTCAGAATCCAGGAGCGGAGCCGGAGACGCTCCGCCTCCGGTCAGAATACCCCAGCAATCAAGTCAGGGGTTTCAAGCAAGGAAAATTTTTATTGATCTCCACGATTAAAATCGGGGGCAAAAGATGCACGATTCATCCACTTTTTCGTTCAGAATACATTCTGTATTCTGGCTCCTGACTCCTGAATTCTTCTTCGGTAACTTCTAAGACTTTTTCAAAAATGCAGGCTATAAAGCTCCAAACTAAAGTGTAAAACTTTGTATGCTGCACAGGCAAAAGCACATTAGCAATCTTAGATCAGTTCAATCTCCTGGGTAGATATGAAGTTTTTATTCAATTTAAATGGTGTTTGAGGATATTTGAGAAAATTTTCGTTAAATAAAATCAATACTAAACTAGCCTTGAAATATCGGTTTTTTCATCCATACCAGCAACAGCCAGTCGATCCAGCTTGCTGCCAATTTCAAATTCGTACAGCTACACCTGCTGATTTAATCGGTGTTGCCCAAATTATTGCTGAAAGCTTTCACTCCCAAAAAGGTATGTGGGGATGGGTTTTTCCATTGCTACGTTTGGGTATTTACGAAGACTTAAGGCATCGCATGGCATCACCTCCGCCGCGTCATATTTGTTTAGTCGCCTTTGAAACTACTACTGGCACGGCTAATAATTTAGTGGGAAGTGTGGAGCTGGGTGTACGTGACAGTGATTCGTGGAGCCAGGTTGGGATAGGTTTTCCTTACTTATCTAATTTAGCGGTTCACCCAAAATACCGTAGACATGGTGTGGCTTCAGGGTTACTGACTAGCTGTGAAAAAGTCTCTCGTGAGTGGGGATTTCAAGACTTATATCTCCACGTTTTAGAAAATAATCATCAGGCAAGGCAACTTTATTTCAAAGCGGGATATCGGGTGCATAAAGTCGAATCAAATTGGAATACATTTTTACTAGGACGCTCAAGCCAGATGTTCTTGCACAAGCACCTGAGTGCTGATTCCACTATGTGAATTTTATTTTGGCAATTGTAAATTTTGATGTTGTAATTAGTTTGGAGAAAATCTATCACCAATATCGACAATCAAAGTACAAACTAATCTAATTAAGAACTTAGTTAATATTAGCTAAATCTAGCTAAATACCTAGATGTATATAGCTTTGGATAATTCTTTTGAGGATATTTCATTTAGAGTTTTTACGACTATTCCTATTCATCAATATTCATAAAAGTATAACTTGGGAAAACTTAATTTAAATAATCAAACGTTAAATTATGTCTTTTTTTATTTTTCTTTAAATAATAATTATTTTAGTTTAGAGTATTTTATATAGAGAAATAAATAAATTCTAATGAAAATAGCTTTACAATTACTTTAGGAAATCAGCAATCCCTCATAATAACTTTGTAATTAAGATATTCATCTTTATAAAAACTTTAAGAAAACACTCTCGGAATTTGGAGACAAATCTAGTTATATCTCATAAAATATGATCACTCAATTACTAAACAATGCCTGTTTATTACTATCTTAGTTAAATTGACCAAAAGACTCTTGATAATAAAAGAATTCCAAAACCTGATTTGACATAACAACTAGTTAAGTTTTGAAGTGCATACTACTACCAAATTCGTTGAAAGTTTAAAAAACATGGATAGCGAACAGCATCGACGCTATCAAACCTCTATGGTATCAACTTATTACCCTGAAACTAGTTTCCTAGACTCTGTTGTCATGGCAGATGGAACTGAGCAATCGCAAGGCTCGGATATCCTTACACGTTTACACAGTGGAAAAGTTTTCATCGTCAATAGTCGTAGACGAAATGGATTAATACTTTTTAAACGCTACCATGCAGAGTTTGCTGGGCCTGGGGCTGCTGTGGGTGGGGATTATGATTGTGATTGCCAAAGGGCATTGCCTATAGGTAATCTGTCTTTATTAACTCCCGAATGTAATGAAGAACGTCAGAAGGCTTACTTGATTAGACGACAGTGGATTCGATTGATCAAACAAATTACAGAAAACCCAGTGCCTGGGCAGCGAGTCCAAAAGATTCTCGATCAATTTGAACAATACTTTCCGCCAGAAATAGTGGCTCTTCTGCCGGATGTTGCTTTTGCTTTTTTAGTAGGTGTGCTGCCACAAACAGTGGGAATAGTACGCCGTTTGGGCAGTGAGGTGGACAGCCAATTTCATTACTGAGTCAATTGCTAAAATTCCAAATTTGCCAAAACAGCTTGGACTCGATTAACGATGCGGGCGTTTTCCTCTATTGTCCCGACAGTAATTCGCAATCCTCCACTAATGTATCGTACAAGGGTGCCGAGTGTTCTAAGTTTCTGGTGGAAAGTTTTTAATGCAGCATCTTGTGAATTAAAGCCATTTTGTTTCAGACGTAGGTAAATAAAGTTAGCAGCGCTTGCCGTAATTTGTAGTTCTGGTTGCTGGGATAAAATTTCGATGAGTTTAGCTCGTTCACTCAGAGTTTGGGGAATTGACTCCAGCAAGAGTGTACGGTTTTGTAAAGCAGCCAATGCTGCTGCTATGGAAAAGCTGGGGAGATTATAAGGTAAACGAACTTTTTCTAAAATGGCGATCGCTTCGGGATGAGCGACGCAATAGCCAACACGGAGAGCTGCCAATCGGAAGGCTTTAGAAAAAGTACGTAATATTACCCAATTCTGACGCTGTGCTAATTCACCTACTAAAGTAGTTTGGCTGAATTCAAAATAAGCTTCATCAATTACTACCAAAATATGCTGTGGTAAACTTCTTAACCATGTCAACTCTGCCGCAGTTAAGCTATTGGCTGTCGGCGAATTGGGATGCACTACGAAAACTACGCGAATCGGGGGATTTTGAGTTTTTTCGAGCGCAGATTGTGCTGCTTTTAAGTCAATTTCAAAATTTGTTTCATTTCTACTCACTGCCACTACAGGAATGCCCAAAGTTTGTGCCAAAATTCCGTACATAGAGAAAGTGGGATTGGCAACTAAAATTGAACCTTCTCCTCCTAGACAGGTGGCGATTAATAAAGAGCGGATTAGTTCATCTGAACCATTTCCAACAGAAATATTGGCAGCAGTATTCGATAGCGAGAGGGCGGCTGACTCATTGACATACTCAGCGATCGCATCCTTAAGTGTTTCATGTCCGCCATCGGGATAACGATTTGTTTCAATTACTTGCTGATACGTCCAGGCCAGCTTCTCTTTTAACTCAGGTGGTAAATCGTAGGGGCTTTCATTTGTATCCAGCCGATCAAACTGTGTGGGGACAGAATCGGCTGTATCGCTACTGGGGTGAGGTTTGTACGCGGTGAATTGTGCTAAATCTGACCGAATGAAGGGAAGCATATCAATTTTAGATTTTAGATTTTAAATCAATACTGTTCAAAAAAGACTTATTTTACCCTAACTATCCTTGATAATAGGTGAATATAGCCTCTTTGGATCTACGAGTTAAGTAGTACTTACTGAAAAATATTCGGTTAGGTCTAAGTTTAATATTTTACAGCCTCAAGGTAATTGGCAAAAGAGGCGAATTGCCTGCCAAGTTTCTTCCATAACATTACCCAAGGCGTGGTAACTGTCGAGTTCGACTAACTCCACCCAAGGACGCGAACGCCCAAAGTTGCGACTGGCTTTGATGGGGATGACTTCATCCTTTTTTCCATGCAAAATCAGGGTGGGGATAGGACGTTGCAAAAGCTTTTCTTGGTATTGAGTAGCATCTGTAACGAAATCGTAACTTAAAGGAAGCGATCGCTCCTCCCCATAGTGGTAGACCATGATATATTTTTCTTGCTGCCAACGCTGTAGTTCTTCATCACCTAGCTTGGGCAACCAATGGGATAAAAACCCAAAAGCTGGGGCTAGTAAAACTAAGCGTTGCACTTGTAAATTTTGCTGTCCCAAGTGGGCAGCAGTCAAACCGCCCAAGCTTGAGCCAATTAGTGTTACTGGCGTAGAATCATTGTTGAATTCTGCGGCAACTTGAGTTAGCTGACGAGTGATTGTCAACTGGGAAAAATCGCCAGCATTCAAGTCGGGAATTTTCAGCTTTGTCTGTATTTGGGTAAAGCGATCACTTATATCCCGCGCTTTGGCAGAATTAGGACTTGAAGCGAAACCGTGAAGATATATGTAGTGCAAAGCTGTAGATAGTTAGGAGTGAGGAGTGAGAAGTTAAGAATTTTAAGTTTTAAGTTATAAGTTTCTTTCTTCAACTCATAACTCATAACTCCTAACTCCTAACTCTTTCGTATTACCGCATTGTGACAAATTCCTCTGCGGCTGAGGGATGGATACCCACAGTGGCATCAAAGTCTTTTTTGGTTGCGCCCATCTTCACAGCGATCGCCACACCTTGGATGATTTCAGCTGCATTTTCACCCACCATGTGAGCGCCTAGCACTTTATCAGTGTTGCTATCAACCACCAACTTCATCATTGTCTTCTCTTGCTTACCTGTCAAACTATGGTACATGGCGCGGAAGCGAGTGTGAAAAATTTTTACAGCATCACCAATTTTCTCCCGTGCTTCGGCTTCTGTCCAGCCGACTGTAGCGGCTTCTGGGTTAGAAAATATTGCTGTGGGTACAGTTTGGTGACTGAATTCGCGGCGGTTATTTCCGAATTCACTATCGGCAAAGGCACGACCTTCACCAATGGCTACAGGAGTTAAATTAATTCGGTCGGTGACATCGCCAACAGCAAAAATATTCGGTTGACTAGTTTGACTATATTCATTGACTGCGATCGCACTTGTGGTAGGATATCCAGGCCCTTCGATAGAACTAGCGACAATATCAACCCCAGCGTTTTTTAAACCTAGTCCATCGATATTGGGAGTCCGACCAGTCGCTACTAAAAACACGTCGGCAATTACTGGTTCTTGGTCGTCCCCTGATAAAGTCAGTTTCAACCCTTCTGGTACGCGTTCAACTGTCTTTACCACATTATTCTTAATCAGTCGAATTCCGTGGTTCGTCATCCCCTCTTCGATTTGTATGCGGACATCCTCATCAAACCCGTTCAAAATCTTTTCACCTCTGGTAATTTGTGTCACCTCAGAACCCAAACCGCGCATAATACAGGCAAATTCCGTGCCGATATAACCAGCACCAATAATAACGATATGTTTTGGTTGTTCTTTGAGATGAAAGATTTCGTTAGAGGTAATGCCATGTTCAATCCCTGATAAATCTGGCTTTACAGGATACCCACCAACAGCAATTAAAATTTTGTCTGCTGTAACTTTGCGTCCATCAACTTGTACAGTGTGGGGGTCTACCAATGTAGCGCGACTAGGAATTAGTTCCACACCCGCTTTTTCTAAAAAGCTGATGTGTAGTTGCGACAGTCGCCGAACTTCCTTATCTATAGATGTAATGAAATGTTCCCAGTCCAACTCCACATTACCCACTTTCCAGCCATAGCCGGAAGCGTCACTGAATAGTGCGGGAAAGTGAGAACCATAGACCATGAGTTTTTTGGGAATGCAACCGCGAATTACACAAGTGCCACCAACTAAATCATATTCAGCGATCGCCACTTTTGCCCCATAGCTAGCCGCTCGTTTGGAAGCCGCCAAACCTCCAGAACCCGCACCAATTACAAACAGGTCGTAATCAAAAGTCATAAATTTATGTATCTCTTTAGTAACAAGTTAGTTCCTGGGAACTTACACAGAATGCGATTGAACTATATAAGGATATCCGGTAAATCCTGTGTAAGTCCTGTCCTTGAATTAATCTAGCGTTAGCAGATGCTATCTCGTCGTAGGGAATATCACTTTTTGCTTTGGTGGCTGTAAAGCCAGTAGTTAACACTTGTTATAATTTTGCCCCTAGCGCTGAGTATAAATCTATGCACCAGCTACGTTGGAAAAACTAAGTTTATAAAATATTGCTACAAGTCTGAAAGTCCTAGCAAGGTCAGGTAGTTCCCCTGTCCTCACAACAATGAGAAATCAACTGATGAGACTTTCTAATATAAGTTACCTCAGCAGTTTGATGTGATTGATATTTGCGAATAGTCTGAGAGGGGTTGCTGTTCCCGTTTCAGTGGGCGGTCTACTACTTCGGTTCTGGTAGAGTTTTAGGTGGTTGGCCGCTGGACTGGAGGAATTATTGGAGGAATTACTGGAGGCTCGATTGGAGGAATTACTGGAGGAGTAACTGGAGGAATCACTGGAGGCTCGATTGGAGGAATTATTGGAGGAGTGACTGGAGGAATTATTGGAGGAGTGACTGGAGGAATTATTGGAAGAGTGACTGGAGGAATTATTGGAAGAGTGACTGGAGGAATTATTGGAGGCTCGATTGGAGGAATTATTGGAGGAGTGACTGGAGGAATTACTGGAGGCTCGATTGGAGGAATTACTGGAGGAGTAACTGGAGGAATTACTGGAGGCTCGATTGGAGGAATGACTGGAGGAATGACTGGAGGAATGACTGGAGGAATTACTGGAAGATTTACTGGAAGATTTACTTGAGGAATGACTGGAAGATTTACTGGAGGAATTACTGTCCTACTACCGTTATTTTTCCCAGGAAGCTGCTGAGTATTTGATAGAACTTGTCCTACGTCTTCAAAGGAATTTAATAGGGAATTATCTTCAATAGGGTGTATTGGGGAATCGTTTGTAATAATGTTGTTGGTGGAGGAAGTTGAAGCACTAGTAGTTAGGTCTGCAAAAGATGGGTTTTCAACTACTCCCTCACCTGTTATTGGCGACTGTGCCCTCAAAGCCGCAGCAGTTTCAGCTTGAACGCTAGCGATCGCTGGGTCAGACTTAGGCGTAAGATTTTGCCTATTCAAATCAAATCCCCGAACCAGATCGCTCGTTTGATAAAAATTTTTGAGATCAAAATCGTATAAGCCCTGAAATTTGCCTTTAACTATAACCATCATCTGTCCTGCTTGCAGCACCTGAGTTTGAGAAGCTTCCTTATTAGAAACTTCAATGCCGCTATTTGTCAGCGCACCCACAATCGTGGTATCTGTTTGTTGGTTGTAGCGGACAAATAATGCTGAACCACGAATTGCTGCTGCTGCACTTGGCGTTTGTATAAGTGTTTGCCCCCTTCCAGGAGGGATAAGCAGCAATGCGGTTCCGTTTGATAGTCTAAAGCTGCGAGTCTTTGGTAAAAATTGAAATATAGCCTGTTCCCCAACTCGTGCCAAAGAGCCGTCGTTAAAACGCAAGTCTGCGAGGGAAGCTCGACCAGTTGACAACCCATCCCCAGGAATCATTGTATCTGATTTGCGTGCAGGACGCTTCTTCTGTCTATCTCTGGGTATCAGTTGTACCAAGTTGCGGAGGTTCTGAATCTCTGCTCGCGTCAGAGGAGTTATGGCATTTACCCGATTTGGCAAAGGTAGTACTATAACTCCCCATAAACCAATCACTAATAGTGGAAAGGATTTATGAAACATAGTTTGAGAATTTGTGAACTTCAACTAATACCAAAAAATTTGAAGATTTAAGCTATTGCTAATTGTTAGAGTAAGTTTTTTTTAGGTAAAATCGTTTAATTTTCAGTTGACATTTAATACATAAAAGACATAATAGATAAACTATGTGTTTAGTTTGTTTAACTTTTTATTCTGAAAGTGACATTGTATGCAATCAAGTCTGTGGCAGATTTCAAAGTTAGTACTTGATATAAACAATTAAATGAGGAGTATTTTAGAGATAATCCTTTCTAATCAGATCAGTCACAGGGTCATGAGTTATGCAGGACAAGAAGTTGTTAGGGGTATGTTGTGAAATGAATCACTGGCTGTATTTCACTAAAGTTCAGCAAAAATCCGATCGAAGCATCTCAGTTTTGCAAAAAAATCTGGGAAAAAATCCGAAAAGCAGCAATTTAAGTTTGTAGTCTCAGTATATACCTACAAAGCTAAAATAGATGCACTCAATTGTATATTCTGAGTCGGAACTTCCGATAAAGCTTGTAGGTCTACATTTGTCAAACGCGATCAACGCGATCTAATCAGATGCGACTCAAGAACTGGAAGAATTTGTTTTTTTGTATTTTGTTAGCGTCCAGTGGTGGAAGTTGGTGTTGCATTAGAGTAGATGCGGCAGAATCTGCAAATACAGATATTTGGAGTCCTAAAAATTTAGTAAGCACACAGTTAAATTATCAGCAGTTATGTCAGAAGTTGGAGCCAGAGGTAATTAACTCTTTGTGCAAGCAGTCCAGTGAGTCGCATCCTTTAGACTCCCAGATGCCGTTAAATCTGGCACAGCAAACACGAGAAACAATTCCAGCCCCTGACACAACCCAAAAACCTGAAGATACTCAAAAGCAAAATGACTCACCACAGCTAGAATCGCAGCCAAGTAATTTGCCAACATCTCCTCCAGACTCAAAAGAGCAATTATTAAATACACCTGAGATAAATTATTCTCAAAGGTTAGAGAGGCTAATACAGTTGGTGCGATCGCCAAAACTACCACCTGAGTCTGATAGCGATCGCGAATTGGGGTTGCGTGTGCGGTTACTACCCTTAGAACAGCAGCCACCCCCACCAACAGAACAAGCCGTAGTTAAGTTTCAACCCATAGGCTCTCTACAGGGACGTGTAGGCTACTTCCAGACAAGTAACATTTTTTCCTCAAATGATAGTCCAATAGAAGATGGTTTAATTATTTCTGGACTGACGTTAGCCTCTGCATATTTCCCTTTGGGATCTAAGACTTATTTAAACGGCTCAATTGATGGCAATCTGATTCGTTATTTAAGTCAGTCACAATATGATTATAACCAGGTAAGATTTAATCTCAGTCTTTACCAGCAGCTATCCCAGCGAATGTACGGAGAAATCAGTTGGAGCAATCAACAGTTATTTTATGCCAACAACAGCGATCGCCTAGATAGCTTTAAAGCAGGCGATCCCTTTTTAAACGAGAATTCCCTCGAACTGTCTTTGGGACGGCGAGATATCTTAACTCCAAAATTAACCCTAGATAGCTTCTACGAATTGAGTTTAAATTTTGCTGACCCCCTAAGTCGTAATCGGATAATCAATTCCTTTTGGGTGTCTCTAAACTACTACTTGCAAAAGCCTCTCCAAGTTGGTATTGACTACCAGGCGAACTTCTCTGATTTTACACAGCGCGATCGCGAAGACCAATTTCATCGGCTATTCGGGCACTTAAATTACCAAATATCCGATACCACTAATATGAATGTGCAGGCTGGAGTGAGTTTAGGTAGTTCAACCGACGAAAATATTGATTTTGATGGCTGGTTCTTCAGTATTAATTACAATTTACAATTAGGTCAGTTTTGAAATTTGTTCTTTGTCATTTGTCTTTTGTAAAAAACCAATAACAAATGACAAATGACCAATGACTATAAATAAGAAATCCAATCACTCCAGCTGCCAGCATAAAGTTTAGCCTTGCTAATGCCAGCTAATTCTAAAGAAAGTAAATTCACACATGCAGTAACGCCAGAACCGCAATATACCAAGATTTCTTCGGCTGTTTCTAGTTTCTCCCACCGACGGCGTTGTTCATCTTCAGAAAGTAGATAGCCGGATGAGTCTGTAACTTCTTGCCAGGGATAGTTGACTGCACCGGGAATATGACCAGCAATTTTATCAATTGGCTCTCGTTCACCTCGGTAGCGATCGCTTTCTCTCGAATCTACCAATACTACCTCGTCGCTATCTTTCCGGCTTTTCACCGCCGTAATATCTACCACCTTTTCTGTTTGTACTTCAGCTACAAACGTACCCATCCGGGGTTGAGGAATGACATCGGTAATCGGATAATCAGCTTTTTGCCATCCAGCAAAGCCTCCATCTAGTACTGCTACTTGCTCATGTCCGAGATAGCGCAACAGCCACCACAAACGAGCCGCAAAGGCAAAGCGCGAATCATCGTAAGCTACAACTAAAGTTTTTTGGTAATTTACCCCAATTGCCGCAAATTTATTCGCTATATCATTGGGGTTAGGTAAAGGATGTCTGCCGCCATGCTTACCTACTGGACTGGAAAGATCGTGATTTAAATCTAGGTAATATGATCCCTTTATATGACAAGTCTTGTACTGTTGTTGTCCTAGTTGTGGATCGGCTAGAGAAAAGCGACAATCCACAATAACGACTTGCGGATCTTCTAGATGTTCAAACAGCCAAGCTGGCGAAACAACAAATTGGGTATTGGGCATTGGAAATTAGGCGTTATGCATTATTTAGAGGACTTACGCAACTTGCACAAATACGATTTATTATTATTTTTTGTACTTGGTCGGTGGTGGCGGTATCATCAGTTGCGATCGCGGGCTAATCAGGTCTTTGTCGAGTAGGATGATATTACCATCTTTTGCACCGGAGCCTAGCGATCGCTCGTAGGTTAGGTTAAGGAACAAATACCAAGTAATTATGGCAACTTTGAGTACACGTAATTTAGAAATGCGATCGCCTAGCATTCCCGAAAGTAAATTATCTTTGGTGTGGAACTAATCTGCACTGGGGTATTAATTACTGATTAATTTACAGCTTGTAATTGCTGCACTCGCTCTATTGTTAAGCCTGTAATTCTTGCCACTATTTCCACTGATATACCTTCACGCAATAATTAAGTGCGACTTGCTCTAATGCTTTTTCGGCACCTTTTTTTTCCCAACTCGTGATAATTTGCATATTAAATAATTCAAGTTTTTTTATCAAATGTCAGACTTAGAGAATTTTACACCTAAGCTTACAGCAGATGGTTCTTTCACCTTTGTCTCTCAAGAGTTTGGTGAATCCTTTCACAGCCATTATGGAGCGAAACAGGAGAGTTTTTTCAAATTTGTGGAACCTACTCAACTAGCTACAGCCGCCCAAAAACCAGTCTTGCGATTGTTGGATGTTTGTTATGGTCTAGGATATAACACAGCTGCTGCTTTGCAGACAATTTGGGCAGTGAATCCTAGTTGTTGTGTTGAAGTAATTGGTTTAGAACTGAATCCAGCAGTGCCACAAGCTGCGATCGCTCATCATTTGTTCGATAATTGGAACTGTAACTATATTGAAATTTTGAAAGAGCTAGCTTTTGAGCATCAAGTCCAAACACCTTGTCTGAAAGCGAAGCTACTAATTGGCGATGCTAGAACTACGATAACACCAGTACATCAGTCGGGTTTCTCTTCAGATGCAATTTTCCTCGATCCCTTTTCACCACAACAGTGTCCTCAATTATGGACTGTTGAATTTATTAAACAACTGTCATTGTGTTTACATCCAGATGGTTTATTAGCTACCTATTCTTGTTCTGCTGCTGTACGCACAGCACTTTTGTCTGCTGGCTTGATCATCGGTTCTACCCCACCTGTGGGAAGGCGATCGCCTGGTACTGTGGCAGCCCATTCTGGGAGTGCTGAGTTGAAAAACTACTCAGCACTTCCTCCCCTCTCGCAAGCTGAAAAAGAACACTTGCTAACCCGTGCTGCTATTCCCTATCGCGATCCTCAATTGAGCGATCCAACCGAAGTTATAGTGATGCGGCGACAACAAGAGCAACAAACCTCTTGGCTCGAGCCTACTTCCTGTTGGCGAAAAAAGTGGCTGTTGGGAATACAAGGCAAGGATTTTATGGGAACTAGTTTGTAGTTAGATTGCGATATCTACAACGGGCGTAGCTGGAGCAACTATCAAGTCTCATCCTCAGTCCTTAAATTCCAGAAAAGTTAGACATTTTTTTTGCCAAAAATTCTGATTTATTTTCCAGATAATCAGGCAATAAGTTTTTACGAGTCAAATAGTTTAGTTTTATGGTAGTATTCAATTTTACACTCAGATTACCAATAATTGAATATTCTTATACTTAAATAAATAATTAAGTAAAAACACTTACATTTACATTATTACTATAAAGATTTAAAACTCAAAACCCAATATCTCGATATAAAGCAAGCGATGATAAGGCTTTCTGGGGGCGCTAGGTTAAAGCGCTAGGTTAAAAAATATCCGTAAAAAGCCTGGTTTAACATTTGTAACAATTCATCATACTGGAAGTAGAAGTAATAAGTTTGACAACAAGATACACCTTGTTCGTAACATAATAAATATATGCTGCAAAAAACTCAGATAGGGAACTTGACATCATGCATAATCGCTATGAAAACTCTGGCTCAGATACAGTCGAATATTAAATTTTTTTGAAATCTGACACTGTTAACTTATGGAAAATTAAAATTATGCCGTAGGATCGCAAAATACGGAGAGTTATTCTTTAGGCTGAGCTCAAAAAGAGCTTATGCTTGAAGATAGGCAAGCAGTGTCTTCTTAAATAAAAGCTAATGTTAATTGAGGTAATGATTCATTGGTATCTAGAACACTATAAGCCAAAGGTTCTAAAGTGAATGCATGTGATTTAGATCCGCCGAAGGTTTTAGTAGTTGACGATCATGCTGCCAGTCGCATGACTGCTTTTTCCCTCTTGGGGATAGAAGGATACGAAGTGATTCAGGCGGACAATGGTTTTATTGTTATGGAATTGGTAACTCAAAAACAACCAGATTTGATTTTGCTGGATGTGATGATGCCAGGAATGGATGGATTTGAAGTGTGCCAATTGCTCAAACAGGATGAGCAGACTAGGCTAATCCCAGTGATTTTTATTACGGCGTTAAATGATAGGCGATCGCGCATTCGCGGAATTGAAGTTGGCGGAGATGATTTTATCATCAAACCCTTTGATCGGGTGGAACTGGCGGCGCGTGTAAAGTCCTTGGTGCGGCAGAAGCGTCTGAACGAAGATTTAGACCATGCCGAACAAGTACTATTTTCCATTGCCATGTCTATTGAAAGTCGCGATCCCAACACAGGCGACCATTGTGAACGCTTGGTAAAATGGGGACAAGTTTTTGGTGAATACCTCAACCTCTCACGCTACCAAATTCGAGATTTAATCTGGAGTGCTTATCTCCACGATATCGGCAAGGTGGGTATTCCCGATGCAGTGCTGCTGAAAAAAGGCAAACTCACCCCCGAAGATTGGCAGATCATGCGGCAGCACGTTTTGATTGGAGAAAAAATCTGCCAGCCACTACGCAGTATGCGGGGTGTAATTCCGATTATTCGCCATCACCACGAACGCTGGGATGGCTCAGGCTACCCTGATGGACTCAAGGGGGATGATATTCCCTACCTGGCGCAAGTATTTCAGTTAATTGATATTTACGATGCCCTAACCAGCGAACGACCTTACAAAGAAGCTCTTACTTCAGCAGAAGCACTTTCAATAATGCAAAAAGAAACTGATTTCGGTTGGCGTAATCCCAAACTAATGCAGCAGTTTCTAGAGTTTCTTCACTCCTGTCAGGAAAAAGAGAGAGTCGGGAGTCGGGATAACGATTTGTAGGTGCTGTAATGAACGCTAATTGGTATTATTATAATTTCAGCTTATGGTAGTTGTAGCAATTCTAGCGGCGGGACGCGGCACACGGATGAAATCACGCTTACCCAAGGTTTTACATTCTTTGGGTGGGCGATCGCTAGTAGAGAGAGTTCTCGACAGTGTAGAACCACTTTCGCCCTCACGGCGAATCGTAATTGTGGGATATCAGTCTGAGGAAGTGAAAGCCGCTATGCATTCAATTCCCGGTTTGGAGTTTGTCGAACAGACTGTGCAATTGGGAACAGGTCATGCTATCCAGCAATTACTTCCCTATTTGGAAGACTACACTGGTGATTTACTGGTACTTAACGGCGACTTACCGTTGATACGCAGTGAAACCCTTAAGCAGATGTTACAAACTCACGCCCAAAATAAAAACGCCGCCACTATCCTCACTTCGCACCTATCTGATCCCACAGGCTACGGACGAGTTTTTTGTAACGATGAAAATATTGTGCAGCAAATGGTCGAACATAAGGATTGTACTGCTGCCCAAAGACAAAATCAGCGGATTAACGCTGGAGTTTATTGCTTCTGCTGGCAAGATTTGGCAAAGGTGCTACCCCATCTACAGACAAACAATGCTCAAAAAGAATACTATCTCACTGATGCCGTGACTCAGGTGGGACAAGTCATGGCAGTAGATGTGGAAGATTACCAAGAAATTCTCGGCATCAACGATCGCCTGCAACTGGCAACAGCATCTGAAATTTTGCAAAAACGAGTCAAAGAAAAATGGATGCTAGCGGGTGTCACCCTCATCGATCCTACAAGCATCACCATTGATGAAACAGTGGAATTACAGCCGGATGTAATTATTGAACCCCAAACTCATCTGCGGGGAAATACGGTGATTCAAACCGGAAGTCATATTGGGCCGGGGAGTTTAATTGAAAATAGCCAGTTGAGTGAAAATGTCATGGTGCAATATTCGGTAGTAATAAATAGTACTGTCCACGCGGGAAGCCGCATTGGCCCATATTCCCATTTGCGCGGTCAGGTACAGGTGGGTGCTGGTTGCCGTGTGGGGAATTTTGTAGAATTGAAAAATACGCAATTAGGCGATCACACCAATGTAGCACATTTGTCGTATATAGGTGATGCCGTTGTCGGCAATCAGGTGAATATTGGTGCCGGTACAATTACTGCCAATTATGACGGCGTGAAGAAACACCGTACCAAAATAGGCGATCGGACAAAAACAGGTTCCAATAGCGTTTTAGTGGCTCCACTCACCTTGGGAGATGATGTCTACATCGCAGCTGGTTCGACGATCACAGAAGATGTTCCTAATGATTCTCTAGCGATCGCCCGTACTCGTCAGGTGGTGAAACCAGCTTGGCGCAAGAAGATCGAATAAAGCGATAATTAAATCATCAGACTAGCTGATTCAAATAGAGATAAAAGATGAGGAAAACAAAACAAGTTACCGCGATTATTGAGCGTGAGAAAAACGGCTATGTATCGCTTTGTCCAGAACTTGATATTGCTAGTTAAGGTAACACCATCGAAGAAGCAGGCAGTAATTTGGTTGAGGCATTGGAATTATTTTTTGAGACAGCTGACCCCTCTGAAGTCCAAGATCGGCTAATTACAGAAGTCTTTATTACGCGCCTAGAGGTAAGCGTTGGGTAAGCTGCGCGTTCTTTCGGGTGGGGAAGTATGTCAAATTGTAGAGATGTATGGCTTTCTACAAGTACGCCAGCGCGGTAGCCATATTATCATGCAGCAGCAAACAGAAGACTCAACTATAACCGTTCCTGTTCCTAATTATGACGAGCTTCGTGTCGGCACTTTACGATCATATTATTCGCCAGTCAGGATTGCCACGCGCTCTTTTTGAGGTGAATTAGCAAAAGGTACAGGTTGAGCAATCTCATGGTGCATTAATAACCTAATCCACCATTGTATCTTAGTTATTTCACCACTTAAGTACAATCAAATGGTTTGTATGGTTTTAGCTTGTCCCATTTGAGTCATCAGAGCAAGACGAACATAATATGGAAGAACTGCTAGAACTTAGGCAACTTCTAGAACAAGGCAAAATCCATGAGGCGCTGCTGTTAGTGGATGAGTTAGAAGAAATAAGCCTCAGTGACAAAATCAATAAAATTGATAGTTGTGGTGTGATTCTGCTCATCCATTTAATTAAACAAAAGGCTGAAAAACGTTCTACTCGTTCTTGGGATGTTTCTATTGAAAATACGGTGCGTGAAATCAATCAACAAAATAAACAAGCGCCGCAAATCCAGTGGTTTTTACTTGAATCAAGCAGAATTAATGGATATTCTGCAACAAGGATATCAAGTTGGACTGAAAAGAGCGGCGCTAGAAGCTTTTGACGGGCGTTATGAAGCCCTAGAATTAGCAGCTATGCTTGACCAGCAAGAAACTTTAGCCCAGGCGCTGGAACTGATTCAACAATAGCCAATCAATTCACTATCATTCCACTCCAAAGTATCGCCAATTTTTTCGCCGTCGTGGTAGGCGGCGAGTAAGATTTCGCTAGTTTTCCCCCAAGCGATCGCTCCACTCACATCTAAGGCGATCGCTCCCAAATCCCGCTTGTTCTGGTGCGCTTCCCCAAACGATCGCTGCATGGCATCTTTCAGCGACATACCATCAGTAACACGCACTACAATCCTTGCTGCTAAACACTCATCAATGATATCTTCCCCAATCCCAGTACAGCTCACACCAGCATTACTAGTAGCATAATTACCTGCTGGCATCGCCGAATCACTTACCCTTCCAATCCGCTCAAATCCCTTACCACCAGTAGAAGTGCCAGCAGCTAGGCTACCGTAAGAATCTAAAGCTACCACGCCGATGGTACCGCGCCCAGCATTGCTAGTTTCTACCAGTTCGGGTTCTGCTACCACACCAGCCATTGTGCTTTTAAAATTATCCTGGCGCTCTTGTATCCACTCTTGTAAGCGCAAATCAGTTAAAGCGTTATAGCTAGGAATTTGCATTTCCCGCGCCAACTCAGCGGAGCCTAAATCCGATAGCACTCGATCTGGCGAGTTTTGTAAAAATTGCGCTAACTCAATCGGATTTTTCACCCGCGAGATATTAATCACACCACTAAACCGCCCTGATGCGCCATCCATCAAAGAAGCACTCATGCGGATTTGCCCATCAGATTGCAGTACTGAACCAGTACCAGCATTAAAGCGGGGGTTATCTTCGAGTATTTGGCAACCCTGCACCACCGCCTCAGAAGCAGTTGCTCCTGACAAGAGCAGAGAATAGACCTCTTCTATGACTATATAGAGCGATCGGCGCACTGCCTCTAATCCTCCTTTACCGTGGAGAGAACTACCAGCCCCGCCATGAATAATTAATTTAGGTTGCACCTGTGACTCCATTAATCCCTTGCGCTATTTGCGTCTGTGTTGCGGTTAGTTTCATTTTGAGCTTCAGAACGGCGACGACGACAACGTTCTGAGCAATATTTCACATCGTCCCAGCAATCTTGCCACTTTTTACGCCATGTGAAAGGACGTTGACATACCGGACAGATTTTTGTCGGTAGGTCAGATTTAGAACGCACACGTCCCATATAAATACTGTGTAGATAAGAATTTGATTTCTGAGAGAGATGGAAGATAATTATAACCAGTTTGCCACGAAGGGAGGATACTTTGGGCGAACAAATGTAATGTCAATCTATCTTTAGACTTATTTATTAGCTACTTGTCTAGGAATATAAACCTATGGGCAGATTGTTCAACTCTTAAGTAAGTCTGTAAATTTTTCTTGATTAGGGGTTTTCGTACCATTGTCAATGGCTCTTACCTCCTTCAATACATACAAGAAAACATTCAGAAGTGAGATTGCAAAAAGGTAGGTATGAATAAACCTAACTATGTAAACTTGCCAAAATCATTGCGATCGCAACTCAACTAGATGCTAGGCGCAGCTTACTTCTCGATAGTGGTACGTTTCACTTGCAACTACATACTTGTAGGTAATAAAAAAGTACTATGCGGACTACTAAATAGCGATTGGTGGAGCAACATGGCTGAAATACCCAAATTTTATGTAGTATATATGTATTATATAAGTTTTAAAACCTTAAACTAGAAAAGTGAGCAAGTTTTGGTCTGGTAAGTGATTGTAGGAGCCAATAAACTGTGACGTAGTTCAGTAATAACCGCAGTCTTTTTTGAAATCTAAATAAACTTGCTATTTCCACGTACGCACATACAATAGTAGAGACAAAACACCTCAAGAAGGGCAACTATGAGAATAAATGCTCGGAGTTTCACCTCTTTTATACCAACTGAAGGTTGGGTACTTATAAATAAATTAGTGCAAAATATGGCGGCATTTTTTCCGCTCAAGCGATCGCTAGATTGGACTGGAGGTACTCGTTTTTTTCGTACCCTAGTGGCATTTGTCGCTATTTTGCTCGTAGTCCTAAGTTATGCAACCCCTAAAGCTTTTGCTTCAGATCACCAGGACACAACTTTTCTTGCCACTAAGCTCACTGCTGCGGATCTCACAGATTTGTATGTGTTTGAGAGTCCGACAAACCCCAACAATGCTGTCCTTATAATGGATTTCGATCCTCTGATTGTTTCTGGTGAACAAAGACCATTCGATCCAAATGTTCTTTATCAGTTCAAGATTGATAACACTGGCGACAGTATTGAAGATGTCGTACTCCAATTCAATATAAATCGCACACGCTTACAACAAACTGTTACAGTCCGCGGTCCAAGTCGTCCAATCATACAAGGAACAGACTCAGCTTTGCTTCCAGAAAGTTGGCGAGGGCAACTCAACCAAACATTCTCCACATCTAACGGCATCAACTTCTTTGTTGGCACACGCAAAGACCCGTTCTTTTTCGATCTAGAACAGTTCTTTAAAATCATCCCGGATCGGAACTATAGCCTTCAGCCTAATCCCAGTCCTCCTTTCCAAGTTCTTTCCTTTAGACCACCTGGACAAGCACAAGACACCCTAGCCCCATTCAATGTCCACTCAATTATTGTCGAGCTACCCAGGAAAATGCTTGGTAGTGGCAAGATTGGTGTTTGGATGACAACTAGTGTTAATACTCCTAGACTCAGAGATCGGAATTTTGCTCAGATTGAGCGGTTAGCAGTTCCAGCCCTGAATGAACTTTTTATGGACTTTAAAGCTCATAATAATAGTAATCTTCAGACACCAACCCAAGACGCTAGCAATCAATCCCAATTCATTCGAGCCTTTGTCAAAGCGATCGGTAGACCTCAAGGTATAGCCAATGCAGTGATCTCAGTGGCGATTCCTGATGTTATCCAAGCTGACCTTTCCAAACCTAGTGGGAGTTATTTTGGTACTCAGTTAGGCAATAACTTTGGTGGTAGAAGACCAAAAGATGACGTAATTGATGTAACAGCATCTGTTGTCTTTGGTAATGCAGTTACAGGGATTACTCTAGGCCAAATTCCGGGGCTGACTAGCGATAATGTTGGGCCTAATGATGCCAACTTTCTTCCTACCTTCCCTTATTTAGGTAATCCTTTGTAAGATTTATGCATCTACGAATACTATGGGTGTTAGCGCTGACTAGCCTACTGGTTTTACTAAGACCCTCTGATACAGAAGCGCTAAGTTTAGGCTACACCAATGGTAAGTCAGGTATATATTCCTGCACCGTGCAACTGCTGACTGTTAATTCTAGGCAGATATTACCAGGAAAGCAGTCAGCTTTAGTCTTACCCGATTATTTACAGCGATCGCATATTATCAGCGTCTATGAGGAGAAAGTTGCCCAATCTCCCAATTCCTCAATATTTTTACGTCTGTTGGCTGATCAATATTTGAGACGCTTTCGAGAAATGGAAGATGTGTTACGAGCAGAACAAGCGGCATATAGATCCCTGGCACTACAGTAAATAAGTTTTACAACTTCAAACTAGAAAAGTGAGCAATAAGTGAGCAAGTTTTGGTCTGGAAAGTGAGTAGTAGAAGCCAATAAGCTGTGAGGCACTTCGGTAGTAACTGCACTATTTACGTTTACAATACTAGAGACAAAACACCTCAAGAAGGGCAACTATGAGAATAAATGCTCGGAGTGTCACCTCTTTTATACCAACTGAAGGCTGAGTACTTATAAATAAACTAGTGCAAAATATGGCATTTTTTCCGATTAAGCGATCGCTGACTAGAGCTACTCATTTTTTTCGTCCCATAGTGGCATTTGTCGCTATTTTGCTAGTAGTCCTAATCTATGCAACTCCTAAAGCTTTGGCTTCAGACCACCAGGACACAACTTTTCTTGCCACTAAGCTCACTGCTGCGGATCTGACAGATTTGTATGTGTTTAAGAGTCCGACAAACGCCAAAAATGTTGTCTTAGTGATGGATTTCGACCCTCTGATCGTTTCTGGTGAAAGGAGACCATTCGATCCAAATGTTCTTTATCAGTTTAAGATTGATAACACTGGTGACAGTATTGAAGATGTCGTACTTCAATTCAATATAAATGGTAAAGGCTCATACCAAACTGTCACAGTCCGCGGTCCAAGTAGTCCAATCAAAGTAGGAACAAAGTCAGCTTTGCTTCCAGTAAGTTTGACAGGGCAACTCAACCAAACATTCTCCGCATCTAACGACATCAAGTTCTTTGTTGGCACACGGAAAGACCCGTTCTTTTTCGATCTAGAACAATTCTTCAAAATCATCCCGGATCGGAACTATAGCCTTCAGCCTAATCCCAGTCCTCCCTTGCAAGTTCTTTCCTTTAGACCAGCTGGACAAGCACAAGACACCCTAGCCCCATTCAATGTCCACTCAATTATTGTCGAGCTACCCAGGAAACTGCTTGGTAGTGGCAAGATTGGTGCTTGGATAACAACTAGTGTTAAAACTCCTAGACTCAGAAATCGGAATTTTGCTCAGATTGAGCGGTTAGCAGTTCCAGCTCTGAATGAACTTTTTATGGACTTTAAAGCTCATAATAATAGTAATCTTCAGACACCAACCCAAGACGCTAGCAATCAATCCCAATTCATTCGAGCCTTTGTCAAAGCGATCGGTAGACCTCAAGGTATAGCCAATGCAGTGATCTCAGTGGCGATTCCTGATGTTATCCAAGCTGACCTTTCCAAACCTAGTGGGAGTTATTTTGGTACTCAGTTAGGCAATAACTTTGGTGGTAGAAGACCAAAAGATGACGTAATTGATGTAACAGCATCTGTTGTCTTTGGTAATGCAGTTACAGGGATTACTCTAGGCCAAATTCCGGGGCTGACTAGCGATAATGTTGGGCCTAATGATGCCAACTTTCTTCCTACCTTCCCTTATTTAGGTAATCCTTTGTAAGATTTATGCATCTACGAATACTATGGGTGTTAGCGCTGACTAGCCTACTGGTTTTACTAAGACCCTCTGATACAGAAGCGCTAAGTTTAGGCTACACCAATGGTAAGTCAGGTATATATTCCTGCACCGTGCAACTGCTGACTGTTAATTCTAGGCAGATATTACCAGGAAAGCAGTCAGCTTTAGTCTTACCCGATTATTTACAGCGATCGCATATTATCAGCGTCTATGAGGAGAAAGTTGCCCAATCTCCCAATTCCTCAATATTTTTACGTCTGTTGGCTGATCAATATTTGAGGCGTTTTCGAGAAATAGCAGATGTGGAAGATGTGTTACGAGCAGAACAAGCGGCACGTAGATCCCTGACACTACAGCCGCGTCATAATCAGGTTTCTTCCATGCTCCTAGCATCAGCTTTACTATCTCAACATCAGTTTCGATCAGCTTTAGACGTGTTAAATAATTCATCTGTTGATAATCCCAATATTGTCTCAGTGAGGGCATCGATTCAGATGGAGTTGGGTGACTATGAAGCAACTCATCAACTATTGCAGAACCTTGCACAGGAAGAATCGAACTCTGGTCATAACGCAGTTGTCGCCCGTTACTTAGAGTTAACTGGCAATCTCGCCTCGGCACGGCAACTACTAGATGAAACTATGCAGGAGATGGACTCTTTCTACACGATGAGCGCAGAAACTCGTGCTTGGTTTCATGTGCGGACTGGGGATCTGGCTTTTGCAGCCGGGGACTTTGCCCTGTCTGAGCAGCGGTATCGGGAGAGCCTTGACCTCTTCCCCCGGCATATAGCTGCGTTTACAGGATTAGCCCGCCTCTATGCGGCACAGCATCGCTGGCAGGATGCTCTGAATGCAGCAAACCAGGGTATAGAACTGATGCCACAGGTAGAAACGCTCTCGTATAAGGCTGATGCTCAACTAGCTCTGGGAGACCAAAAAGGCGCAACTGAAACTGAAGATTTGATTGGAGTAGTAGCTTACCTGAGCAAGGTTAAAGGAATCTACGATCGCGCTTTGGCAGTCTACTACACCGAACACGGAATTCATTTAACAGAGGCTCTACAGATTGCCCGTAGTGAACTAGCAGTGCGAGACGATGTATATGCAGAGGATACTTTGGCTTGGGCAGCTGCGGCTAATGGGCAATGGCAAGAAGCACAACGGGCAGCACAAAGGGCAACTCGCTTCGGGACAGAGGATGCTTTGCTGCAATTTCATGCTGGCATGATTGCACTTCACTTAAATAACCGTGAGGAAGCAATAAAGCGACTAACTCAAGCTGTTAGCCTCAATCCTCAATTTCATCACAAGTATGCTGATCAAGCTCGTCAAGTCTTGGCAAACCTAATGCGTTCTGTCTCTCAAAATAACCTCTCCCACTCCTAACGCCATAGGGAGTTCTTTATGAAAAAGCTGCTACATTGTTTGGCTTGGAGTACTGTAATCATCGCAATATGTTTTTTTTGGATGCCGAGGGCAGATGCCCATCCTTTAGGCAATTTCACCATCAATCACTACGCAGGAGTGCAGGTAGCGCCGGATGGTGTGGGGATTGATTATGTTCTAGACATGGCAGAAATTCCTGCTTTTCAGGAGATTAATCACTTAGATACTAATCACAACCGCAAAGCTGAACCTATAGAGACGGTTGAATACCCTGACCAAAAATGCCAAGAAGTCAACTCACACCTGGAACTGTTGATCAGTAAACAGCCTTTAGCACTGTCTTTGATAAAATCAACAGTCGAATTTCCTCCAGGTGTAGGGGGATTATCTACACTGCGGCTGAGTTGTAATTTTCAGGGGAGGACGAGGTTAGTAGGCGCGAATGAATTAATATTTGAAGATCAGTTTTATCCACAGCGCTTGGGCTGGCGTGAAATTACTGTGGCTGCAAATGGCGTTCCTATTCAAGGTGATTTCACCTCTTTGAGTATTACCAACCGCTTGAGAGATTACCCTACTGAGTTACTTAGCAGTCCTCTCAACCAGCGTCAGATTTCCTTTAAACTCAATCCGTCTCTGACATCGAGTCAACAACCGCCTCCACCGTCTGTTAAATCATCTAGTCGCTTAGATAATGCTTTGACAGGAAGAAGCAACGATGTCTTTACTAACCTAATTACCCAGGAAAATCATAATTTCCTGACTATCCTAATAGCTTTAGCGATCGCCTTTTTATGGGGTGGTTTACACGCTCTGTCCCCTGGTCATGGGAAAACGATAGTTGGTGCTTATTTGGTGGGTTCCCGTAGTAATGCCCAACAAGCCCTATTCCTGGGGCTGATTATCACGATTACCCATACATCTGGCATATTTGCGCTAGGGCTGGTCACTCTTGGCACATCCCAGTTTATTTTGACAGAGCAATTGTACCCTTGGTTAAGCGTACTCTCTGGGGTACTGGTAACTGTAATTGGTCTGAATTTGTTTATCAGTCGATTGCAAGCCACTCAGGTCTCTCATTCAAATGACCATGTACATAGTCATGAACACAGCCACGACTTGCATCATCACCATCACCATGACAACAACCATGTACACCATGAGCATTCGCATCTACCGCCTGATGGTGATCTAAGTTCCATGAAGTGGTCTAGCCTACTAGCGCTGGGAATATCGGGCGGCTTGTTACCTTGTCCTTCGGCCTTAGTAGTGTTGCTGAGTGCGATCGCGCTGGGACGAATTGGCTTTGGATTAGCGTTGGTATCTGCCTTTAGCTTAGGTCTAGCAGCAGTACTAACTGGAATCGGGTTAATGCTAGTCTACGCCAAGGATCGATTTGAGCATTTACCATTCCAGATACCCAGAATAAAAATGTTACCAGTGGCAAGCGCCTTATGTATCACCCTAATTGGCTTAGGCATTACTTCACAGGCTTTACTCGCTCATCCCTGGAACTAGATGAAAGTGCAGAAAACAAAACCACTCAGTTTTGTAAAAACAACCTTGAATAACTATAGGACTCATATCTGATTTTTGAACAAGATTTCGGATAAAACCCTGATCAAACGGGATTTTCAGTCTCAGTATGTTTTCAGAAATCAAATCGGATTCCTATAGATGTCAGAAAATCTTATTCCGAGGAAAATATGAAACGATTTATCTTCATCTTTTTAATAAGTGCTTTGTGCATAATCGGCTACTTTGAAATTAGCTTGTCACAGGCTGAAAAACTTTTTTGGCTCAATTTGAGTCTTTGAAATCCTGCTCACGAAATCATTTTGCACTTCGCACTGCAAATTTTCGCTGATTAGTACATTTGTCGGGGCGTATTGCAATACGCCCCGACGATGGGATATTTTTTTAATTTAAGTTCTGCAAAATGGATGGTTTGCATTTCTCGCCATACCATAAAAAGGGCAATTTCATGCCTAATTCAGAGGGTTATAGTCTGAGAGTAGATGATCTAAAAGCTTACCTTCATAATGATTTAAATATGAAGCAGATGTTCCTAACTCCTGTAATTTATGGTAAACGAAATCACGTTCAAATGTTTCGATACCTTCTTCTAAGTTTCCATAGAGTTCCTGAAAGGTGAACTCAGTTGCTAAGGCTAAGGCAATTTGTTCTCGGTCTTTACCAAGTGACCGACCCTTGAATTGATAATCACCTTGAGAATGCTGGGATAGTAGCCCAAGAGCGATCGCTAAAACCAGAATTTGATAAGCTAGTTTTAATTCCCTACCAGAACCAATTTCTTCGGGGATTAAATCGGGAATGTTTTCGTCTTCGTCGATTTGTTCACTCTGAGTCCGCTCATAGCAGTCTCGATAAAACTCAATTTGACTGAGAAAATAAGCCGGAAAGCCCAACGAACGCGTCAAAACACACAATCTCTGCTCATCTTCAGCTACCAAGGCGGTTAAGGTGCGACTAAATCGACTGTAAAGCCCAAAAATTTGTTCTTTATCTTTTGCTCCCATCCAGAGGGTAATCTCGCGTTGAGAAGTTGGGTTTAAATTAGTGTCAATATCCTGAATTCGCAGCAACAAGTTAGCGCTATTATAAAATTGATTCAAGCACAAATTGGCAGTGTTGGCGGCAATTAAATCTGATTGGTTTAATACTTCCCCAATAGACAAATTGCTCAATTGCTCAAACTGCTGGCGAACAAAGGGGATAAGTTGATTTTTAAATGCTTCAGCAGAAATTTTCCACGACTGAGAGCGGCTAATTCGTTCCTGAGTGAATGTCTCAGTTGTTAGTGTGGTCAGGAAAGTTTGATAATAAGCATCAATATCCGCATCGGTGAGAACTGTGAGTTTAACTTACGAGAACTTCGTCGTCGCTTGATCGCGTTGAGCAACCAAATCATTGTATATCTCAGACAAGTTGCTAAGAGTTTGCCGTAAAGTCTCAGCCCTTTGTTTAGTTGTTTTAATCAGAGAATTCAATGCCTCGACGCGGAGATTTTGGGCGTATAAATCATACTCCAACTTTAATTGTTCATTATAGCTACGACGTAATTCAACAATAGTTGCTTTAACACTGCTTTCTAGTCGTTTAATTTGTTTCTGAACCTTTTGAATTCGACCGCGAATGTTAGTACTGTACTTCAGCCAAAGGATACCCAAGTAAGTCAGAATTGTTACCGCACTCCAAAGCAGGTAGGTAACTAAGTTAGCCCAAAACTTTTGCAATAATAGCAATAGTCTTGATTGATTGAAAATTCCGATCAGAATCAGCAAGCCTAATAAAGCAGTAGCAATAAAAATAGGATAAATGACCAGATACTGAGAGCGAAATTGGTTTTCTTCTGCTAGCAGTTCATTTAGTTGATCTGTGGCTGTTTCAAGTTGATTTTCAATAGCAGTTAGGTGATTTTGAGCTACAACGATCGCAGCTGCGGCTTGTTCACGAGCGCCAGCGATCGCTATAAAACGAATTTGTCGAGCTTGTTCGATTTCTGCATTTAACCCTTGGCGATAGTCAGCAATTGCCGTTTCTAGCTGTTTTTGAGTTGTTTGAAGCTCTTGCAGTTGTTCTTCAGAATTTCTTTCAGCTAAAATATCCTGTAATTGTTGCTGCCGCGATTTTAAGGACAGAATTTGGTTGAGCAGCTTTTGGGTGATTTCTTGATTAATTGTTACCTGTAATCTTGAGTCGAGAAATGCTTCCGCCGCACGCAGTTCTGTAACCAGATTCTGGGATTGATCACAAACCATCTGCAACTAAATTTTGCAAATCGTCTGGACGACCGACTACAGTTCCATTTTTGTTAACTCCGTCAATCAAAAATACCGGATCAAAGGGAGGGCGATCGGCTTTGACTTTATTCTATTGCTTGATTTTAGGGGTTGTTTTCCGTCTTTTTTGCAACCCCCTGAACGCTTACATAATTTTAGTTATTGATTAATAGCTGAAACGATGTTTTTTGTCAAAAATTTTAGTGAACGAACGCTTGATAACACTTAATCGAATAATCGAAAAAATCGATAAATTCTTCCTATTTTAATTATAAAAACAGAAATTAAAATAACCCGATATTATACGACAAAATATTTATGTAAAAGTTCTACTGAAACTGCGCTGAACGTAATGCTGTGCTTGAATCTGACCTAAGTGGAAACTTGCTCCAATTCCAAGAAGCGATCGCTAACATTGAAAACCAGTAGAAGAAAAGTGCTGTATGACTCCAGACGTTTTCGGTCAGCATTCCAACCATTGCTGCTAAAAGAAAAGCAAATAAAACTGAACAAAACTGTTTTTGTGAAGGATCGCTCAAGGGAGAGCGAATAATTTGCAGCAGTCGTAGTAGTTGTACTCCCAGAAACAAAAGAAATAAAACCAGACCGACAATTCCTTCCTCAACTAGTGCCCGAACATAATCATTATGTGCCCAAGCAAACATAGGTCCAAAAGCATTTGTTGTTTGAAGTCCATAGCCAAGCAGGGGAAAATGTTGCCAGTGCCCGACGAGTGAAGTCCATTGAGCAATTCTCCAATTAAAGCTATTGTCATCGGACGCAGCGAGCAAGACGGCACGCGATACATCAATATCTGGATTGAGCAATGGAGTTTGTGTAACAGAAGCTAGGCGTTCTCTGCCGTAATCGGTACTCGCAAATAACCCAACCATGACAGCAAGCAATAAAATTCCTCCAAACGTTTTGGCAAAATTTAGGCGAGGAATGACCAGTGTAGCAATCAAAACTACCAGCATACCAATGCCTACTAATACCTTAGTAGTCACCAAATAAAACACGAGTATACCAAGCAAAAGAAACCAAGGAAGGCGTTTTTGGGCAATGCTAAGTTTCCAGTAAACTAAGCCGATGAAAAAAATTAGAAAGGTTACAAATGTGTTTGCTAAACCTAATGTTCCATTAATGCGAAAATCATGCTGATTAGGATTAACCGCAAGAAACGATGGCAGAAACTGACCAGGAACGACAAGTTGCAGAAAGGCTGTTGAAAGAGGGATAACCAGCGCGAGAAAGAGACTGTTAACGATTTGCTCCGGATGCAACCGTTCTTTCAACTGAAGTGTCAGTAGGTAAGACATCAACCAAGACAAAACTCGCACCCACTCACGAACCGCATCTGACAAATATTCGCTACCGAATCCTAAGCCACCTAAAGGAAGCAGAACAACCCATATTCCTTGAACGACTAACCATCCTGCGAAAAAGCACCAGAAACTATCGATATGTACAGTCTGTTTGGATAAAAGGCGAACAATCACATAGATTAGCGTCAAGGCTGAAATTCCAATCGCAAATGCACGAGTCAGTCCTTGGTCTGAAAAAGGATCAAGCGCACTTCGTAGAATTAAAAGCCCAATAACAGTCAGCTCAAAGTTTTTGAAAAAGAAGGTAATAAATGCAGGAACAAATAGAATTAGACCGACATAGAGAGGGTTAACTCCAATGAGAAAGCCGGCCACAATTCCCATCAATATGCCAATTAATCCAACCCAATACCTTGAATATGCCATTTGTATTTTTCTGATTGGCCTAAGCAGTTTTTGAGCAGTTGCGGTTTACTATTTAATGAAATTAAAGTCTTTTATTGCTAAACTTCCCAATGTCCGCGACTGCCGTCGGGTAAACTCACCAACTGACGGATTACCATCTGGATTCACTACACCCTGTACCTGTTGCCACAGTTCTTGCTGTGCGATCGAAAGATCATACGTGTGCTTTCCTGTTTTGCGAACATGATACCATTGAGTTTTATTACATATTTTGCACCAAAAAGCTTCTAACCACTCGTCCTTCAGAGGGACAGTGGACTTGTTCGATAGCAACAATAAAGCAGTCTTGCGACTAACTCCACGTTGTTGGAGCTGAACCGAGAGGTTGGCAAATAAGAGATATTTTTGGCTAACGCTATCTAAATAGGAAGCATCGATTGAGCAGTGGATTTTGCGTCGTTTTGAACGTTTCCGGTTGAGATCACATCTTCGCTGCATTCGATTTTACTCCACACAACTTGGAATGGGCTATTTAACAGTATTAAGTGGGTGGAAATAAATAAGAAAAATTATGTAAACAAAGGTTAAGGAAGAAATTACGATGATGCTACGCGCCATCGGCACCCACAATCTGTTTACTTTTTTCCTTATCCCTTATTTAGAGGCTTTCCATTTTTTGGTTAACTTACTTTGGTGTTATTACTGATGTAAATATTGATTAGTAATCCAATATTAAACATCATATTATGTAAAAAGACTTAATTGAATAACTTTACAAAGAATTCATACATGGCAGTATATTCCGAGATTTTGAAAAGACAAGATAAATTAATGGCTTAAGGGTAAGGAATAGAGCAATTGTGCTAGCTTACAACCAATGTAAGCACTTCAGAGGTAGGCTTTAGGCAGTTAAAATAAACACTTGGAAAGACTGGATAGATATTTATGTAAGCTGTTTAAAAAGCTTTCAGCAACAATTAATTCTTGCTCTGAATAATAATAAATTTTGAGAACGATACGCGACTGGCAATACTAAGATTGTATGATTTTAGTATGAAATTTGTAAAGACTTGCGATCAGTATAAGTGGGTGGAAAAAGTAAACAGATTGTGGGTGCCGATGGCGCGTAGTATCATCGTAATTTCTTCCTTAACGTTTGTTTACATAATCTTGCTTATTTATTTCCACCCACTTAGAATGTCAACAAAAACTAAAAGTTCCCGTAGTTTTCCGGGTAAGTAAATCGGCGTTAAAAAATCAACCTATGTAACGAAGTATAAAGTCACCAAAAAGCTAATAAATAGTTCCAGGATTTTTACAAAACTAAACATACCTTGGTTTTATCGTACCGACTTACTTATAAGGGTTTGAGATAGTTAGTGATAGTTTAGAGGCATAAAAATGAACTCCTAGTTTTTCAAAGCTGTTTTACCATTTTTCTTTTACTAAGTTAATATTTCGGACAAGTCTATTGGTTCTGGTGCAGTCGAGTCTGCAATTAAACAAATTGGAGCCAGCATGAAAATTTCTGGCGCACAGTGGAATCTTGAAAGTGTTCATCAAATTCTCTCTGTTCGTTGTGCTTCTCTCAATGGTTTACTGGCTATTTAAGTATTTCCGCCAAAAGTGGATGCTCCCAAATTTCGTAGACAAGTAAGTTTATCAATTGTATCGAAATTAAGACTATTGAAACTATCCTTAGTAACTTGGACTGATATTAAGTAAGTTTGTGTATCCTTTCTTGTAACCGGGTCAACTTTCTGAACAAAACCATTAAATACAACTATATTTAAGTGTTGAGCCATATCTGCAATAAAAACTTCTCTAATCGTTCGTAATGTGATAGCTGCTACTATATCTTGATATAATTCCCCGATTTCAATAGGCTTTATAGTTGTACCCATAATATTATCTTTACTATGATCATACTTGAGTCCTACTATTGTCGGAATAATCTTAGCATTAGGCAGTTCATAATCAATAATTAATTGTTTAGCTTCAGATAGATAAGAGACGTGGAATTTTTTGGGAAATGCTATCTGGTCTTTATCTGTATAAGAAAGATATTGGAATCCTTCTAAGGATGGGTATACTGAACTTTCTAATATTATTTCATTGTAGATAACTATAGCTGCTTGTTGCCCATTCTTGTAACCTGTTTTTAACTCATCCACCTCTGCATTGCACTTTTTTAAGTCTAAAATAAAAGTATGTTTATTTGATTTGTAATTTGCTTTAGAATCCTCTAGTGATACTTGGCGGCTAGTTTCGGCTTCTTCATATTGTTTCTTAGCAAGTTGATAATTCGATTCAGCTTTTTTCACTGCCCTCATATATGCTTTTTCTAAGAAAGGTAGGAGTTGTATAACCCACTTAAAAAGAGATGGTGGTTTGTGGAATTGTGGTATTTGTGATCTAACTAATAATTCCTGGGGCGCTTTCATTGCTGGAAATATCTCTTGAATCCGCAAGTCTTCAGCTGAAATTGTATTTTCTGTTCTTAGAGTATGCTCTAAGATATTTTGCAACTCATATATCCAATCTGCTATTTCTGTATTAATTTCATCGATATCAGCCAAACGTTGCGCCAAGTAATTATGCTTGCTAAGATTTTCTCTCTGCTCTAATGCCTTTTTGTATTTACGAACAACTTGTTTTCTTTGAATTTCAGTTCCCACGTTTTTCTGGCTCCTTCGGAAATATATCTTCAAACAACTTCTACTCTAAATCACTCAATCCCTCAAAATGTCCTGCGATAGCCTGATACACACTTCTGTGCCGATAAATAAGCAAGCTATGACATTTTTTGATTAGTGGGATAGGTTCTTGTTTAAAGGCGCAAGGCTTTGCACCTCTAGTCATTACTAATTCGTAATTAAGAAACGGGTTAGAGTAACCAAACTCTACAATTCGTCACGTTAGGGTTAAAATCCACATACATAACATAAATATGAATTAGTAATTACAAACTCATAATTGTTAGTTGTGACTCTAGAAAGCGCCAATTCGGTGAAAAATTACGTAAAAAGTTTTGCTAATTAACCATAAGTCATATAAGGGGTGCCAATTTGTTTGGTATTGCAAGTCTAAGTCAACTATTTGTTCAAAATCTGTGACTTGAGACCGACCATTTATTTGCCATTCGCCAGTTAAACCAGGCTTGACATTTAAACGTTGCCAGTGGCGTTTAGTATAATGGACAACTTCATCGGGTGTGGGCGGACGTGTTCCTACCAAACTCATTTCACCTACTAGAACATTCCAAAACTGAGGTAGTTCATCAAGACTAGAACGCCTCAAAAACTGACCCACCTTGGTTACTCGGAAATCATTTTTGTTTTTGAATATCAATCCGTTAGCTTCATTGTTAACTAAAGACTTTAATTGCTCTGCATTGCTCACCATCGAACGGAATTTGCGAATCACAAACGGGCAACCTTGAAGTCCATAGCGTTCTTGAGTGAAGAAAATAGGGCCGGGACTATCAATTTTAATCGCGATCGCTACAGGTACAAATACAATGGCTAGAACTAGTAATCCTAGTAAGCTACCTATAATGTCTAAACAACGCTTAAATTTAGACTTTACTGAGATATGTGGAGTAAATTGTAATTCTCTAGTTGTAGCACTTTGAATAATGCTGCGTAATTGTTTGGGGTACATCATTCTTGACAAACTAAAGTGAGTCTATGTTGCTAATAGGTTTAAGTAGAGAAATAAATCTGCGTAAGAATGTTAACAATTCAAAATACTTGCATTAAAGACATTTTGCCTACGGCACGCTAAGCAAGCTACAGACGGGGTTTAAACCCCGTCTGTAGCTTGCTTAGAGCAGGGTAACTGGGGCTACGTGTAGACGTAGCGCTGCATTCGAGCCAGTCGTGTGGGCGGAATAGCCACACGTGCGGCTATTCCGCCCTTGTGGACTGCCGTTAGCGTAGCGGTAGCGACGTAGGAGCGTCACCCGTTCGCTCAAGGCGTTCCCGAATGCGAGTGTGTCTGGGTTAGGAGAAAGGTAGGGGTCTCCCGACTTGAACGAACTGGCGTTGAGCGCCGGCTCCCGTCGCTCAGAACTTTGTAAGAGAGGGACTTTCAACCCTTTAATTTACAATAATCATCCAAAAGGTAAAGACTCTAACACTGCTAGCGGCTTCCTCTTCTAGCCTAATTTAACTAATTACTAATCTAATGCTTAATCTTTGGGTTTAATTACCCTCGTCTGTACGTGGTTTTTGCTTCAGCCTGTAAATTGGCAGAGGTATTAGTAACTGGCTTTAATTACGAATTAGGATTTATCAAGTATGAATGATTGAAGATTCTTCCGATTAATAATCAAATCACTGATTTGTTCAGATTTTATTGTCTATACAATATAGTATAAATACTATATTGTATATGTTTAGAAAAACTTTTGTCCCTCAGTCTGTTGGAAGTGATCGCCTTTGTTTGCTTTAATCTCATGTTTTGGCGTTTCTTCCATCATGAGCTTACCCTCTTTGTTTGATGCACGCAAGAGGTTTTTGGGGTCAGGAGTTACATTGACTACTGTTCCTAAAATCGAAGCACCACTGCGTTGTAAATCATCAATCATTTGCTGTGCGATCGCTTTAGGCGTAAAGTCAGGGCGCACAACTAACACAACTCCATCCGTCTCACCACTTAAGGTCATAGCATCAGTGTATTCACGCAAAGGAGAAGTACAAATAATTACTAAATCATAAAGGGTCATTGCAGTCGCAATCAATTTTTTCATCGCCGTCGCTTCTATAACTTGGGCATGACGATTGGGGAATCCGCCATATGTCAATACATCAAGACCCTCGATCTCAGTGTGTTGTACCACTGACAGCAGCGATGCTTCTTCACATACAGCATCAGTCAAACCAGGCTGAGCAGACAAGTTAAAAAAGTAGTGCTGTAATGGATTACTCAAATCAGCATCAATTAGCAGTGTTCTTTTAGACAACATTGTTGCTACACTTGCTAAATAGACACAGACACTCGATTTTCCCTCGCCACTGATACTACTAGTGATGAGAATAGACTTCAGCTGGTTTTTGTTGTTGAGTTGTAACTTTTTGAGCAACCGACGATAAGGTTCAACTGCTTTTGGATTGTTCAAAAAGCGGTCTAACTGACCCGGTTGTATTGGTAATCGCTGGGCAAGATTTCCCAACACTGGTAGCTTAATCTGATCTTCTACTTCCTCTGCGCTGCCAATCTTTGTATTTAGCATTTCACCCAAAAGAATTACACCGATCGCTAACACTAAACCTGCTGTTGTTCCTAACAGCAAAATAACCATTGGCTTCGGGTTTGCAGGCGAAGTCGGAACGGAAGCCAGCCCGACAATATGAACATTACTGACGAGTTGCGCTTCCGCGATCCGTGCTTCTTCTAACTTATTCTGTAGTAAATTGAGAGTTGCGCCTTCCTGTTCGTGCCTACGGACTAAAGCAGAGAGAATTCGTTGCTTAACAGGTAACTCAGTCACGCGCGATTGCAAAGCAACTTTTTGGCTTCTGATAACTTTTAGCTTATCTATTAATGCGTTGTACTCAATTTCACCCGTAATGTACGTAGAGATCAAGCTACGGCTCAAGTCATCAGATGCAACTTCGTTTGCAGGAATCGATGATTCAACAGGAACAATCCGCCTAAGACTTTGATTATATAGAGCGCGTGTCTCATCTCGCTTTTGAAGCAAGTTAATCACCGATGGATGTTGATCGGAGAAACGACCCCGAGCCTCAATAATTTGCGAGTCTAGTTCAATAAGCCTAGCTCGCAAACCTTTAAGTTCGTCATCTTGACCAGCACGTGATGCTGTATAAGCACTTTGAATATTTTTGCTGCCAATAACTTTTTGAAGTTGTTCACTTTTTCGTTGTGCTTCTTGAAGTTGTGCCATCAATGTGCGTTCTTGATCTTCCAAAGTGGTTAAGCTGTTAGTCAAACTGGTATCTTGAGTTTCCAGAGAAACAATGCTGTTAGCTTGTTTGAACCGACTTTCAGCCGTTTCCGCACGCGCTAGCTTTTCTTGCTGCTCCGGGATTCGCCCCTCAATAAACTTCCGAACTGATGAAGCTTGTTGACGAATGGATTCTCCATTTTCTTGCACCATTGCGTTAGATATCGCGTTTAGCATAGCTGCAACTAACTCTGGATCTGAATCCTTGTATCGCAATTCCAGAATATTGGTAGCGGGTACAATTTTTACTCTGAGTCTAGAACCAATTTTATCAACTGAGGTGATTTTATGAGATAATTTTTTATGAGATAGCATCTCCAATGCTCGTTTTAAAACGCGCTCCGAGGAAACTAATTCCGCTTGAGTTGCAATCGGGTTTGCATTTCCTGAGGTTGTATTTGCCGCTAACGCTTGGCCCAGATCAGAAACGCTAACTCTTCGATCATCAAGAATCAACCGAGCTGAACCTTCGTAAACTGGTGGGGTCGTTTTTAAGTACAAATATGATACGACGAGCACCGAGGCAAACGAAGCAAGCGCACTCCAAAAATTGCGTTTTAGTGAGAACGCTAACGCTGGCATACTTTTCATGAAATCTTTCCTGTTATGAGAAATATTTTTCGTGCTATCGAAGCTATTAATAGGCTAGATTGAGGATTGCATTGTTGTCGCTTCCAGCTTTTATTCTCCAATATTCATAGCTTTTGAGAGAAATAGTCAAGGCTATAAATTGTAGAAGAGTGTCTATTTTTGATGCTGTGTTGACTTCACCGAATGTGGATATCTTCACTAATTTAGATTAGCTGTCTGCTTCCAAATACTTAGTACCGAGTGCTGACTCCATTAATGTAGCAGATTTTACCTGATCTGCATATAGTGAGGCTAGTGTCGAAGTAGGAACAGTAAGTGGTTTTGTTGAGATTCTATTGTACAGATCAATAAACTTGTTTGTAATTTGCTCCCAATTATAGTTCGCGCTTACATAAATTTTTGCTTGTTCAGCGAATTTTTGAATTTCTTGAGTGTTATGGATTGCCCAATCTAGCTTCTCAATACATGAATTAACATCTCCTTTCCGGAAAAGTAGGCCTCGATTTTGTCCGAGAAGTTGCCTATGAGGCAAAATATCGCTGGCAATAATTGGAACACCCTCTGCCATAGCTTCTAGCATTGCCATCGGTAATCCTTCAATATCTGAAGGTAGCACAAACAACCCCGATCCTCTCACAATTTCCGCCAGGCGAGCACCCAAGAGTGGACCAGTAAAAAGAATATTTGGATTGTTGTTAGCTAAACTGAGCAACTTTGCTTTAAAGGTGGGAGAATCATCTCCTCCGACTAAAACCAGTTTCCAACCTGATTTTTGAAGTGATTGAAATGCTTTTATCAACAGATCAGGACACTTTTCAGGAACCAGCCGGCCTAAGAACACCATGTACCGTCCTCGCACTAAACCCAACGAGGAAGTCCAAGTAAATTTAGTATCAGAAGCAGGATAGCTGGCTGGGGCGTTAGGAATATAGGCAGAGTCTCGACTGTAGTTGTTAATAAAGTATGATTGCAATGCACCAGACACTACAACCATTTCATGGGCATTGGAAACAGCAATTTTTTCACCCAGCAAGATAGACAACCGCGCCAGTTTTCCCCATTTCGCACGTTGCCAGTCTAAACCGTGGCAAGTGACGACAACCTTAGCTGGTGAGATCATGCGCGTTAACCAACTGAATAACGATGGTCCTAAAGCATGAAAGTGAACAATGTCATAATCTCCAGCTGTTAGCATAGCGCCTAATGCTGAGCTAATGATTACATCTGAACCGCCCACTTTGGGACACGGTAGAGAAATCACTCGAACTCCTTTGAAATCATATTGTCTAAATGCAGGCATTCTTGTGTAAAAAGAGCGAGCAAAGAGGTCTACCGAGTGACCCTGAGCAACCATGCGTGGATAAATTTCTGCACAATGATGCTCGATACCGCCTTCTTCTGGGGGCAACCCTTTTGCACCTATAACTGCAATCTTCATGTTCTATTCAGGTAAATGAAACTTTTGGAAAATAATACTAATCCGCACTTAAATTAGACCAATTCAAAAAATAAATTGGACTCAAAAAAGTATTATGGGATAAGTTATTGATTCTATATGTCTTAGAAAGATGCTTTGATTTCTCGATCTAAAAAAGCAAATAAATTTTGCTCATAAAGAATCTTATTGCGAGCTTCCAAGATAGCAGGAAGGCGTTTTTCATATTCACCAGATTCAATAATCTCTTTAATCTTTTTCGAGCAGTTTGGATCGTGAATATCAATTGGAATATAGCACTCTTCGGGTAAATACTTGTTTACATTTGGGCTGCCATAATATAGCGGTAGAGAGAAAGAAAGCAGACAGTCTGCAATTTTTTCAGTCCAGTAAAAAGGAACAATACTGTTTTCGACAACAATCGAGTATTTACAAGGAGAAAGAACTTCCCATTTTGTTGGTGCAATTCCCCGATAGTTTGAATATTTATTGAATTGATTGCTTTTTCCCCAAAGCGAAAACTCTAAATTGCTAGAAACTAAGCGCTCAATAAATTCCAATTGGGCTTTATGTCCTTCTAAAGTTTTGAGATCTGAAGAAATCATACACAGCGTTTCTGTCTTTTGAGGTAAGGAAGCCTTCGCAAGAAAGTCCCAACTACGATCAACATGCATCAAAACATAGGGTGGGGAAGGCAGATATTTAGTTGGGTACTGTTCATATAGATCTGGGCAGTTGGTATAAAAACGGGAAATTTTGTGATGTTCATGGGATTGATCCAAGCGAAACAGTTTCACATAGTCTGGTGGTTCCATGTGTAAACCCCACACTTTATCTGGCGTAGGTAAGTTGATCGCAGGTAAAGGATTTCCTGCATAATCGTGCGTACTCGTATTTAAGATGACGTATAGATCTGCCTCTCCTTCTCCTAAAAACAATGTGCTTCCCCACTGACAAGATCCTTTGGGAGTTTGATCGGTGATTCTTTCCCAAAGTGTTGGAAAGTTAGAAATCAAGCGAACAGTGACTTCAATTCCTCGTTTTTGCTTGTCGCTGGCAGACAATCCTAAAACCTTACGTTTTTGAATAGCATGAGCTAACTTTTCTAGCTTGGCTGTGAGCTGAACTTGCATGGTGATGAAAGACTTAGAGAATAGTAAAAAGAAAATCTATTGACATAGAGGCAATGCGGCTTTGCATAAATGCGGGATGAATTTGCGGTTGAAACCATTGAAAATTCGTGACAAACTTGGCGAAATCATCCCATGATTTAGCAACGCCAGACAATGCTACTCAAGCTGAGTTAAATCAGCAGTTTTAGACAGACAATCGTTCGTGTACTTGGCGTGCCTGCCAACGCTGCATCATTCTGGCACAAACGTCTTTGACGATCGCGCTGGCGTGAAAAGGTTTTGCCACATCGGTACAGGCTTGTACTGGAAAATTTTGCCTTGAGGCAAGCACTCGATCGAGAGCAGCAGCTAGGGCTTCGGCTGTGCGCTCCTTGCAAACTACGCCACTTTGAGGCGTGAGTAAGTTGGGAGTTTCACCGCAATGAGTTGTGACGATGGGCGTACCACTGGAAAGCGCTTCTAATACTACGACTGGTAAGCCTTCATAGACGCTTGAGAGTACAAAGACACTGGCAAGACGTTGTAGTTTTGCTAATTCGCTTTGCGGTTGCGCTCCTAGCATCGTGATGCGATCGCTCAAGTTAAGGCGGCCAATTTCGGCGCGAATCGGTTTTTCAAGATCGCCTTCTCCTGCAATCAGTAAGTGAGCGTTGGTATCGGCAAGTACTGTCATTGCTTGGATTAGTAGCAGAGGATCTTTTTGCGCGTGGAGTCTACCTGCAAATAAAATGAATCGAGTTTGCTCGGTCTTACCAAGCGATCGAGCGAACGCTTGTTGAGCTTGTTCGCGCTCGGTTGCAGAGGCTGGAAAGAACACATCATCATCAACTGTATTTCGCAAATATTGCACGCGATCGGCACACATCGGATAGCGCTCTTTGTAAAAGGCTAGCGAAGCTGTATTGCAGGAGAGAATTTCGGTAAACTGAGGCACAACTTGACGTTCAATCGCAAAATAAGCAGATGGAAAATACTGCCAGAGAATACTGCCTTTACGAGTAGAGGATTGGATCTGTTGTTGAATGTCGTTGTGAATAAACAGGGTTTTGTCTCCTGTCCAATGTCGCGTTGCCAGCGTCGGTTCTAGCCGATGAAAGTGCATAAAATCCGATGCAAGGCAACGACGAAATAATGCAGCAGTATAGCGAACCGAGTCTGGAATCAAACTTTTGCCGTTCTCTTTTGGCTGTGTAAATAAAGGTAGAAAATGAATTTTTCGACCCGCCAAATTCATTTCCTGCCAGATTCCGGGTTCAACCCGCTTCTCTACCTGGGTTCCCACTAGCCGCAACTCAAAAGTGTCAGGTGCATACTTGAAGAAAGAGCGTATGACAGTCTGAATACCCCCTAAACTATTGCTCCACGGGTCAAACTGGTAAAAAACCGTTACAATCGGTCTACGCATGAGTTTTCCATAAAATGAATTATTTGAATATGCGAAAAAGCTAGCGAAGCTCATGGTCAAGTAATGAGATTAGTCATATAACCTAAGTTGCAGGTTAAAATACAGAATACAGAATACAGAAATGTATAATTAATATTGCACAGGCACTTACCAACCAAACAGTTTGAGAATTTGGTCTAGAGTCCGAATAAGAAGCTTGTGGCAATAGGGTTGAGTTTTCTGAAGCCAGTAGTGTATCAGCTTGTCAAAATAACTACGTGGGTCACACATGGAATTCGCAGGTTCTTTGCCGTAGCGCTCTCGGTATACCCCTGCCCAATCGACCCACCAAATGTTTTCGCGTCGGAAGTGATTGGCACCATACTTATCAATTAGATCCAGTACCTGCCAATCCCACCAAGGGCGACCGATACGGAGGATACTAGTCATGTCAATACCATGCTCATAGTAGCCTTGTAGCCACCGATCGGGGATTGGGTGGATCTGCTCATCGGAAACAATATGCGCGCGGTGATATTGTCGATAAATCTCGACTGCCCGACGTTGTGGATGGTTAAGCTTCTCCCAACACTGATACCAGCGCGTTTTACTCTCCTGGCGATCCCAATCTGCAAACTGGTAGTGAATTGCCTTAACATCGTGCAAAACATAAGTTGGCGCTCCTGCTGGAATTGGAATACGCGAACTGTGAATCAGCGAACCTGTATGGTCGCTATCATCATCCATAAAACCAAAAGCGTAGTCGTAGGGAGAAGTCCAGTAGTGTTCCAAATCACTGAGAAAATTGACCCACTTAAAATGGATGACAGTGCCAATTGGCGCAGTCAGAACTGTTTGCCATTCAGGACTGGTCGTGAAGTTAGCGGTTAGAGCTTCATCAGCATCCAGCGCGATTAAAAGGCGTGGACCAGGAATACGGCGAGCTTCTTCCAACAGCATCTTCTGCCTCTCTACTTCGTTGTAGATCGGTGAAGGGTTATGCAGCAGTGTAACTTTAGGATAGCGTTTGGCAATTTCAGGTGAACCATCGGTAGACATCTGATCGAGCACAATAATCCGATCTGCCCACAAGCTGGCAGACTGTAGGAATCGGTCAAGAATCCACGCCTCATTTTTGACAGGAGTAAGGCAAATGACGGTAGGTTTATCCATGTTTGTTAGATTGTCGGTAAAATTTATAAAGGTAAACAAGCTAGGCAAACCCGCTTAATTCATTTGTAAGTCTAGATGCGATCGCTTGTTGAGCTTCGGTCGTAGACAGTAGGAAGGATACTTGATTATCAACCGCTATCGGCGTTGCTCCCGCTTCGCTCGCAGTTAAATCATGAAATTAGTACGATTCGATTCTAAATATCATCAAGAAAGTGGTACAACCAGAATTGACTATCTCTTAACAAGAGGAGGAACTACATATAGTTTCTGATTTTTTAGAACAGATAACACTTGAGCATCAACTACATTCACCCCTCCGTAGGGAGCGAACTCTGCTGCACTGAAGTTACCTTTGATGTCAAAGTCCCTAACGCCAGTATCATCCATGTACCAACCGTAGGTTTGAATCGCTTCTAAAATGCGCCGGGCGGGGAGTGAAAGATTTAAACTAGCTAAATTGAGATTGGGATCTAGCTGCACCAAGAACCCATATCCAAGCAAGCCCCGATTGTTTTGGTGGATAGATTGGTCATAGTTACTAGCTGGATAGACAATCGCTTTCCAGGCATTGCGAACCGGACCCGATAGGGCGTGAGGAATTGGTTGTTGAGGATTAATCGCTTCTCCAGGACGAATCAGCGTTACGATATCTGATTTATTTGCAGCGTTAATTCCGCCTGCATCTCCTAGACTTGGCAGTTGATCGGGCTGTTGAATATGCATTGCCGACCAGTCACCAAGCAACGGTTGACAGTTTTCGATGGTTCCCCAAGTAGCTACAGTTTTGTTTGTGGCGCGATCGAGCCAAACCACTGCACGATCCGATTGATTGCGAGGTACTCCATTGCCAGTACTGCCGAGTTTGGTATTAGCACTGTCAGGAATATGCCATTTGACGTTTAATCTAGTCCAAGGATTGAGCTGGGGACAAGTGCCAATTTTGGCATATTGATTTGCTTGCTCCAAATGAATCGTGCGGATTGGATCGCTAGCACTGCCAATGACAACTCCGATGCCAAATTCATCAGAGCCATCACCAGATGATCCTAAAGTTGAGATGTGACCACTTTGAACATAACCAGCCGGAAGTAGGACACGGGGAAAATTCGTCGGAATCTCGTGATAGAAAGGAGCATCGATGGAGTAAGGCTGAGGATAACTTCCATCTAAAGGTTGGGGTGTCTGCTTAGACCAGTTCTGAGGCTTAAGTTTACGAAGCTCGTCTTTATCCAACGAAATATCAATCCCGACTGATTGATACATACGAATGATTTCTTTGCGCTTCTCGGCGTAACCCGATTCTAGGGTAATCCCTGGTGTTGCAGTTCGGTCATAGATTTGCTCAACTGTACGTGAGCGAGCTGTGAGATGCGGCTGATACTGACTGAGTTCGTTACTAAAGGCAAGGTTAGAGATATCTGCTGCATTAACCGTGAGCGAGGACGAGTTGTGAGTGAAACAACTGCTCACTAGAATGACTAAAGCAAACAACGCAATGTAGGAAATCGTAGATTGCATTCTTTTATTCATAAGTGAGTGCATAATCTGCTCCAAGCTGAGTCATAACAGGTCGCTAATCGTATTCGTTTATGAAGAAAGAGGTATAGATTGCACGTTGTGAAAAGACCAGTAAATGCCATGATTGTTGAGCAGTTGATCGTGAGTGCCTGCTTCAACGATTTCACCGTTATGCATGACAACAATCCAATCTGCATTGCGGATCGTAGACAATCGATGGGCTATAACAATGACGGTTCGATTTTGGCGTAAGCGTTCGATCGCATCTTGCACAAGGCGTTCAGAATGAGAATCCAGCGCGCTGGTGGCTTCATCAAGAATGAGAATTTCTGGATCTCGCAGAATTGCCCGTGCGATCGAGAGACGTTGACGCTGACCACCTGAAAGCTGTACACCCCGATCGCCTATTAAGGTATCATAACCACGCGCTAATTGCTGAATGAATTCATCCGCATTGGCTAAAGAAGCAGCCTTGAGGATCGCATCATCGCTTACCGTTTCGAGACCATAAGCAATGTTATCGCGAATCGAAGCATTGAATATGTATGTGTCTTGGCTGACGATTCCGAATTGCCGCCGTAATGACGCGACATCATAATTCCGAATATCTTCGCCATCAATATAAATCGTACCTCTTGTCACGTCATAAAAACGTGGTAAAAGTGCTGCCACCGTTGACTTACCAGCTCCAGACGAGCCAACCAACGCTACAGTCTGACCGCAGGGAATGTCTAAATCAATATTTTTGAGAATGGTTGTGCGATCGTTGTAACCAAAGCTGACTTTGCGAAAGTGAACTCCCTCGCGCAGATGGGAAAAAATGCGTAAGCCTGACTGAGGTTGCTCAGATTGCGTAGAAAACAGTGCGTCACACACAATACTTACCGAAGGCAGATATTGATGAATTGCGCCGCGCGCGATATTAATCCGTTTTGTGACTGGCACAACTTTGATCAGCGTCAGCATGAATGCCATTAGTGCGGAGGTTGACAGCAACCCTCGCGAAATCAGCAGTACATAGCTGACCATTAAAATCACCATAGCTACTGCCATAGTGGAAAACTCAGTCAACGGCTCGACTAGTCCAACTTTTTTAGCAACTAGTATGCTAGTGTCTGTGACTTCATTGGAGATGCGTTCAAAGCGATCTAACTCGTAGCGTTCTGCTGCGTAAGATTTTACAACGCGGATGCCCGCCAAGGTATCGAGAATGCGAATGTTAAGATCATGTCGCGCATTAACTACTGCTGTACCAAACTTTCTAATTCGACGCAGCAGTTGGTTTAACCCTAAGCCCACACTGCCAATCAGAAGGACAATTAGTAGCGTTAGTTGCCACGAAACCAACATCATGGTTCCGAGATAGGCCATTAAAATAAAACCAGCAGTGATCAACGAAATCAGAAATGACAGCATAATGTTAATGCTAATCACTTCTCCTAGGGTGCTTGACAACGTGCCTAACTTTTGGTTATCAAAGAATGCGATCGGCGCGTTGATATATTTCTCGTAAAGGCGCATTCTTAATAAAGCGATGAGTTTCTCGCGATAAACGCTAGTTAAAACCTCAGCCATGTAGCTAAAGTAGCTTTTTAGGGCAAGCGATACTAGCATCGTCAACACCAAAAGTCCGATCAGCGTTACTTTCGGCTGTTGAGTTACCCAGAGATCAACACCTGGCAAAATCCCCGCAGGCAGATGAAAGCCATTTCCCTCATTGAGCAGCAGCCGCAAAAAGGGAATTGTGAGACCGATGCCTAAGCCGTCTAGCAGCGCCGCTAAGATCATTGCTATCATTCCCAAGTAAAGACGCTGGCGAGGAACGTTCATACCCACCTGCACCAGGCGTTCCATGCTTTGCCAGTGGGAATTCACTGGGAAATTCCATCGGAGTTTTTTGCGGTGTTGGCGGCGACCCAATCGAAGGCTTCTAATTTTCACAATAAATTCTTAAACTGTATGAATGGTTAAACTGACAATAGTTGCTTAGTCAGTAAGCAGTCAAAATCATCCGTGACAATGAACGCTAAACAATTTAATCAGCGATCGCTCAAATAGAAGGACGCAACCAAGTTTCTACAAAATATCCCCAACGCAGGGATAACTCCATCTGCAACGGAATACGGATTTGCAAAGCTGACTCAAACGGATTGATAAGTTTCCAAGAATCAATCAACGCTAGCAGGAGTCTCAACAAACTACTGATTTGCTGTCGAATTCTCGATTTACCCAACATATGTTCAATCAATGCAACTGAACGCCCTTGCCAAAAGTTGCGCCGCACTAACCATTCGGGATCAATGCGTTCTTTAGGAATCCAATGATCAACCGCAGCTTCGGGATGGTAATAGAAACCCCCTCCCTGATTCTGGAGAGTAGCATTGAGTAAATATTCTTCGCCGGAAAGTAGACTCTTCCCTCTGCGCCCTAGCTTCTCGTGAAAGCCGCCGATTTTCAAGAGCGCATCACGTTGGTAAGCTACATTTGCGCCCCAAGGAAACTCATTGGGGCGGAACCAGCGAGGCTGATCGCCACCATCAAGGATCGTAAACAAACTCTCCATCGTTGGGCGAACCCAATCCGGTTTAGGTAACTCCCAAAGCGGGCGGATCAATCCCCCGACACAAACAGGTTCAGGCTGCACAGTTTGGAATGCGTGCAGCAGAGAAGCTAGCCAACTAGGAGAAGGAATGGCATCATCATCAAGAAAGGCAATGTATAAACTCTTTGCTTCCTGTAGACCAGTGTTCCGTGCTTTTGATAAGCCTTGAACCGGTTCAAAAACGTAGCGCAGATGAGGAAGCGAAGATGCAAATTCTTGGCAAACGGAGGGTGTGCGATCGGTTGAGGCATTGTCTACTACTAAAATATCAAATCGATCTGCTTCCAACGTTTGATGACGTAGAGCATCTAGCGCTAAGTACAGGCGATCAGCTCGGTTATACGTGCAAATCACCACCGAAATACAAGAAGCACTTTCGGCAAGCGGAATCGATATATGATCGGAGACTTGAGCTTTCATGGGAAAGAGAATTTCATCCTAAAATCAGATTTTTATCAATTTCTGTATTTATACAACAGCTTCAGATTGAATGACTGAAATCCAAGCGCGATGTGCAGACTCCATATCAAATCCATCAAAATAGCGGGCACGAATCTTATTTGCATCGATCAAATTGGTTTCAAACTTTTTCAAAGTTTGCACAAAGCCGTTAAATAAAGTATCTGCATCCGGAGAATCGAGTAGCAGTCCCACATCTGGGTGTCCAGCATAAAGATCTGGAATACCACCGACCGCTGCTGCTACACAATAACGTCCTGCCTGAACGAGTTCTAGCAAGCTAAAACAAGGTCCTCCCTCCCATCTAGACGGATAAATAAAGAAATGACAGGTACTGATAATTTGATGTAATTCACAACGATGATCGTAAGCACCGTGAAAATAAACAGAGTCTTGAATACCGGACATTATGGTTAAATGTTCAAGGGTTTCGCGATCTGATCCGCCTCCGTACAAATGAAGTTCAACGTCTTGTCGTAGTTGCCGAAGTATAGCGAAGGCCTGCAAGATCACATCTAAGTTTTTATGCTGAATATCTAAACGACCCATAAAGCCAATTTTCCAAGGAGGTGCAGATGGCAGAGGAACGGTTTCTGAAAAAAAAGTCAAGTTGTGTAAGGGAATAACATGCACTTTGCCTGTATAACCGTACATTTCTTTAAACTGATGCACTGAACAGTGCGAGACAGAGACCACTGCATCAGTTTGGATGATCGCTTGCTGAGTCTGTTTGGCATAGGAACCGACAATGCGGGGTGAGAGGGGCCAAAATTCCGGTGTGAACATCCAACTAACTGCTATCTTTGCTCCACAACGATGAACGATCTGAACAAGGTTGAGGTAGATTGCTGGCTCGGGTTGACAGACGCAGAAAACCCAGTCTCCTGGCTTGAGTTGTGTTTTGAGCCACAGTAACATGATTCGCTTTCTAATCTGCCAGCGTTCACCTGGTAATTTGGGCTGACGATAGATTTTGATACCTTTTGCTGCTAACTCATCGGCGAGCGGTGATGGCTGACTTTCGCTTACCACTACTTGAAAGGGTATTTTTTCAGCCTGTAAATGGATTGCGAGAGCATGAATATATGTTGCAACACCGCCGGGTCCACCCCAACTATCGTAGTAAAGAAAAATCATAAAAATCTACCTACTAATACGCTTGATGTAAATTAAGAAATAAGGTAATTGATGCAAGATGATGATAAGTACTCACGCAAAATTATTTATGTCAACCTTAGTTTGAATTCACAGATTACCTTTACGAAACTGGTCTAAAATGTAATCGCAGGCACGAACTGTCAAAGCCATAATTGTTAACGTTGGATTCTGACAGCCTTGAGATGGAAAGCAAGAACCATCGGTGATAAATAAATTTGGTACATCCCAGCTTTGATTAAAGCGATTCAGCACAGAGGTCTTTGGGTCATTTCCCATGCGCGCCGTTCCAACTTCATGAAAAGCGGTGCCAGGAGGAGCTAATGTGCGGCTTTCAGATTCGACTAAAAACCCAGCCGTTTCTGCCATTTCTTTGAGAGTTTGTTGTTGGTCTTGAGCCATTGCAACTTCATTGTCTGAAAAGGCGCAAGAAATATGAGCCACAGGAATTCCCCAAGCATCTTTGCGATCGGGGTTTAGGGTGACACAGTTTTCAAATCGGGGTAGCATTTCGCCAAAAGCAGTCATAGTGAAGGGGACTCGATCAGAGTCTTCTGGAACTTCCCGCGCCGCCGAACCTTGTATTCCGTAACCGCGAATAAAGTTAGGATGGCGATCGCGAATGTTGCGAAACTGGGGAATGTAAAACCCCCCTGTTGGCTGGTTGCGAGCAAAGGATTCTGGGTTGGGAATGACGCCTTTGACTTCTATGGAATTGAGATGATCCATCAGATAATGACCCAGCACACCTGAAGAATTGCCTAACCCGTTTGGATGCTGACGAGTTGCAGAATTGAGCATTAGACGGGTCGATTCAATCGATGAGGCACATAGAATCACGACTTTGGCATAGATTTCGTAACTTTTATGCGTATAGCGATCAATAACTGCTACTCCCTTGGCTTTACCCGTATCAGAATCGACTATGATCTGGCTGGCAATACTGTTTGAGCGCAGCTTCAGTCGCCCGGTTTTTTGAGCGATTGGCACAGTAGATGGTGGCGGTGCAAAGCGCCCAGGAATAACTCGGCGATCGCTCCATCGACTTTCGACAGCAACTTTGAAAACTTCTTCGCCATCGCTCAAGACTCGATGGGGAAGAACGACCGAATCAGGAAGATGAGGAATTCCTTCAACAGTTCCTCGTACACCCACCCAGCGCTCGACGTGAGCATAGTAAGGAGCGAGGTCTTGATGACTGATTGGCCAATTTCCTCCATATCCATCGCGATTGGCTGCTTTCAAGTCGTAGTCTGATAGGCGATAAAGTTGTCGCCCATGAGCTTTAACAATCATGCGTCCACCAACTTGTCGGCTGCGGAGCCAAATAAACGGTTGATTGTCTGGGGTAGTGTAGGGATTGTCGATATCATCAACAAAATTTTCATAATTCCATTCCCAAGCAACCGCTTTGGATTGAATCGGTTGGCGTTGGAGCGAGAGCGATCGCTGATCGACTTTGCCTCGATACTTCAATTTACGTAAAATATCTTGCTTGAAAATCAACCATTCTTTCTGGCGGGGTGTTTCACCTGCATCAAGCAAGCAAACCTGCATTCCGCCTTCAGTAAGTTCTTTTGCAGCCCAACCACCGCTAGCTCCTGCACCAACAACAATCGCATCATAAACTTTTTGCTTTGCCATACCCATAACAACCGAATTAAGTGTGAATTTATTGAGTTAACTGAGTTTCTCAAACTAATGATTAGAACTTCAATATCGCTAAATTTTTACATGTTGATAAACTGGTAGAGCTAAGGTTGAATCATCTGGATCAATCTGCATTTTTTGAATTTGCTTCGCTGCAAGGTGTTGAGCTTGTTTGGTCGCTTTCAAAAACCTGCGATCGCGTGGAATCATCAGCAAAGATGAGAGAAAATAGCGGACTTTTGTGCGCCAAGAAAGTTGATTTTGCGGTCTATTTCTTAAGAAATCCATGATCGCTCTAGAGTAAACGATTCCTTTGACTAACTTGAGCAAATATCGCTCGCTCAGACGCTCGATCGGCATAATATGGACGAGTTTTAAGCCTGAAAATCGACCTAATCCTAGTCCCACATCTAAGGCAGCCAAAGCAATATCAAAATCTTCGCAGGACAACAACAAGTCACCACATCGCCCTAAACTCAAGCGACGCGGATCTGACTGTACTAAATCAATGTACTTTTGCGCCACTGGCTTACGAATACACATACCCGCCCCTACAGGCATGGTTTCGGCTAAATCTAGGTTTGACCAAACATCTTGGTCGCACTGTGCGATCGCTAACAAGGGCCACATCGGACGAGTCCATTCTTGTGGTATTCCACCTTGAAATTCGGCAGTTGATTGGCCGCCCCAAGCACCTAAATGCGGATGATTCTCGGAAATTTTGAGTGCATGGTACAAATAATCTGGGTTTAAAACATTGTCATCATCCACAAAGATGGAAGTAGCTCCTTGACTTTCCTTTAAACCCCGGAAGCGAGCAAATACGACTCCTAGTTGGGGTTCAAGAATGTGTCTAGCATGAGGATGCCAACTCAGGTCGATGGAATCTGCCAAAGGCTGCTGGCTGGCGTTATCAACCAACAGTAGCTCCCATTGTGTTCGAGGTAGTGTCTGGGATTTCAGTGCTTCTAGAACTCGGTCGAGATAGGTTGGCTGGGGATTATGACTGCAAATCACGACACTGATGACAATATTCATACAATACTTATTTCCCTGATTTCTATAACAGGCAATTTTTCAGAATCTCGGATATCCGCTGGCAATATCAACATAATGAATTAGCGAAGTAAGCGCGGAGGTTGTCGTCCTTGATAAGCAAGCTTTGCTGTCCAAGTGCCGACAAAGTGATGCCACAACACAGCTAGCTTTAGCAAATCTTGCGGTAATTCCCATCTGGGCGATCGCTTAATCGGAGCGACAATCACGCGAGCGATCGTTGTCCAAGGATAAACGGCTAAACCAATTAAAAACTTGATGAAGTACTTTAGTGGTTGTGGAACTGGAGCCATTTGGGGATGATTTGCAGTTAGAAAAAACCAGCCATAAGCATCTCGTTCTAAAACATAAGTAAAATCTTTCAGTTGTGTGCGGTAGGAGTGCTGCACGACTGCCTGACCTTCTTCGCAAATCTTTAGCGTATAGTGTCCTGATTGCACTACCCGCCAACTCATCTCAACATCTGGCCCAGAAAAATTTTCTTGATCAAAGAGTCCGAGTTCATCGAAAACCGCTTTGCGGTACATAACATTAGCCGTCACAACATAGGGCTGAATCCGAGCCGTTCCTCGGCTATGATTTGGGCTTTTGAAAACGCATCCTTCAAAGTAATTGACGTAGTTGGTAATCGTACGTGGTACTAAACTACCCCCGACAGCACCAACCTGGGGCTTATCAAATGCTTGCCAAAGTTCTAGTAACCAATTAGGACTGACAATGCAATCGGCATCGGTAAGGGCGATAAACTCTCCTTTAGCTTGGCGGATAGCTGTGTTGCGGGCTGCATAGGGACCAGGTACTGGCTCTTGCAGCACTGTAATTGGATAAGTGTGTAGAATACTCAAACTTTGATCGCTTGAATTGTTATCAACGCCCAAAATCTCTAACCGATCGGGCGGCCAGTTGAGCGCCATCAGCGAATCCAGCAGGTTAGTAAGTTCTTGTTCCTCGTTATAAATCGGGACAACAACAGAAATAAAAGGCAGGTCAGTATTCATAGCGCTTTGGCAGAAATCAGAGGATTGCGGGGACGATGTAACCATTTGCGCGTCAGACGTTCAACAATAAATTGCGGAATTGCTCGGTAGCCTTGTTTGAGCGATTCCCAAGCCAGTTGCTTTTTACCTGAGCGGAAGTAAGCCCAAGCCACATCTACTTGGCGACGAGCGATCGCTAGATTGATTGCCGCCTTAGCGCTGGGATTGTCACTTTGAACGCCTTGTTTCATGACCAAGAGTTCATCGAGGGCAATCTGGAGATAATCGACGGTGAGACTACTTGGACGCTTGCGGTAAATGGTGAGAGCATCAGCAATAAAACTGACTTCCCATCCATCTTGAGCAATCCCTAACCAGAGTTGATAATCTTCACCTGTGCGAAACCGAGCATCAAAACCCCGTCTACCTTTGAGACACTCGGCACGAATTACAACTGTGCTGCTGGTTCCTGTCCAGTTACGGATGAGAAAATCTTGCCATTGCAGGGTAGATTTAGTAGGTGGTGCAAACCAAGGCATCAAGCGATCGCCTTCTGGACGATCATAGAAAACTTCAAACCAGTTGAAACTCAAGCCAATTTTGCCAGAAGTCTGCATTCGCTCAAAATGAGCTTCAAGTTTGCGAGGATGCCATAGATCATCTGCATCTAAAAAGGCAATCAACTCTCCTTTTGCTAGTTGTAAGCCTGTATTGCGAGCCGCAGCGGGTCCCGCATTGGTTTGATAGACATAACGCAGCGACTGATGATGGGAGAACTTGTGCACTCGATCAACCGTATCGTCGGTTGAACCATCATCAACAACAATTACTTCAAAATCACGATAGCTTTGAGCAAAAACTGAAGCCAAAGACTGCTCAATATAAGCGCTGGCATTGTAAACCGGGATGATAATACTGAAATTAGGCATGACTAAAAAGACAAAGGCTGATAGGCTGGCTTTTGTAAAGGGCGAATCAAACGAGCAGGCACTCCACCTACCAAGGTGTAGGGCGCGACATCGCAAGTTACCACTGCACCTGCTGCAACTACGGCTCCGCGTCCAATTGTGACACCTTTAAGCACGATCGCTCTTGTCGCAATCCACACATCGTCCTCAATCCGAATTGGTTCCGCCGGGGAAGGACAATGCCGATCTTCTAATCCGTGGAAGTCGTTGTCTAGAATCGACACTCCATTGGCAACTTGGACGCGATCGCCGATTGTGACCTCAACTTTGGCTGAAATCGTGGTGTCGGTATTGATAAAAACGTGATTGCCAATTCGCAACACACCATCAGCACCAACCTCTAGTTGACTACGACCCAAATGTGACCAGATGCTGAAGTCATCACCAATGATCAGCTGTCCAGCATTTTGGATTAGGGGAATCCCCCAAGATTTTGGCGCAGTACCAACCGAACTACAATCTCGTAATGCCCATCGAGTTATAAGCGTATTTTTTTGCTGACGAAGCCAAGTAAACATAGAATCTTGTTGTTGCCTCAATGTGGTAGAAAATCAAAGCGAAAAAAGTCGCGGGTGCTAAATCTTTCTTTGAAAATGGCAATTCGCTCATCAAGGCGAATCTGGAAGATACCAACGTTATTGTAATAGTTCAACTCCTTACTAGGAGCGATGTAGCGATCCCATCTCATATCCGTATCAAGTGATAAATAGTGGATGAAATTATGAGGGTTAACATCCCTGGCAGATCGGCGTCTTTTCAACCACAATTGTATCTGCTCCGGATCGCGATATTGATAGTGGCAATTAGGAATTTTATAAGAACACTTTTTAAGTTTTTTCTGTCCTTTCGGAGCCATATAGCCGTGGGGATTGCCTGCATTGCTCTGTTCAGGCCACGTTAAATCTGCGTCGATCTTAAACAAGCGTTGCTCAATATTGGTAAAGCGGTAGTATCGGCGTCGCTGGGTAATTGGTGTTTCCCGCGACTCTAATCCTTTTTGATATCTTTGCCAATCTACGTCAGTAAAGTGGAAGTTGTATTGAATCGTATTAATTTGTTGGGCATCTTCTTGTTCTGCAATGCGAATTGCTTGACATGGGTCTTTTGCCAGAAACTCATCAGCATCAAGAATATATAACCAGTCGCCGATCGTAAAGTTATCGCGCACTGCATTAAAAACTTGAGCGCGTAGACCATCAGAAAAGGGGACACTTTCTTGTCGGAATGGAACAACTACGTTATTAGCAGCTTTTTGAACTTGCTGCCAGGTATCATCTATGCTTCCCGTATCAAAAACGTAGATTTTATGGCAGAAGTTACTAGCAAACTGCAAAGTCTCAGCGATCACGTCGCCTTCGTTTTTAGCTAAACATATAGCATGGATGCGTGTCATAATAAATGTTCTGTAACAACCGTTCGATTATGTTCTAAAAGTAACGATGGAAATTAGCGAAAAAGCCTTCGGGGGAAAGCCACTCTAACCAGAGTTTCCGACATTCAATTTGAAGGTCTTGAAATTGTTGTGGTGTTAGTCGAGCATGAAACTCGCGGATGCGATCGCCTAGATAGGGCAAATCTGCTTCTTCAACCCATATGCAATACCGCTTCCAATCAATATATTGATCAAATGGTAGTTCGCAGTCAGTATTGATGAACACCGGAATTCGACCACAACTAAGGGTCTCGTAGAAACGATAGGAAAAATTGCCGCCGCCTCTAGTACAGAGAATATAGTCACTGTTGAGCATATTATCGACGAATTGCTCACGTTGAGGCAGAGTCAGTTTTTCGGTATGATGAAGCACATCGTGAATTCTAAAGTTGCATTGCAAGCCTCGACTCTTAGAAAGAATGAACAATGCTTGCGATCTAATCCGCGAACCATATAGCCAGGGTAAGTCGTGTTTTATAAGTTCAATTCCAAATTTCGATGCAATGTCAGCTGCTTTAGGAGTTGCGCCAAGTCGCAAACGCAGCTGATTTGTGATCTGATTTCTCGGCTGCACAAGCGAGCCATAACCGCAATAGCCAACAATCGGCTGACTAGACTTGCTCCGCAATGGTATTTTTCCCTGACAGTAGTTTTCTACAAAATCTTCACTCCAAGCGGGAATGACGAACTCGTTGTGCAGACGAGTTGAACAATTGATAGATGTGCGAAAGACTAAAGCATTGTCGAGTTCAACAGATGTGGTCGCATCGTCCAAGTAAAAAACAACGAGCGGAATACCTCGGCTCATTGTTTCTTGAGACATTTGTTGAACAATCTTTAGAGACTCAGGATGAGTGGTAAATTTTGACCAATCAAAAGGCAGCAGTGCTATTTGAGCGTTTTCTAGCTGAGTCAGCTTGAATAAATGAGAAGCAACATCAATGTAGGTGTTGTAGCGACGGCTCATGGGATTCAATGAGACTTCATCGCTTTTGCCCCAAAAGGGATACAACATAGCAATATGTTGTATCCCCTCAGGCAAATAACATCGATCCGAGTAAATGTGCAATTGCTTTGCAACTACTTCTTTTCGTTTTGCATATGTATTTGTCATGTCCAAATTTGTTTAAAGTTTTTCAATTGCCTAGTGCCGGAAACAGCAAAATACTTGTTTAGATAAGTTTAAATAACCAACGATTTTTGTTACACGAATTCTGTCATTCGACCTCCTTTTTTCAGCAAAAACGCAAAAATTGAAGGTTACGTTGGAGAAACTGAGATCAAAATGACCATCAAAGCTTACTCCGAAGCATCAAGATATGCTTAATTTCTCATAAATTTTTCAACAATGAGGCTTTGTGAATCCAATTTCAACAAAGCTTGGTTTTCTCTCTCACCCTGCTAGTTCCTAATATCTCTGCTAAACTAACTTTTTTCTTTTACTATTTGTGCAATCCAATTGAAATGATCTGCTATTTTTCAAATATTCAGCCATCTACGTTTAATCTGATTATTTCTGCGACACATCAACAGATATAACCTTTGATTAGGGTTTTTTCTTACTCACGAGTGCGAAACAACCTTAAACGAGCATCTATATTGTACGCAGCTTCGGTAATTAGAATCTAAGTATTCCTCAGTAGATATAATCTATACTGTTTATCTAGCTTTACATAATTTGGTGTTTTACCCCGATTTAACTTATGAGCCTTGCTTTCATATAAATGTAACATCTCTGGTTAGCCGATACATATACTTTGCAGTATCTTTACCTAAGTTGTTAAAGGTATTTATATTCCATCGGGTTAGCGGGACTTCATCCGTGAGAGGTTAAGGTAATTGCACTAGGGTAATCCAAGAAATAAATGATCCAAAATGCTGGGATACTGGAGAAATAATCAGCGTGCCATCTGTCCCATGTTTCCCGAATCTCTTATTCAACTCACCGACAGCCTTAAATCCCTTTACATCAAAACATCTCAGAAATTAAAAGGAAGTGACCGACGACAATTTATGGCAGAAGTAGTTAAAGGTTTGGGACGAGGAGGACAAATAATCGCAGAAAGGGAATTAGGCTGGAATAGACGTACTATTCGTAAAGGGATGCAAGAATTAGAACATGGAATGTCGATTGCTGATTCATTTAAGCTTAGGGGACGTAAGCGTACTGAAGAAAACTTGCCTTCAATACTTTTGGACATAGTGTCAATTGTAGACCCGCACAGCCAAATAGACCCAACTTTCAATAGTATTAAGCTATATACTCGCCTCTGGGCAGCAGAGGTTCGTCGTCAACTGATTGAACTCAAAGGATACCAGCATGAAGAACTGCCTTCAATTGAGGTTATTAGACAATGATTGAACCAATTAGGCTATGGCTTAAAGCGGGTTGCTAAAATCAAACCGATAAAAGAGATACCAGAAACTGGAGCTATCTTTAAAGAAGTTAATCGTATTAATCAAGAAGCTGATGAATAGCATTCGACGCTACGAATTTCTATGGATGCAAAGGTGGAGATAAAAGTTGGGGAATTTAACAGAGGAGGAAAAACTCGTGTCGCTACTGTTGCGTTGGCTCATGACTTTTCCGATTGCCCACCTTTAACTCCCTACGGTATTTTTTTACCTCAAGAGAGTGAGCTATTTTTATTTTTCGTTCAATCCAAACTGACTGCTGATTGTATTGTTGACCGACTCGAAGATTGGTGGTTAGGTGTTCTAGACCGTTTTTCTCACATTCGTAAAATAGTTATCAACCAAGACAATAGACCAGAAAATAGCTCTCGGCGAACTCAATTTATGTTTCGTATTCTTGAATTTGCCCACAAATTTGAACTGACAATCCAATTAGCTTACTATCCACCCTACCACAGTAAATACAACCCGATTGAACGAGCCTTTGGATGGCTTGAACAACATTGGAGCGGTAGTTTACTTTCGAGCGTTGATACTATACTACAGTTTACTTAAACTTTAACTTTTAAAGGTAAAAATCCTATAGTTACTTTAGTTAACCGAGTTTACCATACGGGAGTTAAATTAACATTGGATGCAATGGCGGAAGTTGAAAAGCAAATTCAACGTTTACCAAACCTGAAAAAATGGTTCGTCGAAATCTTTTGTAACTCTGCTTGATTTTTGGATCATTTTTTACTTGGAATACTCTTAGGGCAATTAACAACACCAAAAGCCCTAAAAGCAACCAAATGATTATTTTTCGTCCCAGTGGCATCAAAATATATAAATGAACTTCAGCACTGACAGGACTAACAATCGGATTATCTGCGGTTAGGACTAAGGTAAAGGTGCGATCGCTTGATCTGCGATCGTCAACACCAAACGCAAGCTACTAGCGCCCCCCTTTGCCTCTGCTGGTATCTCTAAACGCACGGGAATGACTGTTGCTTGATTAGCAACTAACTCGATTGTGCGATCGGATGGAATTAAGCGAATACCACTTTGCTGAGGGTCTTCCAGTTGCAAACTTACGTTACCATTGACATTACTATTGAGCGGTTCAGTAGTTGTTCCAGGTAATACTGGCTGCAAATTGGCAGTGGGTAAATTGACATCAAGCTTAGGTGTAATCAGCACTGGCCGGATATTTTCAGCCAGCTTGTTCAGTTCAACTCCTCCAGGATCTCGCAATACCTGTCCCTTCCCACAAAGGGCTGGATTACTAGCAAAGTCATTCAGCTGCTTTTCGTGTTCTTTTAATCCTAAAGACACAAAAAATATATAGGGCTTGCATTGTTGATCAGGTAAAAGTTGGGTATTGCTAGGAATAGAAATAGGATTAGGAATACCAGGCACATCTTCTAATCCGTCTGTCAGAAACACTATACTGACAGTACGACCAAGAGCATCAGCACGTTTGTTTAACAGGGCAGAATGTTGCAAAGCCTTTTGTATAGCTTTCCTGTATAAGTACGGATACCTTGAGCTTGAAGTGAGCTAATTATTTCCTTGAGTTTACCCCTATCTGCATTACTGGTAATACTGACATCATTAGCATTTACGGTGACATCTTGATCAAAACTATAAATAGTAACTGTGTCGCCTAATCTGGCCGTGTTAACAAATTCAGTAACAGAATTCTTTACTGGTTCAAAAATATTTTTCGTTCCACGGACACCACGCATTGAAGCAGAAGTATCTACTACTAAAATCCAGTCAATTCCCCCTTTAGGAGTAGTCTGAGCAGATGTACCACACAAGTTATACCATTTCTGTTTGAAGATGCGCCCATAAGACTGATACAAAACTACAGGCTGTAGGGGCAATTCATGAATTGCCCCTACATGAATAAAGCGCAGCCTTATATAGAATTGGTATAAGTCGTTTACCTTCTCCAAATTCTTCTTGCAAGAATTTGAGTGCTAAAGGGAGTTTTTTTTAAAGTGAGATTGACTTAGAGGATATTGTTTGGTGCTTTTGGGAGGGGGCACTTTTAGCTTGGCATCAAGTTGATATCGAACTAACTGGTATACCGTTTTATAAGCAATATTGAGTCCTAATTCGCTGATTAACCATTGTTCAATCTGACCATAGCTTTGGAATCCTTCTGGTTCGGACAATCTTCTGTTTAAAGATTCTAAGTTTTCTCCACTAGACCTATCCTTAATATAAATATTATGAGATAATTAAGGAATAAAATAAAAACTAAACTGCATCTAGTATGACAACACCTTTACAAAGAATAAA
>NZ_JBALCS010000123.1:0-86745 GCF_036919555.1 Nostoc sp.
TGTAGATGCTGGTTTATCATTGTTCGCTGTTAAACAGAGATGTCCCTACGTATTATCTCGTAGTTTTTTTCAGAAATCAAATATGATTCCTATATAAAAATAAAGTTTCAAAAGTATTTGAGTTGAGAACCGTACAATTAAAAGCTGTTATCCCCTGTATTTGATGTCTGTTTAGGGTCATAGCTACCCTGGTAAGTCGTAAAAATTCTATATCCTGGTAATACTAAAGCAATTCCAGTGTTACTGTGAATTTTACCGGGATATTTATCGGGAATATCATCTGGTACGCTCCCACCAATGCGAAAACTAAAACCAAGTAGCCATATATACAAACCAGGTAGTAGTAAATCTATGCTATATGCAATAGCTCTCATTGCCTCATTTTCTTTGAAAGAAGCACAATTTATGGCTATAGCGAATTTTTTGGAGATATTTTTCAGGTTTGTAGTTTCTAACATGGTCTTAATTTCAATCCCCAATAGAGATTTTAGTAAGTTTCAAGCGTTTTAATCCTCATGAGGGATAGGTATTTTGCAACATCCTAATTCTAACAAGTGGATTACATAACGACTTGAAAATCTTCGTTAACAAATGGGTAATTGTTTCAATATCCTGACTATGGGCTTGTTCTAAATCACTCACAACGGATTTTGGTTAACTGTTCATGGTTGAAACATCATCTAATCCAAGTTAATCGCTTATTTTCAGCTAAAAGTATTTCAACTAAATTAACTTTGTTTGAGCTAACCACAAGTGAGTTTAAAAGTGAGAAAAATTAAACTACTGGCTTTGATATTAATTAGTTTAGCAATGGTATTGTCGTTTAATTTGCGTTCTTCAACACCGTCAATACCAGCTGTTGCATCTTCACCACCAAAAACTATCCGCTACTTCGAGCGCACTTTGCCTCAAAGCATAGCTCATATCCTGTTAATTCCAGCTAATAGCAGATTTTTGGTAACTCCTGCATTATCACAAAAGGTAGCCACTGTAGAGGAATTTGCCCAGAAGCATCGAGCCGTAGCTATTTTGAACGCAGGCTTTTTTGACCCAGCCAACCAAAAATCTACATCTTATGTTGTCATACAAGGGAAGTTGGTAGCTAACCCCAAGGAAAACGAACGTCTGGTGAACAATCCCAACTTAAAACCTTACCTGGGTCAAATATTCAATCGCACAGAATTCCGCCGCTACTTATGTGGACAGACCGTTCGCTATGATATTGCCCTACACAGTCAGTCACCACCAGCAGGTTGTCAGTTAGTCGATGCTATAGGCGCTGGCCCACGCCTGTTACCAGAACTCACGTCAGTACAAGAGGGCTTTGTGGATAATGCCAATAAACGAGATGCACTTGGCAGCAATCAACCCAACGCCAGAACTGCCGTGGGCATCACCCGTGATGGCAGCGTTGTTTTAGTTATGGTGGCTCAAAAATCCTCGGCTCCCGCGAACTCTGGGGTATCCTTGCCAGCATTAGCTGATTTTATGAAAACTCTTGGTGCTGATCAAGTGATGAATCTGGATGGAGGGAGTTCGTCTTCGCTTTATTATAAGGGCAAAACCTTTTACGGGAAGGTTGATTTGGAAGGAAATTCTATCAAGCGTCGGGTGAAGTCGGTTTTGCTGGTTCAGGAAAACTAGTATTGAACAGACAGTATCATTACAGTGATTGGGTTTTGTTTGAGCTACGCCTACCCAGTGGTAGATTTTAGCCATAGCACCAATCCCCGAATCCAAATTGAGTCACAATGATAATAGGCAATCATTGAAGGTGCACTCATGCTTCGTCTACCTCAAATTATTCGGAACTTGTTCCTTCGTATTCAAGGCTTGTTTGGTGTTTTATTCGGAAGTTTTTTTAATGCTGTAGGAAATTTATTTGGTTTCTTTGCCAAGCTTTTCGGATTTACTAGCTCTGGTTATTTCTTGGAATCTGATCAGGCGCAAGCGATAAAACAAGCTTCAGCGAAACAGCCAATTGAAACGAATCAGGATAACACTGCTAAAATTCCCACTACTAACCGCCGTCGTTCTAATGCCAAAATTGACGACTATTACCTCAACATGGCTCGTGATGTGAAAAAGAACTAACAAAAGCCATCAGATTGGAGGGTGATTTTAGTAATGTGTAGATGCAAAGCGTTGAAGCAGCGTGGGAACAGGGGGTTTCCCCCATGAGCGACTGCTGTTAGCGAGTCAGACGCTTTGCAGATCGCACTCCAATTTTTGCTCTCAGAATTTTATATATTCTTTACAAACCAATACGCTTGGGTTAGAGCCAAAAACCAAAACCAGCGTAGGTTGGGTTGAGGAACGAAACCCAACATTTTGCAGGGTTTGTTGGGTTTCGTTCCTCAACCCAACCTATAATTATCCTTAACTGAACTGTATTGCTCTATAAACTAAGCACAATTCTACTTACTTTGTCCCTAGCTCTTGCATTTATTGGTGGCGCATGAGCATAGTATCAGTTTGTTCAAAAATTGCTGTCGCCTGCACTGGTGTAGTGTCAGGGCGCTTTTCTTTAAAAATCATCCAGCCACAATTAACGGATTTGGATGTGCGTAGGCGTAGCTCGCGCTTCGGCAAGTGGCACAGGTAGCTCTGCCGAACTGCTCTGTTACTACCGCAGACATCGCACCTTTAATAAAAATTAAATTAGATCCAGTTTGAGGCTGGACAAGAGATAGAGAGATTTTTGAAATTGAATCTTTCCTTGATTTTTAACTTACCAAATCAACCAACGCGTTGCTCCGAAAACGAACTACAGATGAAACTGAGCAGCCGCGATAATTCTCTGATGTGAATACTGATAGTGTGATATTAGCTTCACCAGGATCTAAAATGCGTTTTACCTTGCAGGTTTGCATTTTGTTGTTGCAGTAAGCAATAATGCGATCGCCAGCCTTGACATCCAACGCTTGAATTTTCAATTAATACCAACCTTGCCAGGAGTTTGCTTAGTTAAAGGAAAAATATATTGCTATATTTTACTTGCTCAACAATAGCAATATTTACCAGTATAACACAAAAGCTAAGGTCATTAATATTATCAATTTCATCTTGATAATGTCAAGTTTATTTATGTATGCTCAAAACACTATTAAATGCTGGATTTTCAGAAAATAAGGCTAAAATCTCAACCTTTGTGCAGCTTCTAGGTGGGAGCCTGTGTTGAAAAATCCAGATGGTGGGAAACCTCCGCTCCAACTTCTGTTGACTTAAATTTTTTCCTGACAATTCAGATCATCTGGAAAAGCCCAGGAAAAACCTAACCCCTTCCCGACGCTCTAAGGGGGAAATTTTTTCGAGTACAGATTTTTTATTCTGATGTTTTTGTTACAATTATTAAAATTTTTAGTTAAAAATACCACTATGGCTTTATATGCTGAATTACATAGACACCTGGGCGGTTCTGTCGTACCGCGAGTTTTATGGCGATATTTTGAGCGACATTCTTCAGAGTTGATTTCCCGATTTGCTGACTATTCAGAATTTGAAGATTTTTATACCCGTCCACGCAACACCCTAGATGAGTATCTAGAATTACACACCTTGGTAGAAAGTGTGCAAACTGTCGAGACTTTGCCTTACTTTATCTATCGCTTAGTGCGGGGTGCTTACATTTTTGAAAATTTGGCTTATCTGGAACTGCGCTACACCCCCTATTTACGGACACCTGAGCATCTGAATCAATCACAGAGAATTGACAAGATGGCAGAAATTGTGCAAGTAGTCGGACTTGCCAGCCACCAGCCAGAATATCCGATTGTTAGTAGCCAAATTCTCTGTATGCACACGCGCCTACCCTATGAGGTGAACAAGGCGATTGTTGATTTGGCGGCGCAAAATAAGCAGTATATCTGTGCAGTAGATGTAGCGGGGGGTGATAGCTATTATGCCGATCGCATGGAAGAATGGATCAGCCTATATGATTATGCGCGATCGCTGGGCATTAACACCACGGGACATCTATATGAAACTACTGCTGGTTGTTATCCAGAACTTTTACCCTATTTGATGCGGATTGGTCACGGCATTCAAATTCCCCTACTGTATCCAGAGTTACTTAATGATGTGGCTAAACGCGGACAATGTTTAGAGGTTTGTCCGACAACTTACCTGAAAACTGGTACTTTGCAGGATATACGTCAACTTAAATTAGTTTTTGATCGTTGTTTTGATGCTGGGGTAGATATCGCTATTTGTACTGACAATGCTGGATTACACAATATGCGTCTACCGTTTGAGTATGAAAATCTCTTGACTTACAACATTATTAGTTTTGAACAACTACAAGCTTGTCAAGATGCCGCTTTCCGTCATGCTTTTGCTTGGCCTTACAGTCAACCTCCTGCATCACTGTTGAACGGTTTGCTGAAACCTGAACCACCTAAAGTTTTAGCAATAAGTGATAGTAATTAACGACCACCTAAAGATAAGCAGAAAGTCAGATAATTTAATGTTAATTAATGTTACAATCAGTGATTTTTTTTGAAGCCGTAGGGAAAGTTGTAATGCACAATAGATATTTTGCAAAAATCAATGTTTGAGAAATCAAAGCACAGATGCACACAGATAATTCATCAATATTTATTGCGTGAATTTTGAATTGATTTCTCCCCCCACTTCCCTTGTTCCCGGAAGCTATAAACTATAATTTATGGCATCTACTATTCAAGCTCTACCGACAGAAGTTGTATATCTCATTACAGCTGGAGAGGTCATCGACTCTTTAGCTTCTGTGGTGCGGGAATTGGTAGAAAATTCCCTAGACGCAGGTGCAACGCGAATTGTGGTTTCTTTATGGCCGCAACAATGGCGAATTCGTGTGGCAGATAATGGTTGTGGAATGAACCTAGATGATTTGGAACAAGCAGCCACAGCCCACAGCACCAGTAAAATTCGCTCTAGTGCCGATTTATGGAAAATAAACAGTTTAGGGTTTCGTGGTGAGGCGTTGCACAGTTTGACGACTCTGGCAGATTTGGAAATTTTGAGTCGTCCTGTGGGTGGAAAATTAGGATGGCGGATTAGCTATGGCGATGGTGGGGAAGTTGGGGAAGTTGAAGTAACTGCGATCGCACCTGGTACAGTGGTTACAGTTTCGCATCTTTTCGGTAATTGCTCATCTCGTCGTCAAGGATTGCCCACAGCAGCACAGCAAATGAAGGCCGTGCAAGCCACAATTCACCAAATCGCCCTATGTCATCCCCACGTCACCTGGCAGATTTGGCAAAATGATCGTCAATGGTTCACCATCTGTCCCGCTACCACAACAGGGCAACTGCTACCGCAGATTTTACCGCAAGTGCGACAAGGTGACTTGCAAGAAGTGAAATTAGAACTCCCCAACCCGCCAAACTCCTGTACAGACGCGATTAATCGCGTCTCTGCCCACTCCTCACTAAACTTAGTGGTAGGATTACCCGATCGCACTCATCGTCATCGTCCAGATTGGGTACGTGTAGCCATTAACGGACGGATGGTTAAGACACCGGAACTAGAGCAAACGATATTATCAGCATTTCATAGAACATTACCACGCGATCGCTATCCAATTTGTTTCTTACATCTTGCCATTTCTCCCGATCAAATTAACTGGAATCGCAATCCAGCCAAAACAGAAATTTACCTCAACGAAATAATTTATTGGCAAGAGCAAATTACCCAAGCAATTAACCAAGCACTCAGCATCTCTTCTAATAATCTTAAAGAAGCTGTTCACACAACACGAGTTAGTAAATTACTCAAAGCCGCAGAAGCCAAAGGCGGCTACAATTTCAATCCTCAAAATCCCAACGAAAATCACAAAAATCCTAACTCTTTAAAAGCTGTCGCTCAAGTTAGCAATACCTATATTGTGGCGGAACATTCTGGGGGAATGTGGTTAGTAGAACAGCACATTGCCCATGAGCGAGTTTTATATGAGCAATTGTGTGATAATTGGCAACTTGTGCCTGTCGAACCGCCAATCATTCTTTATCAATTGTCGTCAGCGCAAGTATCGCAACTGCAACGCATCGGTTTAGATATAGAACCCTTTGGCGAACAACTTTGGGCTGTCCGTAACATCCCCGCACCTTTGCAGCAGCGAGACGACTGTGCAGAAGCAATTTTAGAACTTAGTTGGGGAGGCGACTTACAAACAGCCCAAGTAGCTGTCGCCTGTCGCAGTGCCATTCGTAACGGTACACCCATGAACCACCAAGAAATGCAGACACTTTTAGATAATTGGCAACGCACTCGCAACCCTCGCACCTGTCCCCACGGACGCCCAATTTATCTATCCTTAGAAGAATCAGCTTTAGCTCGGTTTTTCCGGCGTAATTGGGTAATTGGTAAAAGTCATGGAATTTGATGTCTTTAGTGAGACATTACAATATTTGATTTTAATTGTACATTAACTAATTATTTGTCACTGTTAACAGATTAAAGTTATGATGAACGCGTAGAGAAAGGTGATCATCGTACTGAAAAACGCTCCTGTTGGTGTGTTCCTATTTCTCAACTACCACCTCTACATAATCATTCCGATTGGCTAGGGCTTAAGTACGTAGTTATGGTTGTGCGTGTCAGACATCTGTGGAATAAAACAACCCGCGAAGTTCAGTTTTACTTAACTAGCTTGAATTGTGATGCTCATAAACTAGGGCAGGCTATTCGTCTTCACTGGGGTGTGGAAAATGTTTGCTTTAAGAGGATAGGATTTATCGCCCTTTTTTAAATGCAGGCTATTCGTCTTCACTGGGGTGTGGAAAATGGCTTACATTGGACTTATATCTGTGATGCTTCCAGAAGAATTTAGATGCTTATGTGCGGTAGCAAGTCTAACCGTTCCGAGTGGTTGCGGTGGGTTATTGCTGAGGCTGTGGCTAAGGAACAAGCTGAAGCCTCCCAGGAAGATTGATTGGAATTTTGCTCAAACGATCGCTGCACTTGTATATTAGACTTATTGACAAATGAGCATATAAACCTTGTACAGCAAGGGCCAAAATCTAATTTTCGGACAAGTCTATTTGTAATTGGGGTAAAAGTGGCGATTAGTGACAGCTTGGCCACTTTGACCCCTAGTTAACCAACGGATCTATATTTCCCTGACAAATCCAAGCTCCCCAGTAAAAGGGATATCCTAACGGTGTGTCTTGTTCTTGACAATTAATTTTACTATTTAGTGATAACTCTTTGACCGCCAAAAGTTCTTTTAGCACTTCTAGACCCAAAGCTGATTCGCGCAATTGCTTAACTGTAATTTTACGGATATAATTCTGAGCAGAATGTAACGCCTCAGCCCGACCCATACCAGACTGCAAATTATCAAAGAAACGCTCCATGAGCAGAGCAGTCACTTTATCAGGAACAGGCCACAGGCTCATCACCAGAGTTTTTGTACCCGCGACGGCAAAAGCGCGACGTAATCCAAACACACCTTCGCCAATTTTAATATCTCCCCTGGCAGTATCACAGGCAGAAAGAACCGTTAACTCATTACTCGACAAATCTAAACTGGCAATATCTTGGGCAAAAACAAAGCCTTTACCTGCGGCTTGAGGAAGTGTCCCACCAGCCAGCCAAGTATTAGCACCCGCTAAAGCCAGTCCAGAACGCAACATAGGATTTTCTACCTTAGTTGTTCGCAGACGTTCCATGCTTAATAGATTACGTCTTTTAGTGACTGATACAGAATCGCTTTGGAATAAGCCATGAGTCGCAATTAGCATGATACTGGGACACTCACTACCGGTCAGGCGGGTTTCTACTGCCTCTGCACCTAAGTATAATTTGGCATCAGGTAGTTTTTTTGCCACACTTTCCCCCAAAAACCTTGTCCCAGGAGCGCGGAATAAGCCTTTTGTAGTGAGAGTAGTAAGTAATTCTGGTATTTTTGGTGCTGGTGTATTGCCACTTTCTCGATCTGTGGCTGTATCTGCTGTTAAATCAAAATCAGGATCGGCGATAATTAATGGTGCAGAGATAGAACAATTTTCCTAAATTATTTAAGCTGCTAGCAATATCAGGATGTTCATCACCAAACAATTGTATTTTCATTGCTAATGCTTCTAAGTGCATTTTTTCGGCATCAGCATAGCGTCCTAATGATGTATAAAGAGCAGCTAAATTAGTTAAAGATTGAGCAATATCAGGATGTTGCTCATCAAATAAGCATCTTCGCATTGCTAAAGCTTCTAAATGCACTTGTTCAGCTTTGAGATATCGTCCTTGTTCTCGATAAATTTCTCCTAGATTATTTAAAGTAGTAGCAATTTCAAAATCTTCTTCTCCATAACATACTTTCCATAATTCTAAAGCTGATAAAAATAGTTGTTCTGCTGCTGGATAGTTACCTTGGGCATGATAGAGTGCTGCCAGATTATTTAAAGATTGAGCTACATCGGGATGCTCTGAACCAAAGAGTTTTTTTCTAATATTTAAAGTTTGTAAATATAAAGGCTCGGCTTCTGAGTAACGTCCTTGTATGCGATGTAATTCTGCTAGGTTATTCAAGCTATCACAATATACTGAATGCTTAGTTAGCTGCTGGCTTTCCCCTAAGTTGACAGCTTGTTGGGCAACAATTATTGCTTGTTCTAAGTTTCCCTGTCCGGCGAGTTGTACAACCTGTGAATTAAGTTGATTCAATTCTTGTATGAGTTTTTCCATCTGCTAGTTCCAGATGCTTGTACAATTTTTAGCTCTGACTTTTCAATTGATCAATCAATTACTTATTCTATCTAAAATTATTCATCCCCGTGAGGGGTCAAGGAATTAAAACACTATCTAGCATTGCGAGGATTCAAGGATCAGTATGTTTCCATCCCCGTGAGGGGTCAAGGAATTCAAACAGCTGTAATCCCAGCGCTAACAACTGGAATCTCTAGTGGTTTCCATCCCCGTGAGGGGTCAAGGAATTCAAACATGTTGTCCCAGATGAGACACATCAGGGTAATTGGGTGGAAGTTTCCATCCCCGTGAGGGGTCAAGGAATTCAAACGACATTTAATTTTGAGACAATCAGTAGCTACACACGGTTTCCATCCCCGTGAGGGGTCAAGGAATTAAAACTCCTCTCAGGTAACGGAACACTTTACCGCAGAAGATAGTTTCCATCCCCGTGAGGGGTCAAGGAATTAAAACCAAGTCAAATCACAAGAGACTTCTTAAGCGTATTTCAGTTTCCATCCCCGTGAGGGGTCAAGGAATTAAAACCCAGTGGCTTATTATTTTCAGACAAAACCTCCTGTAATGTTTCCATCCCCGTGAGGGGTCAAGGAATTCAAACCAAACGGGCTTGCAAAGCAGTGTCTGCAAGATCCAGAAGGTTTCCATCCCCGTGAGGGGTCAAGGAATTAAAACCCCTACTCTTTTAGAAGCCTTATGAAGACTGAGTTTGAGATAGGTCAATCTGAGGGGGTTCTTTTTCAGGGTAAATAATTAAGAAAATATATCAACAGTATCAAAGTGAAGACACTTGAAACGCTTACTCAGCAAGCTATCTGAGGGGGTCAACGAAAGAATAAGGGTTTCAGACATTGCTTTACCCCCTCAGATGCTTATCATTCAGCAACAAACTATAAGTTTACCAAATGATTCAGAGTAAATGGAAATACTCTATTGAGATATTATTGATTTTTCATGGTTCAGTAGTGCTTAAGAATAAATAGTATGAAAACAAACTATAAAAGTCAATCTACTTCATAATTGTTAACCATGCTAAATTCAAGATTTTAAACCTACGTAGGTGTTTTTGTTTGTGTAGCTGTGACTTCAATCTGCATAAGGTAGTAATAAATTACACTTTTTACTGAGCAGTAACCCAATAATCTGTATACAAAAGTTGATATTCTGCGCTTTCAGTCACATATTCTAGCAATTCTACAAGATGACTTGCTTCTAATTCCAAAGGCTCATTATCTCCTGGCGGTAGCCAGTCTAATGCAGGTACTTCCTTGGTAAAAACTGCGATAATTTCCTCCTTACCTGGTTCGCCTTCAATTGGGAAAGACGTTATTGACGAACCTTCTTGCGGCAAAGTTGTTTTACCCGTGTTCAATCGCGGCTGACGAGCAAAACACGAGGGACAAAAACACCACAGTTGTCCAGATGTATCTTTTTGCAACAGTATTAAATATCCAGGAGTTTCTAAATTGACTTCAAAACGAATATAACTGCCTACCTGCACTGATTTTTCATAACGACTCGGTATTTTATGTCCCCAACGTAGTGTTTCTTCTTTTACTAAGACTACCCCCATTTGTTCAGTAGGAGAGCTTAATAATTGAAGTTGTTGCCAAAGCTTATCGAGGGGTGTGAGTTCTTGGGTTTCTGCTTCACCAAATACAGCTATATCTTGCCAGTCTAAGCCCAAGAAAACGCACATCTCTTGAAAATTTGTACGATATATCGGTTTACCGTTGAAGAAATTACTAACAGTTGTGTAACCTAATTTGACCTCTATACCAAAATCTGTTTGAGTTAAATTTCTGGCTTTTAAGGCTTTTCTTGCCAGCTTAACGCCTTCAGTTGATGCAACCAGAGTCCGGCTCATAATAAGTAAAAAGGTAAAAGAAGAATAACAAGAATTCTATCTAAGTCATATACGAAGTCATATACAAGAGTCAATAACCCATACACGAACTCATATATGGCACTGCAACAATTAAATTAAAGGTACTGCAAGGAGTAAATCTTAATTGTAGGGTGCGTTAAAGCAACGCGTAACGCACCACAATCATACGGTGCGTTACGGCTAATTGTTCCTCTCTGTAACCATCAAATCCTAACATAGCCGTAACACACCCTACTTAATATTTTCTTTCTTTTGCCTTTTACCTTTTTACTTATCATTATGTTCACTCTTGAACACCTCCAATTCGCATGGTTACAAGTTCGTGCGGGAAGTAAGAGCGCGGGTGTTGATGGTATTTCTGTTGATTTATTCGAGTCAATGGCTGCGGAACAATTACAGAATATCACATATCAACTCAACCACGAAACTTATATTGCAAGCCCCGCTAAAGGGTTTTATATACCCAAGAAAAACGGCAGTAAGCGGTTAATTGGTATCCCGATTGTGCGGGATAGAATTATCCAGCGCTTACTACTCGATGAATTGTATTTTCCCTTAGAAGATAAGTTTCTTGATTGCAGCTACGCCTATCGTCCGGGACACAGTATTCACCAAGCAGTACAACATTTCTATGGGTACTACAAGTGTCAACCAAAATGGATTATCAAAGCCGATGTCGCCGATTTTTTTGATAATCTCTCTTGGGCATTGTTGTTAACTGCATTGGATGAATTATCACTTGAAGCAATTGTCTTACAGTTGCTGGAACAACAGTTAAAGTCAGGAATCATCGTTGCTGGACAATATCGCAACTTTGGCAAGGGAGTATTACAAGGTGGGGGACTTTCTGGTGCTTTAGCAAATTTATATCTCACTACTTTTGATCGAAAATGTCTCAGTCAAGGTATTAACTTGGTGCGATACGGAGATGATTTTGTCATTGCCTGTAATAGTTGGCATGAAGCAAACCGTATCCTTGACAAAATTACCGCTTGGTTGGGGGAAGTTTATTTAATTCTACAACCAGAGAAGACACAGATTTTTACTCCCAATGATGAGTTTACCTTTTTGGGTTATCGCTTTGCTGGTGGTGAAGTATATGCACCACCACCACCCAAACCTGTACTTGCAGGGGAATGGGTAATTAATGATTCGGGTACACCTTATTTTCGTAGTAAACCAAGACCGGCGAAACCAGTTTCTCGTCCTCCCAAAGGTTGCAGTATTGACAAACCGATCAATTTTCCTAAAGCATCTTTATCCCATTATTGGCAGGAAACCATGACTACTTTATATGTAACCGACCAAGGTGCTTATTTGAGTGTAAAAAATCAGCAATTTCAAGTTTATTATCAAGGTGAATTGCGGATTAAGGTTCCAGTAAGTCGAGTGAGCAATGTTGTGTTATTTGGTTGTTGTAATGTATCGCATGGTGCGGTGGGTATGGCGTTGCGGCGACGGATTCCGATTATGTATTTGTCACAAAAAGGCAGGTATTTTGGTAGGTTGCAAGTAGAAGGTGATGCCAAGGTTGAATATTTGATGTTACAGGTTGAACGTTGTCAAAATCCAGAGTTTACCAGAAAACAAGCAGAAGCGATAGTTCGGGCGAAATTGCATAATTCCCGTGCATTACTTTTAAAATTAAACCGTCGCCATCCCTCGAAAATTGCCGCAACAGCAATCGGTGGAATCGCAGAATTGATGGAGAAGTTAACTTTGGCTGAAAGTATGGACTCACTGCGGGGATACGAAGGAAAGGCGGCGACTTTATACTTTCAAGCTTTGGGTTCGCTATTTACGGGAGTATTTATCTTTGAGAAACGTACCAAGCGTCCGCCAACAGATCCTGTCAATAGCTTGTTAAGTTTGGGATATACATTATTAAGTCAAAATGTATTCTCATTTGTGCAAATAATCGGATTACACACGCACTTTGGTAATCTTCACGTTCCCCGCGATAATCACCCAGCCTTAGTCAGCGATTTAATGGAAGAATTTCGCGCCCAACTGGTTGATTCTCTTGTAGCTTATTTAATTAATTCCAAAATTTTTACATCTGAAGATTTTACTTCTCCAGATGAAAAAGGCGGTGTGTATCTTCAACCTCACGCATTAAAAAAGTTTCTTAAACATTGGGAGGAGAAATTGCAGTCTGAGATAACGCATCCCCATACAGGATATCAAGTCAGCCTTCGCCGTTGTTTGGAATTACAGGTCAGGGAATATATTGCTTCTTTGACGGGAGAAGTGGAGTTATACCGACCGATGATTTGGAAATTGTAATGGGGATTGGGGACTAAGTAAAAACTAGAAAGGTTCGGTGGAGTAATTTTATACTTTATACTTCACCTTGACTTTTTTAGTAAGTTTCTATACACTAGTTATAAATATTCCTGAACCATGAAAAATTAATAAAATAAGATCAAAAGCAAGTGTTTCTAACTACTCTCAATCATTTGATAAAGTTATAAATTCTTCATTGATTGATAAGCATCTGAGGGGGTCAGGCAAAGGCTGAAACCCTTATTCTTTCGTTGACCTCCTCAGATAGCTTGCTGAGTAAGCATTTGAGGTGTGTCAGTATTAAGTTTATTGAGAAAGGTTATCAATTATTCACATGAAAAAACGACCCCCTCAGATTGACCCATCTCAAACTCAATCGTCATAAGGCTTCTGAAAGAGTAGGGTTTAAATTCCTTTACCCCTCACGGGGATGGAAACAGGAATGCTAGTTCCTTTTGGAATTACAAAAGCACCTCGTTTAAATTCCTTTACCCCTCACGGGGATGGAAACGCACTTGGTTTATCACCAAGGTACATTCTTGGTTATGGTTTAAATTCCTTTACCCCTCACGGGGATGGAAACTGGTATAATAAAAGGTCTTCCTGCTAAAACAAAATAGTCTGGTTTAAATTCCTTTACCCCTCACGGGGATGGAAACTAGCTGAACAAAGCGTGGCAGCTCTGCTTCCGTCTTCAAGTTTAAATTCCTTTACCCCTCACGGGGATGGAAACTCTTCAATAATAGAAGAAGATACTATTTCATGAGCGGTTTAAATTCCTTTACCCCTCACGGGGATGGAAACATGGATAATGCTATCACAAGGAAGGTTAACACTATCGTTTAAATTCCTTTACCCCTCACGGGGATGGAAACACGTGATAACACATACAGAACCAGAGCATTGTCTCTCAACAGTTTAAATTCCTTTACCCCTCACGGGGATGGAAACACACTTCTACTATACGTTGGTAGATAGTAAAATTAGGTTTAAATTCCTTTACCCCTCACGGGGATGGAAACTCTTGAAAATAGAAAACCGAGTTTTGATTTAGTGTTTAAATTCCTTTACCCCTCACGGGGATGGAAACTGTATGCCATTTCGAGAGTAGTTAGACCTTTTTTCTCGAGTTTAAATTCCTTTACCCCTCACGGGGATGGAAACGGGATTAAGAACGCGTACTGCTAAATACACCGTCAGAGTTTAAATTCCTTTACCCCTCACGGGGATGGAAACTTCTCACATAGTTAGTCTCCACCTGGACGAACCCTTTGCGTTTAAATTCCTTTACCCCTCACGGGGATGGAAAAGTTGGAAGGACGTTGCGATCGCCATTTGAGAATTTTGGCTGGCGATGATGTATGGGAAGGTGGAGGAGAAATGGCGATCGCATTTGCTGAAACAATTAAACTATAGCTAAGTCGGGGATAATATCTCCGGCTTTTTTTATGCCCTTTTAGCAACTCATATAACCCATATACGAAGTCATATAAAAATAGTATCTGCCCAAATACGAACTCATATATCAACCTGAGAAAATTGAAATATAGGTAAAGAAAGAAAACTTTTTGACCTACAACTAAACCTAGTTGGTTTCAATTTATGTCTACGATTTACATCACCGAGCAAGACGTATCATTCCAAATTCAACACCATTATTTAAAGGTGTTTCATCAAAAAAATCAACGTATCTGTATTCCCATTCGTAATCTCAGTCAGTTCATCATCTTTGGTAATATCAGTTTACCAAAAGAAGTCATTCAAATTGTTCATTCACATCAGATTCCCGTCTTATATCTAACCCAAACTGGTGAATATTTAGGACGAGTAGAAAACCCATCCAAACTACAAGCAAAATATATCACCTACCAACGTAGACGCGCACGGGATATCGAATTTAATCGCGCTACAGCAGAAAGTATTATCTGGGCAAAATTGCACAACCAACATACTTTTCTCCAAAGTTGGACTCGCTACCACGCTAATCACACAATCCAACGCGCATTAAATTACCTGACGCTGTTGATGGACAACTTACCGCTAGCACCAGGAATTGATGAATTGGACGAATACAGCAAGGAAGCTGATAACATCTATTACTGTGCCGTTGGTTCCCTACTCAGCTTTTACAATGGTTCTAGTTATACAACAGCAAAGCGCATTAGCGGACTCCTAAACCTGGGAAATCAACTACTGCATCAATATATTTACACACTTCTGAACACCGCAGGACTTGACCCTAATTACCCAATTTTACACTGCGATGCTCATCACGAACTGCCCTTAGCATGGGATTTTACCGCAGAATTTCGCGCACCTATTGTCGATGACTTGGTGTTAAATTTTGTTCGCAATCTGACTAACACCAATGGTAATGGTAATGGTAATGGTAAAAGCCACTCACACAATCTTCTGCAAAAGTTTCTGCAACATTGGGAAGCAAAACTGCGAACTTTTGTATTGCATCCTTACGCTGGAGAAGTAAGTTATCGTCAATGTCTCGACTTACAGGTACGGGAATATCGCGCATCTTTAATGGGAGATGTGGAATTTTACCGTCCCCTGGCGTTAAAGTTCAAACCAGCAAGTGAAGTAAAAAGCAAAAAGTTAAAAGGCAAAAGAGAAGAAATACAAGATTTACTTTTTACTGCTGACAATGATAGCTCCCAAAATTCTCTTCAACTCCTCAGACTCTTGTAATAATTTATTGAGTTCATCTTGTGAGACAATTTCTGTCGCAACAAGTAGGCGTAACCAATATTGAGTTTCACGAGCTTCTTTGAGAGCAATAGCATTTTTATTAATAAAATCCGCTTTGCTTTGTCCTGCTCCTGCTTCTTCTACATTAGCCCCAATTGAGGTTCCTGAACGTAATAACTGTTTAGCTAATGTGCGTGGAACTCCAGGTTTTTCTTCCAAAGACTGACATAACCTAACTATCCTAACCGCAAAGTCAAATGTTCTCTCAGTTATACCTTGATTCATCGCAATTCACAAACAAAACGAGAAATAAATGGCTCATCCAACTTAACACAACCGACCTCTTTCATCTTTCTTTTGCCTTTTTACTTTTTACTTCCTCTGATGTTTTATTTGGTTTGCTACGACATTGTTAGCGATACCCGTCGCAATAAAGTGGCGAAACTTCTAGAAGCTTACGGGTTGCGGGTGCAAAAATCGGTTTTCGAGTGCGTGTTGGATGAAAAGCAGTACCAAAGCCTATCCAAATATCTCTTCCGACTCGTTAACAAACGCGAAGACCAAGTTAGATTCTACCCGATGTCTGCACACAATCGTTGCAAGGTCGCAGTATTGGGAACGCAACCTGAGTTTGTAGTAGACGACGCTGCGTTTATAGTTTAGCTACACGCAATTTTGACAAAATATTGACCACATAAATCATCACAAAATGAACGCTTGGAAAAAAGCACGCGCTCCACCTGTGCAAAAGTCTCTGCGCTTTCGGTCGATTTTGGACATTCGGAAACTTTTGAATGCACATTCAATCTATCAAGTTCCGTTTAATTTTTGCTGCAAAAGCCCAAAAACAACTTGATTCATTATCCCCAAAAGACCGCAAGCAATATGATAAAGCTTTTGAATGTTTCGCTAATCATGGGCCTACATATCGCAGCTTAAGAACCCATCGATATCGCTGCAAAGATGGCGAACTCTGGAGTTCTTCTGCATCAATGGCGAAACGCTTTTACTGGCGTTATATGGAGGATATGAGCATCATCATCACACATTTAGATTCGCACTAATCAAGGTCAGAATTCAGGAGTTAGCAGAACATTTGATGAATGAATATACCAATGATACTAGACTCCTGATAAATTCTGACTTTTTACAATTCCTTGAAATTGCTCTTTCTGAATGCCTTTGAACTTTTAACTTGTTTATCATGTCTAATATTCGTCGAATTACCACACGCGAACGACATCTGATTTTACTTTATAGCAATTGGGACTTTAGCATGACACCAACACAATTTTATGCGAAATGGGCTGTAAGTTATGAACTAATTGCCTTGATATGCTCCCGTTCTGATTCAACAGTTCGAGGCTGGTTTAGAAATGGCTCTAATCAACGCTATCCCACGCATAATGATTTACTGCATCTGGCTTTGATGGATTTTTTTCTCGAACATTTCGAGGAGATTCCCGAACAGGTTTTGCACTGGTTGCACCTTAATCATCTTGAGTGAACATTCAGGAATTTCACATTTCACAGTTTAAGTAATTTGTCAATAGCATCTTGCTCTGTCTTAGCAAATACTCATCGGCTACGGTAATGATAGTCAATTTCAACGCTGAATCTCTGGGTATTCAACAGCATTTGTAAGGTGGTTATCATGACCTATTTTCAGCAGTTGCATCCGTGGTGCATTATTCGCGTTTTATCTAACGAACAACTGTTGGATAATGCTGGCGTGACTTCTGGTGTTCAACAGTCTAATATTGTTGCACGGTTTCGCCGTCGTAATGATGCAGTTGCTTACTTACAAGTGTTGCGACATTCAATCAAAAATATCAAATTCTTGATTATTTTTGATGTGCAAGGAGTGCGAAATGTACCCAATAATGAGGCTTTGAGTTGATTGACTTTATCTAAACACCTGCGTCTTTGTTAATATCAGTTATCCTGATTCTTGCTAAAAATTATATTATCCAAAGTCCTTTGAACGGGACAGGAGAGGGTAATTGTGATGAAGCAAGACTTGGTTATCTGGTATGACAATAACATTAATCATCCCCAGCGATCGCTCAAACAGTTTGCTGGGGATTTTTATTTTGTCTCTGATTTGACCCCATCTTGCAGTAGCACGACTCACAGCTTTATCCCCTGATGGGGATGAAAACAAGATAAAATACAGAAACTGTGGCTCAAATGATACCATGCCTCGACGCTCTCAAAAAACGCCAAATATCATCGCTCCATATAAGCTTACATGGCCGCCGGACACAGAGTTAATCGGCTTAGAATTTGAGTTAGTCCCCGCAAAAGATTGTTACCTCTTCCCTCAGTACACTATTGGACTACACGCCTGGTTTCTCCAACAAGTGGGTTCCACAGACTCAGAATTTTCTGCTTACCTCCACGATGGAGAATCAGAGAAACCTTTTACTATCTCAGCTTTAAATGGAGAGATTATCAGTAGCGGTAGACAAATACAACTATCTGCAAACACCTCCTATCGTTGGTATGTCACAGCTTTATCTAATCGAGTGCAACAGTGGATGGCGCAATGGGTAGAAAATTTGCCAGAGGTGCTTGATTTAAAAAATGCGCCTTTGCAGATTCGTTCTGTCAAAATTGCCCATCCTCCCACGACTTATAAGCAACTGCTAGAATCTGAGCTTAATGAGACTTTCGCTCTAAAATTTCTCAGTCCTACAAGTTTTCGCCGCAAAGGTCATCACTTTCCCTTACCAGTACCAGTAAATGTATTTCATAGCTACCTGCGCCGCTGGAATGATTTTTCGGGGATGTCTGTTGACCAGGATGCTTTTCTGGCTTGGGTAGATGATTATATATTGATTACTCGTTGCCAACTAATAACCGCCAAGGTTTTGGCGGGGAAGAAAGGCGCAGTCACAGGATTCACTGGGGCGATTGAGTTGAGTTTAGCTAAAGATGCAGCAAAGCAGCCAGAATTTGGGCAGTTATTTTCTGCTTTAGGAAAACTTGCACCTTACTGCGGTACTGGTCACAAAACTACTTTTGGCTTGGGACAAACACGTTTGGGTTGGTCATCTCAAGTTGTCCAAGATATACCTGATGTGCAAACTGTCTTGGCGAAACGCATTGAAGATTTAACACAGATTTTTAAAGCACGACGCAAGCGGACGGGTGGCGATCGCGCAGATGAAATAGCCTCAAAATGGGCGACAATCTTAGCACGGCGGGAAATGGGCGAGTCATTGCAGGTGGTGGCAGAAGATTTAGAGATGCCTTATGAAACGGTGAAGACTTATGTCAAGTTGGCACGACGCGCTTTAAAGAGTGAGGAGTAGTTTGGTATACTCTTGTTTAATCAAGCGGAACCTTAAAAAATTAATATTGCGTTTCTTAGTGAAAGTTAAAGTGTTGGTTTTTACCCTACACACGCAAATTTTTCGCGGGGGTATGCCAATGCTTGAAACCCTTATTATTTCGTTGACCCCCGCGAATCGCTTACTGCGTAAGGCTTTAAGATGTCTATAGTAGTGGGCTAGTGTCAGTAAAGTATGCTTATTGACAGTAAAATCAGACCCCCCGCGAAAATGGCACTTTCAAACCCAGTTGTAGCAAGTGTTCTAGAAGGGTAGGGTTTTCAAATCATTACCCCTCACGGGGATGGAAACGCTGTTACTGTTTGCCCTGGTAGAACCAAAACACTGTTTTCAAATCATTACCCCTCACGGGGATGGAAACACATTTGCTCTGGAGTCCAGCTTTTTCCAATTATTTCAGTTTTCAAATCATTACCCCTCACGGGGATGGAAACCTCTACCTCGTAGACTAGAAAAAGTTACAACATCACAAGTTTTCAAATCATTACCCCTCACGGGGATGGAAACTAAATATTGAGGGCCTCAACATATATTGGACACCCGTTTTCAAATCATTACCCCTCACGGGGATGGAAACAATTATTATCTGGGCTTTCGCCCAAAGAAATCCCACCCTTCTGTTTTCAAATTATTACCCCTCACGGGGATGGAAACTTGAAATAATTCAGCAGCTTGTTCTGGCAAACCATCCGTTTTCAAATCATTACCCCTCACGGGGATGGAAATACATTCGGGATTTAGTTAAAGTTGGAGTGGATTGTGCGATCGCTTTTAGTTAAAGTTGGATTTGTAGAGTGATGCGATCGCGCATGATTAAATAAATAATTGCTATAAAAAAATATCTATGGATTGGCTACCCTCAATTGATTTATTTCACCTGTGGGATTTGGTGATTTCCCAAACTCCAACTCCTATCCCTACATCTTCACCGCTATCAGCCCCGACGAAAAACTTCAATGACATTGAATTATTAAAAAGCCAGTTAGAATTTCTCAAAGCTACAAACGGTCAACTAGGTGAAAGCTTTAACAGATTTGTTGCAGCGATGCAATTTACCTTAGTAGTATTTGCCTTTTTAGGTGGATTTTTAGCTTTTGCTGTGGGTAAAAATTTAGATGATGCTAAGAAAGTCGCTAGTCAATTAATTAACCGAGAAGTAGAGAACAAAATTGCAGATTTAGTTCAGTCTGAAGTTGAGAGTGTCAAGCGTTCTTTGCAACGCGAAAGGGTAATCGGTTCAACAACTGTAGATTATTACTTACCTAGTGATGATACAACAGAACCAGATGATTGTAAGCTGTTGCGAACTAGAGGTTTTGCCAAAGTTAGATTTTGGCATCAAAAGAGAAAACCCAAAAAGCCAGCTGGAGATATTTTTGTCTTAGATTTGATTAATTCTAAGCTACTTGAAGGACAAGATTTTGCTGGATTATCAAAAGATGATGCTAAAAACAAACGAGAAGAGAAAGTAAAAAATCAGATTGACTTAGCACTAAACTGGTTAGATAAAGCAACTGTTTTAGTTATCTATATCGATGGATTTTCTGAAGAAGTTAAGAATTTAGCAACGCGAGTTGATTACTATTATGTTGCTGCAAATACTTCCGTAACTTTGATAGGGATTGTTGCAGATTCAGCTTATGTAGCAGAGGGTCAACATAATTTGTAGGTTTTGTCTCATTATTTATTTAGGTCTAATATATTTAATTTTCTTTGGAACTCCATTTTCTATTTCAGTGATTTCAACTATAACTGTCTGCCCGATTCTTAATCAGAGTAAGCGCATCTCAAACGCTATTGACAAGCGGATTTAGAGGTATGATTATATTGGGATAAGCAAGCAGCAAGAATAATGAGCATATAGTTATTATCCATAGCTGCTCGATTCGATTTTTGACGATTACTACGCTTGAATGATTGCTCTAAATTTAATGCGTTAAGTGCTATTCGTCGCAGCAATCACAAGTTTTATGGAGCATGACCAGTACGAACGCGGCAAGCATCTTCATTAGCCGATATTGCTTGGGAGAAGGATTTAGAACCACTGGAAGGAGAGCCAGTATATGACTAATCCCCGCCCTCTACAAGAACGTGAGCAAAACCTGATTGACCTTTACAGCCATTGTCAACTAGGAATGACACCCAATAAATTTTATGCCAAATGGGATGTTAATCATGAGGCGATCGCCCGAATTTGCTCCCGTTCAGTTTCAACTGTCCGGCGCTGGTTTTCTAAAGGGCGCAACTATCGCCGTCCCATGCCTTCCGATTTACGCCATCTTGCTCTGATGGATTTTCTACTAGAAGGCTTTGAGGGTATTCCTGAAGAACTCTTAAAAAAGGTCTGTTTCCCTAACCGGCATAAATAGGAATTGAAAAGTTAGCAAATTTCAATATCAACCTGACATTTCTTTACCAGCCACCCTCACACTAGGGTGGCTTTGTCTAGGAAATTTTTGAACCAGAATTTGAGTTTTATTCAACCCAAATTAGCCAGCTAAATCACAAGTATTGTCAGGAGAATATTGTGACCTACGTCGAAAAGTTAAATCCTTGGTGTGTAGTCCGCCATTTTCCCACTATGCAACACCAAATTGTTGCTTGTTTTCGTCGCCGGAGTTACGCTGAGGCTCATTTACAAGCTCTGCGCCGACTCATACCAAACGTGACTTTCACAATTATTTTCAGTCTGGAAGTGCAGCAGTCAGACCAAGTTGCCCCATAGAGACTACATTCAGGAAGTAAACTGAATTTGTAGTGCGATCGCTATTTTCTAAAAGACTTTGAATCACCTCCATTTTCAACAAAGCTTCATCCGAAAGTTTAGAAACAATAACGTTTGCTTCAGCAAGATCGTTATTAACATCTGCGGAGCTTGCCCAAATTGTAGAGGTTGTAGAAGATTCTGTATTTTGCATACTATGTTTTATCAAAACATAGTTGTATTATACTATCTTAGTGACAAATAATTTGTTAATTTATGCAAAACCACTATTTTCCAGGTTTCTGGAAAGTGACAATTAAATTGTGAAACATCTGGTATTTGACATCTAATTTGTGAATACCGACTTGGATGGGTACAATCGTCTTAAATAAGAAAACCCTGACATAATCCTTGCTATGTAAGGGTTTTAGGTATTTATAATCCTGTGACAAAAATTTGTTAAATTAACAAACAATTAGTTAATGTACATTAGCTAATCGTGCCACTTATTAGTTGAATTAAGTTGCTCAAGAAATCATGGTTAAAGCCAGTTTGTTAGTAATTCATCCTTTCAGATTTTACGTCAATACAAAAACTCCACTTCCTAAAAGTTAGTGGAGTAATTTATATTAAACTATTAGTAATGAATCATCGCTAATATTGCTATTTGAACTGTACAAGCTAAATTAGTCTATAGCTTTTTTAAGTTCGTCTTTAATGTTTTCTACAGTGTGATCAACTTGGGCTTCAGCTTGCTTTGCTTGTCCTGCAGCTTTATCTTGTGGATTACCGGTTATTTCACCCACAACCTCTTGAATTTTTCCTTCAATATTTTTTGCAGTAGCTTCTATTCTTTTTTCGGCACTCATGGTTTTTATTTCCAGCTTGTAGTTTATTAACCTATTACATAAACTAACAATAGTGTATTATTAATTCCTTCCATCAACCGATAGAATAATCTGATAAATTCTATTAACCTAAGATAGATGCGGAGTGCTACAGGAGTATGTATAAAAAAATATGGATATATAGCAATCATATCTGAATTGGTAGAAAATTCGTACTAAACATCTCCGACAACTTTTACGAAGTTGGGGATCTAACTTTTCACGAAGGATTTAGGACTGCTATAGGCATCTTCATAGAGAATTAGTATAAGTCAAAGCAAATTTTTAACAAAAGGAAAGTAAAGGAGTGGCAATAAAACGTCAAAAAGATGTATGGACGAATGAGATTAATGACATCATTCGGGGTGCTTGTGGAGGTTTTTTATTTGGCATACCTTTGCTGTATACAATGGAAGTTTGGTGGATTGGATCACTGGCAAAACCACAACTGATGATGATGGCGATCGCATTGATGTTTATTGTGGTTTACTTGCTCAATCAAATAGAAGGCTTTCGGAAACGCAGATATAGTTGGCTAGCTCATCAAGCCGCAATGGATACCGTAGAAGCGATCGCGATCGGACTAGCTTGCTCTACCTTTGTACTGCTACTATTGCGAGAATTGACACCAGAAACTTCTCTAAAGGAATCTTTAGGTAAAATCATCTTTGAAAGTGTGCCCTTTGCTATTGGTGTAGCATTAGCCAACCAGTTGTTGGGAGATACTAGAAACAGCAATGCAGAAGGGCAAGAACCTGATCAGGCAAACAGGATAACCAATAAAAAAGGAGATGAGTTAAACGCCACCTTCGCCGATTTGAGTGCAACTTTGATTGGTGCAACTGTAATTGCATTTAACATTGCCCCTACGGATGAAATTGCTATGCTTGCAGCCGCAGCCTCGCCACCTTGGGAGTTGGCAATGATCGCCACATCTCTACTGATTTCTTATGGCATTGTATTTCAGGCAGGTTTTTCTGACCAGCAAAAGCGAAGACGGCAGAAGGGAATTTTCCAACGACCATCCAGCGAAACCATCATGTCCTACTTAGTATCACTGCTAGCAGGCGCTTTTATGCTGTGGTTCTTTCAAAAGTTAACTTTTAGCGACCCTTGGACAATGTGGTTAGATCACACATTGATGTTGGGCTTACCTGCAACTATTGGCGGTGCAGCCGGAAGGTTAGCAATATGACTAAAACAGAACAGCAACCACACTCTATTGCACAGTGGGTGACATTCAGCGTTGCCTCATTCATCCTAGCAATCATTGTCAGTCTGGTAGGATACACTTGGCTGAACGAAAGAAATCAACCTCCCATGCTTTCTGTCACCAAAAAAGAAACAATTCGGGAAATTAATGGACAATTTTATGTTCCCTTTGAAGTTGTAAATACTGGAGGAGACACAGCCGAGTCAGTGCAAATTATGGCTGAGTTACTGATTAACGGTAAAGTTACAGAAACAGGAGAGCAACAGATCGACTTTTTATCTAATGGTGAAAGCGAAGAAGGCGCATTTATATTTAGCCAGAACCCGCGCCAAGGTCAGTTAAATCTGCGTGTTGGTAGCTATAAATTGCCATAGGTAAGATTTCAAACCACAGATAAACGTGGACTAACATGCATATGTATATGTTGCAGAGAATATAAGTTTTGGGCGTTGCAAATTTGCTGGATGATTTTCCTGCTTTTGTAGGATGGGCAACATGAGCGTCCCTTATATTTCCGGGCGGGCAGGATGCTCACCCCACAAGAATCATCCCTTGATTCAGCAATACCAAGTTTTGATTTGTGAAAATCACAAGACTCAGATCCCGGACTTCTTAGAGAAGTCCGGGATCTCGTTGTTCACGTTTCAATTCGGATTGCTATAGCAATCCGAATTGAAACGTGAGAAAATACTGAGATTAAAAGTACGTATTTTAAAGCCTTTCAGCGATTTTTTCTCTCACGAATGATTTAGGATTGCTATATATAGTTGCTGACGCGCAGTAGTTTAAGCTTTAACCTTAGCTTTTGACCAAACGCCGTTTTCATCTTCATCATATTGCTGGTGAACAGTCTCCCAAGCAGCTTGTTCAGCTGTGAACTCGTCATTTTTCTCATTGAAGATAGTATTATAGCGCTCAATGAATGTACTCTGAGCTTCATCAGAAAGATGAGCGCGAACCTCAGGAGACAAGTCCTCTGGACTGTTGCACTGTCCAGGACAAGGGCGAGCAAAAGTTTTTTCAATCGTGTGAATTTCTTCGGCACCAGCACTTTCCAGCAGCAATTGAAATTCGCCAGCGCGATCGCTCGGAACTTCTGCCATTACTAAGAACTCGCCAGCTTGTAAGCGGGTTTGGTAGATAGTCGCTTTATCTTCTGGCATCCCCAAAGTAGTCAGAACCGATACTAGACCAGCACCTGCACTACCTGCGATCGCACCACTGGCAGCCCCCAGCAACACTGCACCTATAGGTCCTGCTGCTACAATTGAGCCGACAAAGGGAATAAACAATACGCCTACACCCGTGAGCAAGCTGAGGAACGAACCAAATAAGGAACCAAAAACCGCCCCTGTTCTCAAACCTCCCAGAATCACATCTTTTTTACTAATAAAGCCAGCGATTCTCGTTTCCGACTGGAAGCTTCTGCCCATGACCGAAATATGATCTCTCGGCACGCCCCTGTCTAGTAAACGTCGAATCACATCATCAATTTGCTTCTGTTCTTTAAATACAGCAGAGATAGTACGTTCTGCTTTATATACTTCTGGCACTTAAATACTCCTTGTATTATGTTGTTTTTGCAATGAATATGGTGAATAGGTAGATGCAGGCAGATTAATCCATTTTACACGAGTTGAGGGAGGATTGATTCCTCCCTCAACTCGTTTGACACTTAGCCATCCTCAACTCAGACGTTATCAGCTACACACCTACAGGAGTCTTAGCCTCTGATGCTGGCTTTCTACCATCTGGGTCTAGTGCTTCCCCTTCAATAAATGAACGCAGCATCCAAGCTATCTGCTCATGCTCTTCGAGCAGTCCAGTTAAAAAGTCAGCAGTTCCCTGATCGTGGAACTTTTCACCAGACTGATCCACATGATCCCTTAAGTTGCGAATAACCTGCTCGTGATCATCCACTAGATTAGCTACCATCCCTGTTGCTGTGGGAACACTACCAGCATGTTCCTTGAGGGTAGCAATCTTGAGAAATCCCTCCAATGAGCCAACCGGGTAACCGCCCAAAGCACGAACTCGCTCTGCCACTGCATCAATATTTAGAGTCAGCTTTTGGTAATGTTCTTCCCAAAGCTGGTGCAAAGAGCGGAACTGAGGTCCAACGACATCCCAGTGATACTTTTTGGTTTTTACCAACAGTAGATAGGCATCTGCCAAATCTTGATTCAACAGATTAATTACACCTTGACGTTGTTCTTCTGTCAAACCAATGTTTATCGCACGCATTGTTTTCCATCCCTAAGCAAACTTATTTACTAATATCTCAAATTTCATATACATTCCACATCAACCAAAGGAAATATTGTGATCTGAAATTAATGATAATATTCAGAATTCTGTCTATGCCTTAATAGGTAGTATTAAGCCAAGAATCCAATTATTAGCGAACTTTATTGATTTTTAAGATCCAAAAATAAAAGTATTATATATAATAATAGTTAATCAAGACATCTATCATTAAAACTATCTAAACGCAATTTCCCCAAAAATACTCAGTGTGAACATAGTTTTATAGTTGATTGAATTTGTCATATTAACATTAGTAATGGGTAACTGCTTTTACGCAATCACCCATTACTACCGAAAAATTACCAAGGTATTAACTCTGTTACTTACCTGTAACTTTGTCCAAAAATTTCTTTACATTTTCTTCCGATGATGTTGCACCCTGGGAATTTTCAGGACTCTTTTGCTTGTCAATATCAGCATCTCCCTGAACCTCATTTAGTCCTTTGTTGGACTCCTTTTGAACCTGTTTCAATCCTTGTGGTGGTTCTTTAGCAGCTTCGTCAGTTTTGCGCTGAATGTCAAGTAATTGTGTAGTACCTTCGGTAGAGTCACTTTGGTAGCTATCGATCGCAAAAGCAGGAAAAGCATTAGATAACAATATTAAGGCACAAGTAAAAGCCACAACTAGAAAACGTACTGGACGGAAGATAGATAAAACAGAAGCAATAACCATCATTTGAAATCCTCAATAACAGATTTAACAACGCAGAACTTTCACTGAAAGAGCAGAAGCTCATAGCTTTATTGGGCAACCTTGAGCAATAATAAAACTAGCAAGCTACGCTTAAATCTGGAAGTTCTTGAGAAACGAACCTGAGAAAGAAATTGTCTTTGTATTTCTGCATCGAATTAGTCAGGGATAATAAGCAAATACCACCTTTATTCTTTAGCAAAATAATTACAATTCATCTTGACGCTCTTCATTTCCGGTTCCATATTTCTACTTTTACTTTGAAAACGCTAACGTCTGCATCAATCTCTAGAATGAACTTTCCTAAATCTTTAGTTGCAATAAAATCAGTCTCTAGGTATATATCGACTTAATATATTTTTGGCTGGTTAATAGCTCTATTATTTATGTTCAGTTAGCTCGACTTTATCCAATCAGTAGAAGCGAGCATCCCAATTTTGCAAGAAAATGTTTGTCATTGCGATCGGACACTCTACTACGTTGCGATCGCAATAACAATTAATAAACTGGGTTTAATACAACTTACACATTTGGGATGCTCCCCAGGAGAAAAACTTTTGTAGTATCTTGCGTTTACTGCTTATTCATGTGAAAATTGTAACATACGGTAACTCGCTGACTTTACCGTATATTTGTGAAAAAACCTATAAAAAATACTTATACTACACAAAATTACACAGCGAATCTAGGGATTTAGCTATGAATATCAATACCCAGTGGATTAAAACAGATGTACTTGTGATTGGCGGTGGTACAGCAGGAACAATGGCAGGTATCAAGGCAAAACAAGCGAATTCTGATGCAGATGTACTGATTTTAGAAAAGGCTAACATACGTCGCAGTGGTGCGATCGCAATGGGTATGGATGGGGTGAATACCGCAGTCATTCCCGGTCATTCTACACCAGAACAATACGTGCGCGAAATCACCCTTGCTAACGATGGCATTGTCAACCAAAAAGCCGTTTATCAAACAGGCAAATTAGGTTACGAAGTCATCCAAGAATTAGAAAGCTGGGGTGTGAAATTTCAAAAAGATGCCCAAGGCAACTATGACTTAAAACAAGTACATCGTGTGGGTAAATATGTCTTACCCATGCCAGAAGGTAAAGACCTCAAAACAATTCTTACCCGACAAGTTAAACGCCACAAAGTCAAAGTCACAAATCGCGTCATGGCAACCCGTGTGTTAGTCAAAGAAGGACGTGCTATTGGAGCGGTGGGATTTGATGTCAGAAACGGAGATTATATTATTATTCAAGCTAAAGCAGTCATCTTGTGTACAGGTGCTTGTGGCAGATTAGGATTACCTGATTCTGGCTATCTCTACGGCACTTATGAAAATCCTACCAATGCTGGAGATGGCTATTCAATGGCTTATCATGCAGGAGCAGAACTCAGCAATATTGAATGCTTTCAAGTTAATCCTTTAATCAAAGATTATAATGGCCCCGCCTGTGCTTATGTCGCCGGGCCTTTTGGCGCTCATACTGCTAACGCCGAAGGAAATCGCTTCATTAGTTGTGACTATTGGAGTGGTCAAATGATGTTGGAAATCTGGAAAGAATTAAATTCTGGTAAGGGGCCAGTCCAACTTAAAATGACCCATCTTGATGAAGATACAATCGCTGAAATTGAATCCATATTGTGGGCGAATGAACGCCCAAGTAGAGAACGTTTTCATCAAGGCAGAAATGAAGATTATCGCACTCACGGCGTAGAGATGCACATTTCAGAAATTGGCTTATGTAGTGGTCATAGTGCCTCTGGTGTGTGGGTGAATGAAAACGCTCAAACAACCGTCACAGGTTTATATGCAGCCGGAGACATGGCTAGCGTTCCCCATAATTATATGATTGGGGCATTTTTTTTCGGTCGTATAGCAGGAACTCATGCCATTGAATATATCCAAGATTTAGATTTTATCGAACCAGATACGGATTTTTTAGAAGCTGAAAAAGCCAGAATTTATGCACCTTTAACTCGCCCCAATGGTGTACCTCACACCCAGGTAGAATACAAATTAAGACGCTTAGTTAATGATTATCTGCAACCACCAAAATCAGGTAATAAAATCGAGATTGGTTTAAAACATTTTGTCCAATATCAAGAAACATTAAATATAATGGGCGCTCGTGACCCTCATGAATTGATGCGTAGTCTAGAAGTTCATTTTATTCGCGACTGTGCAGAAATGGCAGCTAGAGCTTCATTGTATCGTCAAGAAACTCGTTGGGGTCTTTATCATTACCGCTTAGATTATCCAGAAAAGAATGATGATGAATGGTTTTGCCATGTCAATTTAAAGAAAGATGAATTAGAGAAAATGGTATTGTTCAAACGTCCTGTAGATCCTTACATTGTAGAAGTAGATACAGTCAAAGAATTTTACAATGTTGCAGTTAAGTAAAATAACCATCAAAAATGCTATTTTCTATACAAACAAGGTAGTATCAATATCTAACGACAAAAATGCATTATGAAGCGATAATTTTCGATCTCGATAATACACTGTTGAATTTTGAGCTATGTGAACGCCAAGCTATTCTAGGAGCGCTTGAAGATTGTGGAGTATCTTTAGATTTAAATGGAGTAAGTGAGACTATTTTTCTTCAAGTCTTTGAAACTTATAATTCCAAGTATTGGAGACAGCGCGAAACCTTTTCCCCTAGTGAGTTAATCGAGATGTCTTATCAAAGTACATTTGCTCAATTAGATATACAAACAGATAAAATCAGCAATCTTGGTGAAAGTTACTGGCATATTTTTAATCATTCGGGCGCAATGGAACCTGATGTAAATGAAGTGCTAACTGTTCTCGCATGCAGTTATCGTTTGGCTGTCATAACGAATGGCTTTGTATCAGCGCAACTACCGAGAATCCAAGCTGCTGGAATTGAGCATTTTTTTGAAGAAGTTGTAGTTTCTGAAGCAATTAGTTTTGCTAAACCATCACCTGAGATATTCCATTATGCATTATCTAAGTTAAATTTAACGCCAGCAGAAGTCCTTTACATTGGAGATTCTCTAAAGCACGACTATGCGGGAGCCACACAAGTCAAAATAGATTTTTGCTATTACAACCGAAAAAATCAAAGTTTACCACAAGAAGTCCAACCAAAGTTCATCATAAGTGAACTCTTAGAATTACTAGAGTTGGTTAATTAGTAAGGCACAAACAAAAAACTATGATAATATTAACGATTTGATAGAGATTGATATTAGCGCTCATTTTCTTATCGAATGCTGGATAACTAATAATTTTAATTATGACTAATAAAATCGCTATTGGTGAGCAATTAAAAATTAAGCAGGCTGAGATTCAAGATGCTGCACGAATATCTATCCTTGGCGAACAACTTGGCTATTCAGTGACGAATCAACAAGTAGAGCATCGCCTTGCTAAAATTAAAAATAATCATGCTCATATTGTATATGTTGCAACTGGAGAAAATGACTATGTGATTGGTTGGGCGCACGCGTATATTTGCGATTCGTTACTTATCTCAACTCCTGCAATTATTTTGGGATTAGTTGTAGATAAAGATTATCGTCATAGTGGAATTGGACGTTTTTTGATGCAGCAAATTGAACAGTGGGCTTCTCTGGCTGGATGTGATAGTGTTCTGTTAGGTTCTAATATTAAACGCAAAGAGGCTCACTTGTTTTATGAAAAAATTGGTTATACCAATATAAAACAGTCATTGACTTTTCAGAAACAATTGGTTTAGTAAAAGAATATGCAGTTAATTCAAACATTTACTACTCACCGTTTGCTTGCCGAACGTTTACAATTTAAACATTTGCATGAACTTTATCGTATGCACCAAGATCCGCAAGTTATGGCAAGTTTAGGTGGTGTTCGTTCTGATGAAGAAACACGGTTTTTTATCCTAAATAACTTAAATCATTGGCAGCATTATGGATTTGGTTTATGGGTGTTTCGAGATAAAGTTAATCATCAGTTTGTTGGTCGTGCTGGACTTCGGAATACTGATGTAGAAGGGAATGAAGAGGTGGAATTAGCTTACGCTCTAATAGGTAAATTCTGGGCTAAAGGGTTAGCGACAGAAATGGGTCAGGAAATATTGAAAATTGGTTCTGAACTACTGAAGTTGCCAGAGATAGTTTGCTTTACTCTCACGACTAACAAAGCATCACAAAGAGTTATGGAAAAGTTGGGGTTTCAATACGAGCGTGAGATTATCTACGCAGATTTACCCCATTTGTTTTACCGTTTAACATTTTAATTATAAAATAAAGGAGCAATTTTATGGCTTTAATCAATCAAAGAGTAGATGTTCCTGTTATCGTTGATGAATCGAAATGTCTAGAAAAATGTACAGCCTGTATTGAAGTTTGCCCCTTGGATGTGTTGGCAAAAAATTCAGAAACAGGTAAAGCCTACATGAAATATGATGAGTGTTGGTTTTGTCTACCTTGTGAAAAAGAATGTCCAACGAATGCAATTACAGTACAAATCCCGTTTTTATTACGTTAAATCTTCTCTTAATCTTCTGTGGTAAAAACTAATGAACGATGACCTTAATCATTGGTTAGAAATGCTGCGATCGCATGATATAAATGACCGGATAGTAGCTGTCAAAACCTTGCAGTATCTAGGCGATGAAGAAACAATAGATGCTTTAATCATCGCTTTGAAAGATGAAAATACTACGGTTCAAAAAATAGCGATCGCTACCCTTTGGGAAATTGCTAATCCTGTTGCTATTCCTGCTTTAATTGAATGCCTGAGTTCAACAGATGCAGATATTCGCACTGAAGCCGCATCATCATTAAACGAGTTAATCACACAAGAGGAATTATTACTTTTACTAGATAAACTACAAAGTAATGATGTGAATCTTCAATTAAATATTTTAGTGCTTTTGCGTAAGATACATGACATTCAATTTTTATCCTACATTTTACCATTTTTAGAATCAAAAAATCCTGAGTTAAGAGAAGCAGCCGTTACGACACTCCGATATATCAATCAACTAGAAAAATGTCCACAAGCTTTAAATTTAATCTTTGATCAAGAAGCAAGTGTACGTCGTGCTGCTGCTTTAACTTTAGAACATTTACAAGATGCAGAAGTGATTACAATACTTTGTCAAGCACTCACAAATGATAGTGACTGGCAAGTTCGCCGGAATGTAGCCAAATCTCTGGCTATTCATGAAAATCATCAAGCAATTTCAGCATTAGAAATAGCTTTAAATGATGAACATTGGCAAGTAAGGAAATCAGCAGCACAAGCTTTGCAAAAAATTCCAGATATTCAAGTTATGCCGAGATTAATTCAAGCATTAACAGATGAATATGCAGATGTACGGAAAGAAGCCGCGATCGCACTTGGTAATTTAGCTGAACCTGATGCTATTAACCCATTACAACAAGCCTTAGATGATCCTGACAAAGAAGTGTCCATCCAAGCACAACGGGCAATTCAGAAGATTCAAACAGATAAAATAGTCTCAAGGGAGCAGTAAATAATTAAGGAAAAGTGCAATGGGAAATCCATTTCCTGGAATGAACCCGTATTTGGAACAGCCGGAACTTTGGCATCAAGTTCATAATCGTTTGATTGTAGCGATCGCTGATCACTTAACTCCTCAAATCGCGCCGAAATACCGAGTTTCCATAGAAGAACGAATTTACACTAGTGTAGATGATATCTTACTTGTGGGAATTGCTGATGTAGCAGTTGCCACCCGTAACATTACTGCTACCAGCACAACTTTAACTGCTGCAAAACTTACCGAACCCAGTAAAGTGAAAGTTCCCATACCGGAACAAGTAACTGAACGATTTTTAGAGGTGCGAGCAACTCAAAGTAAAGAAGTAGTTGGTGTGATCGAAATACTTTCCCCTAAAAATAAACGCTCAAAAGAAGGTAGAGCCGCTTACGAAAGCAAACGACAAAAAATCTTGGCTTCTGCAACCAACTTGGTAGAAATTGACCTCTTGAGACAAGGAAAGTCAATGCCTGTTCTAGGAGCGATCGCCACAGATTATAGTATCTTGGTCAGTCGTAGCTACAATAGACCTGATGCAGATTTATATACTTTCGACTTAAAAAACCCAATTCCTGTTTTTCCTGTGCCTTTGCGTGAAGGAGAACCTGAGCCAATAGTTGACTTGCAAAGGATACTAAATGAAGTATACGAACGTGCTAGATTTGACTTGGCAATTGATTATTCACAACCTTTAAAAATAGTGCGCTCGCCACAGGAAGAAGCTTGGGTGAGAGAAATTTTGGAGAGGATTTAAATCAGAGCGATCGCTTTGATTATGCTGCAATTGGCCAATTTCTGATAATTAAGTTTCTCCTAACCATGTCTGACCACCAATCCCCCTTTCAGCACTCAAAAATTAATGATCCGCGTCATCAAGAAGTCGTCCAACTCCTGAAACAGGTTATCGAGCCTACCTTAAAAAATGACATCGTTAGTTTGGGAATGGTGCGAAATCTACGCATAGTTGATGACTATGTTTACTTACGTTTATATATCGGTTGCCATCAGCAGCAATTACAGACAGAGATTCAATCTAAATTATCATTTATAACTTGGTGCAAAAAAACTTACATTCAACTTTGCACAATTCCTGGTGTCAAAATAACCCTAGCAGTTTCTAGTGGGAAAGGTGGCGTGGGGAAATCAACAACAGCCGTAAATATAGCCGCAGCTTTAAGATTACAAGGTGCAAAAGTTGGGTTACTAGACGCTGATATTTATGGCCCTAATGTGCCACAAATGTTGGGTTTAGGGCAAGCTGAGATTCAAGTAATTCATACTCCTACAGGTGATAAGTTTTTACCTCTAGAAGTTCAGGGAATAAGACTGATGTCAGTTGGTTTACTTGTAGAAGAAAATCGTCCTTTGGCATGGCGTGGCCCTGTGTTGCATAAAATTATCACTCAATTTTTGCAAGATGTGGAATGGGGCGAATTGGATTATTTATTAATAGATTTACCTCCCGGTACAGGTGATGCTCAAATCACAATTATCCAAGAAAGCCCAGTTTGCGGAGTTATTCTAGTGACAACTCCTCAGCAAATAGCGATCGCAGATGTACGACGCAACATATATATGTTTCGCCAAGTGGGTGTTCCCGTCCTTGGCATCGTTGAAAATATGAGCTATTTAATTTGTGGTGATTGTGGCGCACACACGCCAATTTTTGGCAGTGGCGGCGGCGAACAACTCGCAGCAGAATTACAAGCGCCACTGCTGGGGCAAATTCCCATTGATCCCGATATTTGTAGCGGTGGTGATACTGGAAATCCGATTGCAATCAGCGATCGCACTTCGCCTGCAAGTGAGGTTTTTGTACAAATTGCCACTGCACTTAACGCAACTTTTACTAATTGCAGATAACCTGACTAACAATTCAAAATTCCAAATTAAAGACATTTTTAGGTGGGGATTTAAATCCTTTAATTTACGATAAAATCTGCGCTCTCATAACTTTTAAAACATCCTCTAAACTTGATAAGTCTGCTTTATTACTTCTTCTATTGAACTTACGCGATCAAACATTTCTATTAGTTCATGGGATCTTGTTCTTCGCTTCGCTAGCAGCACTTTTAGTAGCGTTAAATAATGAATATCGGGGTCATCTCCCAAGGCAACTTCGGCTGCTTGCAAGACTTTTGTCGCATTGCTAAAAATATCCTCATTGTCAAACCCTTCTTTTGCAGAAAGTTGATGTAACGCTGCATCGGGTACAGTTGCTCTACCCAGCAAGGTTTCATCTAATACCAAACCTTTCAATAATGCCAACAAAGCCGCATAGATGAAAAAATCATCACAACTATCACAAGCCTTAAATTCAATGCGTCCTACTTCAGCCGGAATCCGGGCGATTTTTGTCAAGGAAGGTATACTATTAATCAGTTGTTCCTGTTCCTGAATAAAAACCAAGGCTGCTGGTCTTTTTCCGGTTCTGATAAACGTTCGTACCGATAGCCCATCCCATAAAGCTCCCATATAAAAAGGGGAACTATAACTAAAAGGGACGATATAGGGACTGTAATAAGTTAACTTTCTGCCAATATCAATTACATCTTCAGTAGACAACTCTGCCATTGAAATATTTAAATCTGGCCCGTATGTAACCATGTGAATATTAGCAGTTTGTTCGTCAGGATAAGCCTGTAGCTGTTTAATTTCATAATCGTTTAATGGGGGTTGAGGCTCAAAGACCGGATTGTAGGGATTAAAACTGACTAAAACTGGTGATAAATCAAAGTTAGCAGCAACCTCACGTAGTAAATGAAAACTTTCTGATAATTCAGTAATAGCGCCTTGAATATTAGAATGTATAGTTGTTCTAATTTCAATACCTTTAGCATGACAGTCTATCACTTCATCAGAATCTGCAAATCTTTCAAATCCCTCAATGTACCATCTCTTCATCTTAATACCCGCATCGCCGACTCGGAGTTGAGGATAGTCACTGGGGTATGTAGGTAGCCTTTCAATAATTTGATTAAAATCAGCAAATTTTGTGTGGGAAAAATCAGCAAACTTTCCTTCTTTGTTGAGGAAAGCAACTTCATGCTCAATGCCAAACAGAAACATTATGTATACCTTAATTGTTTATTGAAGTAGGTGCGTACCCATTTATGGAGGATAAGTTTAAGTAGAAAAATTCTCAAGATTACTCTCAGATGGATTTTACCCCAAGACCGACTGTTGCGATTTGAAAACTTCTCTGGTTTATCTGCTGCCCCCACTATCTTCATAGTCACTGGGTAGTGTAGCTTAGTAGTGACTGAGGCAAGCTTGAGACGTGAGTTTTATGACAAGTACCGTTCAATCCCCCTACAGCAGCGAACAGATTGCCGCTTGGTTGCGTGGACTGCTCACCATTGCTTGGGCAGATGGTAATTTTGATACTCAAGAACAGGAATTCATTGCCAGTATCACCAAAAATGAATTAGCTCTTGGGATTAAATGGGACTCACTAGAGGTAATTACACCAGAGGAATTAGCCGCAGTGTTGGGTAAAGGTACGCCAACAGCAGAAAATTTTTTAAGGACAGCAGTGATGGTAGCGATCGCAGATGGTACTTATTCTCCCAGCGAAGATCAGGTTTTGCAACAGTTCTGCCAAGCCTTAGAACAGCCACAGAATTTATTGGAAGCCCTTCGCCACACCCTAGAACACCCACAGCAAGTTACCCCGACTATCCCCAGCCCTGGACTTACAAAGCGTGAAATTGCTGCACTATGCCCCCTGCGTGACTGGCTGGATGGGCTAGATATCCAAGACCCCAGAGTAGCCCGCTTTTTGTGTAAAATGATTCCCTCCCAGTGTGCCTTTGAGCGGGATGTCACCCTATTTGGACGCAAGATTGTCCATATCCCGCCGATGTGTAAAGTTAACCCGTTGTATGAGCAACTGGTGGGCTTACGTTTTCGCGCCCTCTGCTATCTTGCAGATAAATGCGGTGAAGATGTTTCAGCATATATTTAGTTAAAGTGATAGAGTGAGGAGTTATAATTTTTAACTCCTAATTCCTAACTCCTCACTTCTCATTATTATTAAGTATGCAATTTATCGACCAAGCAGAAATTGAAGTTGAAGCTGGTAAGGGCGGCGATGGTATTGTCGCCTTCCGGCGCGAGAAGTACGTACCGACTGGCGGACCCTCTGGTGGTAACGGGGGACGAGGCGGTTCGGTAATTTTCGTTGCCGATGAAAATCTGCAAACCTTGTTGGACTTCAGATACAACCATCGCTTTCAGGCAGAAAAAGGTACTCGTGGCGGGCCAAGTAACTGCACTGGAGCCGGAGGAAAGGATTTGATCATCGAAGTTCCCTGCGGTACGACCATTTATGATGCTGGAACTAGGGAATTGTTGGGGGATTTAATTGAGCCAAAGCAGACTTTACGGATTGCCCAAGGTGGTAAAGGCGGACTGGGAAATCAGCATTTCTTAAGTAACCGTAACCGCGCCCCAGAATACGCCCTCCCAGGATTACCAGGAGAAATAAAGCAGCTGCGCCTGGAGTTAAAACTTTTGGCAGAAGTGGGGATTATTGGCTTACCAAATGCTGGTAAATCCACTCTAATTTCATCTTTATCAGCTGCACGTCCAAAAATCGCAGACTATCCTTTCACTACCCTGATCCCAAATTTGGGTGTAGTGCGGAAACCTACTGGCGATGGTACTGTTTTCGCCGATATTCCCGGACTAATTGCGGGAGCAGCCCACGGAGCAGGGCTGGGACATGATTTCTTGCGCCATATCGAGCGCACACGAGTGCTACTTCACTTGATTGATGCCACTAGTGATGATGTGGTTAGAGATTATAACATAATTAAGCAAGAATTACAAGCTTATGGACAGGGTTTAGCAGAACGTCCGCAAATTTTGGCGCTGAATAAAATTGATGCAGTTGATCGGGAAACTGTCGATTTGGAGGCGTTAGCTACCCAACTTAATCATCTCTCCTATGCCCCGGTTTTTGTGATTTCAGCCGTTACCCGCACCGGGTTAGAACCGATGTTACAGGAAATTTGGGGAATTCTCGACCAAATGAAGGTTGCCCAAGAAGTGGAGGTATTGAGATAATAGATTTCTTGCATAAATCAAAAATTAAGAATCCCACCCCGCATTTGAGTAAAGCAAACGCTCCCCTCCCGAAGAGCGGGGAGGGGTTGGGGGTGGGGTGTTAGGGACTTTTGCAAGAGGTCTAATTACTAATTCGTAATTCGTAATTACTAATTCCAGAAGGTAATACCAAATCTATGTGAGCCTGCATAGAATAATTCCCTTGTCTGGCATGGAGTTTCAAGTGTTTTATTCTGTGCATCTTCATAGAGAATTAGTATAAGTAGCTATCGGCAGCAGAAATACTTTGTTTTTACTCATAGTTAGGACTTACGCATTGACAGGAAAGACCAAGTTATAGATGATTTGAAAAACTATATCTGTCGTAGGGGTAATTCATGAATTGCCCCTACTGCGCGGGTCTATTTACTATCAAAGAATGATTCATAAAAATCTGAAACGACCTATTTACGTTGATACACAAAATGATTCTTTTGTACAGTGCGTAAGTCTTATAGCGGTTCTCGACAAGCGTGAGGTACAATTTTGACCTCACTTCCATTCCTCTCTCCTAAAAGGAGAGAGGAATGGAATTTTTCCCCCTTCCCGAAGCGGGAAGGGGGTTAGGGGGTTAGGTCTGTTTGCATACCTGTACCTCACCGGATTGAAAATGGCTATATGATATGAAAGTTCTTAAAATTACGAATTACGAAAATTACGAAAATTACGAAAATTACGAATTACGAATTACGAATTATGTTGAATCAGAGGAATCTTAATCACAAACTCAGCCCCTTGTCCTGGCTGCGAAATACATTCTAAGCAACCGCCATGTCTTTCTGTAATGATCTGGTAGCTGATGGCAAGTCCCATCCCCGTGCCTTTGCCGATGGGCTTGGTGGTAAAGAAGGGGTCAAATAGTTGTTTTTTAAGATCTTCTGATATTCCCAATCCATTGTCGGTAATCCTAATTGTTACCTGATTTGGCTCTTGTAGTTGGGTGCAAATGCGAATTGTCGAAATTCGGCATTGGGCATTGGGCATGGGGCATGGGTTATTCCTCTTGTCCCCCTCATCCCGACTCCCGACTCCCTCTTCTAAAGCATCGATCGCATTTGACAAAATATTCATGAATACTTGGTTTAGCTGCCCAGCGTAGCATTGAACCAGAGGTAGTTTCCCGTATTCTTTGATTATTTCAATTGTCGGGCGCTGGTCATTAGCCTTGAAGCGGCTTTGCAAAATCATTAGAGTGCTGTCGATTCCCTCATGGATATCAACAGCTTTCATTTCGGCTTCATCCAAGCGCGAAAAAGTTCGCAAGGAAAGCACAATCTCCCGAATGCGGTCTGCCCCAACTTTCATTGAGTTGATTGTTTGTGGCAAATCTGATTTCAAAAAGTCCAGTTCGATTAGTTCTGCAAAATCCTCAATTTCTGGCACAGCTTGGGGATAATGACTTTGGTAGAGTTGCAAAAGTGAAAGTAAATCTTGGGTGTATTCCTTAGTAGGGCTGAGGTTGCCATAGATAAAATTCACCGGGTTATTGATTTCGTGTGCCACTCCTGCGACTAGTTGACCCAAGCTGGACATCTTTTCACTTTGAATTAAGTGAGTCTGGGTGCGTTGAAGTTCGCGGAGTGTTTCTTTGAGTTCTTGGGCTTGTTGTCGTAGTTGCGCTTCCGACTTTAGCAGGGCTTCCTTAGCTTGTTTGCGTTCTGTGATGTCCCTAATAACAGCTACCCGACAGAAAGGCTCTCCTGTTTGAGGATGTTTAACCATAAACAGGCTGCAATCAGTGGGAATTTCTATGCCCGTTTGAAAATGCCTATAGCGAAACTCGCCTTGCCAGAAACCATGTTGAAAGATCAAAGGATTAATTTGCTGGATGAATTCTGCAAAAGCTTCTGGTGAATAAAAATCAACCAAGGATTTGGTTTTGGCTGCTTCCAGGCTACTAAGTCCCACCAGCTTGAGTCCGGCAGGGTTCACATACAGAACTTGCCCTTCCATTGAAGCAATGCCAATAAAGTCGCTGCTGTTTTCAATCAACGCTACAAATTTTTGCTGTTCCTCTTCAAATCGTTTGCGTTCTGTGATGTCCAGCACCATTGAGGCAACGCCAATCACTTGGCCATCAGGAGCCACTAACGGGTTGTTATACCACTCACAGACTATCGTTCTACCATCCTTAGTGACGTTCTCGTTGACACTAAAACTTCCTCCACGTTGGGTTAACAGGGCGGTGATAATCTCATTTACGTGCTTTCTAACGTTTTCAGGTACTATGATCTCAAAAGGATTCCCCAGCATTTCCTCTGTGGTGTATCCAAAGATTGTTTCTGCTGCTCGATTCCATGTCTGAATCTCAAAGTTGGTATTCCATTCAATAATGGCTAAAGGTGTTTGTTCAATCAGCAACGTCAGTCTTTGCTGTGAAGCCCTGAGTTCCTCTTCTGCTTGCTTATATTCGGTAATGTCGCGAAAATACCAAATCCTACCGTAATAGTCTCCTAAAGGTGATGTCTCACCACAAGCTCCTTGGTGTTTACGCACGGACGCAGAATAGCGGTCAAAAATCTTTCCAGAGTTCAGGAAAATTTCATCACGGCTGCTTTTTTCTGGATACTGATAAAGATATTCAACCTTAGCCAGAAATTCGTCTGGATTTACTAGTTGGTCTAGTACCCATCCCAGGAGTTGGCGATCATCGCGTGTTTGGAGCAGTGCCGCAGGAATTTGCCACAACTTGGAGAATTTCTGATTAAATGATACAATTGTGCGATTTTCATCAATAATCAGAATTCCGTCGATCGCAGCTTCTTGTTGAGCTTGCAATAAAGCATTAGTACGCTGTAGGTCTGACTCTGCTTGCTGGGGTAAGCGAAGCTGGTCGTAGACATCGCGCAGTGCAGCTTGCCGATCGCTGATGTCACATTCAGCCGTTTCACGAGCGATCGCTAATTCTTCGTTTTGTTGGCGCAGTTCTTCTAGGGTTTCCCGATGTGCCTCACTCTTTTGCATGAGTTCAGTAGGATCAGTCACACCCAGAACTTTCCCGGCTGCATTCTGTAAAATGATGTCTCGAATACTACCTACCAGAAATTTATTACCAGTCTCATCCTCAAAGCAAGACTTTTTTGTAGAGATAAGATGGGTTATACCCTGAGCATCGGTAAAAAGATCCTGGCTTTCATTGGTAATATTTGCACTGAAAACCAGTTCATCTTTTTCCCGGAACACATCAGCTTCTGCTTGAGGAAAAAAATCATAGTCTGACTTACCAATTAATTCTTCTCGGCTATGACCGACGAAATCACAGTAGGTATCGTTAAGTAATACCCAGCGATGTTGACGGTCTTTGACAAAAACTGGGTCAGAGATACCATTGATCATCTGATGCAGAAACGCCGGGGAGAAGTTTTCTTTTTGCGCGGGGTTATCTAAGAATTTAGGATGGTTCATACCCGAATTTATCTCTAAAATTGAGCTTAACAGCTTTTATTTAGCTCCGTGTGTGTCAGCATGAATAATATTTATTATTCCCAGAATAAATACGGATGCAACAACCAAAGTAATCTCTAACTTTTGGTGTTTCCAGGGGATTGGGGACTGGGGATTAGGAAGATTTTTTTCTCTGCGGGAACAAAGAGGCACTAGCGATCGCTTGGCGTAATTCGTAATTCGTAATTACGTTTTAGCAAGGGTTTCAGACATTACAAATGGGTGGCTTATTTACGCCGTACTGTACTAGCGATGCCTGGGTTGGGCTACGCCAACGCATTCATCAACTGTAGGGTGGCTTTTTTGAGTAGCATAATTGATATAAGTGCTTAAAATCCTTGTTTACTGGTAAAAAAACGGAGTTAGACTAGAACCACAGGGTAACAATCAGAAGAATATTATGATGAGCGATCGCGACTACACATTAATCATTGACAAAAGCGGTAGTATGTCCACACCCGACCAAGTAGGTGGTAGAAGTAGATGGGAGATTGCCCAAGAGTCTACTCTCGCTTTGGCAAGAAAGGCCGAACAGTTTGACCCCGATGGCATCACCGTTTACTTGTTTTCCGGCAGATTTAAACGCTACGATGATGTCACCTCAGCCAAAGTCGCACAAATATTTCTCGAAAATGACCCTTCTGGAACGACAAACTTAGCAGGTGTACTCCAGGATGCCCTTAATAACTATTTTCAACGCAAAGCAGCCGGTAAAAGCAAGCCAAATGGAGAGACAATTTTAGTCATCACCGATGGTGAACCAGACGATCGCAAAGCTGTGTTTGAAGTCATCATTCATGCTACTCGCCAGATGGAGCGTGATGAAGAATTAGGAATTTCGATCATTCAAGTAGGTTCAGATGCTCAAGCAACTAAGTTCCTCAAAGCTTTGGATGACCAGTTACAAAGTGTTGGCGCTAAATTTGATATTTGCGATACGGTTACTTTAGACGACTTAGAAGAAATGAGCCTTGTAGATGTATTGACAAACGCAATAACTGACTAATGTGTTGATCACCCATAGTCCAGTAACTCTTTACTATTAATAACTGGAGAATTGAATAATGCTAGAGAATCGTGATTATACCTTGATTATCGACAAAAGCGGCAGCATGGCAACCCAAGATCAAAAGGGCGGTAGAAGTAGATGGGTTGCAGCACAGGAATCTACTTTAGCTTTAGCTAGTAAGTGTGAGCAATTTGACCCAGACGGCATCACTATTTATGTATTTTCTGGTAAATTTAAGCGATACGAAAATGTTACATCCAGTATAGTAGGGCAAATTTTCCGAGAAAATGATCCCTCTGGTACAACTGACTTGGCAGGTGTGTTAAAACACGCAACTGATGATTACTTACAACGCAAAGCAGCCGGTCAAACAAAGCCAAATGGTGAAACAATTTTAGTGGTTACTGATGGTGAACCGGACGATCGCAAAGCAGTAATGAGGGTAATTATTGAAGCTTCTCGCCGCATAGATCGAGATGAAGAATTAGCTATTTCCTTTATTCAAGTCGGCACAGATCCACAAGCTACGCGTTTTCTCAAAGTCTTAGACGATGAACTCCAAACTGCTGGTGCTAAGTTTGATATTTGTGACACCATTACTATGGAAGACATGGAAGATATGAGTTTATCGGAAGTGCTACTTAATGCCATTAATGACTAGCTATACTATTTATTAGGAATTGCAAAAATGGATTCCATTGATAAGCTGTTAGCTGAACTCCAAACTGAATACAAAGAAGTACAACCACAACAGCAACAATCAAAATCAGCCACAGCCAAATCCGGTATGCCACCATCGCCAAAGTCGGCATCTTTTATGGATAACCTTTTGGCAGAAGTTCAGGCTGATTTTGCAGAACAGGATGCTGCTATTGAGTTAAAAAAACAGCAAGAACTAGAACAGGAACGAATTCGACAAGAACAATTCAAAGCCAAACAACTAGAGGCTTTGAAAGTGCAGGCAAAAGAATGGTTAGCCAAAGTAGATCCACTTTCGTCCGAAGGACTTTGGTTTGAAAGGTTTGCTGAAAGTTACTCTTCCAAATTAGAGGCAGCAATTGAATATTTAAGAAGCAATGATTAACAATTCAAAATTCAAACATTTTAGACCTTACGGATAAATCTGCCAACGGAAGTAGGCAAGAATAAATCAAACTATCTTACGCAATGTAAATTTAATGAACTTGGCTCGTAATCGTGGCTTTAGCCCTATTTTAAGGGCTGGAGCCGCTTACTATAAACCTTTAATTATTCACGCCTACTTACTTATGAATGTGAATTAAATAACGTCTAAATATGGTTTTAATCTCACCCCGCCTTTGATTTTCGTCAAAGTCTCCCCTCTCCTTAGTAAGGAGAGGGGTTGGGGGTGAGGTTTTGTATTTTATTAAATCGGCGTTCCTTAGGTCTTCTATAATGTAACCGTTCAGGGGTGTATTCATGCGATCGCTAATTAGGGCGACCAGCAGATGGTAAGCTCAGAGTCATGGAAAACAGGCTATTTTGTCTCCCTCAAGATAAACGAGGTAACTCTGGTTACTAAATACTATGCCTTCAGCACTTTTACTAAATCTTTGCTAGTCTTTGCAAAACAACTTGGTATTGTGCCTCAACATCCTCTCGATCCAGCTTCTCGAATAAATTTTCACTGCCACGTCTAATCATATTGGCATGACGTAGTAGCGCCACGTAGTTGTTTTTGTTACGTGTGTACTCAGCAATAGTTGCGATCGTCTCCAGCAAGCGGATTGTGACTGCCACCTCTTGTCGCCCGTACTGTCGAATCTGGTGAAAGGCATCATCAACTAGTGCTGCAAACGTCACCTGGTCGGCAATTAAACGGAGCTGATCATTGTCATCGTACCAGTAGGGGGATGGGAACTCTCTTTGGGTCAAATGGCATAGGGCTACACTAAGCTGGTCAATACACCGAATTGCCGTGAATGGGTCGTTGACGGCAGGGGAAATTGCCCGAATTGCAATCTCCACCAGTTGCTTAATGGAGAATTCCACATCTTGGAACGCAGTGCGTTCTCTACCCAAAATGAATGCATAATTGATCTCCTTTGTGAGCTTTCCATTCCCCCGTTCAAAAGGAAAAACCCTGACCAGCTTGCTACCTCGCACGATAAACTTGCCTGGGCGGTGCTTTAAATGCAACAGAAGGTCTTTCGACTTAGCAATATTCATCAAGCGGTCGTAATCAATTGCCCGAATATAACCACTGCCAGTCGCCAAGATTGGATAGGCTTGTTGCTCGAAACCCGTTGTGATTTCCTCAACAAGTTGCCGCTTGTGTTCGGGGTGACTATTTCCCGGATTTTCAGAGAATACATAATCAATATTAGATTCCAATTCATCACTAATCTCTCTGATGATGTGCCATGCATGAATTGAGGTTGAGGCATGGTGGATGAAGTAAATTAATACAAGAATACTAGCGATCGCCAGCAGGATGGCGACAGTGATTGAAATTTTCGGTACAAATGGTTGCTCTGCATCAGTATGAACACTCCGTAGCACGAGCAAACAGTAGATAAACGTAGCAATAAACGTGCCGAGTACGAACTTAAATCTTATATCCTGCATAAAATTTCGCAGCACTCGTGGCCCGAACTGTTGAGAAGCGAGCGTCAGAGCAACGAGCGTGACTGAGAAGACAGTACCAGCTACGGTAATCATTGAACTAGCAATGGTTGAAAGCAGAGTTAGCGCACTATCCGCTCCGCCAGTGTAAATCTTCAAGCCCGACTTTTCCATTAGTCCTGACTTGCCTGTTGAGTCAAGTGTGAGCATGAAGAACGCTAGTGCGATCGCTGCGCCTGTGATCAGTAATGGCACAAACCAGTAGCTAGAATGCAGCCCTTCCCAAAGTTTGATCCGGTTATATTTTTTCATCTGCCATAGTTCGTATATAAGACTTGCTTATTGCCGTCTTAAGTACTGTAGCTGTAAAAATACTTGCGTCTGAACTAACTTTCTCAGACTTTGGGCAACTACTGCTTCAATGGCAACAACCAAGAGCAGTCCAATAATAATTTCAATGTTATGCATAGTTTATCTACTTGCGTTCCCATAAATTTTAACTCTTCAAGAATACGAAGAGTGTAATTACTACTGTTATCATTTCTATGTTTAATTAATTTGATATTGTGGTCTAATGCTTTGCCAATCTTTGACAGTCTCGATGCGATATTGCTCCATTTGGCAGTATTGTTTCACATAGTTTGACAGAATTGCTATCCTGAATATTATTGTGTTTTAGAGCTTTGACAAGATTTGCACGGCTAAGATTAGCATTTCTAAAATCGGTGCCTTCTAGGTTAGACGCTTCTAGATTTGCCCCAGTTAAATTGACATCAGTTAGCAAGGTATTTCTTAAGGTTGCTCCAGTTAGATCCGCTCCTTGCAGATTTGCCTTACGGAGGTCAGCCCATTCTAAATTGGCATTCTTTAGATTAGCGTTTCTCAGGTTGGCTCCCTGAAGTTTGTTGAACGCAGGTCAACTCCTTGTAAGTTTGCATCCGACCAGTTCATTGCTGATAGATTACAGTTGAAACACCTCCTTGTTTCATTGATCTGTTGGACTTCATGCTGTCTTAGAAAATCATTACCTTTGCTAATCAGGGAAGTAGTAAGAACGAGCGATGCCGGGATAACCAGACGTAAAAAGGAAATCATAATATGAAATAATAGCTACAATTAATACAACAGAAAGACTTTATGAAAAGTCTTTTTGTTAATTGATAAAAATTTTGTTCACATCTCTAGTAAAATGCATCTTTTAAGTAACGAAATCTCAGCTAAATAAATATCCCAAAAACCAGTTTTAGGTTGAATAAAACATCATTAAGACTCTCAGGTTATCTAAAAACAAATTCAAACACAAAAAAGATGCTTTTAAACTCTAATTTTATTATGCAACACTTAATGAAAAGATTGATCTCGTAAAAGATATATTTTTATTGTATATATATTCCTCCAAAAGAACTACTATAAATGTTTAATAACCAAAATGAACAATCTATATTTAGAGATATAGTCTTGATATATAGGACTAGTATTTGATTTCTGAAAAGATACGTAGGGTGTATTAGCGACAGCGTAACGCACCATCATCAACGGTTTGGTGCGTTACGAACTGCGTTCTAACACACCCTACAATACCTAATTTTGTTCAAAAATCAAATATGATTCCTATATATGCTATGTAAACGTATAAATATAAAGTTCTACCCAATACGCTTGGGTTAAGGATAATTGTAGGTTGGGTTGAAGGTCGTGAAACCCAACAAACCACGACATAGGCAAAAACGCCTGAACCAGCTAGATGCAGAATGTGAGTCAAGAAGTTCATCAGGAATTCCCACTGACAATTGGAAGGTTACAATTCTTATACTAATCCGCATTTTCTATTCGGTTGCCGCCAGAGGGTCTTACCATTTGGGATTTTGAATTGCCTGTGGAACTATGTCAGCAGTTAACAAATATATCTTTTCATTTTGTTAATATCATCCCACAGAGGTAATGCAGGTAAGTTTGAATGGAGAAATTAACTAAACCAGTGCAATTTTGGTTTTGTGCAACTATCATCTTTTTGGGTTTGATCGGCTGCGATCGCTTTGTCGGTATTTCTGGAGAACCAGTTGAGCGAGTCAGTGATGGGGATACTATAGTAGTGAAAGATACCAATGGCAAAAATTTTACCGTGCGCTTTGCTTGTCTAGATGCGCCAGAAATAGCTCATTCTAACAAAGAAAAGCAGAGTAAACGCATTAGCGATCGCAATCAATTTACTTGGGGTGTGAAAGCACGAGAACGGGTGCAAGAACTGGTGCAACAAGGAGGTGATCGCGTGACATTGAATATCACAGATAGCGATCGCTATGGACGCCAAATTGCCGAAGTCCGTTTAAAAAATGGCACTTTTATACAACAGGTATTGTTGCAAGAAGGGTTGGCAAAAGTCTATCGTCCCTATTTAAACAAGTGTCCTAGTAAAAACTTAGTTCAACAAGCCGAAGCTGAGGCGAAGCAACAACGGCTTGGCGTTTGGAGTGATACTAAATTTGTGAATCCTTGGGAATATCGCAGCTTATATAAGAAGTAAAAACTCTAGCTGTTTCTAATTGAATGCACTACATTTTTTGGCATTGCATATTTGCGCGATGATTTAGCAACTTCCAAAATTCCCCCCCTACTCCCTGCCCCCTGCCCCCTGCTCCCCCTACTCCTCTCCCCAAGTTTGCAGTTGTAAATACACAAGTACCAGCGTCACAGCTAGTAACACCGTCGCTGCTGCTGCTGCATAACCAAAATCAAACTGAGCAAAAGCCTCTTGGTAAATGTAGTAAACTAACAAATTAGTCGAATTCAGTGGGCCACCGCCAGTCATCACATAAACTTGCTCAAAACTCCGCAATGTAAAAATCGCCGTAGTGATGATTGCAAATATCACAGTCGGGCGCAATCCAGGCAGAGTAATATACCAAAATTGTTGCCAAGCATTTGCTCCATCCAAATCTGCTGCTTCATAACGACTGGGAGGAATTGCTTGCAACCCTGCTAAAAAAACCACCATATTGAAACCTAATTGTTTCCAAATACTCATTACAATAAGTACTGGCATTGCCCAAAATGTATCTCCTAGCCAGGGTATGGCTGAAATGCCAAAAAAATCTAAAAGTCCGTTAACTGGCCCTGATGTTTGAAACAGCCAGCGAAATCCCAAACCGGCTGCCACAAGTGAGATAATTGAAGGCAGAAAATAGGCACTTCGCAGGATGCCCCGCAAGGGAATGGAGCGGTTTAATAGCACTGCCAATCCCAAGGAGATAACTAAACTGGGAATGATCGTAGCAACAGTAAAATAAAAGGTGTTACCCAGAACTTGCCAGAAGTCGGGGTTGACTAGCAAGCGCCAATAGTTTTTTAAGCCTATCCAATAAGTACCTTTTAATGTGAAACTACCAGCAGTGAAACTGAGGTAAAACAAATAGGCGATCGGCCAAATGATAAAAACGCCCAGTAAAATTAGTGCTGGTGTGAGAAAAATCCAGGCTGCTACTGTATCATTATCCAACCACGACTTACTATATATTTTTCGCATCTATAAATTTTCCTTCTTAGCTCTTATGATCCTGTGCCCTAATTCTACCCTTAGCTTGGTTTCTCCTAGTATTAGCGATCGTTTGGGTAAGCCCTTGGTTCATAATTATCTCTATTTGGAGTCTTTGCTTAAACTAAGTTTTGCACGTACTTGATCAAGCGTATATTTTCCCGCCGTAGGCATCGCACTCGCTGTCTATGCTGGACAATATAACCATCAACAGGCAATTTCAGCAAGCTTTTAGAGGATGAATGAACAAGTCTAATTTATTACTAGCCCTGGCGACTAGAAGTCGCGCGCCAGGTGCTTCAAGTCGGCAAAGCCGCCCAACGCACTGGCTTGGCTATACAGACAAAATCCACCTCCGTGGGTTAAAAACCTTGCTTTTTCATGCTTTCCACGCAGGTGGACTAAGCTTTGTGTAGTAGCGAATTCTATTCGCCCAATACTTTTCAAACATTATAAGGGTGGATGTACGAACTCGAAGTTTACCAGCGTTGATTAGCGTTTGAATAGATTGGCTAGCTGGATCTGACTTAGCGCTAATTTCCTCAGCAACAGATTGAGGAATGTAGAAATCATCAGGATATTCGATAAATTGATTCAGGTAGCTCAGTTTAGCTAGAAAAATCAGTGGTGATGAATTGAGAACAATTTGCATTCATTTACTAGTTTTTTTCCACAGCAACATCTTCTTCAGAAAGGTAAGAAAATTCAATTCCCATGAGGTCTAGAATTTTGAGGAATTCTGCTGGCTTCCGTTGCATAACTTCTGTGGCTTTTTGAAGGCTGATTACTTTAGCAAGTAAAGCACCAAGTAAAAATATAAAATTTTATTTCTGCTCAATGCTGTGGAATATCTGAACTTCTAAGGCGATCGCTTGGGTAAGCTCTTGGTTCATAATTATCTCTACTTGGAGTCTTTACTTAAACCTAATCCACTCTATTTTTTGAAAAAAAAATTAGATCGTTCCGCTTCGTTACACTCAAAAAGGGTAAAGGAAAGAAGGGCAGAGGGCAAAAGAGCTAAAGTGTCAAGGGCTAAAGAGTCCTCCCAACCGCGCAGACAACACGAAAACCAACAACGTCGCCGATGATGCCGACGTCACCGTAGGTGTCGAGGCGGGACGCAGAACGGCAGTATATAGGAATGAAGGTCCAGGAACCGCCCCGCAGCATCCGATTTTGATCAGTATCTATCCATGCACTTCCATCACTAGGCGCTCCTTCATAGCTGCCATGCCCAGTATCTTGGCACCACTCCCAAACATTAGCGTGCATATCGTATAATCCAAAGGCGTTAGGTGGAAAACTTCCTACTTCTGTTGTTTCTTGACGATATTTCCCCTGTGGTGCAGAAGCATAAGTGAAATATCCATTATAGTTAGCTAACTCAGTTGTAATCGTCTCGCCGAAGTGAAATGGTGTCGTTGTTCCTGCACGACAAGCGTATTCCCACTCTGCTTCACTAGGTAGGCGATATTTACGCCCAGCTTTTTGACTCAGCTTTTTGCAAAAGTCTACTGCATCATTCCAGGACACATGCTCTACAGGACGTTTTGCTCCCTTGAAGTCGGACGGATTGCTACCCATTATTTGCTGGTACTGTTCCTGAGTCACTTCAAACTTGCCGATAAAAAAAGCAGGCACATTTACAGCGTGCTGTGGTTCTTCATTTTTGGTTTGATCATTTTCATCGGGTGGCGAACCCATATTAAAAGAGCCTCCAAGAATCTCAACCATATCTAAAGTTATGCCATTACCTAAGTCCTCCTTAAAGAACTTAGCTTGCTTGTTAGGATCTCGTTTAATTACCTGTCCCTTTTCATCCACCGTTACCGTTTCAAACTCAACCGTCCACAAGGGTAATCCCAATGCTTTAGACGCTTCCTTAGTAGGGGGAATATATTTAGGTTCAGCTACAGAGATAGTAGATTCAGGTGTCGGTGATTGACCCTTAAAAATTTCACAACCTGCTAGTGCTGTCACCAAACCTACACCTCCCCAGCCAGCCCACTTCAAAAACTTTTGTCGGGTTATTCGCTCTTGAGCCGGTTGAATGCGTTGAGCAGAACTTGGCTGCCGAATCAGAGATTTAATCAATTCTTGGCTTGCTACAACTCTGGTTTCAATTGCAGTCACATTCTCAGCAGTCAGATTCAACGCTTGATGACGTTGCCTTAGTTGAGAGCGTTTGAAAGCACTGAGCGGATATTCTTGCTGAACAGCTTCTGTAAATTCCTGCTCATATTGCCGCAACTTTGCTTGATGGGTTTCAATCTCCGCATTAATCCGCCTCTCGATCGCACCCACATCCCCTTCACTCAACCCCAATGTCTGCCACGTTTGCTGCAACTGCTGCCGCGTCACCTCATCTGGATAATGCTGGCGCTACGTCGCCTTGACAAACGCTTGCTCGTACTGCTGAAGTTTTTGATGATAGCTTTCAATCTGTGTTGTGATTTGTGCTTTGATTGGTGCAACATCTACATCCGTCAGTCCCAAGTGCTGCTGCTGTTGGCGTAAGTTATTTCGGGTTGCCTTTTGATCGCGATCGGCTTCTCCCGATTTGATACCTTCAACCAAAAAACGAGTGTAAATCGATAAATCTTGCCCCTCTTGCTCAAAGGAATATTGAGTCGAAGTAGAAGAAGTCAACACGGCTCGTCCTTCACCACCTAACTGTTCCCGGATATCAATCATGCCGTCATCTTTGGCAGACATCCCCTCGGCAAACGCGTCACTAAAGCAGCTATCTAGGATCACCACCTGCCGACGGGAACGGCTTTCGCTCATGCGATCGTGAATAAAATTGGCAGACACCGACGTTGAGCGAATCAATTCGCCCTGCTGCATCTTACTGGTGTTGCGAGTCGCCAGATACAGCCTACCGCGATCGTCTTTGATGCCGTGTCCCGAAAAATACAGCAGCAGCAAATCATCCTTGTGCCGACTCGAGAACAGCATTTCGATCGCAATTTCTACAGCTTGTCGCTCAGGATTTTTTAGCAGGGTAATATCTGACGCAGCAAATCCGCCCATCTCTGGATGCAGCAGCACCTCATACACTGCTTCCACATCTCTAACTGCACTGGGCAAAGGGTTCAGCCCTGGCTCATATTCACTGACCCCAATCAGCAACGCTACCTTCGCCATTTAACTCACCTATGCTCCGATCAAATTCTATGCGGCTTTAATCTCTGTGTTGTTTCGTTCATACCAAGTTTTAGAATATCATTTATATCAATTGGACTAGTTATGAGCTAAATCTTGACAGCAAAATTTAATCAAGCGATCGCAACATGGAAGGAGACATTGCTAAATCAAAGGATGAAATTTTACCTATTTATGTGAGAAAAATCCAGGCTGTTACTGTATCATCATCCAACCACGACTTAGTATATATTTTTGGCATCTATAATTAACCCTCTTAGCTGTTATGACCCTGTGCCCTGATTCTACCCTTAGCTTGGTTTTACCCAGCATTAGCGATGTTTTCCAACAAGTCGCCCCTTTAAAACTGGGAATTATGGCTTCTGGGAATGGCAGCAATTTTGATGTAGTTGCCCAAGCTATCCAAGATGGACAGCTAAATAATGCCCAAATTCAAGTTTTAATTTACAATAACCTCTCGACGAAAGCAGCCGTAAGAGCAGCTAATACAGTTGTAGAAACTGTCTATGTCGAAAAATTAAGGGACGAACGCCAACACCCCCACAGGAGAACCAGAACCACCACGCAATCTCAGAACTGCGATCGCTAGAGTAGTACCTTTAGGTGGTAGTTGATCCAAATTTGTCAGATTCTCCAACACAATGCGCGGTTGTTCTAAAACTAAGCGGTTAATCCCAAAACTGTTATCCTGTCCAGGGTCTACGCCATGAGTATCAATTCCTATACCCGCTATTTGCCGATCATTCAGTAATAATTGAGTCGCATCCCTGCCAAACCCAGGAAAGTGGGCAATTCCTTGAGCATCATGATTGAGGAATGCACTTTTATCAAACCACTTTTTTTGCCATCCAGTATTCAGTATAACTACGCAACCAGCAGAAATTTCACCGTATTCTTCTTCCCAAGCCAAAACATCAGCAATAGTCAGGGCATAATCAGGATTTACGTTTGTGACTTGGCGAATATCTATGACTACCGCAGGTACAACCAAAGACTGGGCTGGGTATTCGTCAATTCCCATAGCATAACTATGAAAACTGTTAGGGGCATTGATATGGGTAGCGCTATGTTCCCCCAAGGAGAAACGTCGGAGATAATAGCCATCATTATTTAGTTCAGCCACAGTTTCAAATTCTACTGTGGGATCTCCAGACCATTGGGGAATATCTATGTCAATTACATGACTTAGGTGGATAACACGTGTGTAGGTGATACTATTTTGACTTTGGGGTTGTATCATCCCAGCCTTCTATTTTTTTTGTACTCACGGATTTTTTTCAAAGGTGCGATGCCTGGGTTGGGCTACGCCTACGCAAAGATAGTACTACGATTACAATGTTTTTTAATCGCTTGAACTGCAAGATTTATACTTTTAATTTCCAATACTAAAAGAAATAATCCCCCCAATTCCTATAAATTCTAGGTTTTTGGGGAGGTTCAAATGTTGCAGCAAAAAGTTAATTAATCTTAGTTAACAACCAATAGGTTAATTTTTAATTAAAATTAGGTTAACGTTACATGATGTCTACGTTGAGGGTTGCTCGTGTAGTGGAATTACGATCACAAACTCGGCACCTTCTCCTGGTGCTGAAATACACTGGATTTGCCCACAGTGTTTTTTGACAACAATTTGGTAGCTAATTGATAATCCCATACCAGTGCCTTTACCCACAGGTTTTGTAGTGAAGAAGGGGTCAAATAGGCGTTTGCGTACTTCCTCAGTCATTCCTAGACCATTGTCAGCAATGCTAATAATTACACGATCTTCTTTGATGAGCGTGCGAATACGAATCTGTGGAAAAGTCATTTGTCCTTGGTCATTTGTCCTTTGTTCAGTGTTGTTTACTAATGACAAATGACTAATGACAAATGACTCCTCTAAAACATCGATCGCATTTGTCAACAAATTCATAAACACCTGATTCATCTGTCCGGCGTGACACACTATCGGTGGTAGGTTGCCGTAGTCTCGGATTACTTGGATTTCGGGATGTCCTGGTTTGGCTTTCAGGCGATTTTGTAACAGCAGCAATGTGCTATCCATACCTTCATGAATATCCACTGCTTTGGTATCGTCTTCATCAAGGCGAGAAAAATTGCGTAAAGATAGGACAATCTGCCGAATACGTTCGGCTCCCATCTTCATAGAATCCAGGACTTTGGGCAAATCGTGCCTGAGAAAGTCTAAATCAATGGTGTCAATTTGTTGATCAATTTCTGGTATTAGTGGGCAGTAGTTCTGGTAAAGTTCTACCAAGTGGAGCAAATCCTTGGTATATTCACGGGCATGGTTAATATTGCCGTAGATAAAATTGACAGGATTATTAATTTCGTGGGCAACACCTGCCACCAACTGTCCCAAACTGGACATTTTTTCAGTTTGAATCAGTTGGACTTGGGTTTGTTGAAGTTCTAGCAATGCCGCTTCTAGTTGCTGGGCTTTATCTTGGGCAGTTTGGGCAGCAATACGACTTTGGGTGTAAAGTTTAGCTTGGTCAATGGCGATCGCTAGTTGAACTGTAACTGCTTGTAGTAATTGTACTTCGTTGTCTAGCCAAGGCCGAAAGCCACTACAATAACCACAGGTAAATGTGCCAATTTCGCCAGATTGGGTATGTACGGGCAGCGACATAAAGGCAGTGAAACCAAAATCCTGCAAAAACTGCCGTGCTATAGAATCGTTCACAGTCTTAACATCATCAATGCGGATGATTTCTCTATTTAAGGTTTTAGCTGCGATTAGTTCGATTTCTGCATTAGTTGCTTCTTGGTCGTTAAGCAGATAAGGTAAAAAGGAACTTTTCGCCTCATATACTCTTTCCCAGTACGGTATATCAGCGTCTTGTCGATACCAAAAGAAGGCGCAGCGATCAATTTGGAATAAGTTGCGAATCTCCTGCACTGCCGTTTCCACAATGCAATTGACATCCAAAGAAGCTCGAATCTGGCTAGAAAGACGATTGATTAGTGCTTCCCTCTGGGCGCTTTCTCTGAGTGCAATTTCTGCTTGTTTGCGCTTGATGCCAATGGCAATTTCCTGGGCGGCAAATTCCAGTGCTGTGAAAGTTGATTCTGTCAATGCTTGGCGGGCAAACATGGCTATTACCCCTACAGTTTCATCTTCAACAATTAGGGGATAGCCAGCGAAGGCGATCATACCTTCTCGTTGCGCCCATTCTTTGTTACCCACGCGGGGATCTGTTTGCACAGAGTTAGTTAGGTGGGGTTTGCCTTTTTCGGCAATCAAACCAATTTTGAATTGACCGACTGGCACACGTTTATGGGAGCCATTAATGTGCGTGTACATCCCTGAACTGACTTGCAACTCTAATACGTTGTCTTGTTTGTTCAGCGTCCAGATGCGAGCAAAGGCTGCATCAAGATGTTCAACTAAAGCGTCTGTGCAACGGCGCATCATGTTTTGTAAGCTGTCACTCTGGGTAAGGGCCGCGTCTACATCGGCACGAAAATTTGCTAAACGCGCTCGTTCTGCTAGAGCTTCTAATGCTTGTTTGCGGTCAGTGGTGTCATGGCAAATGCCAACGAAGTTTAAAACATTACCATTGGTGTCTCTAATCACAGATGAGTTGCTTGTATGCCATCGCCAAGTGCCATTTTTGTGTTTTATTCGATATTCAATTGCGTCTTGTTTCTTGCTTGTTGTCAAAAGTCTTTGGAAATAATCGGCACAGATATGCACATCGTCTGGATGTATAAAGGGAATAAAGGATTTACCTTCAACCTCTGCAACCTCATGTCCAAAAATTTCAGTCCAGTTAGGAGAAACGTAGGAAAATATTCCCTCAAGGGTCAGCGCAAAAATAATGTTATTGGCGTTTTCAACAATCCTGCGAAACTTGGCATCGCTTTCTATTAATGGTGCTTGTATTGTGTCGCTAGTGTCGCGGACAATAACAATGATTTGCTGGTTTGGTAATGATAATAACCTAGCTTCAAAATTATTGTTCCCTTCTGGTAGCGGTAAGGTATATTCAAAACTAACTAAAGATTGAGTTTCAAGTACTTGAGTTATTGCTTGCTGGAAGCGATCGCCTACAACAGTCGGTAGGCATTCTCGCAAACTCTTGCCCTGACAATCTCCTGGTAAAATATACAGACTCTGTATCTTTCCTGGTTTGTAATCCAGGATAGTTCCATCAGCATCGAGCCGAAAATACAAATTAGGAAGTACCTGCAAAATCGCTGCAAATTCTGATATTTTTTGGAGTAACTGTGCTTCAACTGCTTGGCGTTTTGCAGTTTCAGTTTCCAGTTCCTCTAGTGCTTTTTCTCTTTCTGTAATTTTACGTAGGCAATAAGAGGAATTTATAGATGGCGAGTAGCTTTCTGTTAGGGAAGGTTGGCTTCCCACTATGGTTACTTCTGTTAGATCCACACAATAACCGATGTAACCGACAAAGATGCCATCTCCTGCAAACCGTGGCGCGGCTGTATCTAAAATCCAGCGATATTCGCCATCAGCCCGACGCAGGCGATATTGCCTCTGGAACGAATCATGAGCCGCAAATGCTCGCAAATATATATCTTCAGATCGCTGTCTATCTTCTGGATGGACGCTACAACTCCAGATATTGCCTATCTCCTCTTTTGGCGCAGATGTAGAAGCGCCTGTTGTTAGATATGTTCCAGTAAATTCCAGCCAATTTGAATTGAAGTAAGAGTAAAGTGCATTGCATCCAGCTATCCAAATCATCAGAGGAGCTGTATCCGCCTGCTGGTAAAATACTTTTTCATCCTGTTGTATGTCTTTCTCTTCAACTATGATTTGGTTAACGTAGCTCTGCACCTTTTTATAAAACACTTTTGCCTGCCTGCTCTGCCTAAATTATTAAGGGAATAGTCTGAAAATAGGATTTTTTAATACATCAATATAATCTTTTTCATCCAAACATGATATTTATCTTAATACTTTATTTATTTTTATGTGTGCCAAAATTGCTTTTATACTGTGAAAAAATTCAAAAGATGCTGAAGTTATCATCAAGATTAAGTTCAGCATTTTTGGTGAAATTTAAACTATCCATGTGTCGAAGAAGTTATATAACTTTGTTTGTTCTTAAAATTACCGATAAATTCATCCTCGCTATGTAATTGCATTGCTCAAAAACCTGATTTATCTTCACGGAAACTACATGATTCTCTTTGAGGCACTTACGTCTTTATCAGAAATTCATAATAATCAAGAATTCCATACCAAATAAATATTGATTTTTTATCAAGAAGAATTCAGCATGAATTAGAGTCGGGCTGATGGATCTAGCTTGCTTAAAATCATGGGTATAAAAGGGTTTGATATCCACATCTATACTAAGCAATATTCAGTCTATTGGTGGTATAAAACCCCACTTTATTCATTCAAAAGCCCGAATTATGACTTCTGAATTCTTCTTCAATGTTCCCAACAAAACCCAACTTTCCAAAATTGGCTTGACCATTCAAAACGCCTTATATAGCAATCCTATCTGAGTTGTAAGAAATCTGAGTGATCACAAATCGCCAAGTACGCCAAGGAAAAGAGAACAAAAACAGAATTCACAAATCTGCGCGTTTGATTTAGGATTGCTATAGCAAAATCGCAAATTAAATGAGAGAAATGCTAAATGTGATATCAACACGTTGCCAGAATGGCTGGCAATCGCGTTTTATATGTTATAAAGCTCAGAGAAATTCATGTTAGGCGGAAACTACTCTATGGAACCAGATAAACTGGGCCGTTTTAAGGAGTACGGCGAATTCATCGTCAGAAAGATAGATTCTGTGCCCCAGTCCCCTTCTAAACAAGAAGATTGGGTTCCAGCTAGTCTTGATGACTGTCTCCTGCGTCTGCGGTCAGCTGCCCAGAAAACTGTAGACCTGGCAACTTCGCCTGTGAAAATTGGGGTGATGGGGGAATTCAGTAGTGGGAAAACTTTACTTTTAGGCAGTCTTATTGGATATGCAGATGCTTTGCCAGTCAGTGAAAACCCCACTACAGGTAATGTTACCGCCATACATATCATCCCACAAGACGAGTTTGCAACGAGTCAAGTAAGTAATTTTACGGTGAAGTATCTTTCTCATGAAGGAGTACATGAGTGTCTACGCTTCATGCTAGGGGAAGCCAATAAACGAACAGCAGCAGCTGGACTTCCTCCTATACCAGTGTCGAAACTCAACTCTGGTAAAGATATTATTAGCTGGTGTGAGGAAGCATGGAATAGTAGTAACAATTTGGAGTTACGTTATTTACTTCGGGAGTTGGTATTATTCCTGCGGGCTTATCACGCATACGGGGAAGTTATGTGTGGTGGGCGCTACCAGATTGATGCTACTACCGCCCGCGAGGGGCTACAGCTAGTCGAACAGCCAATGGCAATCCAAACTCTGAAATTTGAGGATTTACCCCCAGCGCACATCCGATTACCAAGTCCACCCCAGAGGCTACCAACAAAATTATTGCAAAACAGTTTCCCACTCATCCGCCGCGTAGATATCGATGTGAAAATATCACGGGAAATTTGGGATTTTGCAGGCGCAGCTAAATTTATTCTGATCGATTTTCCGGGATTGGGGGCTGCTAATTCGGGGGCTAGAGATACCTTTTTGTCACTGCGGGAATTGGCAGAAGTACAGACAATTTTGGTACTGCTAAATGGTAAATCTCCCGGTAGCGATCGCGCCAACAAAATCTTTACGATGATGCAGCAGCAGCGACCGGGACAAGACCTGAAAGATTTAATTCTCGTCGGTGTGGGTCGCTTCGATCAATTACCCCTTGACAATGAGGGTGGCGAAAGAGAACTTGACCAACTGATTGAAGATAGCCCACATTTGCAGGAAGAAACAGTTTTCCAAAAACTCAAAGTTCTGCAAACTATCATTGATGGTGCAGAAGCGTTTACAACTCAAAAAGACCGCATCGTTTTACTGTCGCCACTATTAGGACTGGCTGAATTAGCAAAACGTTCTACTACAGTCAAAGCCGGCTCACCAGAGTTTTTGGCTAACTTAGACTATCCTGATTACCTAGATCGGTCTAAACGGCTACAAGAGAAATGGGAGCTATTAAGTGAACGGTTGCTAGAATCTGATCCCCGCAGTTATTTAGGCAGACAGCTAGGTTACTTTGCTCAAGATGGGGGACTTGGTAAGCTGCGAGAATTGATTCAAACCCACGTAGCTACTCATGGTCTGAAGCAACTATATGAAGATACTAAAAGAGCTGCTGATGTGGTGAGTCAGCAACAAGATCACTTGAAAGATATCATAGATGAAATTCACGAGCAAGGCATCCCCACAGGCGATAGTCCCGCTTTTATGGAATTGCGTTTTGTGGTCGAAAGCTTGGATAAAATCTACAGGAATTTTCAAAAAGATTTAGGGAAAGAACCACTCAAAGACCGGCGCGGTGTTGTTGTCAGCGATGTAGTGAAAGACGAACTTACCTTTAGAATCCTCAATTGGAACCAGTGGACTTTACTCTTCAACAAAGCCAACAATGGAGCGATCGCTCTGGCAGAATCTAAAGGTGCAGCCGGGAAATTATTTGACCGGGGAAACCGTGTAAATAGCTCCCTCCCGACTAAGAGTGATGATTTTTATCCAGTATTTGAAAAAACCGTTAAGGAAGTAGAAGATTTTGCCCGCGATCGCATCCATCAAGCAGTGGTAGATTTGTTGAATCAATTGTCAAATTATGTAGCCCCAGAACGCGACCAATTGCAGGTAATTTTCCATCCAGAAATGGAACAAGAAATCGAAGAAAAATTTGGTTTTGAAGATGCTGATCTCTTTTACAAATTATTACTAGGATGCGATCCTAATGAATGGAAAGAAGCAATCATCTCCGAAATTAGTAGTAAACACAAAACCATTGCACCCGAAATCATTTTTCCCCTAGCGCGTCAAGACGACAAACACAACGTTGGTCAAATCTTTGACTGGGCACCAGAAAAAAGCCAAGGTTTACCCAGATCGAGCAATCACCAACTTTTAGTACTGCGACTGCGAGATGAAATCACTGCTAGCGCTAGTCTCCATCTTGTGCAGTATGTTAGCGAAGTTAATCAGCAAATTAATTCCGAACTAGAAGGCATTTTGGATCAAATTATTCCTAGTCTGCAAAACCTTTCAAAAAAAGAAATTTTGCTGAGATATTTGGCGGCTGGGGAATTGCCATCTGAGATAGCAATTCCTACTTGGTTGCAGATTCTTTCAGAAATTGCCGCGATTTCTGACGCAGATGATTTGAGATAAGCTAACTTAGAAAATGACTGATTGCGATCTGGTACGGTTATGAGGATGTATTTGTGAGACGCGATGCTATTTTTTATACAATTTTCAAGCGTGTCCCAGGGTTGCTTTTTGAGTTAGTAGAACAGCCGCTAGCCGAAGCTGCTAGCTATCGCTTTGAATCAGTTGAAGTTAAAGAACCAACATTTCGGATTGATGGGGTATTTTTACCTCCACCTGATGCAACATCTCAGATTATCTTTTTTGCTGAGGTGCAATTCCAAAAAGCGGAAAGTGCAGTCTTGGGGTCTCCCCAAGTAGAGCAACTTTCCAAGACAGATGAGTTACTATACCATCGCTTTTTCTCAGAATCCATGCTGTAGCTGACAATTTTTGTCTTGTTTATCGTCTTCCATTAACTCAAATAAATCCCAGACAGCAAGCTTATATTGGGCGTAGTACTTGGGATCTTTCGCCGCACCCATATAGGCATAGGTGCAATTCCATCACCTTTCCCTGCAAATAAATCCGCTTTGTTATTCCTTGGTAGGGACAGTTGATAATTTGTTGTACTACTCCCTGTATTGCTGGTGTGGTTCTTGGATAAAGTAATGTTTGCCAGTCGTCACCCTTTACTAATAAATCCAACTCCAGAGGCATTTTCCCCTCTTTTGTGGGAAAAAATTTCTTAATAGCTCACCAGACATTTCGATGTTCACACCTACAAGTCGTCCAGATTCCTGGACAGTCATTTTTCGTTGAATACCGCTACCAGAAATCAGTGTGTGTCCTTCTCCAACCTGCCCACCGTTTTGATCTACAGCTTTTCCTGAAAGGTAAACCGCGAATTGCAACGGGTGATCCCAATTAGGACTTTTAGTTACTATATGGTCGTGGTATTCATAGTCAATAATTCCTAGTCTAAAATTAGGATGTAATTCAATACCTTGTATGTCTCCTTTACCAAGCTGTCTAGGTAATTGAGAGTAAAAATCAAGTTCTTGTGATGGTAAATTATGGCGACTATTTTGGATAGCTTCATCCCAAAGTTCTTGTGAATCCTTGAGGGTGAGGGTGATGGTCATGGCTGGCAACGGCTAGATATTCGCAAATTAATGCTATTTATTGTTAATAATCTTACCGTGCTTGGGTTCATAGTCGATAATCACCAAAGATAGTGCATCACCCAACTCAATTTCCTGAACATACCCACTGCCAAGAGAGTCAGGCATTCTCCAGATGATATCTGAACAGTCTGCATGAAACAGTTGCAGCCTTTTTGAACTACCTTGCTGCTAAAACTGACTTATGTAGTGCGGGGACAGCGCTGCCGTAATCTCAACAACTCATACTAATTTGAGATTTTAGATTAAAAGTCTTTACTACAAGGATTATCTAAATTTGTCATATTATGGTACAATCTCACAGTTTTTAGCTAGCTATAAAACAAACAACAGAAAGTTATACTATAATGAACCCTTTCCAATTGAACAACTATACTGATCAAGAACCAAGCGAGAAACAACAAAAAAGATTTCCAGGATGGTTTGCCTTAGATTTTGGCACGTCGAACTCTACAGTCACGCTTTTCGATCCAATTGAAGTGCCGATCGCCGAAATTTTACCCAAAGAACAAGAAATGCGGTTGCGCGATCGCTTATCACAATGGCTAAGTTCTCCCGCTTCTGTAGCTTCACCAGATGTCAGCACTGATGATTGGGAAAAGTTTATCGCAGAAATTAGCAAAAACCTGGAGATAGAACCAAGAAACTTGAGTGAAGTTTTTGAAAGTGATAATAAAGAGCGATTTTTAGAAGCAATTCGCCAAATTGAACTTTCTTTAGGAAACAGCGAGAGGTTCCGCCGTGCTGTCAGCAAAAAACTTTACCAAATCTATCATGAAGTGTTCCGCGTTCCTACCCTAGAGTCGCAAAATCTGATCCCAGTTGTGCTGGATATCGATCGCCGCGATACGGAAATTCCTAGTGAGTCAGAAATTTCGCAGTTAGGGGACTTAAAACTGCGAATGGGTAGGGAAGCTAGAGATAACCGAAAAAAAGCGATCGCCCAAGGTACAAGCGGTTCTTTAAAAGAAATTATCAGCAGGTTTCACCATTCACCCAAACGCTATTTTGGTCAGGAGCGATCGTTTTCAGTTATTTTGGATGGTGAAGAAGAAACAATTACCGCAAATCAGTTGATTCAATCTGCTTGGGCGCATTTAATCGAGTTAACTGAAGACTACCGCCAACGCGCACGACGCAGATTTTCAGAAGGGAATTTTTTAACAGCAGTTGTCACTTACCCAACTGTCGCCCCACCACTTGTTCGTAAGGAAGTTAAGGAATTAGTTGAGCAGTTGGGGATCGATGATGTGCAAACTGCTTATGATGAAGCTGTTTCTGTGGCGATATTCTTTTTGTGGCGAGAATTTGGTGGTAATCTCAACATTGGAATTGAGTCATTCAAAACCCGTTGTCATCAAGTAGGAAACAAATGGTCACAAAATGTCCTTGTTTTGGATATTGGCGGGGGAACAACAGACTTAGCTTTAATTGAACTGACTTTAGAAGATAAAACCCCTACTTTTGCTGATTATGAAGACCGAGGTTTAGGAGGACGTTACTATAAACTCACTCCCAAACTATTAGGTTCATCTGGTCATTTACAATTAGGCGGTGAGTTAATTACACTGCGAATTTTTAGATTATTAAAAGTGGCGATCGCAGACTTTTTATTGGCAGCAGTAACAACCGGTGATATTGAAAGCGAGAAGTTAGAAGATTTAATTAACTCTGAGTTAAACGAGCGCTTTTTAGAACAAGAAAAATTCAAAATTGGCAGTCTTTTAAAATGTCTGGACAGAGAGAATCCAGAAGGCGATATTGCTTACAAAGATGCTCTAGATACTGCTGAGAAAGTATTGCCCACCCGTTGGCAACAAGCACCCCAACGTCTGCAATCCTTTTATCTTCTCTGGGATCATGCAGAAGCAGCTAAACTTAAACTTGGGCAAAAGCCACCAGCAGAAAATTCTTTATTAACCTTCACACTTTCTGAACAGCAAATTTCTGAACTGCTCACCCAAAGCGCCGTTAAATTACAAGTCAAAGATCCAAATAGCATCTGCGTCACCTTAGATAACCAGCAATTTGAACGAGCCGCCGCTTCGGGAATTAAAGAAGCGATCGGTATTGCCAAAGGATTAATGGAAAGTCGTTTACGTCCCGATGATATCACCAAAGATTCTGGTAATTCCCAAAAAGTTGATTGGTTAATTCTGTCTGGTAAAACTTGTAATTTAGACATAGTGCAGCGCCAAATCTACCAGGAATTTAGTAAGTCTCCATATTTTGTCTGGAATCCAGAACGGATTACCTTTGTATTAGAATTTACCAAGCTAGCCACCTCCGCCGGGGCTTGTTATGCCGAGAAACTGCGAAGATTGAGATTTGATCCAGAAGAGTCTAAAAGCTTGCTGCGTAAGGGAGCCAACCAGCTAGAAATTGATGTCAAAAACCTGTTTTATTATTTGCCTTGCAATTTCAAACGCAAAACCCAAAGCAACGATTTGCTGACTATATTCAAGGCTGGACAAGAACTTTATCAACTTGCACCTTGGGAAACTGTTGCCAAAGTTCGTACTCAGTGGCAAGGAATGCAATTAACTAATATTATCTATCGTCAAGACTACGAGGATGGAGATTTACGACTTTGGGGAAGCTTTGACGGCAAAAACCTCATGAATCAATTAGGAATGCCAGAAACAGAGTTTCTGAAAAAAATCAAAGTCCAGTTTGAGATTGACCAAACCCTTGAGTTTAGCGTGTTGCTTTGTCAAGGAAATCCCCATTATTTGATTGACATTCCTGGCATTGATTTGGAATCGGTGGTTTCAGAAACTTCAGCGCTATTTACTGATGGTAAATTGAACTGGAATATTGCTGTAGAACGCTTCAATAAAGACTTGAATGATGGTGATATTGCCGTCAATGTTCTTGAGTCTGCAACTGTTGATCAACCAGATGCCTATCATCTAGTATTTGAAGTAGGAAATGATGGTAGTAGAACGTTTCAAAAATTTCACTATTTGCGCGATGGGGTGACGCAACCAGGAACCGGGTTAATTAGTAATCCCTTACCTCCCTTCCCACAAACAGGCCAGCACACTTTCTATGTTTATCAAACAGACGTGGAAACCAACAGGAAAAAATGGATCCGAATTGGCGGACTCAGTAAACCAGATGTAACCACAGATTACCCTTGCCAATATCGTGTGACTCTCGACGATCAAGGTATTCTGCGGATGCACGCTGGTGAAGTCCCTTACTGGACATCAAAAAGTCAAGAATGCCTCAAAGAAGAGGGATGCGTTTATCTTGCTGAATTAGAGTTGCAACCTAATGAAGTTGATAAAGAACGTGATCCATTTTGCGGCATACATTAACTGGAGTGATCATAGCCTCACCGAATTTTAGATTTTAAATTTTGGATTTTGGTGAAGCAAGATTAAATAGATAATTACAAGGTGGAAAGATGGCATACAGCGATTTTAGTCTCGCTAAGGTGAAAAAGAGTTTTGACTTAACACTCGATGAAACTCGTAATTTATTTGCTGATATAAAACCTGTTATACCATCAGAAACCCTTAGAACGATTTTAATAGATTACATTCCTTTAGCAACTGCAATCGCAACCGAAAAAGCTAGGTCAGAGTTTTTAATTGCACCAATCCTGGCAGAAGTCAGACGATTATTAAATAATAAAATCTCACTGTTTTCTGGGAATGAATTTAATGTTGAACCGACTCAAGGCTTGCAAGGTTTTTGCGATTACATTATCAGCAATTCCCAGGAGCAATTATTTATTTCTGCTCCGGTAATGTTTATTTTTGAGGCGAAAAAAGAAGATATTATCGGCGGTCTTGGTCAATGTGTGGCGGCAATGATGGCGGCGCAGTTATTCAATCAAAATCAAGGGAATGAAGTTGGGCGGATTTATGGTTCGGTTACTAGTGGAACTAACTGGAAGTTTTTATTTTTAGAAAAGACGACTGTTTATATAGATTCGGTTGAGTACTATATTAAAGAAGTTGATAAACTTTTGGGTATTTTATTGCAACCTTTCCAGCCTGTTTGACTATCCAGGATCTAGATAAGATTCTAGCAGGTTTCTTTTGTGACATTTATATATTTGGAGCTTTACTGACTATCTCACCCAATTTGCTCAACTTGAGGATAACCTAGAAAGCAAGCAAACTTAATACACAAGTTTCAGTCGATCATCAGCCGGAGATTTTCAAGATGACAACTCCGCTATTTTGCCGCAATTACATCGATGGTCAATGGTTGAGTGCTGTAGAGGAAGCAACCCTAGAAAGTCGCAACCCTGCTGACAAAACCGAAGTTGTTGCCACATTTCCCCGTTCTCAAGCCAATGATGTAGATACAGCAGTAGCCGCCGCCCGTAAAGCCTACCGCAGTTGGCGCATAGTCCCAGCCCCAGCTAGGGCAGAATACATCTTTCGCGTTGGGGAAATATTACTCCAGCATAAAGAAGAACTTGCCCAGTTAATCAGTCGGGAAATGGGTAAACCTCTGACAGAAGCCAGGGGAGATGTGCAAGAAGGTATTGATTGCGCCTTTTACAGTGCTGGTGAAGGGCGGCGACTATTTGGGCAAACCACACCGTCGGAAATGTCCAATAAATTCGCTATGACTGTGCGGATGCCCATAGGAGTTTGTGCTTTAATTACTCCCTGGAATTTCCCCGTGGCAATTCCTTGCTGGAAGGCGATGCCAGCCTTGGTATGTGGCAATACAGTCATCCTCAAACCTGCCGAAGATACCTCCGCCTGTGCAACTAAATTAATTGAAATTTTCCAACAAGCAGGTTTACCACCAGGAGTAATTAACTTGGTGCATGGTGTGGGAGAAGAGGCGGGGAAGGCTTTAGTTGAGCATCCCAATGTAGATTTAGTATCGTTTACTGGTTCTTCAGAAACAGGTGCTTTTGTCGGCGCTACTTGCGGACGCACTCACAAACGTGTCTGTCTGGAAATGGGTGGTAAAAATGCCCAAGTGGTGATGGAAGATGCCGATTTAGAACTTGCTCTTGATGGTGCAGTGTGGGGAGCATTTGGGACAACTGGCCAACGATGTACGGCTACCAGTCGGCTGATTTTGCATCATCAGATCAAAGAAAAATTTACCACCATGCTTTATGAGCGTACCAGTAAATTACGTTTGGGTGCTGGCACTGACCCGAATACAGATATTGGGCCGATTGTCAATGAAAAGCAACTCCAACAGGTGAGCAAGTATTTGGATATCGCCCGTGAGGAAGGAGCAAAGGTTTTAATTGGCGGAGAAATTGCTAGTGAAGGTTCATTGAAAAACGGTTACTTCTTTCAACCAACTATTTTGGATGATATAACTCCTGATATGCGAGTTGCGCGTGAAGAGATATTTGGGCCAGTGGTGGCATTGATTGAGGTTAGTTCCTTTGAGGAAGCGATCGCAATTCTCAACGATAGCAATTATGGTCTTTCTTCTTCAGTTTACACCCGCGATATCAATCGGGCTTTTACTGCCATGCGTGACATCGAAGCAGGTATCACCTATATTAACGGCCCTACTATCGGTGCAGAGGTACACTTGCCTTTTGGTGGTGTGAAACAAACCGGTAACGGACACCGGGAAGCTGGAACTACTGCTTTGGATGTTTTCACAGAATGGAAAAGTGTTTATGTTGACTTTTCTGGAAGTTTGCAACGCGCTCAGATAGATAACCGTAGTTAATTTAGATGCAGTCAGCCCCTTTGGGGAAGTCAAAAGTCAAAAGTCAAACATTTTGAACCCCATAAATAAATTTAGACGATGCACTAAGGTAAGCGATTGCGTTACTTATGCCAAGATGAAACTCGAATTGGTGTGAAAACCGAAACAGGACCAGTGATCACGGCTGGTGGTGTGAAACCGACAGTATCAGTGCAATGGCCACGTGAAGCATTCTGGCTATATGGAGTAGTTGAGCCATTTGTCGGTTGGCAGTTTTATCAGGAGTATGATCATCTCAATGGTGAAACTTTTCAGAAGTTTTTAGATGCCCTCTGATTAGAACTTGCGATCGCGCTTCTCTCCCGATTGGGCCTTAACCCTTAGTCGAGTTTCACTCAACGACAACTCGATGACAATTGAGCAACCGCTAACTCTCCCGGTCGTGCCTTAACCCTCGACCGAGTTTCACTCAACAACAACGCAATCGCAATTGACTAACCGCTAACTTCCAACTCTTAACTTCCGACTTCCACCAACTAGCTGGTGAAGTTGTAAGTTGAAGTCGGAATTTGCTGCAACGTGCAGCGCTGCCACCAATCTCCCGCGTTCTACTTTTACCCCTAATATGGCAGTGTCTGCTGCCGCCAAAAATGTACTCCGTTGAACCACTTCACTAAAGCGAGGTTGCCAACCAATTTGGGAAAATAAATTTCTACAACACAGTTGTATTCTATAATACAACTGTGTTGTAGTCATTTATCTTTATAGCCATAATACAAATAATGAATATGCGTAATTTATTTCCTGGCTACTACCAACCAAGGGAAAATGAATTTCAAGAAATTTGGTAACAATGTATCTTTGCTTGTGATGCCAGCTTCCTACTTAATATTTATCGCTATACTCCTAAAACACGAGAAAGATTATTTGATATTTTAAGTAAGTTAAAAGATAAAATTTGGGTTCCATATCAAGCTGCATATGAATACAAAAAAAATCGTCAGAGCGTAATATCTCAACAATCAAAAGCAGATGATGAAATAAAAAAAGTACTGTCAGATAATTTATCTAAACTCCAAAACATATTAAATAAATATGAGAAATATGCCTTTATTAATAATGTAGATAAAATTAAAAGTTTATTTCAAGAATTTATGAAAAAGTCTGAGAGTATTCTCAATACAGCTAATTCACAACACAAGTCAGTAAACTTTGACGAAATTCGTGACAAGTTAGACGAAATATTAAGTGAAAATATTGGTAATAAATATTATAAAGATGAGTTAGAGGCAATTTATAAGCAAGCTCAACAAAGGTTTGATGAAAAAATACCACCTGGCTATAAGGATAAAGATAAAGAAAATTCAGAAAAATATGGAGATTTCATCATTTGGCGTCAATTAATCGATTATGCTAGCTCGTAAAAAAAACCTTTGATATTCGTAACAGATGATGCGAAAGAAGATTGGTGGCGGATACATGAAGGAAAAAAAATTAGTCCGCGACCAGAGTTAGTTGAAGAGATGGAGTCAACAGCAGGCGTAATTTTTTATATGTATTCTAGTGAGAAATTTATGGATTATGCTGAACAATTTCTTAATCTGCCACATCAGCAAGAAATAACTGAAGAAGTTAGAGATATTCGACTTCAAAATGAAGAAGAGCAATTAGAAAAAATACAAAATTTTAAGCGTGTTAAAGAATTAGCACAGCAGGCACAGACAATGGTAAGTGTTAATCATAATTCTGATAAACTACTACAACCAATAACAATAACTGACCCAGCATTACTACAATCATTAATAATATTTGACGCAGAATTTATGGAGAAAATGCTACAATTAGGAAACATTAATCTAGCTTTTTCAAAGTCAATAAATAGTAGCTATATAGATGCACTTAAATATCTTAGCGCCACAAAAGAAAGTACATCTTTTAATAATAATCCTCAAGAAGATATAGACTCTACCTCAAATCAAGAATCAAGCTGATACTTAACATTTATTCCTCTCTAAATCAAAAATAGTAAAAATATTTTATACAGACAAGGTAATAATTACTGAATCAGGACAGGCATCGCCTGGTCAAAAGCCATTGCAGTGCGTCCCCTTCTTGCTGGTAGACTTTCGGTAAAAAGAATAAAAACCTAATAGGTTTCGCCTATTGTTCTAAGGGTTTTAAACTACGCTAATATTTTTTCGACAACTTAACGAGCGCACCCTCTTTGAAGCCTTCAGTTAATAAATGCTTCGCCAAGCTTTCACCGTCTGTATACCAATTTTGCTATCAACAGTTTGACCTTCTTCCAAGACTAGCCTGATATCTAAGTTCTCATCTGGAGCATTTTTCAAAGCAGTAGCTAACTCTTTACTGACAGCAAACTTATTGTTTGAACCGTCTAATTGAAAAACCTATCTCAAATTTTTGATTTGTTCTGTCATCTACCCATGCCGAGCCTTTCCGCCCAATTCCTACAAATGCTAACCCAGCTGCAACGACTGGTGCTGATGGTACACCCCCTAGTACACTCAGAGCGCCCACAAATTCCAAAGTAGCTTTAGTAACTTCTGCTACCAACTCCACTGTTTCTCCACGCTTTTCTGCTTTCTCAGGCAGTCTAGGAATCCAACGCTGCCAAGTTTGCTGAATCTTTGCCATTGCTTAAATGCCTGTGCTAGGAGTTTTACTGGTGATCAGGGTTTATGCTTGCTACACTTGAGGTTAACGCTTTTACGGACTCTAGCGCAATATTCCGGGACGTTGCATAATAGAGGGATGAGTTGAGGTGTTCTACTGTGCATTGTCCATACTGCGAGTCTACGGTGATCCGAAAAAATGGCAAACGAAGAGGTAAACAAAACCACATTTGTGTAAGCTGTGGTCGTCAATTTATAGATGTATACAGTCCACCAAAAGGATACTCAGATGAGATAAAAGTTGAATGCTTAAAAGCATACGTTAATGGTGAGGGATTCCGAGCTATTGAGCGATCCAAAGGTGTTCACCACACAACAGTAATTTATTGGCTAAAACTTATTGGTGAAAAATTGCCAGACGCACCACCAATTGACGAAATACCAGAAGTAGGAGAGATGGATGAATTAGAAACTTTTGTTGGGTCAAAAAAAACAAAATTTGGTTGTGGACAGCAGTAAATCACTTCCGTCAAGGGATTTTAGCTTGGGTTTTAGGACGACAACCAGTCCTGAAACATTTAAACCTTTGTGGGACATTGTTTGCTGCTGGCAGTGCTATTTTTACGTTACAGACGGATGGAAAGTTTACCCCAGTTTTATTGAACCAGGAGACCATATTGTCAGCAAAACTTATATGACCAGAGTGGAAGGAGAAAATACCCGTTTACGTCATTACTTAGCACGTTTACATCGCAAAACATTATGCTATTCCAAGTCAGTAGATATGCTTAAATACTCAATTCGCTTGCTACTTCATTATTTAAAGTATAGAGAAATACCCGTGTTTAATTGATTCATCCCGCATGTATGCAACGCCATTGATTTATCTGCGTCAGCAAGTTTCCGCTCGTTTTGTTGTTTGCTACCACCGTTGCAAGATGCCTCCTGTTAGTTATCGCTAGAAACACACTTAAAACGGGAATAATAAAGTACCTGTACATACTAAATAGTTAGAAATACAATGCAACCCCAAAGTACTGCTGTGATCTTGATTGGTTATCAAAATGACTACTTTGCAGCCGATGGTATTCTACATAATGTTATTGAGGAATCCTCAAAGGCCACCAAAGTATTAGAAAACACCGTTGACCTTGTACGATGTTTGCTACAAACTCCAGTATTGATAATTGCCACACCAATTTTTTTTACGCCAAACTACCAGGAATTGGTTGAACCTGTTGGCATTCTTAAAACTATCAAGTCAGTTGGGGCTTTTCAAGCTGGTACGAGGGGATCGCAGATGGTTGATGAGTTGCTACCCTTTGGCAGCAGAATTCTCGAAGTTCCCGGAAAACGAGGATTTAATGCTTTCATAAATACTAACTTAGACATGATTCTCCATGAAAAACAGATTACTCATGTAGTTCTAGCTGGTGCAGTCACTTCGGTCTGTATTGATTCTACAGGTCGTTCTGCCCATGAGAAAGGCTATCAGGTTATTCTTTTGTCTGATTGCACTTCTGCTCGCACGGTGTTTGAGCAAGAATTCTACCACACTCACGTTTTCCCCTTATACGCCGAGACAATTAACCATACCGAGCTACTTCAGCGTTTGACGAGTACAGTATAATGTCAGATTTTAGCAATGAATTACATACACAGATTCAGTACAGTTTGATTGAGAAATTGTCTGAATCAGAACGGCGTTACCGCGAATTGGTGGATAGTCTGCGCGAAATTGTGTTTAAGTGCGATCGCTTGGGTAATCTCAATTTCCTCAACCGAGCCTGGACAAATACCCTTGGTTATGCCATAGCAGATGTCATCGGTAGTGCTTTAGGCAATTTCATTGACTTGGATGATCGCCACTTGTGGTCAGAAACTCTAGAAAAGCTACAAACCGGAGTAGAGGTTTGTCAAGAACTCCGCTTTTACCATCAAACTGGTGTAATTGTTTGGTTGGAACTGTCTGCTCAACCTCAAAGTGAAACAGAATTCTCTGGCTCAATGATCAATATTAGCGATGTCTACAACGAGCTTCGCTTACGCAAACATGCAGAAGCATTACTGAAGCAAACGAATGAGGAACTGGAAGCTAGGGTAGAACAACGAAATATTGAGCTAATTCAAGCTAATCAAGACCTCAAAGTTACCCTTGAGCAACTCAAATATACTCAAGCTCAACTGGTGCAAACTGAAAAAATGTCGAGTTTGAGCCAATTAGTTGCAGGGATTGCCCATGAAATTAACAACCCAGTTAGCTTTATTTACGGCAATCTAAAATCGGCTGATGAATACACCCAAAATTTATTTTCACTATTAGATATCTATCAAAAACATTATCCTCAATCAGTCAAGGCAATTGAGGAGCTTACAAATCTCATTGAACTAGATTTTTTAAGGTCAGACTTTCCCAAATTATTCAAATCGATGCTCATGGGAGCAGAGCGGATTCGAGATATTGTTCTTTCCCTGCGGACTTTTTCACGCTTAGATGAAGCTTCAATGAAAGCAGTAGATATTAATGAGGGAATTGATAGTACGATAATGATCATCCAAAACCGCCTCAACTCTACTAACCAGCGCCTGCAAATTGAGGTGATCAAAGAATACGGGAGCCTCCCCTTAGTTGAATGTTATCCTGGGCACTTAAACCAAGTATTTCTAAATATTTTAGTGAATGCACTCGATGCTTTAGAAGATTCAGCCCTTAAAGGTCGATGGACAACAAAAAAATTCAATATGATGGATAATCCCCGAATTTATATTCGCACCCAATTAATGGAACCAGATCAAGTCACTATTAGCATTGCCGACAATGGGCTAGGAATACCAGAAGCTACTTTAAAGCAAATATTTAATCCCTTTTTCACAACAAAACCTGTTGGACAGGGTACAGGGATGGGATTGGCTATTAGTTACCAAATTATCACACAAAAACATGGCGGTTCTTTAGAATGCATTTCCCAGCTAGGAGTTGGTGCTGAGTTTATTATTCGTATTCCCCTTCAGCAACTTATGTCAAATTTATAATATTTGATATCACACTATTACCTTCTTTTCTTGACCAATTGCTCTAAAATTATCCTTTACTTTATTCTAGCGATTACAGCCCAAAACATAAAAACTTTTTCGCCGTTTTTCTATCCCTAGCCACAATTGATATCTGGAATAACAAAATTTTATTAGTGGGATAGGTTCATGAATGATCAGTACATGGTTTCTGTTTTGGCGGCGGCTCTCCCAAACTCAACTTTCTGCTAGAGTCCACCTGTCAATAGGGTTTGAGACGCGCTAACCCTGATTTAAGTTTAAATAAGTTGCTTTTCACTCGCGCGTAGACGTGTAACGGCTTGTCGTTAGACATCGCTTGCTTTTCACTATCAGTCAGATTTGGTAAATTTTCTGTCCATTCTGTAAAGAAGTTGGTATCTGTGGCAAGTTGCAAACCAAATTTTTCTTCTAATTCGTAAAGACTGATATCTCTAGCTGGGATTGTTTGAACCATAATCTAAAATCCTCAATAGTGTTGCCATGCCAACTTTGCTGCACCCACTATCCCAGCAAAATTGCCTAACTTTGCTGGCAATATTTGTAACCCCACCCGTGATAAAGGCTGAACTCGCTTCTCAATTTCTGCCTTCACTGCTGGTAAGAAAAACTCAAAACTGCCACTTATACCGCCACCAATGACGATCGCTTGCGGTGTGAGTACATAAATCAAACTCGTCAAACCAATTCCCAAATTTTTCCCATATTCTTGCCAAAAAGTCAATGCTGCGGCATCTCCTTGTTGGGCAAGAAAACCCAATTCGGCGGGTTCCTTGAGAGTGCGGCGGCGAATTGCAGTCACACAGGCATATTGTTCCAAAGAGCCTTGATTGCCACTATTACAAATTGGACCATCGGGGTTCAATGAAATTAAACCCAATTCCCCAGCTGCGCCTTGATGTCCCACAAATAGTTTGCCATTGAGGATAATTGCGCCACCAACCCCAGTTCCTAAAGTTAGCAAAATTAGATTTTGAAAGTGGCGACCAGCTCCTAGCCAAGCTTCTCCCAAAAGAGCGCAATTAGCATCGTTAGCGATCGCAGTAGGTTTGCCAGTTTTAGCTTCTAACCAGTCTGCTAAGGGCACATCGAGCCATCCAGGTAAGTTAATGGCGATTTTAGCAATGCGTCCTGTTGCATCGGCTGGGCCAGGAGTACCAACACCAATAGCAACAGTTTGATTATCTGGATCAATTTGAGCGATCGCATCTACCATCACCGCCAGCACTGCCTCCGGCGTTGTCGGTTGGGGAGATGCCACAGTCAAAGATTGCAGACAAGTCCCATCAGGTGCAAAACGCCCCAACTTAATCGCTGTTCCCCCGACATCAATGCCAATTACTTGAGAACTCACCACATTAAAATCCTCACACCAAGTCGCCAATTTTCGACTTTAACGAGCATAGTAGTACAACCTCATACGTCAAACCTTTGCGTACCCTCTGCGCCCCTGTGCGTTTAAATTTCACCCCTCAATTCCCCACGATTTTCCGCAAAGTTATACTAAGCGTCTTGGCGCGAAAAAATTCTAAATTTTCTATTTTATTGAGTGTGAATCCTTTTCATCACCCATCTGTTCGCGCAGCGTCTCCCCTTAGGAAAAGACGCGGGGCTTTCAACTCCGATCTCTGTAAATCAGCAACAGTTGTGGTGCCAAAATTCGATTGCTCCTGCCAAGCTGTAATTGGCGCACCTCGTAAGATGCCAGCAAGGGCAATGGAAAGGATAAACCCACCAGTAGCGGCAGCAATTAACGTTAGGTTATCTTTCATTCAAATCTCTCTATTTTATTTGTGATTTGTCAATGGTTTTTTGCGATTAACCACTTACCATTGACTACTTTCGGATTCTATTTTCTCTCCGTAATCGGGGATTGACAAATTCATTTAACCCCTCACCAAGTAGTGATAACCCTACTACCATAAATGTCATTGTTAAACCAGGGAAAAGCGTAGTCCACCAAATGCCAGTAGGTAGAGCTTCTAAGGCTTGTTTTAAATCATGTCCCCATTCTGGCACTTCTTCGGGAAGCCCTAGCCCCAAAAAACCCAAACCGCCCAACACCAAAATCGCATCAGCAGCGTTAAGTGTAAATAGGACGGGTACGCTTTGAATGACGTTGAAAAACAGATAACGAGAAAGCACAACCCAAGTAGAAGCGCCCATTGCTTGAGCAGCTTCGATGAACACTTCAGTTTTTACGCTAACGGTGTGGTTGCGAACAACGCGATAATATTGGGGGATGTAAGCAATGCTAATCGCGATCGCAGCATTTAATATCCCACGCCCCACCACAAACGCCAGCGTCACAGACAGCAGTAGCCCCGGTAGAGTGTAAATGCTATCCATAATAAACAGCAACACTTTATCCAATTTACCGCCGAGATAACCACTCAGCATCCCCAAAGGCACACCGACAATCATACTCAGCGATGTTGCCAAAATCACCACCAGCAGAGCAGCTTGAGCGCCGAACAATGTCCGGGAAAACACATCATAACCCAGGCGACTAGTACCAAACCAATGTTTAGCTGAGGGTGGCTCGTGAATTGGATTAGAGAGAAAATCTTTCGGGTTTTGCAGCCATCCCCAAGCCTGGAATACGGGAGCGAAGAATGCCAGGAAAATGAAAAATAGGGTAATGGCTAACCCGATGAGCATGAGTTTTTGGGAAAGATTGGAAGTTTTGCCAAACTGTAAAAAAGTCGGTAGTCGCCGTTTTGTAATGGCCATGTGTGATCGCCTGGATCAAGCAAGATACGCTGACCATTTTACTTGAAATCTCCTAACTGGCTGCAACAACAGCGCGGTCATTTATTAACTTGCCATCTTCCATATAGACGATGCGATCGGCAATATCGAGAATGCGATTGTCATGAGTAACCAAGAGAATGGTACAATCCTGTTCTTTAGCTAGTTTTTGCATCAGGTTAACCACATCTCGTCCCGATTTACTGTCAAGGGCGGCGGTGGGTTCATCCGCTAAGACAATTTTAGGACGACCAACTAGGGCACGAGCGATCGCAACTCTTTGTTTTTGTCCCCCAGATAAATCATCAGGATAATAATTCAGGCGATTCCCTAATCCTACTTCCTCTAACATTTCGGCTGACCGAGTTTTCATTTCTGCTGACGAAATATTATTATGTACTTCCAAGCCCATTCTGACGTTCTGGAGTACTGTTAGGCTACCGTGCAAGTTGTGCGCTTGGAAAATATAACCGTTATTGCGTCGCGCTTGAGTAAGTTTTGTGGTGTTAGCGCCACACAGTTCTTGTCCCAATATCTGCAAACTGCCAGATTGGGCAGAACGCAAGCCGCCTGATAGGGTGAGAAGTGTAGTTTTACCAGAACCAGAAGGCCCAGTCATAATAATAATTTCCCCGGCGTTAATATCCAGGTTGATATCAAAGAGAACTTGCTTACGAAGTTGACCATGACCAAAGTAGTGGTCGAGATTTTTAACAGAGATGACGGGAAGCATAGCAATTTTAGATTTTAGATTTTAGATTGGGAATTGTTAATTATCCCCATGCCCCTCATCAGTGCTGAGTTTTGAGTGCTGAGTGCTGAATCTCACTTCTTTACTCGGAAAATAGGAAAAAAGGAACTGTTTTGCCCATGCCCAATGCCCAATGCCCATTTTCTAAAACATATCTGCGGGGTCGGCGGACTGTAATTTACGAGTGGCGATCGCACCAGAAATTATGCACATAATCATAGTCAGCGTTAATACTGTCAAGGCTCGTGCTACGGTCATGTAAAGTGGTAAATTGGTGGCATTACGAGTTAAATGATAAAGTCCTAAAGGTGCGATCGCTCCTGGAATAAAGCCCAAGATTGCCAAAATTATCGCCTCTTCAAACACCACACCTAATAAGTAGAGATTGTTATACCCCATTGCTTTGAAAGTGGCATATTCTTTCATATGGGAATTCACATCTGTAGAAAGAACTTGATAGACGATAATCACGCCTACCATAAACCCCATTGCTACACCCAGGCTGAAGATAAACCCGATGGCTGTATTTTTTTTCCAATAATCTGTTTCAAATTCGATAAATTCTGCTTTGGTCAACACTTTAACATCATCATCTAAATGAGATTCTAAAGCTGCTTTCACCTGTTTTAAGTCATAGCCTGGTTCTAGTTGAACCAAACCTAAACTGACACTGCTGGCTTCTCGCTTCGGAAATAGCCGTAAGAAATTCTGATCGCTGGTAATCAGATTCCCATCAGCCGCAAAGGAAGCCCCGATTGAAAATAAGCCGCTAATGGTAATCGTCCGGCGGTCAATTTCAGTCGTCACAGGTTTCCCTTGATCAACTTGAGCGATCGCTTCTTTATAATCTCCTCTGGAGGCGCGATCGAACAGGACGGTATCTGGTAGTTTCACCAGATTTATCTGGCTGTTCACATCCGCTAAGTTAAACGCTTGCTTTTCAGGATTGATCCCGATAACTAGTACAGATGTCTTTTGCTGTGTTTGGGGATTCTTCCAATCGACAATGTTGATATACATTGCTTCTGCTGACTTCACCCCCTGTACATCCATTGCCTGATACAGTCGCCGCCGCGTAAAGGTGGACGCATTTAACACGTTACGGGCTTGAGGACTAAGTAGGAAAATGTCAGCCTGCATATTATGATGCAGCTTAGTATTACTTTCAAACAAGGCAGTCTGAAACCCTAGCTGCATGAACATGAGAACATCAGCGAAAGCAATGCCTCCCAATGCCACCAACAGACGGCTTTTTTCATGACTCAGTTGCAGCCATCCCAAGGGGGTTCGCTGCCGCAGTTGTTGAATAAATCCAATCATAGTTCGATCACTGCCTTTACTTGCAGATTGGTAAACTTGGCAGCTTTAGCGCTAGATGCCTGATCTAGTCGCACATGAACTTCCACTACTCTGCCGTCAATATTGCTAGAGGGGTCACTGTTGATCAGATTTTGTCGTTGTACCTGCATCCCCAGCCAATCGACGGTTCCCTGTAATTCTCCGGGGAGGGAATCGCTGATTACCTTTACCCGTTGCCCCGATCGCACTTTGTTAACATCACTTTGGTAAACTTCTGCGACTGCATACATCTGCTCGGTTCGACCTAATTCCACAATCCCGTCACTAGAAACGGTTTCTCCGGCTCGTGTATTAATCTTCATGATTTGCCCCGCTTCGGGTGCGCGGACGTATGCCTGATCCAGTTGCGCTTGCATTTTTTGCACAGTAGCTTGAGCGCTGTCTACCTCTGCTTGTCCGTTTGCAACATCTGTAGGACGGACTTCAGCCGTTTGGTTCAGGGTGGCTTTGGCTTCGTTAATCTGCTGTTGCAAGCTAGCGAGGGTTTGGTTGCGGTTAGCTTTGGCTTCGTTAATCTGCTGTTCTAAAGTAGCGACAGTTCTTGTCTTGTTGGCTTGGTTTTCGATTACCTCTTGAGTAGAAGTTTCTGCACTCAAGCGTTTTTGCTCGGCTTCCTGACTGGAAATTGCCCCTTCTTTGTATAAAGCGTCATAGCGTTGCACATCTACTTGAGCGTTTCGCTTTTGGGCTGCGACGCGAGCCACCGTTGCTTGTAAACTCTGTTGTTGTCCTTGCAATTCCGCTTCTAGGCGAGCAATTGTGGCTTGTTGAGTTTTGATATTTCCCTCTAGTTCGACTTGCAGACGATATACAGCAGCTTGCTTGGCTCCAATTTCTCCCTGTTTTGCTCCGGCTTTTACCTTGTCAAGGCTGGATTTGGCAACTTGAACTTGTTTTTGAGCTTCAACCAAACTTGCTTGCAAGCGATCGCGACTGTCCATAATCGCAATTACCTGCCCAACCTTAACGCGATCGCCTTCTTTCACTAATAGTTTTTGAAGCAGACTTCCCTCAGTCGAAGAAGTTGCAGACAGTTTTATCACTTCTCCATTTGGTTCTAAGCGTCCCAATGCTGTGACTGTTTTTACAACTGGTTGAACAGCTACTGGCGCTGCTTGCTTTTCATTAGCGGTAGCCTGAAACTTTAGCACCGTATAAACACTAGCTCCACCTATTGCTAGCGATGCAATTATTGCTAATGTTGTGGGCGATCGCAAAATATTTTGGGAAGACTTTAAATCTTCTAATTTCCAGTTCTGCACCATAGTGTTTACCTTTTACCATTAGGAAATCATACTAAACTGTCCAGTTCAATTATATGCTAAACTAAACGGAGTAGTTTAGTCAATAGCACAAAGCTAAAATCCTCAATTTAATAAGGTTGCCCAGAGTTATGTACCAGAATGCTTGTGACAACCGGGATTAATGGCGTAGGGTATTTTGCAGCATCTATTAAAATTGTTTATAAGAGAGGATGATTAATAAATGGTACGCATTAAAACTGACGAAGTTGATCGAGATCATTCCGTTGATAAAGTAGAGCAAATTCTGCAAGGGGCAATGCAGGAGTTCTTGCAAAATGGCTATGCTGGTACAAGTATGGATCGGGTAGCAATAGCAGGTGGTGTTTCTAAAGCGACAGTCTACAGCCACTTTCAAGATAAAGAAGGACTTTTTAAAGTCCTGATAGAGTCCTTGGCACATCAGAAGTTTGACTCTCTCTTTGGTGCGGAACCTATGGAGGGAGAACCAAAAATCGTACTGCGCCAATTAGGAACCAAATTATTAGAACAAATGAATAACGACCAGGAACACTGTGCATTTATGCGAGTGCTAATTGGGGAATCTGGTCGTTTTCCAGAATTAACTCAGATTTGTGTTCGGGCGATGATTAAACCAATGTTGGAAACGCTCAATCAATACTTGGCTGCTCACCCGGAACTGAATATTAGTGACCCAGAGGCAACAGCGAGGATTTTTTTAGGTACATTAGTTAATTTTCATGTAACTCAAGATGTGATGCATGGGAAGGATATTATACCAATGGAAAGCGATCGCTTGATTGATGCCTTGACACACCTAATCATTAATTGCGCCGATTGATTGGTTATATCCCGGCGCTTGTTCGGTGGGAAGGTCAAATTCACCGTAACAGTTGACCGTTTTTTCCATAGAAGCTACAGTATTGCCTTGTTCTTCAATTAAAAATAATTATCAGTAATTTAACTTGTGTGTGGTCAAAGAAATAGTGATAATTAATCTCAATAAACATAGTTTGATTAATCACTATCATCTGTCATGACCATCACACTCACACAAAAATAAAACAGAGAACTTTGAGCAGAAGCGATACAAAACAGCCTACAAAACCCAGAGCCTGATGAATGCCTTTATCAAATACCCAGACAACTCGGCAAGGGCTACGTGCGAGAAATAGAGTTGCATCCCAATCTCTGGCTTTCAATCAAGGACTATGAAAGTCACGATGACTCGTTAATAAAAATTCCTGAATGGTATCATTCCCTGCAATTTTGTGTCCTGCTTTCAGGTAAGGCTGTTGATGAATACGGAGGGCAGGTTGGGGAAGGATACACACTGATCTCTGGCAACGGTGTTCAACGAAAAATGACTGTAGAGAGTCCAAAATCCCAGTACGTAGATGTTAATATCGATATGCCACCCGATCTCCTCAGAACCTTTTTCCCTGATGAAGATGGACAAATTCCTCCCCAGTTGAGGCTGCTAGCAAAAGGTAAGGACTGGCAGACATTAATTTATCCCCAAACCACAACAGCTATTCAAGGAGTGGCACAGCAAATTGTCAGTTGTCCTTACAAAGGGATGATGAAGCGGATGTATTTGCAGGGGAAGGTAATAGAATTAATGGCATTGCAACTGGCTCCCATCTTTGCAGAGCAGAGTGGATTACATTATTCGCCCCGACTGAAGCCTGCAACTATCGCCCGTATTGATGATGCCAGGGATATTTTGCTCTCCCGTCTGGAGAATCCGCCATCGATAGTGGAATTAGCGCAACTTGTGGGGGTGAGTAATAGCACTCTTAAACGCGGATTTATATAACTTTTTGGCACAACGGTATTTCGCTACATCACCGATAAGCGTATGGAGTGTGCGGAGCAACTATTGCGGCAAGGTAATACCACCGTTGCTGAGGTTGCCAACAAGATTGGTTATTGTAATCCAGGACACTTTGCAGCTGCCTTTAGGTGCAGATTTGGTATCACGCCAAGTCAATGTTTGATGGGTAAAAAAGTCCTTTTGGGATCGTAAAGTCCTTTGTGAGTAGACTTGATTGCCAACTTTTCTCTACACTCAAGTGGATTCAAATTAAAAATATTTGCAATAGTGATGCCGCGTGCAACTTTTTCTGAACTTCTTCAAAAGGGTTGATTAGAACTCTTTGTCAAGTCAGGTTGGGAAAGGTGATGCAAGCTATGTCAATAAGCAAAGTTTTGGGAAATGGTGTGTAGGGAGTTGTTATGAAGTGTTGGCATTTGTCTGGTAGTGTTCACCCCTGGCTAGCAATATGTTTATGGGGATGCGGTAGTGCTTTTGCTATTGAGCCGGGATATGCACAAGATCGGGGAAATTTATCTGCAAATCTGGCTCAAAGCCTAGCTCTTTTGGGCAATGCCGAACCCCGGAAAAAAGGAGTGAATCAGAATAGAGCTACCTTTGACAAAGCAGGATGGGGCGAGCAAACCTCTCGCAAGATTCGACAACCCAGCGAGATAGAACTTCCGAACACCAGCGCTCAAATGCTTGTGCAGTCGCCAGCACCAGAAACAGTACCCGTACCAGAAATTGTGCAAGTCACAGCAGTCAAAGCTAATCCCACTAATAAAGGTTTGGAGGTAATTTTACAAACTTCTCATGGGGAACAGTTGCAATTGGTAAACCGCAGTACTGACAAAAGCTTTATCACTGATATTCCTAATGCTCAACTGCGCCTACCTAGTGGCGATGCATTCACATTTCGTTCGGATAAGCCAATTGCGGGTCTTCGTGAGATAACAGTCACGAACTTTGATGCCAATACAATCCGGGTGACAGTAATAGGTGAGACAGGAGTACCACAGGTCGAATTGTTTGACAGTGCAGATGAGGGTTTAATCTTCTCTGTTGCAAGTACTACAGCATCAGCACAACAGGCGCAACCTGAAACAACACAACAACCCGAAGCACAGCAGCCGGAAAACCAGACACAGCCAACTCAACCATCAGCATCGGGTGATCAGCCAATTGAGTTGGTGGTGACGGGTGAACAAGATGGGTATCGCATTACAGATGGCTCAACTGCCACCAAAACCGATACGCCCCTGCGTGACATTCCACAGTCGATTCAGGTGGTGCCCCGGCAAGTGCTGGAAGACCAGCAAGTGAGGAACCTGGCTGAAGCCCTCAGAAATGTGCCCGGTGTAGCCCAAGGAGCGAATTCATCAACCCGTGGAAGTTTAGATCAGCCTTTGATCCGAGGCTTTGGTGCTGCTGGTGATATCCAGAGAAACGGGTTGAGAGACTCTACGTATGTATATCAAAGTGATACGGCTGATATCGAACGGATTGAAGTGCTCAAAGGGCCAGCTTCGGTTCTCTACGGTCAGGGTTCGTTAGGAGGGGTGATTAATTATGTCACCAAACAACCCCTGACTGAACCATACTACGCGGCAGAAGTCTCTGCTAGCAGCTTTAATTTCTATCGCGGTGCCATCGACCTGACAGGTCCGCTTAATCCCAGCAAGACGGTGTTGTATCGTCTTAACCTTGCGGCTCAGACGACAGAAAGTTTCGTTGACTTCTATGATGAACAAAAATACTTTGTAGCACCTGTGCTCTCCTGGCAAATTAGCGATCGCACCAAGATTACATTCTCCGGCGAATATCAGGTTCGACCCAAAAAGGATGGTCAGCAGGGGCTTCCGGCTGAGGGGAGTGTCATCCGAAGGGGGACGCAAAGAAAAAATTCTGAATGAAAAAATCTGAATTTTTGGACTGAATTGAGAAAAACCTGCCCTTGAGAGCTAAATCCCCCTGTGTCCTTTGGACAGGCTGCGCCTAACAAAAAGGGGACTTTGAAGCCTCCAGTTACCTCCTTGTTCTCTTGTCTGTTCAGTAACCATATAAAGTTCTAAATTTCCGAAAATATCTAGAAGCATCCGCCATGAACCGCAAAACTCTACGTAGTCTTGTATTCATCCTCCACCGCTATATTGGCTTAATCGTGGGAGTACTGTTAATCATCGTTAGCTTAACAGGTAGCTTGCTAGTATTTACTCCTGAAATCGATGAGTTTCTGTTCACTCGTCAATTTGGACACATCATCCCCTCTGGACAACAAGTTTCCATTGAATCAGTACTAGATACCGTTAAGGGGGCGTACAGCAAAGTGCCAGAACTCAAAGTTCAAACCATCTACACACCAAAAAAACCAGAAGCTCCTTATCAACTCAACCTCGAACCCCCAGAAGGCGAAACCACAGAAGTCTATGTCAATCCTTACACTGGTGCAATTATGGGCAGCCGTGTTAGCGATCGCACATTCACAACATTCACCCTTGAACTACATGAACAACTGCTCGCTGACGAAATTGGAACCCAAATAATGGGGGTAGCAGCACTATTACTCTTTATCCTCAGCATTACAGGTATTATCCTTTGGCCTGGTTGGAGAAGGCTCATTTCTGGCTTTAAAATCAAATGGAAAAATGCACATCCTAAACGAGTTAATTTTGACATCCATAAAGTTGCAGGGATTATTGCCGCTGTGTTTCTGGCACTAACAGGTTTTACTGGATTCTATTTAAATTTCAGAGGCTTCGTCACACCGATTATTTATGCGATTACTTTGACTCCTAATCCACCTAGCCCCGTTTCCCAACCTATTGCTGGCTCAAAGGCGCTAAGTCTAACACAATTGCTGCAAACAGCAGATGCTGCCCTCCCGGATGCCGTCACCACCGCTGTTTATCTACCTCAATCTCCGGAAACAACCCTCTATGTGCGTAAGAAATATCCTCAGGAAGAGGCAACTTTAGGTCGTTCTGGTGTGTACTTAGATCAATATACAGGTGAAGTTGTTCAACTGGAAGATGCGCTCAATAAATCTCTGGGCGACAAAGTTTTAGACTCATTTATACCATTGCATTTTGGTACTTTTGGTGGCTTACCAACACGTATACTCTACGTCTTTGTGGGACTTGCACCGTTAATTTTGTTTGTTACAGGTTTTGTGATGTGGTGGTATCGCTATCGGGCAAAAAATATGATCAGCGATCACGTTCATGACAGTTGACAACAGCCAATGGCATCGCACAACCCAGGCGATCGCAGATTACTGTGGATCTGGACAGAATTTTGACAAATTAGATCGGATTGCTATATAAAATTTAATCTATGAAAGGGCTAGGGCAAGACTTAGGGCTATTTAATCATTGCGCTTCTAGCCAAGTCTGTAAATCAGCCAAACTGGTAAAATCTAAAAGTGCCTCACCAAGATTTTCTAATTGTTCTAGAGAGAGAATTTCAACTTGTTCACGCACTTGTTAATGCACCAGAACATACCTTCAATTTGTGGACAACCTATGAAATTCAACGAGGTTCGTTTCAAGGCTTCGGGGGTGGAGTGGGATTCTTTTTTGTCGGAGAACAGTTCGCAATTTTGTATTCATTCTCCACCGCTACATCGGTTTAGCCGTGGGAGTGCTGTTGACTATCCTCCGGCTTTTTTCGTTCCTTAGCATTGAGCCTAAAATCCCACGGCTTGATGTGAAAACGAGCCATAGCAATGTTTTCATGACCGTGGGAGTGTCAAAAGCTGGCACAAGTACATCCTCTAGCGATCGCCAGATTAACTAAGCAGGAATAACTTGAACAATTAGTGAGCGTTTATCCAGGGACTGGATTTTACCCACTTGACTGAGATCCTTTGCAATCCGGTCTAGCAGGTCTCCCGCTTGGTCACGATATTGATGTTCTCGGCCTCGTAAACGAATGGCAAACTTCACTGAATCGCCTTTACTCAACCACTGAACGGCTTTCTCAATGCGTAAATTGTAATCAGCCACACCCACGTTTAGACCGAACCGAACTTCTTTTACCGTGGGTCTAGCACTCTGGCTCTGACGTTTTTTCTTTTGATACTGAAGCTTGCCATAGTTGAGAATCTTGGCAATTGGAGCGTCTTTGCCTTCGGAGACTACAACTAAGTCAAGCTCTAAGCTTTCGGCTAGCTGTAGCGCCTCATTGGTATCGATCAGACCACGATTGTTATTCTCATGGTCAATCAAGAACACATGAGGTGACTTGATTTGCGAATTAATCAGTTGCTTTTGGATTGCGATAATGAATTTCTCCTAATTGTTCAACACTTTACTTTGCAAGCAAGTAATGCTAATGCTAATTTAACACAACACTGAATCAGAGCAACTTTAACGACACAATGGACTGCAATCTGTTAGAATGCAGAACTGCGGCACACGCTCTCAGTCTTCGCGCTACTGCCCGTCCAGCCTTTCAATGATAGTTTATCCGTCCGCCTAAGACTGACGCCGTCATTGGCGACAGGCCGATGTTATTTTTGGAGTTTTATGTCTTTTTCTACTCTCGGCTTGTCCAATGAAATTATTCGTGCCGTTACCGAGCGAGGGTACACCGAACCCACGCCAATTCAGATGCAGGCGATTCCTGCCGTCTTGTCGGGTAAGGATTTGCTAGCTGGGGCACAAACTGGCACTGGAAAGACCGCTAGTTTTACCCTGCCGTTGCTGCATCGGTTGTCGTCTGACAAGAGCAAAGGTACGTCTAATGGATACCCGCCGATTCGGGCGCTGATTCTCACTCCGACTCGTGAACTTGCCGCCCAGGTGGAAGAAAGCGTGCGCGAGTACGGCAAGTATTTGAAGCTCAACTCGATGGTGATATTTGGCGGAGTCAGTATTCATCTGCAAAAACAGCGTTTGAAAGGCCGAGTGGATATCTTGGTCGCTACTCCAGGGCGACTGCTAGACCACGTACACCAGGGTACAGTGAACCTGTCACAAATTGAGGTTTTGGTGCTGGATGAAGCAGATCGGATGCTGGACATGGGCTTTATTAATGATATTCGCCGCATCCTCTCGCTTCTGCCCAAACAGCGACAAAACTTGCTATTCTTCGCTACTTTCTCGGACAAAATTAAGGCACTGGCCGCAGGGTTGCTGAATCACCCGACGATGATTGAGGTAGCACGCCGCAACGTTACCGCCGACACGATCGCCCAAAAAGTTTATCAGGTAGACCGTGACAAGAAACGCCAATTACTTGCTCACCTAATTCGGCGAGATAGTTGGTATCAAGTCCTAGTGTTCACTCGCACTAAGTATGGCGCTGACCGATTAGTTAGGCAGTTGGGCGAAGACCGGATTCAAGCACTGGCAATCCACGGTAATAAGAGCCAGCCAGCCCGTACCAACGCTCTGACAAAGTTCAAGAATGGCAGCTTACAGGTACTGGTAGCGACGGATATTGCTGCTAGGGGTCTTGACATCAGCGAATTGCCCCATGTAGTCAATTTCGATCTGCCCAATGTACCAGAGGATTATGTTCATCGCATTGGGCGCACTGGTCGCGCTGGCGCGTCAGGTGAAGCTGTATCGCTGGTGTGCGTTGATGAACACCATTTATTGACAGATATCGAAAAACTGATCGAGCAACGCTTGCCAAGGGAAGTGGTCGCTGGCTTTAGCCCCAACCCCGACATTGAGCCAGAACCAATCCCAAATGGGCGTCAACATAGAGCCAAACCCGGTGGTGATAAGCGCCCAGCCCGTACTCCTAAACCGTTACCACAGACATCGGCTAAACGTAAGGTGGCGCCACCTGCTACGAATGGCGATAAGCCTGGTGCTGGTTCGTCCAGATCGCGCCGTTCTGCTAAAGGCGATCGCTAATCTTCGTTAGCTGTCCAACTGGAAAGCCTCTCTCCTTCAGATGCTACGGTGTACACACAAGTTATCCGATTACCCAAAAGTCCTCTAATATCATGTCCGCTTGATTGCTTATTAAACCCGAAGAACCCCACCCCGCCAAAGCTATGCTTTGTCTCCCCTCCCGAAGATCTCTTAGGGGTTGGGGGTGGGATTCTTTTATTATGGGTAATCTGGCGGACATGATATAAAACCTCACCCTGTCCTATCTTTAATCCCTCTCCTTACTAAGGAGAGGGACTGGTTTTACTACGTAAAACCAGGGTGAGGTATTTCAGGGGCTATGAAACTTAACCGTAAATTGTGTTCAGAAAGACTTGTGTGTACACCGATAGCCTTGAGATGCTACGGTGTACACACAAGTCGAAAAAAGCTCAATTTCCCATTATTCTCTCGTTTATCTCGTTCCTATGCTCTGCATGGGAATGCCTGATTAGGGGCTGCTGCCTCCAGTCATATCATGTCCGGGTAATTAGTTGTGTGCCCCCCAACAAATTCAAAAAAAATGGTCTGGACTCAAAACTTTTGTTGTTGTCGAGCGTCAGGGTAAGCGCGATGGTCAACCATTCTATGAGCATCAATCCTATATCTGTAGTCAATTTCTGGAAGCTCAACAGTTACTTTCTGACATCCAAAGGCATTGGGGCATCGAAAATCGACTGCATTGGGTTCGAGATGTGACATTCCAAGAAGACTTTCCACCACGGCGTGGTGGCAATGCCCCTGTCAATTGGTCTATCTTACACAACTTTTTCATTCCAATCGCCCCCAAACTCTGTTTCCAAACTATTCCTCAAGCACAACGTGCCCTCTCCAACCAACTGCACAAAGTTTTTTCTTTCTTTGTATGAAACTACCCTGCCATTCCCTTGTAGGGAAGGGGGGCTAGGGGGGTTAGGTTCCTGATACTTTGATGTTACCAAAAATACTTGTTCATTCAATCCTCTCAACCCAACCTACGCAGATTAAGGGTTTTGGCACTAACCCAAGCGTATTGCCTGATGATTAAGTATATAAGCATAACTTAATATATAGGACTCCTATTTGATTTTTGAACAAGACTAAGAGACAATACGGGTACTAAAACAGGTGTAAGAAGGGACAATGATAAGTCAGCATCTG
>NZ_JBALCS010000124.1:0-95908 GCF_036919555.1 Nostoc sp.
GAACTCTACCCTGGAATGGGTTACTCAACCGAAGCCAGCCGTCCTCCTTCTCAGGTTTAGACTGAACGAATCGCACTTCCCAATGCCCAATGCCCAATGCCCAGAATGTAGTAATTTCCGAACAAAATCATTACCTTATCTCCGAGCGGAATACGTGCCTTTATGGGGTAAAATAAATATTAATCAAGGTAAAAATATTTGAACAGAAGATTATCATGACAGTTTCCACGGCATCTAGAAACCAAACGATCGCTTTTGACTTAGACAAATTAAATGAGCAATTTGAAACTGCCACTCCAAAAGAGATACTGGCATGGTCTATAGAAAATATCCCAACAGGACTGGTACAAACCAGCGCCTTTAACGTGGATGACATGATAATTACCCATATTCTTTACACTGAACTGAAGCATCCCGTTCCTGTGATCTTTCTCGACACCTTGCACCACTTCCCTGAAAGCCTAGAATTAGTTGCCAAAGCCAAACAAATCTACAACCTCGATTTGCAAACTTACAAAACTCCAGACCTAGACACCCGCGAAGCCTTTGAAGCCAAGTACGGCGAAAAACTCTGGGACAAAGATATTGCCCAATTCCACCACATTACAAAAATTGAACCACTACTACGGGGTCTAGACGAACTCAACAGCGTCGCTTGGATAACTGGACGCCGCCGTGACCAAGCAGTAACCCGTGGGAATATGCCCATATTTGAATTAGATGGTAAAGATCGGCTGAAAGTAAATCCTATAGCTACCTGGACACGCCAAGATAGCTGGGTTTACGTGGCTGAACACGGAGTCATCTACAACCCTCTACACGACAAAGGTTATCCCAGCATAGGCGACGAACCGATCACCACCAAAGTCGGCGAAGGCGAAGATGAACGCGCCGGACGCTGGCGGGGAAGTGATAAAACAGAATGTGGAATTCATATTTAAGGGGGAGTGGGGAATAGAAGAAAAGAAGAATTTCGCCTAACTCTCCCCTTCTCTCCTTACTCTGCGGTTCCGATTACACTGTTACACTCTACATTCCTAAGCAAAGGACAACAGCAGTTAATCAGTATAGCCCGTGCGATTTTGGTAAACCTGCGAATCTTGATTTGCACGCAACAACCAGTAACATTGGCAGCCAAACAGAGAATTTAGTTCAACAAGCGATCGCTAATTTACTTAGGAACACGTATTTAACGCGATGTGCGACTTCTTCTTAAAACCCCTCTCCAAACCTCTCCCCGAAGCGGAGAGAGGCTTTAAGTTTTGCTCCCCTTCCCTACAAGGGAAGGGGCTGGGGGTTAGGTTTGAGAGAAAGTTGCACAGCGCGCTATTTAATAAAATACAAAACCTCACACCCAACCCCTCTCCGTGAGTTCGGAGAGGGGGGACTTTGACGAAAGTCAAAGGCGGGGTGGTTTTTTTACAGGTGTAATTGGCAGACGTTACCCGATTGGAAAAATCCGAGGAGGTTTTGATCTAGAGATAGATAAGTGGCGCAGGTAGATCAATAGCTAAAAGCAAACCCCCACTTACCAATTGCTTTGTCAAAAAAGTTGACGCAGGTAGGTACTATGTAATATAGTATGTTACAGATGGAATGAGTTAAATTAAAAAGACTTCCTAGCCAGTACAGCACGGTGGAAATAAAATTACCATTTGTACGCATTTAGTTTATATTACAATAAAACTTTTTCAAAATCTCCTATTTCACACAAAATAACTCGACTAACGCTGCATAACTAACAAATATGGATTTTGACTATTTTAGAAGCAATGAAGGCTCTCCTACAAATAATAGTCGGCAAAGTTTGCTTGCTAGCGGTTGGCGACCGTTTAACCGAGAATTAGACTGGGGGTTTTTGTGGCAACTATTGTATAGTGACTCCCGCGAATTAAGTCAAAAAAGTTTGAATTTAGCGAGTAATGTTGCTGATATTTTAGGACGAAATAATTATGCGTGGTGGGCTAATTTATTAAGTGTTGTATCTGATAATACCCGCTATGAAGTTGAAAAGTTTTGGAATTACATCACGCCAGATCCCCAATCACCAGATCATCGCTACAAAGATGTTTTGAGTACGGAAACACCCATTGTCCAGTTTGTCAGTCGTAGTAGCATTCCCATTGATTATGTTCTTAACCGACTGCAAGAAATTACTGTACTCCGAGTTTTACAAGTGTTGGGTAGTCCCGATATTATTACCCAGTATTATTCAGAAAGAGATTTTTATTTTCCTATAGATAAATTTGTTAACTGGGAACGCTTAGACGTTCTCAATACTGTTTATGCTTACTGGTCGAAGTCTGACGTTTGGTTGCAAATTGACCCCTACGATCGCGGGCGACGACAATATAGTTTAATGGCGAAAAATCTCGCGCCACTAATTAACAAAGCAACTTACGACTTAGCAGTTATGCTGAGTGGATATCAAAGTCGTGTAGGCAAAGTTCACAGTCAATTTGCCATTCGGACATTTCCCGCAGATATCCAAAACTTTACTGATTCTGTACAGCAAGCGATTCTGAATCAAAACCAGTTAGCGGTTGTTGTACATGGGGAACCAGGTACAGGTAAAACAGTCTGGACACAGGCAGTAGCAAAAGAAATTCTTGTACCTTTAGGATATGTAATTTTTATTTTAGATCATGATGCGATCGCTAATTTTGTCCCACCGACTTACATAGAGCGTATTTGCATCGTGATTAACGAAGCTGATAATCTAGCGCAAAATCGTGCTTCCGAGGTAGCGCAATACAATAACAAAACCGAACACATTCTGAGTTTGCTGGACGGCACTTTGTATCAGAGTGTAATTGATGACTCTGGTATTCAGATGCAGCAACGGTTAGTTGTTTTGATGACTTGCAACACTACTGAAAGATTAGATCCAGCCATGTTACGTAAGGGCAGGGTGGATTTAATGTATGAGTTTACGCAACTATTTATTTGAATTGGGTAATACTATTTCACCCAAACCCTGATAGCTACTTATATCTTGCATTAGGCGACTGGAAGTCGCGGCTACACAGGCAAAACCAGCCTCCGCGGGTTGAAAACCTTGATTTGACCTTAGTCCGCGCAGGCGGACTTCGTTTGTATAGCCGCGATTTCTAATCGCTAGGGCTACGTGTAAGATGTGAGGCTACTTATTTTTTTTGAGTTCGTGCATACTTCTCACAACCTTTATGACTAAATTTCTGGGTGTAAATCTGACGCTTTCAGTCAATATTTTATTTCTGATCCCAGGAACGACAACAGTTTTGTTTGTCATTAAGCCTTGATAGCCAATCCTAGCAACGGTTTCCGTATCCATCATTCTCTTAACGCTAGCAATCTTTGAATCTTCCATTGCAGCAGTTTGTTGAAATTGGGATGCTGTTGGGCCTGGACAAAGAACAGTCACACTGACACCTGTGCCTTCTAATTCATTAGCGATCGCTTCCGAAAATGATAACACATAGGCTTTAGTAGCGAAATAAACTGCCATTAGAGGCCCTGGTTGAAAAGCAGCTGCTGAGGCCACATTTAATATTTTTCCATAGTTTTGCGCGACCATATCCTTGAGGAATAACTTAGTTAAATGAGTCAGGCTGACCATATTTACCTGTAGCATTTTCAGTTCAAGGGTGAGGTCTGTTTCGTTAAATGCTCCATAAGTACCAAAGCCAGCGTTGTTAACCAGCACATCAATCTTGATGGATGCTTGCTGTAGTTCTGTGAAAATTTCTTGTGGGGATGTTGGGATAGATAAATCCTTAGCAAAAATTTTGACAAAAATGCCAAACTTTTGCGGAAATTGATTTATGATTTCAGTAAGTTTTTGTTCATTCTTATCAACTAACACAAGATTATAACTATGACGGGCAAAAATTTGGGTTAATCGATAGCCTATCCCACTAGCGGCTCCTGTAATTAAAGCAGTTTTTTTTGCCGACTTTCGGATGTTTTATTCATGTTACAAAAATGGCCAACTTGAGTTAATTAATTTAACTTTTATAAATTTAGCCACAGCAATATTCTCATATTTGCTATAGCTATTTTTATGGGGACAATGAATGATGCTGTCCACCTGAAATGAGTATGTTTCAATCCAGCATATTAGGCGCACATATAAAAATCTGTATCTATATATAGCGTTTCCTAATCACATGAAGTACATCATAGCCCCCTCTCGAAGAGCCTACGGTGTACACACAAGTTATCCGATTACCCAAAACCTCACCCTGTCCTATCTTTAATCCCTCTCCTTAATAAGGAGAGGGACAGGTTTTACGTATTAAAACCAGGGTGAGGTATCTTAGAGGTTGTTTGAAAAGTCTAATTTATTACTTGCCTTGGCGACTAGAAGTCGCGCGCCAGTTGCTCATGGGGAGCCACTGCGGTGGATGGGTTCCCCGGCATAAAGCAAGTGGCGTGGAAACCCCCAAGACCGCACTGGCTTGGCTACACGAGACTTTACCCACCTTTCCTTGCAGAACGCTACGCGAACGTGGGTTAAAATCCTTAATTTTTCATTAGTCCGCGTAGGCTGACTTCGTTTATGCAGTAGATAATTATACTTAAAAAATACTTTTCAAACATCCTCTTAGGGGCTATAAGACTTAACCGTAAATTGCGTTCAGAAAGACTTATGTGTACACCGTAGCCTCGCCTGCGGGGAGGGGGTGGGGTTCTTGTACCTCACTGAACCGAGAACCGCTATAAACAAGAGCAAAAATATTTAACTAAAACGCCGTAAGTCCTGAGATTTTACAACTATCCATTGCGTCACAGGTGCTATTGCTCGCCAGCCCAAAAATTTACCAATAGGTTCCGCCCGTTGGATGGCAATACGAGTTAAATCACCACCGACTCGTTCATGCCATTGAAATAAAGTTTGCTCACCCTCTACCGTCACGACATTTGCTACCAAACGCCCACCCGGCCGCAGTGCCTCCCAGCAAACATCAAAAAGTCCTATTGCTGTTACTCCACCACCAATAAAAATAGTATCTGGTGTAGGCAAATCTTTCAGGGCATGGGGTGCTTTACCTTCAATGATTTGCAGATTTGGAGTACCGAGAGTGGCAGCATTATCGGCAATATAAAGTAGTCTAGAAGAATTTTGTTCGATCGCGATCGCGCGACACCGAGCATGACTTCGCATCCATTCGATAGAAATTGAGCCGCAACCTGCGCCAACATCCCACAATAATTCTCCCGGTGTCGGAGCTAAAGCTGCTAGAGTGATTGCCCTAACTTCACGCTTAGTTAATTGTCCATCATGGTGATAGGCGTTATCTGGTAGCCCTGGTAACTTTGGTAAAGGGATAACCCCAACATCAGCAATACAATAAACTGCGATCGCATTCAAAGCAGCAATTTCAGTTTGACTCCACGATGCAGCCGTACCTTCCACAATTCTTTCATGAGTGCCGCCCATGCGCTCCAGTACGGTAATTTTACTGCCACCATAGCCGCGATTTGTCAAAATTTCGGCAAGAATGGCGGGTGTGTCCTTCCCCTCGCTCAAAATCAAGAGCTGCGCTCCCGGATAGATGTAAGACTGGAGTAGGGAGGATGAACGACCATTCAAACTCAAGGTTTCCACCTCAGTTAAAGACCAGCCAACTCTGGCGCAAGCGAGGCTGAAGGCTGAAGGTGCGGGGATAATCGTCATTTCCGAGATGGGAATTCGCCGCATCAAGGTAACACCAATGCCGTAACACATCGGATCGCCGCTTGCGAGTACGCAAATCGACTGACCGCGACGCTGGATGATTTCCTCAACTGAGGCACTAATGGGGGATGTCCAGACTAGTTTCTCACGTTGGTCATCTGTAGGGAGCATTGCCAAATGGCGATCGCCTCCCACAATTACTGTAGCTTGATCGATTAGAGAACGAGCGATCGCACTTAACCCCTGTAATCCATCTTCCCCAATCCCAACGATAGAAAGCCATTTCTCTGTCATGCTAATTCATGAGTCATAAAATGCAAAAGCTTTCTACTGCCTATTTTTACTATTTATATCAATTAGCTTTAACATTCAGCGCATATTCTTTAAACCTTTCTAAATCAGCTTGAATCGTCGATTCAACTATTCGTCCCAAAAATAAGTTATCCATAATTTTGCCAAGAATGCCGGGGATGGCGTAGGAAATGGTCATTTTGACAACGCTACTACCATTGCGATCGTAAAAGCGAATCGCTCCCTGATTCGGCAAACCATCAATCGATTCCCATTGGATAATTTGGTTGGGAATAACTTTGAGAATTCGAGATTTCCAAGTAAATTCTAAACCACCCGTCTTTAATTTCCAAACAGATATATCTGGATTATCTGGCGGAATTTTCACCGAATCAATCCACTTCATCCAACGGGGCATTTGCTCCAAATCAGACCAGAGGCTCCATACTAAATCTATGGGAGCCTCTACTTCTACCTGCACAGTATGCTCTAACCAATCTGACATCTCTCTTTTTCTTCCTTCTCTACGAGACGCTTTGCGAACGCGTTCTTTGCGCCCTTCTCTAACGAGACGCTGCGCGAACGCGGTTTGTTATCTCTTCAAACTTTCCAAAATCACTTTTGCCGCCCGCCGTCCAGAAATAGTTGCTCCTTCCATGCTGTCGATGTAGTCTTGCTGAGTATAACTCCCTGCAAGGAAGAAATTATCTACTGGTGTTTTTTGATTAGGACGGTACGCATCCATCCCTGGGGCTTCTCGGTAGAGAGACTGAGCAAGTTTTACCACACTATACCAAGTCATATTTAGCTCCCGCGACGAGGGAAACAGTTCATGAACTTGCTTGAGGACATGCTGCGCGATCGCTTCATTACTTTGGGCAATAAACGGATCTCCCGGTGTCAGCACTAGCTGCAACAAAGACCCCTGTCCTGGGCGATAATAATCAGCAGGGCTAGTCAACGCCAAATCGGCAAAACAAGAAAAGTCAGCATCGGCTGTGTAAAGTAAATTATCGATTCCAGCCGCATGAGTTAGCTGTTTACGTTGTTCTTCATCGTTGAGTTCCGTTACCCAACCATCGAAGCGTAACTGCACTGTAGCCACTGGCACTGCATCCAGTTTGTAAATATTGTCAAATTCTGACCACTTACGCCACTCGTGGGGTAGGATGCGTTGAATTCCTGGAACATCACAGGCAAAAACGTAAGCATCAGCAGTGATAGTTTCTACGCTATCACCTTGAGCAACTACTATACCAGTGACGTGGGTTTGTTTGTCTAACTCAGTAAACTGAATTTCCCGCACTTGCCGACGCGTGTAAACTTTGGTGCCTCTTACTTCTAAATATTCCAGAATAGGCTTGTGTAAATACTCATCGGGAGAACCTTTGAGCATTCGCAAAACTGAAGCTTCAGTTCTGACTGCAAATAACTGGAATATCGTTAACATACAACGGGCAGACATATTTTCGCAATCAATAAATCCCAATGCGTAGGCGATGGGGTTCCATAAGCGCTTGATGCTGCCATTACTGCCACCATGACTGCGAAACCAATCGGCAAAGCTAATTTTATCTAAGTTGCGGATGGTTTTCATCGCCCCGTTAAAGTCTACCAATCCGCGAACTATCGGACTAGTACCCAAAGCGATCGCATTTTGCAATTTATCCTGCAACGAGAGTTGAGAAGTAGTAAAAAATGCCTTTAAGCCATTGAAAGGCGCACCCGTAAAGAAGCGAAAATCTAAAGCACCTGTGCGCCCCCCTTTGTTAATGAAAGTGTGGGTATGTTCCTTGAGGCGTAAGTTTTCTAACACCCCCACTTTCTTCATTAAGTCAAATAGTTGGTAGTAGCAGCCGAAAAATACATGCAACCCCATTTCTAGATGGTTGCCATCTCCATCAACCCAACTGCCAACTTTACCACCCACAAACGGACGAGACTCAAAAATCTCTACTTCACAACCAGCATCAGCTAGATCTACTGCGGTTGCTAGTCCAGCCAGTCCCGCACCTACGATTGCAACGCGCATTCCGTTGTTCCTTTTCAGTTTCTTTACAGATTGTAACTGGGTTGGTGTCGGAATTTGCTACTTAATATCGACTCCACCAGCATATTAAGTCCAGGCAATGTCGATACTAAAACCTCTTTGATCACTCCTTTTATTTCCCAAAAATGACCAGACGCGAGAAAAACGCGTCTGTATCAGCTAGACAAACTGTTGTCCATTGCGGCGGACTCAAAAAAGTATCATAGCTATTTTTTTGCTAGTAAAGCAGTTATCTGGATAAGTCATGAAAGTAACTTATTACTTGTTTACATCTTTGCTGTCGTCGGAGACAGGCAAACTTCTAATCAGTTCACGAATCACGTCGGTTGCGGGTCTACCTGTTTGTTGACAATATTTTTCTAGTTTTTCTGCTTCCTGTGTTGCGAGATTTACTGTTATGCGTTTAACCGCCCATTTTTTATTTGTCATTATCATGCTATTTGCTGTATGTTTTAGATCATTGAAAGAATCTAACTAAAGAGGAGGACGATAACAATATCAGAGTTTGTCTCAGGAAACAAGTAATACCATTAATATTAAAAATGTTCATTTTGTCCCAGGATTTATCATTTTGTAAAGAAATGAAAAAACTAGACTTTATTTGTTACTACTTTGACAGTAAAATAGCACAGACTTGCTTTTTAAAAAAATCACCCTACTAACAGCATGACTAAAGCCTGACAATGAAGTTTGATAAATGAATTTGAGACATCTACTGTTGACTCAATCAAGATTTACAAAATTATTCTCCATTGAAAGCATTTGACCTTCTCTCTTAACCAAGTTATCCAAACCCGCTTGGAGAAAGCATCTGGTACAAAACCAGAGAATAAAGCTTTACTATTCATTATGATGCTGAAATGCGGGCTTACAGGCGAGTTAGAGTCATGTGTATAGATCGTGAATAAGCACTTACAAAGTATGTAAATAAGCGATCGCTCTAGAATAAACACTCATCTGCATCCATTGCAGATATGATGTTAGTTGAATGTTGTTAAGCATAATTTTTGAGTTTTGTTTCATGCTTTCACACCAACTTCCCGTAAAAATACAATGAAAATGTGCATGCCTTTTATCCTCTCTCTAGCGATGTAGTTTGCTTTCAAATCAGCGATTTTTTTGATTGTTCCTATTCATCTATTTGGAATATATACGAATGGTTTTTAGCTAATTAGTGCGCCAAAAATTCGACAGCAAACCTTTTGATCAGATTTGAACTAAGAAATAAATTATTGGCAATAAAGTTTTGAGTTAAAACTATTTATTAATTGTTAAGTATAACCATAAAAGTAATTGTATATTTTAATGTTTTTCGGTAGTCTGTTCATTATAGCTATTATTTACGCACTTTAAATAATCTTCATTTAGACACTAAATAAGCTAATTTTCCTTCTTTATAAAAAACTTACAAAGAAAAAGATATACATCTGAACTTTTGCTTAATGATATTGATACATAACAAGATGCTCGACTCAAAAACATGTTAAAAAAAAGATTTCGATATCTAAATGTATCAGCTAGGTTTGATTAAACCGAACTCTGTAGATAGACTAGTATCAGATTGTAGTTATTTATACTGAAAAATAGCTAAGTAAAATAACTGGAAAACTATGAGAATACTGGGACTTCATGAAATCGAGGTAAAGTTAACTTCTAATCATTGGTCGCCTATCAGTATTTACATTTACATGAATATGGATTAAAAAGTGCAGCGCCCTGAGAGGTTCGCGGATGAAGAGTGCTGAATGGAGCCGGAGCATCTGTGAGAGGTTAAAAGACCACAAAAATTCTGAGTACTTTTTACTTCACCCAGGACGGGCTAAATCCTAGATATCCGCTAACAGGACTCAGCAAGAAATGCAGTCAAGATGCGAATCAAATACACATCAACTTAATTTCTCATAGCCACAATTTGAGATTGAGAATTACAGGAATTCGTGCAACTATTCAAATTCAAGTTGGGGCATCAGTTGAAGAGTGCCAATACCTAAATCTTTAGGTGAGAGCGATCGCGCTTCAAACAAAGCCATCATATCTCGTAACTGAGGATTACCACGGGAAGCTCCCGTTAGTCCTTTAGCAATGATTAAGCCACAGTAGCCCTTAGTATTTTTACAGCGCTGATTCCATTTTTTTCGGGCTTCGACATGAATCGGATCTTCATCTAAAAATTCACCAAATAGGAACAATTCGCCATTTTGAGTTTGTAATAAACCCAGATCATAGCGATCGCCATCGAAGGGGTCGGCACCTGGATTAAAGCAAATTGCTCTCAGTGTGCCTGCTGCTTCAATTCTTTCAATTACAATCTTAGCCTTGGGCCGGGAAGTTTGAATTAAAATCACCGGCAAACCGTCACCCACTTGTTTGATTTCACCAGCATTATGGTAGCTGATCCCCTTTTTGAGGGACTCCAACATTTCCCACGACACCACACCTAAGCTAAGGAAGGAATCTTCTGGGATCAAGTCATCTTGCAATGCTTGGAAAGATGGTGAGTCAGGGTTTTCAATCTCCTGATCATCGACATCAAAGCCTGCCATTTCCTCTAATTCTGCTGCTAACTGCGGCATGGTAGAGACTGTCACAGCCAAAGATTTAGTTGATTCTTCCGACTGCGGCAGAGAAATGCGATAGCGACGGCTGAGGATAGGGAAGATGTCCTCATGAAGCTGGCGACGGTGATCGCGAATAAAGCGGCTCAGGCTTTCGATGGCAACGAACATTACCAGTGCTTCTTCGTCATATAAAACAGACCGTAGTCCTTCTAATGGGTGGATATTACCGAAAGTGGGGTCAATTTCCGATAATGGCAGATCCGCTAAATCACCTTCTTCATCCTCATCTTCATCAGCACTGTCAAAAGTGAGAAACAGGCAATCTTGTTTGAGGAACGCTTCTTCTAAATGCTCCGTTGATTCTTCATCTGTTAAAACTGCGGCGCGAAACTGTTTTAAAGACTCTTCTGAGCGATAAAACAAAATTCCATACTCCATTCCCAGCATTCCCATAACTGAGGCGTAGAGTGTCCCAACATCCCAGTTATTAATCTCGATTGACAAAATTTGCTGTTCTTGCAAAAATTCCCAAGGTGCTGCTTGCCAAATTGCAAATGCCTTCTCTGGCAAGATTTGTGCATATTGTGGGGGTAAGTCGGGGGTTTGACTATCGAGGATGTCGGTGAACCCGCGAAACAGTTCGTCAATTAAAGGCAGTTCTGGTGCGTAGTCAATGGCAATATCCAAATCTTGCAGCACCCCCCGCAGGTAAAATTGGATCTCGCGATCTCTGACTATAATTCTTTGGGGTCTGGCAGGTCTTGCCGGACTCTGAGGATGCTCCATTGCTTGCATTAAGGTGCGAACTATTGCTTCTGGTCCGATATCTGAAGCTACCACGTCCATTCCTCGGACAATACCTTGGGAATAATCTACCCAAAGAATGCATTCTCCCTTTGCCTCTGAGTCTGAGTAATGGTTTGGTGATGACAACGGACGGCGATCGCCCTCCCATACAGAAGGAATTTGAGGTAATTTCTTCAACCGACGACTGGTAGAGCGATTAAAACTTGTCATAGAATAAGTTAATCAAAAGAAGCAATTTGGAAGTAAACTTTGGGGGATAGCTAGCCTCGGATTAAGTTTTGATGGCTGCACCTGAAGGGTGGTTGCTTCTGTGGCTGCCGCAAGACTTGAACTTCAAAAATACCGAATCTATAAATACACTAAGTCTCTCAATTCTAGAATAAAAATTTTTGGCTGCTTTTGACGGAGTGTTTACAATTTGGCATCTAGCGGCTCAGATGTCGCTAGAATGAATACAAAAACACTCAACGAGCAACCCACAGGCATTAACAAGCCGATATAGGGTAACACTTAAACTAATTAAGGAGTTAAAAAAGCAGATGACACAAGCAATTCAGGCTCAACAACGCGGAATTCTGTTGAGCGAAGCCGCATTGCACCAGGTAAAATCCCTCCGGGACAGGCAAGGCACAGATTTCTGCTTACGGGTAGGAGTCCGTCAGGGTGGCTGTTCTGGGATGTCTTACATGATGGACTTTGAAGACACGAGCAAGATCACCCCTGAAGATGAAGTTTTTGACTATGATGGCTTCAAAATTGTTAGCGATCGCAAAAGTCTATTATACCTCTACGGTTTAATGCTCGATTATAGCGATGCCATGATTGGTGGTGGCTTCCAATTCACTAATCCCAATGCTAACCAAACTTGTGGTTGCGGCAAGTCATTTGGGGTGTAATATAGTCATTTGTCATTTGTCCTTTGCAAATGACTAATGACCAATGACTAATGACCAATGACTAATGACCAATGACTAATACAGTAGAATCCCTATTTGATACAGGTTTAGAACGCTATAAAGCAGGAGAAGCAGTAGATTCTTTAATCCCTGTATTTAAAGAAGTGTGCGATCGCGCTCCTAAAACTAGTGCTGCTTGGATTTGTTTGGCGTGGTTGTATCTACTCGATAACAAACCCAACTTAGCTTACAAAGCCGCACAGAAGGCAGTCAAGTTAAATCCACAAGACCCCCAAGCTAGAGTAAATCTCGCCTTAGCAATGCTGGAAACAGGTCAAAAAGGTTTGCGCGAACACATCGATGTAGCACAACAGTTAATGTTTGTCAATGAAGAATGGAGTGATGAAATTAAAAATAGTATTCAAGACGGTTTAACTAGAAAACCAGATTGGCAGAGTTTGACAAAAGTCAAAAATTGGCTGTTTGAAGAGTAGAGAATGGGGAGTAGGGAGTTAGGGAGTAGGGAGTGGGGGGGGACAACGATAAATATATTGAATAAGTCTTCTTTCTTGTCTCTTGCTAATACCAACTCCCCATTCCCCATTCCCCATTCCCCACTCCCCACTCCCCACTCCCCACTCCCCATTCCAATCATGAAAGATAAATTGTTAAATTGGCTAAACATGGTTTTAGTCGCAGATGTTTTTTTGGTTTTGTTTGGCTTTGGCTGGTTAGCGATCGCTGCGATCGGAGATGCGGCGGGAGTAAACCTGGGTTTGGATTTGTGGCATAAACTGTGGCAACCCTTGTTTAACCCAGCAATTGGCATCCTCATGGGCGGTGCCATTCTCAGTGGTATTATCAGTTGGGTTTCAAGAAAATTTCTCTCTAGTCAATAGTCAAAGAATTGGGCATGGGGCATGGGGCATGGGGCATTGCTTATTTCTCCCTTGTCTCCCTCATCCCCCTTATCTCCTCCACTCCCCACTCCCCACTCCCCACTCCCTTTTAACTAAGAATTTGTGTTAGCGCTGATTGTAAATTAGGATATTTGTACTCAAAGCCTGTTTCCACGGTGCGTTTCGGGATGACTTGCTGACCTTCTAAAACTACTATAGCCCCGTCTCCTAAAAGAGCTTCGATCGCAAAAGCCGGAACGGGCAACCAAGAAGGGCGATTCATGACTCGCCCCAAAGTTTGGCTTAAATCTGCCATCCGAACTGGATTAGGGGCAGTGGCATTATATACGCCTTCTATTTCCGGTTTAGTTAAAGCTTGCAGAATCAGGTTAACTAAATCGTCTACGTGAATCCATGAGAACCACTGGCGGCCAGTACCAATGGGGCCACCAGCGAAGAGTTTGAAAGGTGAAATCATTTTACCTAAAGCACCACCATTGCCCAGAACGATCCCAAAACGCAGAATTACCAACCGTACACCAGCATCTTTTACCTTTTTCGCTTCTGCTTCCCAGGCTTGGCAGACTTGGGCGAGAAAATCGTTACCAGATAGACTTGTTTCATCAAAGGTAGCCGTTTCACTAGTGCCGTAGTAGCCAATAGCCGAAGCGTTAATTAAGACGCTAGGGAGGCAGCGCGTTGCGGGGGTTCCCTCCGTTGTAGCGACTGCCGTTTTGGGGTTAGCGTTGGCTATTGCTTCAACTATTTTTTGTGTACCTAGCTTCCGGCTATTGAGGATTTCTTGTTTCCGTTCTGGTGTCCATCGTCCTTCACCAATGGGTTCTCCTGCCAAATTAACTACACCATCACAACTAGCGATGACATTTTGCCAAGAACCAGATGCATTAGGTGTATAAGCAATAATTTCTAGATTGGCGTAAGCCTCAGATGGAAAAACCTTTTCAGCAAAGGTGGTGTTCCGAGTTAATACTACTATTTTATGACCTTCCTGGTGGAGTCGTTGTATCAAACGACTACCGACAAATCCTGTTGCTCCAGTAATTGCGACTTTCATTTTCTATCTCAGCCAAACTTTCATTGTAAAGTTTTTGATCAAACTTTTAGCTTACGGCACTTTCGTTGTCGATAGAACAGATGTGACTGTATATCTTGTAATCCCTGATCTCAAAACTCAATAACTTTGCTTTTCTAATGACTTTCCGTTTAGATGCTTCGGTATTATAGGATGGACGGAGTGTTGCAAGGCGTGGGGCTATTATGGCTCGCTATACCTGTTCATTTATTGTTTCTGTTCCTAGTGACCATCTGTTGCCGTTACTTGTAGAACTGCTACAGGAATCTCAATTGGATATTCAATACCACACGGCCGAGTACATTATCGCTCGTGAGGTTCCCGGTAATGTTCCTTTTCCTAAATTAGTCACAGTAGAAGTACTGATTGATAAATCAAAATCTACTGAAATAGAAACCCGAATGAGTATTGTGATTAAAAATGAAGAACTACCACTCCAACTAGATAATTATTGCCGACAAATGTTTGAATTCATCAAGCAGGCTATTGAAAATAGCCGCCATTGGCATTTGATTGAAAGTCTTGCAGGATAATAGCTTTAGTGATTATATTCACATTCCCACGACTTGAAGCCGTGGGATTCTTAGACTGCTATTGCTAGTTACAGCAGATTTCAAGTTAGTGAAATACACTATCTAAGCCTCAAAGCTAGGCACAGAGCCTATTCTAATTCTGAATTCTGATGCCTCGGCGGAGCGTCTCCGGCTTTGCTCCTGAATTCTGAATTCTGCTGTATAATTCACTCTCCCACATCCTCTAAATCCTCGGCCATACCGGGGTTTATTAGTGTAATGTCGTACTCACTCGAATCCGTTTGTCCCAAACGCTGATTGTTTCTTAAAAGGTAATAAATAGCACGTACTTGAGGTCCAAAAACGATCTCATCTTCATTTTTTAGATCGTGAGCTGGTATTTTACGTCCATTAATCATCAAACCGTTGGAACTAGGCTTACCTTTAGCATCGCCATCTACAATTCGGTAATAATAGCTATGACTATTATGCTCTCGTGGCAATCTCACTAATGTGGCATGGCGGCGGGAGACAAACTGCGACATCAAACGGATATTACACTCGCGATCTCTACCGATAGAGTAGACGGGGTGCTCCAGAGAAAATTCTTTGCGACCTTGATCGTCTTCAATAATCAGTAGATGGTTTTCATTGGTTTCTGCTGCCATTGACAAATCGGTGGAACTGTGATAAATCAATATTTGTTTAGTATCGTATCTTGCCATTCTCGCGCACCATAAGTCTGTGGTGCTGATCTAAATAAGCTTTAAAATTGCATAATACCTTGAAAGAGTAGAACATGGCCGTTCTACTCCAGTAGCTATGATAGTTTTGGTAGGTGTCTCAAGAGGCTTTGTGGGCTGCTTAAAACCTGACGGGGCGGACTTAGTACAGTTTTGCATAAAAGCGTAGCGTTTTTAATTGCAGGGAAACGCATTGGCATTGCAGAGTATTACCAAATTTAATTTGCTACGAATTAATGAAATGCTGTACTTATATCATGTCCGCATAATTAGTTACGATTTCCCCAGTCACTGCACCCCACCCCTTAATCCCCTCCCTGCTTGCGGGGAGGGGAGACAAAGCATAGCTTTGGCGGGGTGGGGTTCTTCGGGTTTAATAAGCAATCAAGCGGACATGATATTACAGCTATTTTCAGGTAAATAGACCACTCAGTAAGGGCACAGCATTGCTGTGCCCCTACGACAGATGTGGTTTAAATAGATGAAAACTGCTGTAGTTTACGCCGTGTGTGCAACTTTCTCTCAAACCTAACCCCTAACCCTTTACGCCAGGTGCAACAACAGTGGCTCGCCGCCCAACGCAATGGCTTCCCTACTAGCGTTGGGGAGTAAGAATCAAAACCTCTCGGACTGTGGGGGAGAAGAATGGAAGCGGGGTTTCAAGAATAAGTTGCACATCGCGTTAGTTTAACTTGAGATAGGAATAACCAAGATTTGTGCTGGCAAATTTGACAGATAAAAGAGTCTTCTACGGGTGATGAGCTAATCGTCGTAATAATATTGAGTTTGTAACGACGCTAACAGAGCTAAAAGCCATTAATGCAGCAGCACTAGATGGGTTAAGGACAAAACCCAGACTAGGGAACAAAACACCAGCCGCTAAAGGAATGCCAACTGTATTATATGCAAAAGCCCAGAATAAATTTTGGCGGATTTTGTTGAAGGTGGCGCGACTAAGCTGAATAGATTCGACGACATCGTTTAAGCGATCGCGCATTAGGATAATTTCAGCAGTTTCCATCGCCACATCTGTCCCGGAGTGTAAAGCAATTCCGATATCTGCTTGGGATAAAGCTGGAGCATCGTTGATTCCATCTCCCACCATTGCGACTACAGATTGGGGAGTGGGGAGTGGGGAAGGTGGGGTCCCCTCTGGGGATAAGGGGTAATGGGGAGTGGGGAGTAGAGACGCGATTAATCGCGTCTGTACAGGAGTTGCTTTTGTCCCTGCTTGTTGTAGAGACTGGATTGCAGCCGCTTTTTTGGCTGGGGGGACACCTGCGATCACATCAGTGCTATCTAATCCTAGTTGTTTGGCTATGGCGCTAGCTGCTTCTAGGCGATCGCCACTGAGCAACATTACCCGTAAGCCCATCTGACGCAATTTGTCTACGGTGGATTGGGCATCTGGTCTGAGGGTATCAGAAACAGCAATTAGTCCGGCTAAAGTTCCGCCAACTGCTACGCAAACGACTGTTTTACCATCTGTTGCTAAATCTTGTGCTACTTGTTGTGCAGTTTCACCAATGGCAATACCGTGCCAATTCAACCAGTCCCAGTTACCCAACAGCACAACTGTACTATCTACTACAGCAGATACACCTAGTCCTGGTTCCGTGTGAAAGTCCACAGCCTCTGGAATAGATAACTGTTGCCGTTGTGCTTCTTGCTGAATCGCTTTTGCTAGGGGGTGGTGAGTACCGCTTTCTACGGCTGCTGCTAGTTGTATTAGGGAGTAGGGAGTAGGGAGTAGGGAGTGGGGTTCCTGACTCCCTGCTCCCCATTCCCCACTGCCCATGTCTGAAATTAATAGGCAATCTGTGACGATGGGATTACCTGTGGTCAGAGTGCCAGTTTTATCAAATACTACGGTATCTAACTGGTGTACTTTTTCTAAAACGTCGCCGCCTTTGATTAACAGACCTCGTTCTGCGCCCATAGCAGTCCCCACAAGAATAGCTGTTGGTGTGGCAAGTCCCAAAGCACAGGGACAGGCGACTACCATAACTGCGATCGCTAGTTTTAAACTGATTAATAGGGGAGAGTGGGGGGCGTTGTTTGTAGCGTGGCTAATCATTTCCATGCCATCAGACATGGTGATATCAGTCCAGATGTGAGTGCCGAAAAAGTACCAAAAGACAAATGTTAATATAGATGCTGTCAGCACCCCGTAGGTAAAGTAACCAGCTACTGTATCTGCTAATTTCTGTACCGGGGCTTTCCGAGTTTGGGCAGCTTCTACTAAAGCGACAATTTGAGCTAGAGTTGTATCACTTCCAATACGGGTTGCCTGAATAGCGATCGCTCCTGACTGATTTAGGGTTCCCCCTGTCACCATATCTCCCGGTTGCTTGATTACTGGTACGGCTTCCCCAGTCAGCATTGACTCATCGACCGTTGTTTGACCAACCATCACTTCACCATCGACAGGGATTTTATCACCTGGTAGCACTTGTAACCATTCACCGACACGCACCTGTTCAGCAGGAATCTCTACACTAGAAGATCCCACTCCTGCTTTCTCCGGGTTGGCAATCAATCGCGCTAAGAGTGGCTGGAGTGCTAGCAATTTCCTAAATGCCGATGCGGCGCGACCTCTAGCTTGTTGCTCTAATGTTCTTCCCAAAAGAATAAACCCCAGCATCATTACTGGTTCGTCAAAGAAGCACTCCCAACCCATTTTGGGAAAAAGCAGCGCGACTAAACTAGCAATGTAGGCTGTCAGCGTTCCTAATCCAATCAGGGTGTTCATGTTAGGCGCATTTCGCCGCCAGCCTAGCCAGCCATCTACTAAAATCTGGCGACCGGGAATTAATAGCGCCACTGTCGCTAGTCCACAGTGAAACCAGATGTTATTTAGTACTGGCAACACTGAGCTACCAAGATTACCAAAATGTCCACTTCCCGACAATATCAGCAAGACCGCAGCGATCGCTAACTGCCTGAGTGAAGAGAGCATTTCTCGGCGTTGTCGTTCTGCTGGGTCTGGTAAAGTAGATATCTCGCCTGCTACTGTGCCACTAGCTTTTCTCTGTTGAGTCGGGAATCCAACGGCTGTTAATCGCTGTGCTAGTGCATCTGCATCTACCACACCAGTTTCTGACTCTACGACTGCTACCTCTGTCGCCAGGTTGACACAGGCACTTTTGACTCCTGGATGTTGGGTTAGCTCTCGCTCTACTGCGTTCACACACCCAGCACACTTCATGCCGCCAACGTCTAGAATAATTTTCTCTAGAATTGGGTCAAGTTCTGGGACTAGCTTAGTTTTCGGGAGAAGTTGCATGGCAAGTGTTTAGATTCGCTACAGAAATTCAACGCCTGACAAAAAGCGTCTCTAATTTGAGCGTAGGCGAAATATGGAACTATGACTCAATGTCAACCATATTTAAATTATTAATTTATCCTATTTCGTTGAGCATCAACGACTATCACTGCACTCAATTTAACGTTCCAAGTTCCCAGATTTATCTGTAGGGTTCTTAATTTTGAATTTTGTTAGGGCAGCGTTAGCGAGTCCGCGAGCGTCATTTTGAATTTTGAATTCCCCCACAGGGGGTTGACGGCTCCAGCGTAGATAAGTCACATAGATAATAGCTACCACCTGTATTGGCATGATCACAATCAGGCTTTTTAAGAAATAGTTGATTTCCAAATGAGACATAGCACTGAAATATCCTAAGCCCAATAAGAGGAACATCATCCAGGTAAGCTGTTGCTGTTTAGGTTTGATAATGAGCATATCAATAGAAATAAATATAATAGGTGATATTCTGTCAAGTTGATAAAGTACTAAGCTAATCGGCATTAAAATTGCATAATCAGGGCGGGCAAGACTTCGGCGTGAGCGCTCAGTCCTTCCCTGCGGGACGCTACGCGTAGCAAGAACCCCGTAGGGGAGGGGTACGACAAGGCTCAGGAACCATCGAACGCTGCCCACCCCACAAGATATTGAGAAAATTTTAGGAACGTGGATTAAATAAAATGCAAAACTTCATCCTGTCTCACGATCCCTCTCCTTATAAAGGAGAGGGATTGAGGGTGAGGTCAGCCAGGGACATAAATTGTATGTTATTTAATTCTTATTCCTTTATATGCAAATTAGATATGTTTTAGCTTAGAACCAGCCCTGCTTATTCACAAAGTAGGTATTTACGAATTCTTCAGGGGACTTATTCAAGTAGATCATGCCTTCAACTAAACCTACAAGTAGCATTATTAACAAGGCAAGCCCGTAGGTGAAAGAACCCCCAACTACAGAAATCACCAACATGATAAAGCCTTCTGAAGCGTATCCTAGAATAAACTTATGAACCCCAAATCCTCCAAGGATAATGCCACAGTAACCAGCTAGAAGTTGTTTGGTTGGATGAGTGGGGTTGAAATTTGCCATATAAGTGCTGCTCCTGGATAACTAAGGTATAAAAATAAACTTTTTCTGGGAATAAAACTAAGTAAACACATTTACTTAATCAATGGATTTTTAACTTTTTCAGTATAAGTAAGCCCCAAGACAAATAATCAAAATTAGCGTGCTTCTCTTCTTGAGGGGACGCTAAGATGTCTTGCGGCATAGCCTGAAAATCTGGCGCTCCTTAATGACTTTTGGTGGATTTGATGATTGCAAACTCTGGTGCGGCAGTTTTGCAGATTTTTAGGTAAGACATTTATCTTGAGAAAAATGAACCTCAATAATCAGCAAAAACTGCTACATACACCACTTTTTACAAGTCGATCAGTATTATTTCCGGATTTTTTGACGTAGGCGTAGCCCGTCGTAGACATCGCTTCCAGCAGGCATGAAACGCCATCGCACCAATATACGAGACCAGTTGTGTGGTTAGTGGGAATGTAGAAGACCAAGAGGCATCTTCTAATATCTCAAAAATGGCTCAAATCACCCGAATGAGAATAAATTGTCATCTTAACAGCATTCTTTGATTTGCTTTTGCCATTTTCTTACTTTGGTTTTCAACAAGTATTTATGCTTACAACCAATTCTAACTAGTAAATTGTTCCTACTTATGGAGATAAAAGCAAATATTTCCGATTTGGGCAACAGTAGCACTTTAGTATTAATTGCTGCCTAAAACGAACAAACTTAATAACGTACCACTATTCCAGAGACTATGGAGGAGCATAGGAGCGAGGAGGTTGCGCGATCGCGTGTAAACTACCCCCAAAACAATGCCTAATGCGGTCAGTGGCAGAATTTCCGACAAGCTGAGGTGAGCGATCGCAAACAACAGACTACTTATAAAAATCGCTCCCGACACGGGTAAGTAACGAGTTAGAGAGGGTAACAAAAAACCGCGAAATAGAATTTCTTCAAAAAATGGCGCTGCGATCGCTGCTGTGGAGAAAAATATACCAAGTGCTACACCATCTTGGCTTTCCAGTGCTAATTGCAACAGGGGATTACTACCACCCTGTCCTTGCCATAGCTGTTGATTAATCAAAGATACCACCACAACTATCGGTAAAGCCGTGCAATAACCCCCCAGTCCCCACAAAAACCAATTATCTTGAAAACGGAAGCGAAACCAAAATTCTGGTAGGGGAAAAAAGCGCTTGAGAGAGAAATACAGCACTAATAGCGCACCCGATGCTACCAGTAAGTAACTAATCAAGACAGAAAACGCCTGAAGTCGCACATCAGCGACGGGATGCGGGATGGGTAGCAGCGATATCACCAAGGGTACAAAAATTTGCCCCATGAAGAAAAAGCCGACGACAAAAACCTGCAAAATTGTTTCACCACCCCAAGGTGTTGACCAAGGGACATCAGCATTTTGAGCTAGTAACGAGGCTTTTCCTTTCAACAAGCGTTGAGCAAATAATAAAATCAGCAGTATTAGACCAATTAAAGCTGCCAAGGTAGGAATAGTCCCAATAACCGCTAATTTGATCACCGCTTGAGCAGCAGATTCTTGTTGTGCAGCTTTAACGCCTAATAAAGCGTCTTGTCGTTGCTGGAGTTGATATAGCTTTACCAAAGCAGTAGAGCGAAACCAACCTTCTAAATTCTTTTGAATCAACTCTTGGGCATTTGGGAGGAGACGAAGGGGATTGTTCCACAGTCCACTCAATGCACCAGCAGTTTCCCCAAATTCTGGATTAATATCTGAGCGTTGTTGTAATTCGCTCCAAGTATTGAGGGCTGTATCTGTCTGTCCTTGCTGTGCTTGTAAAATTCCCAGCCGCAAGTCTAACTCAGCCAGTAATTTTTGCAGTTGCTTGAAAGACTGCTGTAACTGTTGCTGTCCCTGTCTAGAGGTTTTAGTAGTCGGAGGAACATCAGGCAAAGGTTTCGGAGGCGTAAGAGTTATTTCCGGTTGAGAGCGTAATTGTGCGAGTTTGTTGTTAACTTTGTCCAAATTAGCTTGAACTGATTCACGCGCCTCCTGATACTGCTTTGTAGCGCTTTCCAGAGGTTGCTCACCAAGTATAGCTTCCCGAATCACCTGGAGATTGTCATCGTTGCTATCTTCTGATTGCCAAGCTTGGGCTTGTAGAGCAATATTGGTTTGGTATAGTTCCAGGCGACTTTGAAACTGAGGTTCTTGCCAACTATTAAATAAAGCCAAAACTGCCAACAGAACTGCTATAGGTGTCAGTATAAAAATTAAAATCAACCGCTTGAGTGTCATCTATCCCTCTTTTACTAACCAGTGGAGAGCGCGTCCCCCTTGGGAATTATCGCAAGAAAAAGTCAGAGGTGGATAGATATGATCAATATTATGAATCTGCGATGTCTACGACGGGCTACGCTTACGCACCCACCATGTTAAATTACAACCCATTGCACTGCTTACCTTCCGCCGAGGATCTGCCTGATTCGGACTATACACCTGTGGACAATGAACTACAAGATTTAATTCCCAGTTTGCTCAAAGCCATCCTAGCTTGGTTATGGACAACCCGCATGGATTGGTTTTTTGGGGTTGATATGGGGATATATTACGATCCTGAACTACCGCCGATTGTGCCCGATGGGTTTTTAAGTATACAGAAAATGTCTAATTTCTACTTTCCATGTGTTATTTAACGATTGCAACTGGGAAAGATAAGATGTAAGGCAAAATCTCATTAAAAAAGCAGGTGTTTATGTCGAAACCAGAACCTAATATACTCAAACTTGCTAAACAAGGAAATCCAAAAGCTATTGCAACTATAATAAACAAACAACTAGATCCTAAAGGTATCATTGCTCAAGTTGATTTAAAAGATGAATGCTTGCGTATTCTTATAGAGTCAGTTGAATTACCGGAAAAAGCAAGCATAGTTGAGTATTTTCGTAGGTCTTTTATCAGTTTAGGCGCTGCTTCAATAAAAAGTGTTCAAATTTATGGAAAACGACCTGGAGAAGTATTTTTTGATTGGCATGAGTTATTCGATTTAGTAGAACCGCCAGAACAAGAACTATTGAGAATGGCTAAATCTGGTGATATTCAATCAATAACTATTTTGATAAATCAGTGCTTAAAAGCTCAAGGCATTATAGCCAAAATAAATTTTAAAGATAATTGCTTGCGAGTAATGCTGGAAGCACAAGAAGCTATAAATCAACAATTAATAGTCCCAATACTAATTAATGAATTGGAAAAATTAACTATCGAATCTATCAATAAATTAATAGTCTATGGTAAACAAACTCATGAAGATTTTCCAGGATGGCATCAAGAAATTAACTATAATTTACTAACTAATAACTCAGGAAAAATAGTAGAATCTTTAGCTTTAGTCTCAATTAACAAGACTGAAGTTAAAGATATGATAAATGTAAGCCTCAGTCAAATTGAAAATATAGATTCTGTCAAGTTGTCAAACTATCTATATTATGAATTTTTAAAAACTAGAATATATGAACCTCTATCAGTTAGGTTGAAAGCTGAAGAAGAAGAAAATAAAATTCATCAAATAGTAAACGCCTTTAATATTTCTACTCTAGAAGAGGATATCAAGCTATCCATAAGGCAAATAGAAAAGCAAATTGTAAAAACATTAGAAGATAACTTCTATCTTACTTTAGATAAAAACCAAGTAGAAACAATATTTTATGATATTTGCAATTATAGGTTTTCTAGTCTAAAAAATGCAATTAAGCAGATGGATAAATCTATACAGGAAGTTTTAAATTTTGATTTTCCTGAAGAAACAAACGAGTTAAAAGCCTTCTTTAAAGGAACCGTAGAAGCAGCCGTAGATGGTCTTACAGGAAGAATTAAATATACAGAAGTGATTGTAGGAAGTGTAATTGGTAATTTTATTGTACCGGGATTAGGGGGTGTAATTGGTGGTGCAGTTGGAGGGTGGCTTGCAGGTAAGAAAGAAGAAAAGAATATGGAAGAAATTCTTAATAAATATGATACAGCTAGAAATAGACTAAATGAAGAATTTAATATTTTGATACGGAATTGTTATGAGGAAATTTCTAACTTAATTAATAATTTATACAAAATACATCTTATTAAATATCAAGATTTTGTACAATCTGAAGAACTTAATAGACAAGGAATAGAGAGTAGAAAAATTAAAAATCTTATAGAAGCTATTCATTGCTACGATAAAGCTGTCAGCTTAAATCCCCATTATTACGGAGCTTGGTGCAATAAAGGCTGGGCTTTGGTGTTATTAGGTAAGCATGAAGAAGCTATTGATACGTATGATGAAGCTATTAAAATTAATAATAAATTTACTATTGCTTTAGAAAATAAAATAATGGTTTTAGAATATCATCTAAAACAATATGAAACTGCCCTTTTATTATGTGATAATGCTATTTCTCAAGGTTGTAATACTTTTAATATATTGTATTCAAAAGGTTTTTCTCTCTATAAATTAAAGGAATACCAAGAAGCAATTAAAGTTTGTGATACAGCTATTTCAATTTATTCTTCTAGTCCTGATATATATCTGTGTTTTATACAGAAAGCTGCCTGTATGATATGGATGGGAGATTCAGAACTTGCTCTAGAAAATCTCAAAGAAGCGATAACATTAAACCCAGAAGATTCCCAAGAAGTAATAAGAGTTAGTCCGAGCTTTGATAGTCTGAGAAATGATGAAAGATTTATAGGGCTGATGGAATCGTCTGTGGGACTAGATTATAGTAATTTGAAAAAACTATTAGCAGAGAATAAATGGAGAGAAGCTGATATAGAAACAGCAAAACTCATGTGTTTGGCAGTTACTAATCATGATAAAAGACTTAATATAATCGTGAAGGATGCTAGAGCATATACAGAATTGAATAACGAACGAATTGTTAAAATACCAGCCATAGATTTAAATACACTTGATAAGCTTTGGCTAAATTACAGTGAAGGAAAATTTGGATTCTCTGTACAAAAAGAAATTTATCAAAGTTTAGGTGGAACTAAAGAATTTAATGGTGAAATACGAGATAAATTTGGAGTATCAGTAGGATGGAGAACCCTTAATAAGGATAATAACTACTTGTGGCGGAATTCAGACTATTTTCATTATTTTCTTGACATTGACATTGCACTAAGAGGACATCTCCCTAGTTGCTTGTGGGCAGGTATTAATGATGTCTTGTTTGAAGAAAATAGAAGGGACAGATTGATTACTCTTTTTTACCATTTGGAAGCTAGTAGTATTGGCAATATTTCAAAACAGTAATTATTCTCTAGGTTTCTCAAACATATTGGCTTGTATAGAGACTAAGTATAGTGGATATTTAGTTAGTATCAGAGACAGTGAAAAAAGTCAAGTGGGAGGATGAACGTCAGCGACTCCCCATCCATACCCGTAGCTTCTTTACCTATCATATCCGAGCTTAGAGTCCCGTCAGCTAGACACTCTCTCAGCAGTTCCACACTGTTATCTATCAAGCTAGAATCATGCTTGGTAGCGTCAGCGTCAACAACATTTGACTTTGGCTTATATATCCTTATTTTCTAAGCATTTTAGTACTTACTACAAACCCTCAAAACTAGCTGGACAAAGTACTAGAGTATGCAAGCTCTATAGTTTTTACATACCAAAGTGTATAACTTAATATAAGTTATGGCGTATTAACGCAGAAGCAGCACTACTATGAAATCGAAGTATTCTTTATACACAAAATTTTTAAACAATCAAGATTAATATAAATTTTTTAGGTTTTAAAACTATTGGCGATAGGGCTTAGTACACGCCATCTAAATCATACTATTAAAAAGCTGAAACTATTGCAAAAATAACTCAAATCCATTGTCTAGTAAGTTCTTAGGAATTATCAGAGATATGTTGATATATAACCTATAATGCGAACTTATATTAAGAATTAGTAATTATAATTTTTTTGTATTCCAGCTATCCACCCTCATCTCCTTTCATAGGGTAAATTGGGTTTATCCCTTGAGAGAAAATCTGGATGCTGGAAAAAGTGGGTGACGAGGGATTTGAACCCGCAACCAATAGATTAAGAGTCTACTGCTCTACCGTTGAGCTAGTCACCCACACGAATAACCATCATAGCAAACTTCTGACAGATTTGCTAGTGCCGCGCCCAAAAAAGAAATTAAAGGGGGAATTTGACGGTGAAAGTGGTTTGACCAGTTGCACTCTTTACATAAATTGAGCCACCTAAATGTCTGACCATTTTCTGCACTAATGCCAATTCCAGTCCAGTACCGCTATGTTTCCAAAGATCATGTTTGGAAAGGTGATAGAAAGGCTCAAAAATCCGTGAGAGTTCATTGCTGGTAATCTCTATTCCCGAATTAGTAATATTAAGCTCTACTGCATCCCCTGTTAGATGAGCAGAGACTGTGATGTATTCGCCTGCTGGGGTGTATTTGCAGGCATGGTTGAGCAATTCCGTGATAATCCGCTCCAAATCGGTGATATCTGTCTCTAAAGGCGGCAACGCACGAGCAACGATCAAGTTTAAGTGTTGTCGCTGACAGCTGGTGAGGTCTCGAAAAGACTCGACAATGGGGTAAAGCCAGCTTTGTAAGTCAATGGCAATCAAAGTTGGGGGATCGGGTTCGGCTTCGAGATATGTGAGTGTGAGTAAGTCGTTAATTAACTTGTTTTCTCGTCCACACTCGTTATGCAGAATCTGCAATAGTTGCGGAACTATTTCTATACTTGATATTTCTACTGGTGTGAGAACACTTTCGAGAGTTTGGACTGCGAGGCTGATGCTAGTTATTGGTGTCCGCAGTTCCTGGGAGAGGGTTCTGAGAAATTGGTTTTTGAGCCGATCGCCTTTTTCCAGTTCTTTTACCTGTGCCTGGGTTTGTTTATAAAGCTGGGCTTGACGAATAGCGATCGCACATTCATTTGCAACTTGCTGCACTAGCTCGATTTCAAATTCATCAAATGCATCTTGTGATGGTCTTATCAACCAAATATTTCCCAAAATCCCTTGAGGATCAAAAATTGGACAAGCCATCTGGGACATAACCAACAATTTTGGTTGCCATCCCGGCAGAATTTCCAAAAATTGCAATGGTTGTTTTTGCAACAGGGGCTGATAGACTTCCAGACGGTCTGCAATCTGTCTGGTCAATCCTTGACACTGGGGTAGGTTCGTGCTGCATTCGTAGGTAATCGTAACCAGGGTTTGGCAGATGCTATAGAGTTCGATTTGGCAACGATCAAGGTTCAGTAACTGTACTAATTCCTGGGTAACAGTCTGCAACACCTGAGTCTCATCCAGACTGTCGCGGATTTGTTCTGTCATGCGTCGCACCAAGGCTTGAAAGTTTCGTACCTGCTGCAACTGATTGATGTGCTTCTGTTTTTGCAACTCCCTCTTGGCTTTGAGATTCTTGATCTGCTGATGAAGTTCTGCCTGCCCAACAGCAATACCGATTTGAGTTGCCAACTGCTTGAGCAAATCGGTTTCTGTTTGCTGCCATTGACGCGGTTCGTGGCAATGCTGGGCAATCAAGAGTCCCCACATATCTTGCTCTGGGAAAATCGGCACGACTAGATTGGCTCTCACCTGCAAAGATGCTAGGAAATCTATATAGCAAGAATGCAACCCTGCTGCATAAATATCCTCGACAACTTGAATGCAACCTCGTCCGTAGTGTTCTCGATGTTTGCGACTGAAGCAGGGATCGGTGATCTTTTTTCCCAATAGTCGATCGCTGGCAGTTACAGTTGATTCGGCAATGATTAGTCCACTGCCATCAGCCTGGAAGCGATAAATTAGTACCCGATCGCAATTCAAAAACTGCCGCAGTTCTTTTGTGGACTTCTGGATAATTGTCTTTAATTCTACAGATTGGTGAATCCGTCGGGCGATCGCTTCTAAGAGTTGCTCTCGTTCAACCTGGAGGCCAACTGCTTGTTCTGCTTGCTTCACAGGCGTGATATTGCTACTAGTACCAATCAGTCGATAAATCCGAGAGTTAGCATCCCTGAGTGGGGTAAGAGTCGTACTCCACCAAGTAGGAATCCCCTGGAATTGCAAACATTGTTCGTAAGAAATAGTTTTGCCAAATAGCACGCAGTCAAAATAATGCTGACGCACTTTCGCAGCATCGATGGGAGAGAGAATATCCTCTGGTTTTTTGCCCCGGAGATCGTCTGAGCGAATGCCTATCCACCGCTCATGAGTGGGATTTAATGCCACATACCGAAAGTCTCCGTCCTCCAGCACATCCACTACAAATATTGATGCCTGCACAGAATCGTACATGCTCAGTAGAAACTGTTCGCTACTGCTTTTATCATCTACTTCTTTGCCAAAGAGAATCTGACGAGGTGATAATTTTGTCAACTCTATAGTTGATTCCACTGGATTTATATTCATGCGAGAGTCCCTGTCTGGTATTACTCTGACTCTTCTAGGCGCTCTCTTGTCGTTACGCTTGCACTCGATGCACTTTAGCGCCTATAGCAAAGTCTTGTCAGCTGTTGCTCATGGAAATTTGGATCTTTCTCTACTTCTGATCAGAAATCTAGGAAAGCTAAGTAGGAGTCAGCTTAACAAATCCTGCTTTTTGAAGGCGAAAATACATGATACTGTTGGTCAATTCACTCTCTTGTTAAACCCCCCACCCCTAAAACCTCGTTTTTGCGTTGCTTTCCCGCCCTGCAATAAATTGCGGGCTAATAGCTAAAGTGCGTTGAAAGGCACTGAAATTAAAGAAATTTCAGATGAATTAGGGCTGATGGGTTAGACCCCCTATTAATTCAACAACAGTATCATACATTTGCAGGTTAGGGCAAAGTTACTGAAATTTATTTTTAACAATTTCTTAATATTCTTGCATATATCTCAGTACAAGCATGAATATACATCAATTAAATTTACAATTCTTAATAAAGTTATTGTGTGAGGGTGGGGAATAGGAAGATATAATAGAAGATCCGAAGGATACTTAATTCCATCCTCAGTCCAAGACGATTGCGTGGTTTGTCTATAGGTTGCTTACTATTCGTTTCGCTTGAGCAATTGTTCTAAGATTCTATCAAACCTTTCCACAGCAGCATTAGTGGACATTTGTCCCTCTCGTAATTCAAGTATTACCCCATCTAGTACGGCGTTCCGCGCTTTAGTTGTATCGATAAAATCGTCAGTCTTGTCCACAAATCTGTCAGTCTTCTCCACAAATCTGTCAATCTTCTCCACAACTCTGTCAATTTTTTCACCCATAACTTGAACAGTTACGGCTAGACCATCAAGCTGTCTTTGGGTTAAGTCTTGACGTTCAACTAGTCGGTCAATCCTTTTGTCAGCTGATTCTGCATAGCTGGTTGTTGATACCAACAACTGTTTAACTGTTTCTAAATCATTTTCCACATTGTCAAGTCGTTGTGCGTTGCTCATGGTGTAGTTTCTCCTTTTTCTTTATCCTCATTTGTATTTAGATATTCTGCATATGATCAAGTATTGATTGCTTTTCTTTAGTCCATTTTCTAATCATTTCTTCCAGAGCTTGACCGAAACAGACTCATGATACAGAGCAACTAAATTTATTTATGGGGATTATTAATTTTGAATTTTGAATTTTGAATTCGGAGCGTTCACATCGCGTCTCGTTAGAGAAGCAATGTGACTTTGGTCTGTTTCGGTGGCGACAAAAATATTTTTGAATAATAAAGCAAGTTCTTTTGGTACGTAACCAGAGATTAATTTATAGCTTGGATCTCCCCTTTTACCGCGAGTGTTTTCAACCATAGATGTATAAGTAAATCCCATATTGTATCTATAATTGACATGAAGAAAGGCTATATTTTCAATAAATGTTCATGTACACACGTTATCATATCGGCGTGAACAAGCCAATGAAAACTCACGATCGCAATTTGTGAGCATTGATTCCTGTGAGGATACCAACTAGCAGCCAAGTGATGGCTAATCCCATGACTTCGCCTAAGAATAACTGCGTTAAGCGGTGCAAAATCATCCCGACAGCAGAACCCACGGGGACAGCAACAGCCCAACTTGCTGAAGAGACAAATATCCATCGCCACGCCATCGGCTGGGGAATTGCCAACCATTGTGCCAATCCAATTCCCAAGCCGCCAAGTCCACCATAAACCGCCCCAGACAGGATTCTCAGGGGAAGAATCTGAGTGCTAGGTACAATCCAACCCACGGCACCAATACCGATCGCGGTGATGATACTCCAACCCAAAAGACTTGACAAAATCCACCTAATGCAAAATATAGGTTCTTTGAGAAGACAACCTTGAGGAAGTGCGATCGCAAATCCGCCGATAGCTGCTTCTATTACCCCAACATCTGGCTTTTCGCCGACTTCAATTAAGAATAAACTTAATAAAAAACCGCTAAAAGTAGCTAAAGTCCACAGCAATGTAAAGCGAAATCTAGTATTTTCAAGCGCGAATGGCATCAAAGTTTCTTTGGTTGTAATAGTCTGACAGTTTTAGTATGAAACATCTCAAAAAAAGCTTTGCGTCGCTGTTGGGGTGATTCAGGTGCGATGTAACCCCACAGACTCTCCCAGTAGAAAAAGGAGATACCATCAAAATGGCGATCGCGCACTAGCTGAACCTGTTGTTTAACTTGTACCATTTTCACAGGATTAGCCATCGTTCCCGTCGATATACCAATACCTACAGGAATTAAACTTTGAGCCAATTTCACAGATGGTTGTTCCAGTTGAGCGATAAAAGAGTTTTTATCATTTCGATATACCTGCAAAATTAACTCATTAACTAAACCTTTTTTTACCCAACTTTCCCAGTCTTGCAAATAGTATTTGTAGGCGAAAGCTTGATAGTTAGGAGACAAAGATATTTTGACTTTGGGTTTAACCGCCTTGACAGCTTGATAGATTTCCGCCATAAAATCAGTAATTTTGTCTGCTCGCCAACGCATCCATTCTGGGTTAAAAGGATCACCAGGGGGACTTTTGCCTTGATGTTCTTGCTGGTAGAGTTGAATAGTGAAGCGATCGTAGCCAAACTGTACCGGCATCCCAAAATGGTCGTCAAGCTGAATACCATCTACATCGTAATCCCTGACTACTTCTAAAATTAGCCCTTGGATAAACTCTTGCACTTGTGGATGTAAAGGATTTAACCAAGCCTGTTTATTCACCAAACCATTCTCGATTTCTTCCGGTGGGGCATCTTGGATAGAATTTATACCTTCTTTCCCAATTGTCAACCAATCGGGATAACGCCTTGCTAATTGTGAATAATGCGGCGTCATGAATCCGTATTCAAACCAGGGAATGACTCTCAAATTTTTATTTTTAGCAAGTGTCACTATCTTTGCTAAAACATCCTGTCCACCATGCATGAAGTTGAGCAAAGGTTGAGTATCCGAGCCTGTAGTCATTTTGGCTATAGGACTTTTATAAAAAGTATGTCCTCGGTTCCAAACTACAGGATAAATTGTATTAAAATTGAGAGCCGATAATTGATTTAAAGCGCGGTTAATACCCCAAGGGACAAATAGTACACCACTAGCAACATTAGTGAGCCAAACGCCGCGAATTTCTGTAGTTAAAGGACTTATTTTTTGCGAATAAACTGGCAGTGAAGAGAGTGAAAAAACTGTTAAAGTGATTGCTAATCCCAAACACAGTAAGTAAGAAACACCACGGCGAGCAACCCGATTCATTTGTAAGCGTGACCTAGTGCGATCGGAATATATATAACTACAAAATAAATTTGTAATCCTCCGGATGATGTAAACAAATAATGATTTTATGCCCAGATGTAAATTAATAAATGTGCCTTAGCGGACAATTATCGCTATTTTTAATTCTGTGAAATACAAGAGGCCATGATGTGCGTAGTTTTCCCACATTTAAGCACACCCCTGAAACTCTTATTTCCAGTCTCCAGCTATTAGTGATAACCTCATAAAAAGGTAATGTTGTCAATAAGTGCATCCTTTACAACAAAGCAATGGGAAATCCACGAGTCGGTAATCCAGACTACAAGTGAGATCGAAATATGCCAGCGCCAGAAACAAGAGCGATACCTGTGGCGAGCTTTGCTAAAGCTCTGTGGATGCAGAAGCTTGGTATAAAACCAACTGAGCTATTACAACCAATTCAGAACCGCTATAGTTAACTTGTGTTGTTAACCAACTTCTTGGAGGCGCAGCAAAACTTACCTTAAAAAAGCATCAAGCTTCAGGGAAGCTGCGAAAACTGATGACTTATAACTTTTTCAGTAATAAAAAGCTACTTTTTGACGCCTGGGCACCAAGTTACGACTGGTTCTTTCCTTCAGTGTTTTATCGAGCCGTTCACAAACGGTTGCTGGAGTACGTCGATTTACCAGAGCCAGCAAATGTACTTGATATCGGCTGTGGTACTGGACGCTTACTTGAGCGCCTTGCTACTCAGTTTCCCGACCTGCAAGGCACCGGATTGGATTTATCTGCTAATATGTTGCGAGTAGCAAGACAGAGCAACCACCACCGTCCACGTTTAATTTATATTGAGGGCAAAGCTGAGTCTCTTCCCTTTGCTGATGGTCAATTTGATGCCGTTTTCAGCACTATCAGCTTCTTGCACTATTTGGAACCTAAACAGGTGGTTAGTGAGATAGCACGGGTACTTTCTCCCGGTGGACGCTTTTATTTAGTTGACATTACTTCTAAAAAAGAGACAGAACCTCAATTATTGCCAGTCTCTCCCCGTGGAATTAGACTCTACAGCCCTAATCAACGTCAACTTCTTGGCTCCTCTGCTGGGCTATTGTGTTTGAATCACCACTATTTACTAGGGCCAGTCTTACTAACGATTTTTGCTAAACCTCCGATTTGAAAATAGGGAATAGGGGAGAGTAAAGAGTTAGAAACAGCTTGTATCCAGCCTTGTTCTGCACATCTTAATTACGAATTACTCTGACCTCGATATTCCATAAACACCACAGGAACTCTGAGCAGGCTTTTAGCTAATTGCGAGAATCTAAATTTCCCTTTGAGCGTAGACAAGCCTATTGTCTTGGGAAATTGTGGTAAGTCTTCAAAAGATATTGGCACAAAGTCAAAGCGACTGTAAAACTGCGCCAGTCGCTCACCTAAACATTCAAGATAAAGTGGTTGTGTTGCTGTATTAATTAATTGCTGCATTAGCAAAGTAGCCAAACCGCGACCTCTCCAAGCTGATACAACGACCAAACTACCAAGTTCTTGTGCGCCTGAGAAATTACGTAGCTGTCCACAAGCTACCAGATTGCGTAGGCTTTGCCCCCCGTAGGCATCGCATTCAATTACCCAAAATTGCTGCCAATTTAATTGGGTTGGATCGAGTTTCGCTGAGAACACCAGCAATCGAATCGACCACTTATCCGCAGAGGTTGCTTTGCGAAGGATACACCCAGATGGTAACGATAGATTCTGGCTCATGAGTTGAATACTACTAAACAATACTTCCGATAGAGGGGCGAATCAGCCATAACTAGATTCTGGATAGATGTAGTCACACCCGAATTTTATTAAGATAATACCAACAATAGATGATTAGGAATATTAGTCATGGCTGAAGAACAAAAACAAAAACCTAATAATCAAGAAACGACACCTGCCGCTTCTGGTGGCTACCAAACCCCCATCGACGAAAATATCCGTAAAACTGGCGATGCTGAAAAGAGTGATGCTAAAACCACTGCTAAACCAGAAGCACCAGGAGAAGATGGTATCGCAGGTAGCCCCAATCAGGGAACTGAGTCACGTTAATTGGTTTGAACTTTCCCAAGTTCCAATAATCTAATTGATTTTTTCTAGTAACCCGGATTTAGTAAACTTTGAGTGGATAGTTGTGGTTTATATCATGATTATCCACTCATTTTGCTTGTATAAGAATCGTTTTTAGAGGATCTGAAACAAACAGCAGGAGCTATTAGAAAAAATTAATCCCAAATAGCTTGATACCGTAAAGCTCCACTACTGCCACTCGGAAAAAGCGCATTTTCATATATACCAACTAACTCTTTTCCAAGTCGCTGACAATTTTTAACTGAAACTTCGCTGAGATTACTGGCAACAATTCCACACCCTAACACTCCTGGATGTTCATCGAAGAGTGGGTCATCTATTGCAGCTAAACTTACGTCACCGCACCAAATTCGTCTTTCTATCAAACTTACTTTATATTTTGCCAAAGACAACTTTATTTCATTGATCAAAGTGTCTCTGTATTGATAAGAATCATAACCAGACCAATACAAGACTTTTAAACCTTGCTGACTCAATTTGCTAAATAAGTCTATCGAATGCAGTCCGTTAGCAGACCGCGTAAATGGACGAAAAGGATCAATATGTACAAATGTAGTTAAAGCATTTTCTGCTGACAACTTTGCTGCTTTTTCTGCTAATGTACTAATGCCGTCTGCGTGAATCACCTCAACAACTTTTGATATCCCTTCAGCATCCGATGTTTCTTGAATATTCTTCAAGCTTTCATTATCTATGTCGCAAAACAAAAACTTAGATTTGTTTTTATGCAGCACTTTTAATGCAATCAACGGTGAACCTGGATATGTAGATAATTGTCCCTCTTGTTGGTAGGTGTTAAGAATATGCTTGTATGCTGACGCTTCAAGCATTGGAGATTGGGTTGTATTGTCTATGAAGTAAAACACTCCATAATCCCTCTGAATAGAATGTGTGAGGGTGTACAACGCAGAACCAGCATGAGATTCCCAGTACGAAAACGGCTTTTCAACTCTCAGAATTTCTGCTAGTGGCAAATGTTTCCATATATCACCGATTGTTCCGAAATGTCTATTTGCCATATTGATTAGCAAAAGATTTTATCTGTAATAACACTTGTCAATCCAAATTCGCATTTCTTCTTCAGAGCCAAAACAAGCAGAGCGTCCTGTGATTGGATCGTAGGCGTGCCAACAAGAAATGTTACCACACCGGTCTGATTCTGGCCAAACTTGGAGGTCAGAACCACTAATCATCCATGTAACAAAATATTGCCAATATTTTCGTACATTTAACAAAAAATTAAATTTGTTCATAGTGAAAGTATCTGATAAACAGTGAACTATTACTTTTACTTTTACGTAAGAGTTTTTAATTGAGTCCAATTATACAAAATAGTAATAATACTAGTTGCGCCTTGTGTAGGATTAATCAACGGTAATTTGGCAGGCTTACCGTATTTTAACTGGTAGCGCCAGGATTCCCTATCTTTACCACAGCAAGTTGGGGATTGAGGACTGGGAAAGGATTATTTGAACCCTAATTCCTCATCTCTGATTCCTAATTCAAACAAAGATTTTTATCCGTTCAAAAAGTTAAATACTACCAGATTTACGTAGGTATAGCCCGCCCCAGGCATCGCGTCTGGATACAATGCCTTAGTATCTATAGCGATTTTAGTTTGGATGCAATACGCAATGTCCAATGCTCTTTTTTGTAAAGTTTATCAAATCTTCAGAAAGAAAAAGTTTGAGTGGGGTTCTGAAAGAGCTAAAGTTTTGTTAAGATGCAATTGCTAGCAGTTTCTCAGCGAAATTCACCTATCGGGGTGTGGAGAAATAAAAAGTACTAGCAGCACAAAATTCAAAAGGTGAAGCAATGACCACCTATATTTTTTTCGATGAAGCCCTAAGAATGTTGACCAACGCCTATTTGATATCAGGAGTACTGTTAATAGCAGCTTCTAGTATAGGTTTGGCGGTAATTGAAACAATAGAAAAGACAGGAGAACGCTAAGTTTGCAGATGGCAATGTCGTTATTGCCAAAAACCATTGGGTGCGAGTGTTCGCCGTGACGAAATCCTGGGAACACTAAAGCATGAAAGTCTCACAGCGTTGCAGCCTTACCTGGAAATCCACCAAACACACAGGTAACTGTAGCGCTATTGAGACCCTAAGCAAGGAGTTACTACAATGGGTCTATTCGACGCTGTGTTGGGCACTGAAAGCCAAACCCAAGCAGCACTCAATCCAGAGGAAGCTTTTGCTGTCATTATCTTGATGGCAACAGCCTCAGACGGTTATCTTTCTGTTGAGCAAGCAAATTCTATCACTTCTGTGCTGTCTCGGATGAAACTTTTTGAAAGTTATCCCGATGAAATGATGAACAGACTGTTTAACAAAATCTTGGGCATTTTCCAGGGTGATGATTTTAATGCTTTATTTGATGCAGCAAAAGATTCTCTATCTCAAGATTTGCGAGAAGCAGCTTTTGCAGTAGCCACCGATTTAGTCCTAGCTGAAGGCATTGTACCTGAAGAAGAAAAAAACTTCTTAAATGATTTATATCAAGCATTAGGTGTTTCTAATGAGATAGCAACACAAATTGTGCAAGTAACCTTGATTAAAAACCGAGGATAGGGCGATAGAAGATATACCTAATTAAACTATATAAATAGCTTATAAACAAAGCGTGCCAAAGAAGCCTAACTCCTTTGGCACTATTTTTGATGTTATTCTGACTAGGCTGAGATTCCCGACTTTTTCAAGAAGTCGCAAATCTTGTAGTTCAATGCAGTATTGTGTCATAATCCGATTTTATTTTTAAATTGTGAATTACTTATGCGTTGTTCTGCCACCCTGACCCAACTGGTTGAAGTTCTTTTGGCTCAAACTGTAAACTTATCTGAAACTGCTTTAACACAAGTAAGTAGCGGTATACAAACAGATAGCCGTACCCTGAAGCCGGGTGAAGTATTTGTAGCTTTGCGAGGCGATAAGTTTGATGGACATGAATTTGTGCCAACTGCGATCGCAAAGGGTGCAATAGTTGCAATTGTGGATTTTGAATACGAAAATCCTGGATTTCCGATATTACAGGTAAAAGACACCCTCAAGGCATATCAACAAATTGGCAGATGGTGGCGCGATCGCTTTAAAATTCCGGTAATTGGCGTCACAGGTTCCGTGGGTAAAACTACAACCAAAGAATTGATCGCCGCAGTTTTGGCAACCAAGGGACGAGTTCACAAAACTTATGGAAATTACAACAACGAAATTGGTGTCCCGAAAACTCTCCTAGAACTTCGGGCAGAAGATGACTACGCCGTGATTGAAATGGCGATGCGCGCTAGGGGACAAATTGCCGAACTGACACAAATAGCGCGTCCAACAATCGGAGTAATTACCAATGTGGGGACGGCGCATATTGAGTTACTGGGTTGCGAAGAAGCGATCGCTCAGGCAAAATGTGAGTTGTTAGTCGAAATGTCTGCTGATGGTGTGGCAATTCTCAACCACGATAATCCCCTATTAATGGCCACGGCGGCTTCAGTTTGGCACGGAGAAGTTTTGACTTACGGCTTTTCTGGTGGGGATATCCAAGGGCAATTAATTGATAACGAGACTGTGGAAGTCGCAGGAATCCAACTGCCTCTGCCTCTAGCCGGTCGTCACAATGCGACTAATTTCTTGGCAGCTTTAGGGGTGGCAAAAGTGTTGGGGATTGATTGGGCAAGCCTGAAAGCAGGTTTGGTGGTGAATATGCCCACAGGGCGATCGCAACGATTTACCTTACCCAATGATGTGGTACTCTTAGATGAGACTTATAATGCTGCACCAGAAGCTATGATCGCAGCGTTGCAATTATTGGCAGACACACCCGGAAAGCGGAAGATTGCCGTATTGGGTGCAATGAAAGAATTGGGAGAGCGATCGCAGCAGTTGCACCAGCGAGTGGGAGAAACAGTGCGAAAGTTGAATTTAGACGGCTTGTTAGTTTTGGTAGATGGACAAGATGCCGAAGTGATCGCTCTTAGTGCCGAAGGTATTCCATCGGAGTGCTTTGCAACTCATGCTGATTTGGTGGCTAGGTTGAAGACATTTGTCCAAGCAGGCGATCGTTTATTGTTCAAAGCCGCCCATTCCGTAGGATTAGATCGGGTTGTCAATCAGTTACGTGCAGAATTTCCCAAATGAGTCTCCCACTAAAAACCCAACGTCTCAGACTGCAAGACTTTGTAGAATCCTAATTCGCTGGGGGTTCATAAATACGCTGATGATTTTCTGAAAATCTCACCAATAGATGCCCGATAGACTTCAGTTGGAAAGACTAGGGCTATTAGTGTAGCGTCTTTGAAAAAGAATCGCTGCGAAATTAGTAACTAAACAGGTGATTGCTAGCCACAGCAAGATATAAGTAGGAGCCATCACCACGCCAATCATGAACCAAGTATATACGTGTAGTATCATTACAGAAGCGAAAAAGCTGGCAATTCCAGCACATTGCCACACTTGATGTGATGGGCGACGTAACGCTACTAGGCTCATCGTTAAAATTGTGATAAGCAAGTTCGCTGGTACGAGAAATGCACAAATACTTATGCAGTTGCCACGAGATAACTCAGCTAAGGTGTTAAAATCGAGCATTAATTTGTTGGGATAGATGTTAGCTTTTTAAGAATTTAATTTATTTTAAAATAACAAAATCTAAATTAACATATAAGTGAGTAATCACTTTGCAAATATAACATAAATTAAACTATTGAGTTGCGTTTTGATACTACTCAATAGTTAGTTAATTATAAAGATTTTAGATAAGTAGGGTGGAAAACACCCACCCTAGCTAAATTAACCCGGTAAAATCACTGTATCGATAACGTGTATCACCCCATTATCAGCTTCGATATCTGCTGCTAAAACTGTGGCATTTTTAACTTCAAAACCATCAGAAGAATCAATTTTAATGGGTGAACCTTCCACAGAATTAACCGTACCGAGTTGTGCAAAATCAGCCTTTAGGAGCTTTCCGGGAACGACATGATACTTTAAAATCCGCGTTAGCTGGGGAATATTCTGTAATAGAGTTTGGATAGTTCCTGCTGGTAACTTGGCAAAAGCATCGTCATTTGGTGCAAAGACAGTGAACGGACCAGGACTTTTTAATGTTTCTACTAAACCAGCAGCTTGTACAGCCGCCACCAGTGTTTTGAAAGACTCAGCCGTAATAGCAATATCAACAATATCAGCCATATATCTTACCTAAATCTATGCAAAAGATTTTAAAGGATAATAGACCTATTTGAAGTTTTATTAAATTAAATAAATTTAAAATCAGACCGGCATCAGTGCATCAGTAAGTAAATTTTGAGAGTATAAATAATACAAATTTGCCTTTGCTTGCTATTCAAAGCGAAGCGAATAATCTTACTAAATACATGACTACAGTACGTTTCGTTAAAAATAAAAAAAGAGTATTTATCCCATTTTAGTGTAATTGATGACACCATTGCCAAAATGAGTTACAAATGAGCAGTCATTGACTTGGAAAGTGAACATTTAGTCAAGACACATTAGAACTATTCGTTGGGAAAAACTCTTTTCATCCAAAGGCAGTACTTGCAGCCAAGGTTATTCATGCCCTGGCTATTCTCTGATTTTCATATCCGCATCAAACAAACAGTCATATCTTTAGGAGACACTTACTCATGAACTATCAAAGCCCTTTAAGCAAAAATTCCTCTCGCCGTGCGCTAATAGTGAGTGGGGCAGTCGGTGGTATAGCGACTGCGTTAGGTTTGCCGCTGATTGCCCAAAAAGCTGATGCTCGGACAACAACTCCTGGGCGAAACGAAACGATGCAAAAATTCTGAACAATGCTCTTTATTACGAACACCAGGCGATTTGGGCTTATGGTGCTGCTGCTGGCAAGCTAACTAGTACTGAGGTTGGTAAAGCTGTTTTGGCTTTGGCGCTCCGCAACCAAGCTGATCATAAAAACCATCGGGATACTCTAGCAGCTACGATCGCCAGTTTAGGTGGAACTCCAATAAAAACACAGTCTAGCTATGATGTTTCAGGCTACATCAAAAAGGGTGAGGGAAACTTGGATAGCGATGTAAATATTGCCAAGCTGGCTTTAGCTTTGGAGACTGATGCTGCGATCGCCTATACCCAAGAAATTGCTAAGTTGAAAACTCCAAAATTGATTACTGTCGGGGCGAGTATCGGCTCTACTGAGGCTGCCCATGCTGCGGCTATTCGTGCCACTTTCAAAGCCCTCGGAGTGAATCTCGAAATCGTACCAGAGTCTTTTGTTAGCCTTGAAAATCGTGAAGCCTGGGTGTTGAAGGTATAGATAGGGGAGTGGGGAGAAATCAATTCAAAATTCACGCATTCAAAATTGAATCCTGCCTCCTCTTTCTCAATGCCCAATGCCCAATGCCCAACGCCCATTAATTATGATTAGCTTTCCAGTTTGCTAGATCAGTTAAAGAGCGATCGCGGTAACGTCCGTAACGCTCTTGTTTACTTTTGATTTTCGCACCACCCAATTCAGGAAAAATCCCAAAGTTAGGCGGCATTGGTTGGAAATGCTTTGGCGAAGCGGAACTAATAAATTCCAATAACGCACCCATCATTGTTGTTGGTGGTAAAACCAAAGGTTCTTTACCCAAAGCTAGCCGTGCTGCATTAATTCCCGCCAAGCAGCCACCCGCAGCCGCAGCAGTGTAGCCTTCAGTACCAATCAACTGTCCAGCTGCTAACAATGTCGGACGCTCTTTAAATTGCAAAGTCGGATGCATTAGTTGAGGAGCATTAATAAAAGTGTTGCGGTGCATCACTCCCAGCCTTACAAACTCTGCCTTTTCCAAACTGGGAATAAGTTGAAATATGCGCTTTTGCTCACCCCAACGCAGGTTAGTTTGAAATCCTACCATATTCCACAGTTGACCGGCTTTATCTTCTTGGCGCAACTGCACTACAGCATAAGAACGTTCTCCGGTGCGAGTATCTGATAATCCCACTGGCTTTAGGGGGCCGTAGCGCATGGTATCTTCCCCCCTCTGTGCTAGTTCTTCTATGGGTAAACAAGCTTCAAAAAATTTCGCCGTTTCCCGTTCAAAACCTTTGAGTTCTGTTTGTTCAGCTTTACAAAGTTCTTCTCGAAACTGCAAGTACTGCTCTTTATTCATTGGGCAGTTGAGATAAGCTGCTTCACCTTTGTCATAACGTGATGCCATAAAAGCAACGTCACGGTTAATCGATTCTCCCACAATAATCGGACTAGCCGCATCAAAAAAGCTAAGGTATTCCATCCCGGTAAAGCGGCGTAAATCTTCTGCCAAGTCGGGACTGGTTAAAGGCCCAGTCGCCAAAACGACAATTCCTTCAGGAATCGCAGACACTTCACCCCGGCGAAATTCAATTAAAGGATGGCTAGCTAAAGTTTGAGTCAAGTCTTGGCCAAATTGTCCTCTATCGACGGCTAGCGCCCCACCAGCAGGTACGGCGTGTTCATCAGCTTTAGAAATGACGATCGAACCCAGTTGGCGTAATTCTTCGTGCAATAATCCCGCCGCGCGATCGCTTGCCATTGCCCCAAAGGAATTACTACATACTAATTCTGCCAAATGTTCTGTATGATGAGCAGGACTAAATCGCTTTGGACGCATTTCATGCAGAATTACTGGCACTCCAGCTTGGGCTATTTGCCAAGCTGCTTCTGTCCCAGCTAGCCCACCTCCAATTACTTGTATCGGTTGTTGTTCCATAGTTAAATTTTTAATTCCCTATATAATAACGGTTGGTTGGATTTGTCATTGCTATTTAACCACCATTAGCCAGATGTTGGAAATCCTCGTGTATTACACGATGAAGTGCGGAATGTGGGATATAAGCTTTGTCGCCATTTAATTTCTCAACAATCTTGAAAATGAGCGAACCAACCGTAAGGATGATTTCTCTATTGATATACTGTTTTGTCTCAGTTTGAGCAATCATGACAGGTTTACCTCCAAGGCTTTAAGTTGCTGGTTAATCCAATGGGTTGCGATCGCTTCATCAGTCTCTATCGCTCGTTATACTCCTGTTTTAGCAATTTCCAGCAGTAGTCATTCACTATGGAAAATATCGATATATTTCCTTGCGATGTAATACACGAACAAAGGTAATCATATCTTTGTCTTCGGCAAAACAATTCCATAGTCACCAACTCGGATACGGTAGTAATTTCCATCTGCCTTAAGTTTTTTGATGTTGCTGATATTCAAGAGACTTTCAGCAGTTTCCACTTCTTCTATTACAGTTTTAATTTTCAGGAGCAAGTCCTCATCTCGAATCTTACCAAGATCCTTTTCAAAGCTTTTTCTGAACTCGACTTTCACGATTTCGGCTCCAAAAGTTGAAAAATGGAGTCGCGGTTAACTAGATCAGTTGTTTCACCTTCGGCGATCGCTCGTTCCATTGCTATGTCTTCAATAATTTCTGCCAAAAATTCAGATACTTCTTCACGGTTATCACGAATCAATTCGACGATCGCGCTTTTCAAGATTTCCTTGAGTTGTTCTGGGTTTAGGGTAATGTCAGACATTATGCCTCCATTAAATTAAGTTTAATTTGATAAATTAATGCCAACCGCTTCAAGTTGTTGATTTATCCAAGCTGTTGCGATCGCTTCATAAGTCTCTATTGCCCGTTTTACGACTGTTTTAGCAATTTTCTCAGGAGGCTAACAATGCAGTCACAGTTTCATTTGACATAAAGCGTCGAAAGTCTAGTATTTCAACTAGAACTAGCTTGGTATCTTGAGAATAATGTAAAATCACTTGTCCTTCGTCTTCAGCATAGGCAATTGGCTCATTGGAAAGTTCAATTAATAGAACGTCAACATCTTTGCTATAGCTAATCTTTTTCATATCTAGACCTCCTGCCAGGATAAAGGGTGACGATCTAAATGAAAGCATTTAATTCTCGGTAAACGACTCGAAGCACTAAATTTTCGTCTAAACGTTTTTGTGCAATTAGTTTATCCACTTCACCAGTTTACAGCTTGTCTTGCGATCGCACTGTCTCTATTACAAAGTTCGGATCGATGCTTATTTCATGACTCGCTAAAACCTCCATTTTTAATTGAGCATGATCGCTAAAGCGAATTTCTTTCATTTTTTATTTCAACACATCTATTTCTATATTTAATGCTTTAAGCTGTTGATTTATCCAATGGGTTGCCGTTGCTTCATCAGTCTCGATCGCTCGTTCTACTCCTGTTTTAGCCATTCAACTCAAACGGTCGAAAAATCAATATTTTCGTAAAGTTCTGAAATTTGAATTTGAAACTCAAAGGTACTCAAAGAAAGGGTGACATTTGGATCGTCGTATTCTGAAAATAGCCACTGATGAGCGGCTGTTTTGACATGATGCTCAACGTGTGTACGGTATTGATCAATCAGCAGATATTCTCCGAAGGTGGAAATTGTACGATAGGCAACAAATTTCTCGCCGCGATCATAGTTTTGGGTCGACTTAGACAACACTTCAGCGATAAAGCAGGGGTTCACCACGGTATCCTTGCGTCCAGTTTGAAGTTCTAAGGGTTTGGGCAGAACCATCACATCGGGATAGGTATAAAGGCTGACACTTGGAATCCAAAGTCGTTGATCGGCATAGAAAGTCCGGTAGTCTTTCCCTTTTAAGGCAGATTTAAGCAAAATATACAAGTTTCCAGCAATATCATTGTGGTTGGGTGTTCCACCAGTCATTGAAATGATTTCTCCATTGCAATATTCGCTGCGTATTTCTGACGCGATTTCTAGTTCTAGATATTCATTAATGGTGTAGTGTTTTGTCTCAGTTTGAGCAATCATCACAGGTTTACCTCCAAGGCTTTAAGTTGCTGGTTTATCCAATGGGTTGCGATCGCTTCATCAGTCTCGATCGCTCGTTCTACTCCTGTTTTAGCAATTTCTAGCAGTTGTTTGGATTTTTGCTTTCTTTTAAGAGATAAAACATACTGATTTACGACTTGCTCCTGCTTCTCTTTTGCGATAGAAGGAATGACAAAATTATCAATATCCTTTGGATAGAGTTCTGCTTGTGCACTTCCAGCACTTAATTTTTCAGTTTGAAGCCTTCCGATTAATGAATTAATCACGAAACCCACGTAAATCTGATCCTCTTCTTTTAACCTCAAAATCTCGAATGTTCTTATCGGAAGAGTTGTTAAAGCGTCCTTGGGGAAGCACGATCGCCATTCTACCCCCCGGTTTCAAAAAATCCAGGTTGCGCTCAATAAACAAAATGTCGCGCCCCACTTTACTTTGCCACTTGCCATCCGGCTTTTTCGCTAGGTCATAGCGGGCAATCATGCGCGGTTCTTTATTCTTTAATGGCGATCGCTTGTTCAGGAGCCTTGTCTAACTGGTATGTTCAAATGCCTAAATTCAAGAAACCTAATATATTCCTGGTGAACACATCACCCTCATTCTATTTGATCTGTGCGATCGCAGTTCCCTAGAGAACTAGCCTCGCCTTTTACTACTGCGAATTTGCCAATGGATTCTAATGCGGCTAAACCCGGACGATTTTTTGTGTGGAAGCCCCGCTACCACACAAAAAGAATCTCAATTTAGGTGCATAGTGCTATAGAAGTATTTCGGTGGCCGCGCCGAGATAGGTGCAAAAGTGTGATTAGCTGTAATGGCTTAGGTATCCACCTATGCTGCAATTCTCTCCATCTGGTGAGAACTTTCCTGCAACATCGGGGTAATTATATCAGCAGGGACAGGACGACTGAAGTAGTAACCCTGACCTTCGTCACATCCCTGCATTCGCAGGTAGTCAAGCTGTTCTTTGGTTTCCACACCCTCTGCCGTGATTTTCAACCGCAGGCTCTTTGCGAGGGCAATGATCGCATCGGTGATGGCGGTGCTATCAGGATTGGAAATGACATCCTGTACAAATGACTGATCAATCTTCAGCATGTTTACAGGAAAGCGCTTCAAGTAATTCAGGGAGGAATAACCGGTGCCAAAGTCGTCTAGAGCCAACCATATACCCAGTTCTCGTAATTGTTTTAAGGTATTAATTGATCGCTCAATGTCACCCATCAAGAAGCTTTCCGTCACTTCCAGTTCCAGATAAGATGCTTTGAGTCCAGTCTCCTGAAGAATTTGGCTGACGACATCAACCAGATTCGGTTGTTCAAACTGTCTAGCTGAGAGATTTACAGATATCCGAATTGGGTTAAATCCAGCAAGCTGCCAAGCACGGTTTTGGGCGCAAGCAGTTCGCAAAACCCATTGATCAATTGGCACGATCAAACCATTGGCTTCGGCAATGGGAATAAACTTTGCTGGAGAAATCAAACCTAAAGTAGGATGCTGCCAGCGAACCAACGCTTCCATACCTGTAACTTTTCCGTTCTGTAAATCAATCAGAGGTTGATAATAAACCAGCATTTCATTACGCTTCAGCGCTGCATATAATTCATTTTCTAAGGTGAGTCGCTCTTGTAACTGAGCATTAATTTCCGGCGAATAGTATTGGTATTGGCTACGCCCTTGCTGCTTCGCCTGGTACAGTGCCATGTCAGCCTGTTGCAAGAGTTGATCTACGCTATTAAGATCATTTAGTCCATTAATTGTGATGCCGATGCTGGCGGTGATATGAATCAAGTTACCTTCTACAAAAAAGGGTTTGCTCAGGTTACTTGATAGCAGTTGAGATAGCTTAATCACACTTTCAAAAGAAACAATGTCCATGCGGGCAATGGCAAATTTATCTCCACTCAAATGGGCAAGAATATCTGTTTGCATCATGCAGGTTGATAACCTCTGAGCAACTGCTCTTAACAACAAATTTGTTATATGATGCTCCAACCCATGACTCAAAGCAGTGAAATCATCAATACTTAGCAAAAAGATAGCTACAAGGCGCTGGTTGTTTTCAGGTTGGGATAGAATCTCATGGAGGCGATCGCAGAATAAATCACGATTGGGCAATCCTGTTAGATCATCATAATTAGTGATGTAGTGAATTAACTGATCTAATTTGTGAAGAGTTTGTGAAGTATCCGCCATCAATGTACCCGCTTCATCAGCATATTCTGTGGGCAATTCAGGTAGGGTTTTGGTGTTCAGATAGTTTTGCAATGCAGCAGATGTCAAAATAACGGGTTTGAGAAGGTGGTGTAGTGCGTAGAGGGTGACGGCTGTACCCACTAACGTCGCCAACAGAGCAACGCTCATAACTCGCGCCGCCATCTCCAAGGAATAGGAGTTTGAGACGAGGAAACTCAAAAGTAACGTTAGAAGTGGTACATGAGTGCCCAAAAATGCCACCAACAAGATTTTAGCGGTGTAACTTTTCTTGAGCCATCCGAAATGAGCTAGGAACGAGTACAAGTAGAGCTTGTGATTGAGCTTCATAAATTCTGTTCAATAGTTGGCGAATTAGTTCCGAGCTATCCTGGCAAAAGAATATTTTTGATTCACAATCCAGTGTCATCAGCTCTCGTGGAACCCAACCCTGATAAGGTTATATTTTATGCTTCCCAATATAGGTTCCTACTTGATCTATCTAACCATAAAGTTTCTGTAAAAGTTATTCCATAAAGAACTTCACAATTAATAGGGAATTATGTTGATTGTTACCCCATTAGTATTTATTAGTTTGTATTAACGTGATGTAGGGTTTCCTAAGCAACTGGGGTACAGCTTAACCTCACCGCGATAAAGAATAAGCGGTTCTCCCCTCTTTTTGAGTTCAAAGCTACGGTGTACACACAAGTTATTGCATTCCCCAAAAGTCCTCTAAAACCTCACCCTGTCCTATCTTTAATCCCTCTCCTTAGTAAGGAGAGGGACAGGTTTTGCGTAGCAGAACCAGGGTGAGGTATCTCAGGGGCTGTGAGACTTAACCGTAAATTGCGTCACCAAAGACTTGTGTGTACACCGTAGTTAGTAAGGAGAGGGGTTGGGAGTGAGGTTTTGAGATGCACTTCACTCTTATTGGGAAACGCTATATACAGCAGAATTCAGAATTCAGGAGCGGAGCCAGAGACGCTCCGCCGAGGCATCAGAATTCTGAATTAGAATAGTCTCTGTGCCTAGCTTTGAGGCTTAGATGGTGTACTTCACTAACTTGAAATCTGCTCTAAGAGCAAAATTAACTACGGATAAACACTGATATTTACTTAAAAACTTTGCGGGATACCGCCACTATTGCCTATGAAGGTAACAGCGCTATTGTTACTTTGTCCGGCAATATCCGGTTAAATGTGGCGTAAATTTATCAGCAGATTTGTAACTTGCTCTAACACCTTTAATGCTGTTAACGAACCTCGAATCAGCCGAGTCGCAGCAAGGGGTTGTCGAAGCATTCCCATCGCTAAAGGCAAAGGGTTTAGGGAGCCATCAGAGTTAATTGCTGATGTAAGATCAGGGATATTATGCTGACAATCGTCACTGACGACTCTCAGTATTGCCACGGATACCCCAGATGCATTGAAAAACTCTAGGGCGGTAAATCCTTCCATATCAACAACATCAGCCGCCAAAGTCTCACCTAAATGGCGTTTTTCAGCAGCAGACCAAATGACGCGATCGCTTGTCAGTGACTTGACTAATGAGGCTTTTTGTGATATTAAAGAGTGCAATTGTGCTGTAAAAGTGCGATCGCATTCTTGCTGCTTCCCTTGATAAACACAATCTTGATACAGCACGATATCACCAACTGTATGGCGATCGCTCAAGCTGCCACAGATACCCATAATCAGCACTCTGGATTTTGGAACCAGAAATTGTCCATTTCCTGGGGATTGTTGCAGATATTTGAGTAAAGGCTTCATCCCAACAGGTATGGCTGCTACCGTGGGAATAGAGCCAGTAACGCCGCTTAATCCGCGACAGACAGCTTTATATTCTGCTCCCTGAGGTACCAGAATTATGTTGATGGGCAAAAAATTAGGCACTAGTAGACCACGGCGTAAATAGAGCAACCATTTAAAATTCTTAAAAAGCCCATTTCATAATACTTTTGACTTTTGACTTTCGCCTTGCGGTATTAGCCCTCTCGACAGTTTTGAAGTTTCCTTCTCGATTAAAAATTTTGCCATATCTGAGTGACAATAAATAATATTGCCGTTTAACAGTAACCAAAACTCGCAAACCGAAGGTGATTGCTGCTGCCAGTACTAAATTAACACGCATTAAAGTTGCATATTAGCAATTGCCAAAAGGCTGGCTAGAATTGTGTTTTTTCATTTTGAATTTTGAATTTTGAATTTTGAATTGCTTAATAATTGTGTCACCCACACGATAATTTTCCAAGATGGTAAAGCTTCATAACTCCAAATCCGCACGAGAACTCTTCAATATTTCCAAATTAGCGATTCAATTTTCGTGGCTGACGGTGAGTTTTTGGATTGCCGTAACGGTAGCTGGTGTTCTGGCTTTCAGTTCCCTTAAGTATGCCTTGTTTCCAGATATTACCTTTCCAGTGGTGGTTGTGAATGCTACAGCCCCCCTGACAACTGCCCTGGATACGGAAGCGAAGCTCACCAAACCCCTAGAAAAACGCCTCCGCTCCCTAGAAGGACTGGAAAATATCCGCTCATCCACCTATCCTGGTCAAACTGCTGTTAGCCTTTCTTTTGTTGTGGGGACGAATTTAGAAACATCGACCAAAAAGGTTGAAACTGCCCTCAAGCAGTTGACTCTACCTCCGGGAGCAACTGACAAAATTATTCCCCTGAATCTAAACGAGTCAGCCGCCATTAGCTATGCCATAGAGAGTTCCACGCGGAATCTCAAAGATTTGACGAAGTTGGCGCAAAATGAGATTGTGAGTGCGATCGCTAAACTACCAGGAGTCCTGAAAGTCTCACTACTAGGTGCTGCTACTGCAACTCCTCCGGTAAATCCAGCGAATGCGAGTGCAGCTGCTCTCCCCCAAGGTAGAGCAACATTAGTCAGGTTTAATGGTGAAGATGCATTAGCATTTCAGGTCATCAAACGCGGTAATGCTAACACCTTAGAAGTAGTGAGTCGAGTTGAGAAAGAAGTTCAAAGGCTACGCTCCACCCTCAAGGATGTCAACCTCACTTTAGCTGCCACCCAAGCAGAATATATCCGCCACGCTACCCAGTCAACAATCGATGCTTTGCTGGAAGCAGTCTTGTTGTCAATCGTGGTAATTTTTCCTTTTTTATGGAATTGGCGGGCAACTCTCATCTCTGCCTTGGCGATTCCGACATCTTTGTTGGCGACGTTTATCGTCATGGCGATTTTCGGCTTTAACCTGGAGACGATTACGTTGCTAGCTTTAGCTTTGGTGATTGGTAGTATTGTTGATGATGCGATCGTGGATGTGGAAAACATCATGCGACACATTGAAGATGGTGAAACTCCTCGCCAAGCGGCGCTTTTCGCGACAAATGAGATTGGGTTGACAGTTACCGCCGCCACTTTGACAGCAGTCGCGGTTTTTCTGCCCATAGGTTTGATGGGTGGGGTAATCGGTCAGTTCTTCAAGCCTTTCGGCATAACTGTTTCAGCCGCGATGCTTGCTTCGATGCTAGTTGCTCGGACTTTATCTCCAGTTCTGGCTATCTACTGGCTAAAACCTAAATCCTCACTCTCCCCGCGTCAGGAAGCAAAAATTTGGGTGGCGTTTACCCAATTTTACAGAAATTTGCTGAGTTGGTCTTTGAATCACCGGAAGATAGTTATCGGGTTAGCTGTCCTCAGTTTCATCGCAGGTATAGGACTGATTCCACTAATTCCCAAAGGGTTTATTCCCAAACTCGATCGCGGCGAATTTAATATTGCTTATACGGCTCCTTTGCCAAGTATCCCCAGGGGAGCAGAGGGGCAGGGGAGAAATCCCAGTCCGCAGTTCCCAATTCCTAATCCTTTGAACGATTCTCTTGAGGTTGCGAAGAAACTAGAAGAGGTTGTGAGAAAATCACCGGCAGTTGAAACAGTATTTACCACTGTTGGTTCTCGTGAGGGTGAGCCGAACAAAGGCATACTATATGTGAAGTTAAAGGAAAACCGGACAATCACAACTGGGGAACTACAAGATCAATTGCGCTCCTCCTTACCTGCTCTTTCTGGGGTAACTACCAGTGTTGAAGATATTCAATTTGTCGATTCCGGCGGTGAAAAACCCCTCCAAATAGCATTACAAGGGAATGATCTCCAAGCTCTAAGCAAAGCAGTCAAAGCGATTAAAGAGAGGATTCAGAGGCTACCAGGATTCGCTGATGTCACGGTTACAGGTGAAACGAATCCGCAGGGCAAGGTTTTTCAGATCGAGCGTCTGAATAATCAACGGGTGGCCTACATCAGTGCTAATCTGGGCAAGGATCTGTCCTTGGGTGATGCCACTGAGAAAGTGGTAGCTGAAGCAAAGGCGGTGTTACCCTCCGATGTTTCCTTAAATTTAGGGGGAGACTCTGCCCGTCAAGATGAAGTTTTTGGCAGTTTCGGCACTACTCTAGCTCTATCTGCCCTGTGCATTGTTGTGGTACTAATTTTGCTATTTAAAAGCTGGGTAGATCCTCTGGTTATTGGTGTCTCTTTGCCTTTGGCACTAGTGGGGGCAATGTTGGCGCTACTAATCACCAAGAGCGACTTTGGCATGATCTCACTGATCGGTTTCGTCTTTTTGCTGGGGCTGGCAAATAAAAATGCCATTTTGCTTGTGGATTTTATCAACCAGTTACGCAACGCTGGCTTAGACCGCACCGAGGCGATCCTCAACACCGGACTAGTGCGCCTCAGACCAATTATGATGACCACGGCCGCCACTATTTTAGGGATGCTACCGATCGCCTTAGGTTTGGGTGCTGGTTCAGAATTGCGATCGCCTATGGCTGTAGCGATCGCTGGTGGACTAGTAACTTCTACTATCCTCAGCTTGATTGTTGTGCCAGTAGTTTACACCATTTTGGATGATTGGTTTCCCCGATTTCAGAAAAGGGAGATAGGTTAATGCAGGTTTTTGTCACGGGGGGGACGGGTTTTATTGGTGCCCATTTGGTACGGTTGTTGCTGCAACAGGGTTACACAGTCAAAGCACTGGTACGCCATAGCAGCAATTTGGAGAATCTACGCGGTTTGGAGGTGGAAATTGTCAAAGGTGATTTAAATTCACCAAATCTCTGGCAACAGATGCTTGGTTGTCAATACCTATTTCATGTGGCAGCCCATTATTCCCTGTGGCAAACAGACCGGGAGTTACTCCACCGTCACAATGTCCTGGGTACGCGCAATGTGTTAGCAGCAGCTCGCAAAGCGGGCATTGAGCGCACCGTCTACACGAGTTCAGTGGCAGCAATTGGCGTAGGATCATCTGGTCAAGTCGTCGATGAAACACATCAGAGTCCCTTAGAAAAGTTGGTGGGTGACTATAAAAAGTCTAAGTTTCTGGCTGAACAAGAAGCTATGCAAGCCGTTGCTACAGGTCAGGAGGTAGTTATTGTCAATCCCAGCAGCCCGATTGGTTCGTTGGATATCAAACCTACCCCCACGGGTGATATAATCTTACGGTTTTTACGACGGCAAATGCCCTTTTACTTAGATACTGGTCTAAATTTTATCGATGTCCAGGATGTGGCATCGGGGCATTTACTGGCTTTGCAGCGAGGTAAATCAGGCGATCGCTATATCTTAGGTCATCAAAACCTCACTCTCAAGCAACTACTCGAACAGCTCGCCGATATCACAGGTCTAAGCGCACCTCAACGAACTGTACCCGCTTGGTTGCCCCTTAGTGTTGCCTGGGTTGATGAAAAGATTCTCGCACCACTGGGAAAATTGCCCTCAGTGCCATTGGATGGCGTTCGGATGGCGAAACAACCTATGTATTACAATGCTGCAAAGGCTGTACGAGAGTTGGGTCTACCCCAATCTTCACTGAAGGCGGCACTCAAGGATGCTGTAGATTGGTTTGTTGCTCAGGGTTACGTCAACCCCTCCGGGGAATTCAAAAGTCAAAATTCAAAATTCAAAATTAAAGACCCCACAGATAAATCTTGGGGCTGAGAAAGTGGTGTTTTGATCTACAGAGGAGTAATAGAATGGCAGTTAATATACAACAAGCTATGGATATTGGGAAGTACCTTGTTACTCAGCGTTTGAAAGGACGTAAACGCTTCCCTTTAGTATTGATGTTGGAACCTCTTTTTCGGTGTAATCTAGCCTGTACTGGTTGCGGTAAGATCCAACATCCAAAGGAAATATTAAAGCAAAATCTCACCCCAGAACAGTGCTTTGCCGCAGTGGAAGAGTGCGGCGCACCGGTTGTCTCAATTCCTGGAGGAGAACCTCTGCTACATCCCCAAATTGATGAGATTGTCCAAGGATTAATTGAGCGCAAGAAATATATTTACTTGTGTACCAATGGCTTGTTGTTAGAAAAGAGTCTGAATAAGTTTCAACCTTCTCCTTACCTAACTTTTAGTGTGCATTTAGATGGAATGCGGGAGTTGCACGATCAGTGTGTCGATCGCCAAGGTGTCTTTGATATTGCTGTCAAAGCTATTCGCGCCGCTAAAGCTAAAGGCTTTCGAGTTACTACTAACACCACTATCTTTGAGGGTACCCAACCCAAAGATATGCAAGAGTTCTTCGACTTTCTAGAAACACTAAATACTGACGGGATGATGATTTCTCCCGGTTACAGTTACGAGTGGGCACCAGATCAAGATCATTTTCTCCACCGAGAACAAACCCGCGCCCTCTTCCGGGAAATTCTGGCTCCATACAAAGCTGGTGAAAAAAACTGGAACTTCAATCACAATCCGCTATTCTTAGATTTTCTTATTGGTGAGAAAGACTACGAATGCACGCCTTGGGGTAGCCCTAGTTATAGCGTTCTCGGTTGGCAAAAACCTTGCTATTTGCTGAACGAAGGTTATTACTCTACCTTCAAGGAATTACTAGCACAAACTGACTGGAGTCAATACGGCCAGAAGAGTGGTAATCCCAAGTGTGCCGATTGTATGGTTCACTGCGGCTACGAACCCACCGCCGCAATCGATGCAATGCAGCCGCAAAATATGGCGCGTGCCCTTGGTAGTGTGTTTGGTAGGAACTAAGTAATTTTGTATTGCTCAAAACTTAATTGCTCTGTATTCTTACAGTCGGATAAAGCAATATTAAATCTGGGTAGTTCATCCTAAAGCTATTCCTAATAGCCTGTTAAAACAGGCTTTATATCATGTCCGCCAAATTACCCATAATAAAAGAACCCCACCTCCAACCCCTCCCCGCAAGCGGGGAGGGGAGACAAAGCATAGCTTTGGCGGGGTGTGGGGTTCTTCGGGTTTAATAAGTAATCAAGCGGACATGATATTATTTATATTGCCTTGCAAATCTAGAGCTTCGGCTGCACTAAGCTGTTGGACATTTATACGAAGTTGCCAAAGATCGTATAGAAAACGCTTCCTCGCAATTGGGGAGAGCGATGTCTAGCGACAAGCTATTCGGCATCGCATGACCCTAAAGTTTGTCAAACCCAAAGCCTCCTAATCGCCAAAACAAGAGCTAGATGGCAGCTTAGGAGGATGTTTGAACTTTGGACAAAGGCGATACCGAAGGCGGTAAACTACTCACTGATGACGGCATTCAAGCGATCGGGTTTAGCGTCTGGTAGAGAGGAAACGAAGCGATCGCTGGTAGGTTGAGACTTGCCAAAATATTCATTGAGAGAATGCTTACCTAGTAAGCTTTTCAGGCAAATGCGTCACTCTTTTGTGTGACTTAGGGTCGCACCTTCGATTGCTCATTTACCCCGTGTATGGAACGGAAAACCACCTTTAAAGCATCACGAGGTCGGGGTGTGGGTATCATTACTAAATCCAAATTTTGCCCTGGTACAAGTTCCCATTCATAACCACGCAATAGCAAAGCAGCAAATATTTTCATCTCTAATTTAGCAAATTCCTTACCTAAACATTCTCTTATTCCACCCCCAAAAGGAACGTAACTAAAAGGTTTAGATTTATCCTCAGCCCTATCTATACCAAACCTTTGCGGCTCAAAATTCTCAGGATTTTTATATATACTTTGATCTTGATGGGTTTTACCTATCTGATACAATACAGACCAACCTTGGGGAATACGATACCCATTAAACTCACAAGTTTGGATAGTCGAGCGAAAACCGCCACCAACTGGAGGAATAATTCGCAAAACTTCCTTGAGTATTTGGTCTAGGTAAGTCATTTGTTTAAGATGTTCAGATGTTAGCGCACCTGCACAAATTATTTGTTGTTGTTCTCTCCTAGCGGCTGCTAAAATTTCTGGATTTTGCGCTAACAGCAAACATAGAGAAGATAGTGCAGAAGTTAAGGTTTCATGCCCAGCGAATAATAAAGTCAGAATTTGGTCTTTTAGTTCTTCTATACTTAAACTCTTACCATCGTCATCTCTGGAATCTAGCAATAAACTTAAAGCATCTTGATGAGAATTTCCTTGTTGTTGACGCTGTAAGATCATCTCTTCAATTTTTGTTAATAACTTTTCTCGGCATTTTAATGCTTTCCCAAATTTCGTCCAAGGTAATCGAATAGGGAGAGTAAATAATCCGGCACAGCATTCTTCAAATAATTCAGTAAAATGGGTATCATTAGTAGCGTCTGTTCCTACTAATAATTTACAAGCTATATCAAGAGTATATTGTCTTAGCTGAGGATACCAAGTCAATTGATCGAATGTTTCCCATTTTTTGAAGTAGCGATAGCTAATTTCTGACATCGCTGGTAGATAACTTGCCAAAGCTCTCGGTTGAAATGCTTGTGATAATAATTTGCGTCTTGTTTGATGGATGCTGCCTGTTTGCGTTGATAAAGAAGCAGAGCCGAGTAATATTGCAACACTCTCTGGCCATTTTATTGCAAAATTCTGGTTTTCTTCGCTAAATAAATAACGATTAGCTTCTGCTCCCAACATCATAATAGTTGGCGAACCAAATAGATTAGTTTTAAAAATGTTGCCGTACTTCTGTTGTCGTTTGGTAGCAAAATCTGGGTCACGCAAAAAGCTAATTGTCTCCCCAATCAACGGGAAGCCCAAGCTTCCGGGAGGTAAAGGTAGTTGATTTTTAGTGAAAATATCTTGGTTTTGTGATTGTTTTTTTGGGATTTTCATGTGTTTAACCATCCAGCCTCGCCATCTACAAGATTTGTCTGTATTCTTGCTAGATAGTAGCTTAACAAGGTTATGCCAACATTTGACCAGATATAATCGCCTGACTTTTGCCGTTAAGTCTCAAAAAGCCTGCTAAAAAATTGCTCTACCCCCAGAGCAAAAATTTTTGTTGAGAGTGAGTTTATACTCTGGTTTTCCCTCCCGCGACTGGTCCTGTAATCCCACGACATGATTGGATTAGGGACTTCCAAAAACCTAACCTTTTTTCCTTGGTTTGCTACGCCCTGCTTTAGACCGTTCCTGCCCCGCCGTAGGCGATCGCTCTATCTAAGCAGTAAATATTGTCTGGACAGGATTTGGTTTGTTGTGGTCAAGCTTTATTGGACTACTGGATACAGCCTTGCCTGTTGAAGAAACAGAGACAATCCGGGTTATCCTCAGCGAATACGAACACCAGCTTCTATTAAGGCTGACCAAGGAAGTCTTGTTTGCCAAGTTCTACACCGCAGTGTCTGAGAATGTCATAAGCTGTTGTGACATGGAAATAAAGATTTGGTAAAACAAAATATAGGAGAAATGGCATTCCTTGAAAAGAGAGAGTGTTGTCACCCATCTTAAGGGTAATTGCTCTCTCGTCAGAACCGTCGATTTGCTCAGGTTTAAATGTATTTAAATGAGAGATAGTTTTTTGAATGCGGTCAATAAGTTGAGGGAATGTAGTTTCATTGTCCTCAAATTGGGGTGGTTCTATTCCTGCTAATCGTGCAGCACCTCTATTTACTATGTCAGAGGCAATTTGCACTTGTTTTGATAACGGAAACATATCTGGGGATAGACGACTATTGATCAACACAGAAGGATCTATTTTTTTAGTTTCAGCATAAGTAGCACCTTTTTGCAGAATATTTACAAGGTTATTCAGTGTGCGAATAGACACAGGTATTGAAGCTTGGTACATTGAAATGGTCATTGAGATTTCTCCACAAAAAGTTCAAAGGATTTTGAATCGTCCCATCTCATTTTATCGCATGGTTTACTACGACTATGAACCAACGGTTGCAATGCGATCGCAAATTAGGCGTGTGCCCCTGTCAGGGGCTAGGAAATGGCCAATACTACACAAATTAAAGGTGCGATGCCTGGGTTGGGCTATTCGGCGTCGCATTCTTTAACGGATTTCCCAGAAATAAATTATTCCATCTTTTATCTTTTGGGGTGGAGAGGATTCAATATGGTTCGCTTAACTTGTTGAACACTCGAAGATCCCCGTAACAGTGTAAATACTTAGTCTCAGAAGCTAAAAGTAATATTGCTTATCTTATCCGCTTTTTAGCCTTTGGAAAAATGTTAACTTATGTAAACGAAATTAACAAACATAACAATAATTTGTAATAAATTATGATGCGGTAGCATTGTATAAAGAGAACGTTAGAGGCAAAAAACAACATCTTAATCAGGTTTTCCAGTCGTTCGCAGAAGTTTTAAGTTTTCTAACAAAAGTTTTAATCTGAAAGCCTGGAGATCGTAAACTTATTTCTTAGATGTCTGTTTTAAACCTTTCGTAACTCGTCAGGCAGTGCTGACATCAAAAATAAACTGAACCATTCAGTTTTGAGTCCAATTATTCTTAACCAAGCAAATTAGGAGATTTAAGGCAATGGTTTTAGATGCATTTGCAAAAGTAGTTTCCCAAGCTGATACACGTGGGGAATACCTCACCGATGCACAATTGGATGCATTGAGCGAAATGGTCAAAGATGGTAACAAGCGTACAGATGCCGTGAACCGGATTACCAGCAATGCGTCAGCTCTTGTTGCTGCTGCGGCTCGTGATTTGTGGGCAGAACAACCCCAATTGATCACTCCCGGTGGTAATGCTTACACCAGCCGTCGCGCTGCTGCTTGCATCAGAGACTTGGACATCATTCTTCGCTACATCACCTATGCAATCTTTGCTGGCGATTCCAGCGTGCTAGATGACCGTGCCCTCAATGGTTTGCGTGAAACCTACTTGGCATTGGGAACTCCAGGAGCTTCAGTTGCTGTTGGTATTCAAAAGCTGAAACAAGCTTCCCTGGCCATTGTCAACGACACAAATAACATCACCAGAGGCGATTGCAGCGCTTTAGCATCTGAAATAGCTAGCTATTTTGATCGTGCTGCTTCAGCAGTAGCTTAAGGCAGACATTTCTGCTATTGACTGAGATATTGTCCATAGGACAAAACAAAATTTCAACTAAAAGTTTGTAAAAGGGAAATACCAAAATGACAAAAACACCTCTAACTGAAGCAATTTCATCGGCTGATTCTCAAGGTCGCTATCTCAGCAGCACCGAGATTCAAGTTGCTTTTGGTCGCTTCCGCCAAGCGCCAGCTAGCTTACAAGCAGCAAAAGCCTTGAGCGCCAATGCTCAACGGTTGACCGAAGGTGCAGCTCAAGCAGTCTATAACAAGTTCCCTTACACCACTCAACAACAAGGCCCCAACTTCGCGTCTGATACACGCGGCAAAGGCAAGTGTGTTCGTGATGTTGGCTACTACTTGCGGATTATCACATACGCTTTAGTTGTTGGTGGCACAGGTCCCTTGGACGATTTCTTGATTTCTGGCTTGGCTGAAATTAACCGGACTTTTGACCTATCTCCTAGCTGGTACATTGAAGCTCTGAAGTACATCAAAGCTAACCACGGTCTAAGCGGCGACCCAGCTGTTGAAGCAAATTCCTACATCGACTATGTAATCAATACTCTAAGCTAGAGTGTTTCTTTAGCCCGGAGAGGAAATCAGCTCTTATGACAAGTAAGTTCTATGAGTTGTTTACCTCTCCGGGCAGTTTTATAAGAAAGGCTAGCTGAAAACCCTGGAGAAACAGGAACGTAGTTCTGCATTTTTTGATTTAGACCAGGGATGAAAACTGCCGACGTAGCACGGCACTTGCTACAACTTTAGAAAAGTTTGCAACCCAGTGCCTCCTTTAAGCTACCGTCAATTGGCACAATAATTTTATCAGTACAAGATTTAAAAACCTACCCATGGACTGGGGGAAAGTATACGCCCGAAACAACGTAAGGAGATATCACTACGCCCTTGTGGCAAAGGTAGTGAGCCTGGGAACCTCTGCAAATAGGATATTAAGGCAGGGATGTCTTAACAATCACCGTACCTAAAGGTGCAGTGAGTGTCAATTTCAAAAGACTGTTAAAAGATTAGAAAAAAATTTTCTAAAAAGTTTTCAGTTTTGCAGTTAAAACTGAGGAGGTTTAAAGATGGCAGCTTTGGGACAAGCAGCAAGATTAGGGATTGGAGCATTTGAAAACTCAGCACTGGTAGAACTACGTCCCGATAGAATAGAAGCGGATGTGGCAGTGGTTATCCGGGCGGCTTATCGTCAAGTATTGGGTAATGAATACCTATTGGAAGGAGAGCGTCTAGAAAGTGCAGAATCACTGTTGCAGCAAGGTGCAATCTCAGTTAGGGGATTTGTGCAAGCTATAGCTCAATCGGAACTCTATCGGGATAAGTTTTTCTACTCTAATTCCCAAACTCGGTTTATCGAGTTGAATTATAAGCATTTATTGGGGCGTGCCCCACAAGATGAGTCAGAGATTTCGTACCATGTTGAGCTTTACAACTCACAAGGTTATGAAGCTGAGATTAATTCCTACATTGACTCATTAGAATATCAAGAGAGTTTTGGCGAAAATGTTGTGCCCTACTATCGAGGCTTTAAAAGTCAAGTAGGACTGAAAAACGTTGGATTTGGCCGACTGTTCCAACTGTATCGGGGTTATGCCAATAGCGATCGCGCTCAAGGACAAAAACAAGGACGGCTAACCTGGGAAGTGGCTAAAAATCTGGCTTCACCCATTTATCCAGTCTCCGCCGGAGCCTTAACAGGACTCTCCACAGGTGGTCGCGGGGAAACATACCGCATCAGAGTGCTACAAGCAGCTTCCCCAAACTCGACTGTAGTGCGGCGGGGAACTGCGGAATTGATCGTACCCTACGAGCAACTTTCTAGTAAATTGCAGCAGTTGAATCGCAAGGGTAGTAAAGTGATTAGCATTACAGCCGTATAAATAGTTACTGGAGTAGGGAGTAGGGAGTAGGGAGTAGGGAATTTCACCACTCCCCACTTCCCATTCCCCTTACCAATTACCAATTACAAAAGGAAAATTACCAATGGCTATTACAACAGCAGCGTCCCGTCTGGGGACAGAGCCTTTTAGTGATCAGGCTTCTGTAGAATTGCGTCCAAATGCAACTAAAGAAGACATTGAGAGAGTAATTGCTGCCGTCTATCGTCAAGTGTTGGGCAACAACTACATATTGGCATCTGACCGCCTTACAAGTGCTGAATCTATCCTGCGGGATGGAAAAAATACAGTGCAAGAGTTTGTGCGTCAAGTAGCTAAATCAGAACTGTACAAATCCAAGTTTTTCTACGACAATTTCCAAACTCGCGTCATCGAACTCAACTATAAACATTTGTTGGGTCGTGCCCCCTATGATGAGTCTGATGTGGTCTATCACTTAGACTTGTACCAAAACAAGGGATATGAAGCCGACATCGATTCTTATATTGATTCGCCAGAGTATCAATCTAACTTTGGTGAAAATATTGTGCCTTACTATCGCGGCTTTAAAACCCAAACAGGACAAAAAACTGTGGGATTTAGCCGGATATTCCAACTTTATCGCGGCTATGCCAGTAGCGATACGTCCCAACTCAAAGGCAAGTCCTCACGCCTTGCTAGCGAGCTAGGTCGCAATAGTGCATCCATCGTTGTTCCTCCCTCCGGTGGTCCTTCAGGCTTTTCATACGTTGCTTCGGAAAAAGGCGTTACCCCCAACAGTACTTTCGGTGGTGCGGGAACTTTTGGTAAAGAAGGCAGACTCTACCGCATTGAAGTAGCAGGCGTTTTTGGGGCTGGGTATCCTAGCACCCGCCGTGTTAATCAAGCGGTGATTATACCTTATGAAGAGCTATCTAGTTACTTCCAGAGAGTGGTAAAACAAGGTGGTAAAATCGCCAGTGTGAAGCCTCTTTAGTGTCATTTGTCAATGGTCATTAGTCATTATTTAAGGACTAATGACAATTTAGAATTTGGAATTAATTTTATGCTTGGACCAATTAGTAGTAGAACGAGTAGTCGTTACTTTCGGTATGAAGTAGTCGGTCTACGCCAAAGTGAAGAAACCGAAAAAACTAACTATCCGATCCGTTCAAGTGCCACTGTGTTTTTCACAGTACCTGAGAACCGGATGAATCAAGAAATGCAGAGGATTACTCGCTTAGGTGGCAAAATAGTTAGTATTCAGCCATTGAACGCTGAAGCTCAAACAAATAGCACACAAAGCCATCCTCCTTCTTGATAATGAATTCCAGTCCGCATAAATTTGAAGATTTATCACCGACAAGTAACTTTGGCGATGGTGAATCTTTAACGGTAGAGCAAGCTCTAGCTAATCTTGAAAGTGCAGATTTAGGCTTGCGCTTTTATGCTGCCTGGTGGTTGGGTAGATTTCGCATCGGTGAACCAGCTGCGGTTACAGGACTGATTAAAGCTTTAGAGGATGAAGCCGATCGCACACCAGAAGGCGGATATCCTCTGCGACGGAACGCAGCTAGAGCCTTGGGGAAACTAGGCGATCGCCAGGCAGTATCACCTTTAATTGGGTGTTTAGACTGCTCAGATTTTTATGTCCGGGAAGCTGCGGCACAATCTTTAGAGATGTTGGATGATCCGGTTTGTATTCCTGCCCTGATCAAGCTATTAGTAGTAGGTTTGCAGGGAGAGCAACTCATATCAAACCAGCCTGATTTATCTCAACCTTACGACTCCATCTTAGAAGCCTTGGGAACTTTGAAGGCGACTGAGTGTATCCCTTTGGTAAAGCCATTCTTAGAGCATCCAATTGAATTGGTGCAATATGCTGCCGCACGAGCCATGTATCAATTAACCCAAGAACCAGTTTATGGAGAACGGTTAGTAAAGGCTTTAGGGGGCGAGAAATTGCAATTGCGTCGAGCAGTGTTAGCAGATTTGGGAGCGATTGGATATCTACCCGCAGCAGATGCGATCGCACAGACTCTTGCCGAAAATAGTCTGAAGCTAATTTCTCTTAAAGGATTACTAGAATATCAAGTTAACCACACAGCAACAAGCACTTTCTCAGCAGGTGCGATTAAAGTGATGAATTTAATGGACTCGCTGTTGTAGTCCTAAGTTCTAGATAATCAGTTGTCATTAATACGTTTAAATTAAATATTTACCACACATAAACCCCCAACCCAACTGCAAAATCAGGGCTAGGGGTTTATGTATGATGCCAACTACGGATAACTCAAGCTACAATTGGCTGACGACTAATTACTCATCAAAAATTGTTATGAATAACACTGATCTTGCCCAAATATTAATCCGTGCTGTGCAAGAAGCAGACTCCTCAGAGCAGCTAGTAGACGCAGTTCAAGAGTTAGCAGCAGCTGGTATCGAGGAATCTGTTCCCACTCTGATTGCAGCTTTGGGCTATAACAATCCAGGGGCGGCGGTGGCGGCGGTAGATGGACTAATTGCGATCGGAGAAGCCACAGTACCCCCACTATTAGAACTAATTGATAACTACAACTACGGTGCTAGAGCCTGGGCTATTCGTGCCTTAGCAGGAATTGGCGATGTCCGGGCGCTGGATACCTTGTTAGAGGCAGCAAAAACCGATTTTTCCTTAAGTGTGCGGCGGGCAGCTGCCAGAGGATTAGGCACTTTGATCTGGCATCAAATACCGTCTGAGAAACTGGAATCTGTTCAGACTCAGGTATTAGAGGCGCTATTACTAATTTGTCAAGATCCAGAGTGGGTAGTGCGCTATGCAGCAGTGACGAGTTTAGAAACACTAGCCATTGCAATAGCAGTCACTTTACCCGATCAAGCGTCGCGGATTACAAATCAACTTCAGCAAATGCTCGATACAGATGCCGATCTGGGAGTTCGCACCCGTGTAAGGTTGGCACAGGAAAAAATTCAGCCGCAACAACATCAAGAAACGTTTGCACCGAAAAGAAAGCTACAAGACATTGAAGTGCCGGAAGTGCCTTATCGTGGTGGTGGCAGACGTTAAGCAATTCAAAATTTCTACCCGATTCCAATTGCATGGAATACAAGTCTGTTGTAGAGGTGCATAGTTGTGCATTGGTGTCAACTTAAGCCAAAACTCTTTTAAAATCTCGTTTTCTGCCAGAGGCTGAAAACGAGACAATCTCTAAAAACTGCTTCTAGACTGGTTTATAACGTTAAGTTTAACCAATAATAGCTGTGCTACCCTACCGCGTGTTGTATCCAAATAAAAATCACTGTAAAACTAACCAGACAATAAAGACTGAATTTCTGTCTGGATATTGCCACGGGCAGATGGTTCGGCGAACTCTGACATTAAAGGTGTAAAGTAGATATGCGATCGCTGTAAAAATTCCTCTAAAACCTGCCGACGACCTATGATATACTCTGCCTGTGCCACCCAGCCATATTCCTGGCGAATGGCATGAGCGTATTCTAGATATTGGACTGGGTTAGTAGCCAAAATCGCTAAATCTGCATCAAGTAGAACTTGGCTATCATAGTCATCCACCGCAACTTGGTGCTTTTTAGTGTTCAGAATCAGACGGGTGACAGTAATGATGGTACTTTCTGGAATACCCAAATTACTCAGCAATTCCAAAGCATAGTCTGCGCTTCGTTCTTCATTATCTTCAGCTTGAGAGTTATACACTACATCGTGAAACCAGGCAGCTAGTTGAACAGCAGCTAGGTTGTTAGTGTAGCCTTGCAAAATCTGAATTGTGCCCAGGACGTGATCAATGTGTTTCAATGTATGGTAGTAGCGACCAGGGGTAGAGTAAGCTGCAACCAAGCAATTAAAGGCTTTCTCAGCCGCTACCTGTTCAACACCAAAGGGTTTGAGTGTGTGTTGCCAGTTAGAAAATAAGATATGGGTGAGGTTTTCTGTAGGCATAAACATAGTATTCACAATAGTATTCACACTCTTAATATGACTGAGCTAATTTTTTGTGCTGCAACATTTGTCTCATCAAGTTAGAAATAGATCCACCCTCTCTACGAGACGCTACGCTAACAACTCTTAGTAGGGTGGGGAGGAATAGCTGGTAATGAGGAGCATTACCTACGACCAATCTTGAACGCAGTAAAAGTAGGGAATGGGTAAGCGACGAATTACTAATTTCACAATCTTCAATGTATATGTCTCATCGTTTTCAGTCTCACATTAATCACGTCATCAGCTACCAACTTGTGAAGTCTGCCAAGGCAACTAATCAGTTGATTGCTTTGGAAGAATTGACAGGAATTAAGGAACGCACAAATAGCCAACCACGTAGTAAACGGGAACGCCGATTGTCGAACAGTTGGAGTTTTTATCAGTTGCGGCAATTTATGACTTACAAGGCGCTTAAGTTTGGCGTGAAGCTGGTTTTTGTTGATCCAAGGTATACCTCGCAAACTTGTCACAACTGTTTGCACATTCATCCGGTAAGGGGTGAATCCTATCGCAGTGGTAAAAAGTTTACGTGTGGTCATTGTGGATGGGTTGGTGATAGTGATTTGAATGGTGCAAAAAACATTTCTGCAATTGGGGCTGTTGTAAACCAGCCTCTTGGTTCGGGACTATCTTGTAAGTTAGAAGTACGTTCGCCTTTGGCATCTTCCCTTGGGAGAAAATTTGAGTACGTGCAACTAAGCTTATTTGATATTTCTAGGGCTTCTGAAAGTTTCCACCTCAGCCGTTAGGCAGGTGGGGGTAGTTTACCAAAAGGATAACACTTGTGATTGAATTGGGCATTGGGCATTGAGAAAGAGAAGGCAGAAGGCAGAAATTCTTCAATGCGTGAATTTTGAATTGATTTCTCCCCACTCCCCACTAAATATACGAAAGCGTCAAAATAGAAGACACAGGCTTTGTCCAAAAAGCCTTGCCTTGATTAACGGAGTTTATGATCAGTGGTATTACAAGTACAAACAAGCACCTACGAAGCTAAAACCCAAGAAATTGCTAAACAACTTCTAGCAGCAACGCAGGAAAATCGTTCGTTTTTTTCTTCCCTGCGGGATCAAATGCGTTGGGATGATAAATTACTAGCTTGGGCGATGAGTAATCCTGGATTGCGGGTGCAATTATTTCGCTTTATAGATACGCTACCTGCTTTGCACAGTAAATCAGAAATTGCCTCACATTTACAAGAATATCTCGGAGATGAGTCTGTAGAATTACCGGCAGCTTTGAAGGGAATGCTCAACTTTGCTAACCCCGACTCTATGCCAGGACAAGTTGCTGCTACAACCGTTGGTACAGCTGTTGAAACTCTTGCTCATAAATATATTTCTGGGGAAAATATTAAACAAGTCATCAAAACAGTTGAACGACTGCGAAAAGAGAAAATGGCTTTCACCATCGACTTACTTGGTGAAGCGGTGATTACCGAAGCTGAAGCGCAGTCTTATCTAGAACGCTATCTAGAATTAATGCAACAATTGGTAGAAGCATCGAAGAATTGGACAGCTATCCCAGCTATTGATGAGGCTGATGGCGAACCCATACCAAAAGTTCAGGTTTCTGTTAAATTAACCGCGTTTTATTCCCAATTTGATCCTCTAGATGCTAAAGGTAGTGAGGAACGAGTTAGCGATCGCATTCGGATTCTCTTACGTCGTGCCAAAGAATTAGGCGCAGCTGTCCATTTTGATATGGAACAGTATGCCTATAAAGATATAACTCTCAGCATCCTGAAAAAACTGTTACTAGAAGAAGAGTTTCGCCAACGCACAGATATTGGCATAACAATTCAAGCATATCTGCGTGATAGTGAGCAAGATACCAAAGATTTAATTTCTTGGTTGAAACAGCGTGGTTATCCCCTGACAATTCGTTTGGTGAAAGGCGCGTATTGGGATCAGGAAACTATCAAAGCAGCGCAGAAGCATTGGCCACAGCCAGTTTACAACGAGAAAGCGGCAAGTGATGCTAACTTTGAAAGCATCACTCAGTTATTACTAGAAAATCATCAATATGTGTATTCTGCCATTGGTAGCCATAATGTGCGATCGCACTCTCGCGCCATTGCCATCGCTGAAAGTTTAAATGTCCCTCGCCGTCGCTTTGAATTACAAGTCCTCTACGGTATGGGTGATAAAGTTGCAAAGGCGTTGGTTGACAGAGGTTATCGGGTGAGAGTTTACTGTCCTTATGGTGAATTATTGCCTGGAATGGCGTATTTAATTCGGCGGTTGTTAGAAAATACCGCTAATAGTTCTTTTTTACGGCAAAATCTCGAAAATCGACCGATTGAAGAATTATTAGCGCCGCCAGTTGTAAAAGATGCAGAAAATGAAAATTTCCCCCCGTCCCCTCGTCCCCCCGTCCCCGTGTCCTCCTCCTTCCTTGGTGCTGCTGATACCGATTACGCTGAGGAAGAGATGACAAGAAAATCTGCTCAAGCTTTCCAAAGCGTTCGTCAACAGTTGGGTAGAACTTATTTGCCCCTGATTAATGGCGAGTATGTTAATACGCCGGAATTTGTTGATTCTCTGAATCCTTCTAATTTCAGTGAGGTAGTTGGTAAAGTTGGGTTGATTAGCGTTGAACAAGCCCAACAGGCGATGGAAGCTGCGAAAGCGGCCTTTCCTGGGTGGAAGAAAACACCAGCTAAACAACGCGCTGATATTTTGCGGAAAGCGGGAGATTTGATGGAAGAACGCCGCGCCGAACTTTCAGCTTGGATGGTTTTGGAAGTTGGGAAACCAGTTAAGGAAGCTGATGGAGAGGTTTCTGAGGCGATAGACTTTTGTCGCTACTACGCTGACGAGATAGAACGGTTAGATGAAGGTGTTAATTACGACATTTCTGGCGAAATAAATCGTTATATTTACCAGTCACGCGGTATTGTTGTAGTGATTTCTCCCTGGAATTTCCCGCTAGCGATCGCTTGTGGAATGACGGTTGCTGCTTTGGTTTCAGGCAATTGTACTCTCCTCAAACCGGCTGAAACGTCTTCTGTTATTGCAGCGAAACTCACAGAAATCTTGGTAGATGCTGGTTTTCCCAAAGGTGTATTTCAATACGTCCCTGGCAAGGGTTCGCAAGTCGGCGCTTATTTGGTAAATCATCCAGATACTCATGTAATTGCTTTTACAGGTTCCCAGGAAGTTGGTTGTAGAATTTACGCAGAAGCGGCAATTTTGAAACCTGGACAAAAGCACATGAAGCGGGTGATTGCTGAAATGGGCGGCAAGAATGCCATTATTATCGATGAAAGTGCTGATTTAGACCAAGCTGTTGTGGGCGTAGTGCAGTCGGCATTTGGTTACAGTGGACAAAAATGTTCTGCTGCCTCAAGGGTGATTGTGCTGCAACCAATTTATGATACCTTTGTGCAACGGTTGGTGGAAGCGACAAAATCCTTGAACATTGGGGAAGCAGAGTTACCGAGTACACAAGTTGGGCCAGTGATTGATGCTAATGCCCGCGATCGCATCCGCGAGTATATTGAGAAGGGTAAGGCAGAAGCACAACTAGCTTTAGAATTACCAGCACCAGAACAAGGATATTTTATCGGCCCAGTTATCTTTAGTGAAGTATCGCCCAATGCGGTAATTTCCCAGGAAGAAATTTTTGGGCCTGTGTTGGCGGTAATTCGGGTGAAAGATTTCCAGGAAGCCTTAACAGTCGCCAACGGTACAAACTACGCCTTGACTGGCGGACTTTACTCTAGAACACCTTCGCACATTCAGCAGGCGCAGACAGAGTTTGAAGTTGGGAATTTGTACATTAACCGCAATATTACAGGAGCGATCGTTGGGCGGCAACCCTTTGGTGGATTCAAACTTTCTGGAGTAGGTTCTAAAGCAGGCGGGCCTGATTACCTCTTGCAATTCCTGGAACCACGCGCGGTGACAGAAAATATTCAGCGCCAAGGTTTTGCACCAATTGAAGGCGCAGATTAAACTACAAGAGTAGGTAGGGCATATGCCCTACTTATTAGACTTCTTGCATAAATCAAAAATTAAGAACCCCGCCCCGCATTTGAGTAAAGCAAACGCTCCCCTCCCGAAGAGCGGGGAGGGGTTGGGGGTGGGGTGTTAGGGACTTTTGCAAGAGGTCTATTATATGTAGAAATCGTAGAGAGACTTTAATGAGTAATTTAGTTATAAAAGTTGCTGAATTACCTGAAGATTTTCCGGCAATTCAAGCAATTAGAATAGCAGTATTTCAAGAAGAACAAGGTATAGATCCCGCTTTAGAGTTTGATGGCAAAGATGAAATATCTGATCATCTAATTGCTTATTTAAATGAGGAAGTTGTGGGTACTACCAGAATTAGATATTTAGATGAGAAAACTGCCAAAATAGAAAGGCTTGCTGTTTTGTCTACAGCTAGAGGACAAGGTATTGGTAAGAAAATTATGATCAAAGCACTAGAGGTTATAGCTAATAAAAATATCCCAGAAGTAGTGATTCATGCTCAAGAATATGTGAAAGATTTATATAAAAAATTGGATTTTGTAGAAGACGGAGAAATCTTTGAAGAAGCCAATATTCCCCATGTGAAAATGAGGAAAAGTTTCTTACCGTGAAAGTAAAATATACTATATATTTTTTCACTAATTAGCCCTGAAAAAATGCATTTTTATGATCAATTAACTCAAATATCGCATCAGTACTGACTCTAGCTGAATTATCCGAATTGGCTTAACAAGATACCAAAATCACTTGCTAAACAAGAGCTTTAGCATTTAGGCGAATGATCTACCCCCCGTGAACGGTTACTCTTTTTATTCAATTTGGAATTTGAAATTTGGAATTGATTTCTGCCCCATCTCTCGAATGCACTGGATTTGGTAGAAACAGAGTGAACTGACTACCCTTTCCCAAAGTCGATGTAAAGGTAACATCTCCACCATGCAAACGCGCTAATTTGCGTGTTAAAGCTAAACCCAAACCAGTGCCTTCATACTGACGATTTAACCGACTGTCAAGCTGTTTAAACGGTTCAAATAGAAATTTAAACTGATTTGAGTCTATCCCAATTCCAGTATCTGAAACTGCAAACGTTATCCCTTGCGGTACTTTTTTGACTACCAGCGATACCTGTCCGGTTGGGGTGAATTTAATGGCATTGGTTAGCAGGTTGAGTAGCATTTGCTTAATACGCCGTTCATCAGCAATACAAATATCCGCTTCTAGGTCAATTTCATGCGTGAGTTGCAATCCCTTTTCTAAGGCGCGATCGCGCACTGTCCACATGGCATAATTACATAAATCTGACACTGGCAAAGGTGAGAGTAACGGTTGCTCTTTGCCTGCTTCTACCTTAGATAAATCAAGGATATCGTTAATCAGTGCCAGCAGATGTTCACCACTACTATATATAGAATTTACATATTTGTTCTGCTTTTCATTGAGTGAGCCAACTATTTCTTGTTGCAGCAACTGCGAAAAACCCATAATCGCATTCAAAGGCGTCCGCAACTCATGGCTCATGGTTGATAAAAATTCATTTTTTGCCCGACTGGCTGCTTCTGCTGCTTCTTGAAAGGCACGCAGTTTCAACTCTGTTTGCTTGCGTTCAGTAATGTCCTCAATCATCGCTAAAAAAAACTCAGGTTCACCATTACTGCCAGGTATAACAGAAACAGAGATATGAGTCCAAACTAAGCTACCATCTTGATGCAGGCAGCGTCTTTCCATCTCAATGCAATGTCTAGCGACAAGCTGTTCCTGATGTTTCGAGGCTTGGAAGCCGATCCTCGAAGTTCTCTTTAAGTCTGTACGAATTCCTGACATCAGTTGTTTGTAAAGTTTTAACCCCCCCCTTTCTGTGGGAATGTAATCTGTAAAGGGCTTGCCGTATAGTTCTTCTCGGCTATATCCAAAAATCTCGCACAGTGCCAGATTGGTATCGACTATCTGCGCTTTCATATCTATAAGTCCAATGCCGATAGAGGAACGCTCAAAAATCGCCCGGAATTGTAAAGCCTCTTGGGCTTGGTTCTGCTCTGTAATCTTTCTAGCCGATACCACCTGCATTAGTTATCCTTAAGAAGAAATAATTTTGTTTTGCAGTTATACGTAAAAAGTAAAACCGTCTTTGTATAACTACAATTACTTCATAGGGGTTTTCCTATCCGGAAAGTATAATTCTTTTCATCAAATCTTTATTTAGTACTGACTAGCAAAACACCGTTGATTCCCCTAGAGAAAGATGCCTAAAGTCTTAAATTTTGCCAAAATTAAGGTAATGGCAGCTGTTGTGGAGGTGGAACGATGACGGATAGTAGTGTGAGAATTGTTTCTTTAATTCCCGGTGGAACAGAGATTTTAGCGGCACTAGGGTTGGTTGATGCTATTGTAGGGCGATCGCACGAATGCGATTACCCTCCAGAAATCCAAAACCGTCCCATTTGTACCCAAGCACGTTTAAATTCCAATGCCTCCAGTAGCGAAATTAACGATGAGGTGAACAATTTATTGCAATCTGCTCTCAGTATTTATGAAATCAAAACAGATGTTTTAGAGCAGTTGCAGCCTACTCACATTCTCACTCAAGACCAGTGCGATGTTTGTGCTGTCAGCTTACACCAAGTTGAAAAGGCAGTTGCCACACTCATTGACAGTAAACCCCAGATTATTTCTTTACAACCCAATAGTCTCAAGGATGTTTGGGCTGACATTGAGCGAGTCGGCAACATCTTTGGCGTAGACTCGGTAAACATCTTAGAAAACTTAGAAGCTCGCGTCAAAATTTGTCAGCAAAGAATCCAAGGACTTTCTTTAAATGAAGTGCCTACTGTCACCTGCATTGAGTGGACTGATCCTTTGATGGTCGCCGCCAACTGGATTCCGGAATTAGTTAACTTAGCAGGAGGACACTCTCTATTTTGTGTTACAGGTCAGCCTTCTCCTATCTTGCCGTGGGAAACACTATTAACAAGTAATCCCGATGTAATTGCTTTTATGCCTTGTGGGTTTGATTTAAATCGCACTCGCCAAGAAGCCAATTTGTTAACTCAACATTTAGACTGGGAAAAATTGCATGCTACCCAAGCTGGTAGAGTTTACATCACTGATGGTAATTCTTACTTCAATCGTCCAGGTCCACGACTGGTAGATTCTCTAGAAATTTTGGCAGAAATTTTGCATCCAGAAATTTTTCAATACGGCTACAAAGGAACCGGTTGGGAACCTTTGTAATTTAGCTGAATCTGCAAGCTAGCAAGAGCGTCCCGTAGAAGAGCGTCATTTTGAATTGTTAAGGTGTTTGTTCAGAATTTGCCGATGGTTGATTGTTAAATAACAGCAGGCGTGCAGCGAGGATGGCAAATCCCACAGCAGCGATCGCTTTTAGGACGCGTGTAGGTAATAATTCCGCCACTGCACCCCCTGCTAATGATCCCAACAGACTTGTCAACAGCAATGCGCCTGCTGCGCCAAAAAATACTGTACGCGGGGAATTACAACGCCCTGAAAGTGCGATCGCTGCTAGCTGACTTTTGTCACCCAATTCTGATAAAAAAACTGTAATAAAGCTCAGTCCTAAAAGATGCCAGTCCATATAATTAAGGGGGAGAGTGGGGGAGGCAGGGGAAGCAGGGGAAGCAGGGAAAGATGAGGGAGAATAACTACTAACTCCTAACTCCTAACTCCTAACTTTTAACCTTTAACTAACCTTGGAATATATCCCAAAACAGCATTAGAGAAATCACCAACAACATCACGCCTGCTGATTTTTCTACAGTTTTCGGGCTGAGTCGGTTGGCTATCCAACTACCTAAAAGCACACCTAATAAGCTGGTGGTTATCAGCGCCGCCGCAGATCCGATAAATACCACCCATGGCGAATGAGATTCTGCACTCATTAACAGGGTGGATAGCTGAGTTTTATCTCCAATTTCTGCTAGAAAAATGGTTACAAAAGTTGTACCAAAAACTACTAGCGCTGATTGCTGCTTTTGAGGACTATCGGCAACTACAGGCTGAACTGACGGAGCGATCGCGATCACAGGAGTTAAGCTCAAATCAGTGCTATCTTCCAGTTTTAGCTCGATCTCAGTCTGAGATATGCCAGAAATGTCCAAAGGAGCAGAGTCAAGTTTCACAAGCAATAGTTTTGTTGCTAGATTGTTTTCATATTTCTATCATATTCTCAGATTGTTAATAAATTGCAACCCTATAGAAAAAAAGAAGTGGTGGAGTGAGTGTTAAAGCCCAACAGCTTTATTGAAGCGTAGTATTTCCAGACTGCGATCGCCATATACTCCTTCTATTTGCTGACGACAGCAGTCAATGGCAAAATCGTTGACTTCTTCTGGTTCAACCCCATACATATCTTGAAACACTTCTGATTCCACACGGCAGAAGCGAGGACGATTGGAGTAGATGCGACATTCTCGCGTGGTATGGTCGAAATTAACGCACCATCCTCCTTGGCCTACCATGCTGAGGTAGAGTTCTAATTCTGGTGGAGAGAGATACTCTTCCAAATCTGGACGCTCTGCTGGATCAAGATTACAGCAGGCTCCACATTGCTTTACACATTGCCAAGTTGACATTTTGGATTAGGGAGTAGGGAGTAGAGAGTGGGGAATAGGGAGTGGTGAGATGAGGCAGATGAGGGAGAAATAAGCAATTTCCAATGCCCCATGCCCAATTCCCTTATTTTACGTTTTTATATCTTTTCTTATAATTTTGTTAAGTAAATTAAATCTAACAGACCATAGCCAGATATGATCGATTGCAGGTTTTGTAATTAAGTTATTAAATTTTTTAAGGCAATTGGAAGGAGAAAAGGAAAAATGTTTGACGCTGTGTCTGACTTGTTTAACGCTTTTACCAGTATCAATTGGGAAGTTATTTTCCAATTGTTGTCCGTGGCGCTAATCGTGATTGCTGGCCCAGCAGTAATCTTTGTGCTGGCATTTCGCAACGGCAACCTATAAGAGTGCTGAGTGCTGATTGAGAGTTAAGAGTGAGGAGTTAGGAGTGAGGAATTAAATTTTCTTCTCAACTCATACTTATAACTTATAAATCAGCACTCGCACTGTCACAGTCACAAGTGATAAATTAATTAAGAGCTCCTAACTTCTAACTCCTAACTCCTCACTCCTCACTCTTAACTGATAACGCCTGAAGGGCAGCTTGGATAATATTGTCATACGGTGGTTGAGAAATATCAACCTCTTTAGCCTCTTGACGATTAGTACCCAGCAAACCGATTATATCTCCTGGCTCCATGACTAATACTTTGCCTTCAGAATTTTTAATTCTTAATTCTGCTTCAATACCGTTTTTATAGAAACCACAAGTATAATGTCGCTGGTTGTACTCAAAGGTGGTGCTTGACGGAATAGGTGGCGAAGCAAAAAATTGTTGAAGCTGAATTGGCAGTCTGACACCGATTAATTCTAGCTCGATGGTGGTCTTACCGTTAAAGTAATTTTCTCGCAGTTTGTAAGCGACATCCACTCGTGGTGGTAAGCGGAAATAGTCGCCCCAACGCCAAGCGATCGCCTTAATTTTGTATTCCTGATTATCGATAGTTTGGGCAATTGTCAGTTTAATGTGACCCTTACCAACGATTTTTTGCTCAATCACTTGAACATTAGGTGTCCAAAAAACTGGATCGGGGTTGTCCATACCGCAGGGGTGTAGAGCATTAAGCTGTTGATAAAGCTGCTGATTGATGTGATTGAGGTTGACTTCGGCATCAATTTTGAGCAGAGGCTTGAGATGTTGGGGTTCAAGACACTGGTTAGCAAACTCAATCAAACGCGATCGCAACACCTGTAAATTCTCTACTGGTAGAGAGAATCCCCCGGCTGCTTTGTGTCCACCAAATTTCCCTAATAAATCGTGACAATATTCCAAAGCTTCAAACACATGAAACTCTGGAATTCCTCGTGCTGAACCGCGTATATGTTCCTCATCCTCATAAGTACCGATAAACACGGGAACACCGTAGCGTTCCACCAAACGGGAGGCGACAATCCCAATAACGCCGTGATGCCAATTGGGTTGAACAACAACCAATACACAGTCTTTTTGTAGAGATGCAACAAATTCTGTTTCTACATAAGCGATCGCTTCTTGTTCAATTTGCTCACACATTAACTGGCGACTAGTATTAGTTTGTTCGCACTGCTTTGCGAGTTCCAGCGCCACCCCCATATCATCTGTAGTCAGCAATTCAATCACAGTTTGAGGATTACCAATCCGACCAATAGCATTAATTCGCGGCCCCAAACGAAAACCGATATCTTCAGGCTTTAACGATTTTGGATTTTGGATTTTGGATTTTGGATTGGGGATTTTCTCCCCTGCTTCCCCTGCTCCCCCTGCTCCCTCATCTCCCCTCGCCTGCACGCCACCTACCTGAATTAATGCCCGCACCCCAGCTAAGTTGGATTTGGGTAAATGCTGTAAACCACGTTTTACCCAACGGCGATTCACACCAGTTAAGGGAGCTAAATCTGCGATCGTTCCCAGTGTAAATAGTGCTAACATCGGCTGGATCAAGCCCTTAGTTGCCCCTAGCTGTTGTGCTAGAGACACTGCCAAAATGTAGGCAACACCAACACCAGCAACACCCCGATAAGGTGACGATTCTGCTATTAGTTTGGGGTTGAGGATAGCGTTAGCTGGAGGTAATTTTTGGGGTATGTCGTGGTGATCGGTGATAATCACTGCAAGACCAAGTTCTCTAGCTCTGGCAACTGGTTCAAACGCAGAGATGCCATTATCTACAGTGAGAATTAGTCCTACACCTTCGCTGTGAAATTCTTCAACTATGCGTTTATTAATACCGTAGCCTTCGTGCATCCGACTGGGAATAGCATAATCTACTTGTGCGCCTAAAGTGCGGAGACTACGTAAAAGTAGAGCAGTGCTGGTCATACCATCAGCATCGTAGTCACCACAAATAGCAATTTTAGTTTGAGAAGCGATCGCATTTTGCAACAACTCCAAACTAATCGCCAAATCAGGAAATTCCTCCAACGGCGAAGGTAAAACTAAAGACTCTGGCTCTAAAAATGCTTGTACCTGTTCTGGTGTTTCCATACCCCGATTAATCAACAACTGGCTGATAATGGGTGAAACATTAATCAAAACCGCCAGCTTTTGGGCGAATTCTGGTTTCTGCGGATAGATTTGCCAGCGCTGATTAGGTAAGCGCCTACTAGGTTTTGAGAGTTCAGATACAGGTCGGTCTAGCACAGTATAAAGTTAGGATTTTTTAGTTATGAGTGTTGAATTTAAAGTTGTTTCTTAACTCATAACTAATAACATTATTTGCAATCTAAAACACGTTAATCCTACCATCATCCATAATATATAACGAGCGATCGCCCGAAGAACGCAAAGTCGGACGGAGTTCCAGCCGCAATGTACCAAAGTTAGGTTTCGAGACAATTGCTTGTAGTGATAAACCCGTTTCGCTCCAAAATATTAGAGATGTATTTGGCTCTGTACCCTCTATTTGTTCTAAATTTAATTTCTGTCCTGGACTCAAGGATAGTGCATCAGTCCCGGAGGGTTTTTGGATTTTGATCAGGTTAGGTGTGCTATTGACGACTTCAACTCTGATATGTTGACCAGGCGTAAATTGAATTGGGTGCGACCCACATTTAGAGGCACAAGTTCGAGCTAAGGTAGCACTAGGATTATTGATTGATCCAACTAGAATGGTAGCTGCAACTAAAGCAAATGACAGAGGCTTAAACATAATACACAGTATAAGTACTAAACTGAAATATTACTCCAGCTTAGTACTATTAAGCCTCAGCATATTTTCCTGAATTAAGCTGAGGAGATTATCTTGACAGTGGCAGATGATACTGAGCATATTTGCGTAGGCGTAGCCCGTCGTAGACATCGCTATACTGCTTGGACTGGTGTAAGCCATAATCAAGAAAGAATTAGGAATCAGGAACACAGAAGCGAACTATGCACATTCTATCCCTTCACTATCCCGATGACTTACTCATTACCTCCGGCAAATCACCCCAAGCATTAGAAGCAGAACTTACATTTTTGCTCGCAGTCAAACTATTCGAGCTACGCCGACTATCTCTTGGTAAAGCCGCCGCCTTTTGCAGTATGAAAAAACCCCAATTCATGTACGAACTAGGACGTTTGCAAATCCCAGTTATCAACCTAGATGATGACCAAATCGCTGATGAATTGCGTGATGATTAACTCTGTCATTGTTGCCGATAGCAGCCCCCTCATTTCCTTGTCAATTATCGCGCAACTGGAACTTCTACCTCAACTTTATCAGCGAATATTACTTCCCCCAGCCGTATGGGACGAAGTAACAGTCCAAGGTGTAGGTCTACCTGGTTCACAAGCCGTCAGTCAACTAACTTGGCTGGAAATTCAAACCCCTGAAGCCCTGATATTAGAACCATTATCAATCCTAGTTGATCGTGGAAAAGCTGAAGCTATTGCCTTGGCTCAGTCCACTCCAGATAGTACGGTACTTTTGGATGATGCTCAAGCACGACGGGTTGCAGAACGCTTAGGAATTCGCCGGATAGGTACTCTTGGCATTTTGCGTAAAGCGAAAAAAGCGGGCTTGATTGTCGAGATTAAAGTATACATTGAGCAGCTACGCACTAATGGTATTTATATCCGACCTAGCCTCATTGATGCAGTACTACGAGATGTCGGAGAAATAGATTAATTACGGGTTTAGATAATTTATCAGTTAGTCTGGTATCAGGCTATAGCAAAGTTTTTTTAGTGTTTTGCAGTACTATAATCCAAAATATCTCTCCTTAGTTTTACTAAGCAAAACCGTCCCTCTCCGAGTCGGAGAGGGACAGACTTGAACTAAAGTTCAAGGCAGGGAGAGGTTCATGAATTACGAATTACGAATTACGAATTACGAATTATTTAACCGAAGCGTCCACTGATATAATCCTCAGCTTCTTTGGTTTGAGGAGAACTAAACATTTGGACTGTAGGATTAAACTCAACTAATTTTCCGCGACGTTTGCCATATTCGTCAATTTCTGTATTGAAGAAAGCCGTGAAATCTGCGACTCTAGAAGCTTGCTGCATATTGTGTGTCACCATAATGATGGTGTATTGCTCCTTGAGTTCTAAGCAGAGTTCTTCTACTTGGCGGCTAGAAATTGGGTCGAGAGCAGAACATGGTTCATCCATCAATAATACATCTGGCTTCATAGCGATCGCTCTTGCTATGCAAAGCCGTTGCTGTTGTCCGCCAGATAATGCAGTTCCCTTATCTTTGAGTTTATCCTTAACTTCATCCCAAATAGCAGCGCGTCTGAGGGAATCTTCTACCAATTCATCAATGTTACCTTTATAACCGTTAGCACGCGGTCCAAAGGAAATATTTTCGTATATTGATTTGGGGAAAGGATTCGGTCTTTGAAAAACCATTCCGACTTGGCGGCGTAATTTTACAGAATTTATCTTAGGATCGTAAATGTTGCGATCGCGATAATTCAGTCTACCCTCAACTTTCGCTCCGGGGATTAAATCATTCATCCGGTTGAAGCAACGCAGTAAGGTACTTTTACCACATCCTGAAGGCCCAATAAAAGCAATAATTTGCTTATCAGGAATCTTGAGATAAACATCTAAAAGTGCCAGAAACCCTCCATAAAAGACCTTCACACCTTCAACATTGAATACGCCCTTGTCTTGGTCGATTGTGGCACTATCTGATTGACTTCTACTATTGCTATAAGTCATTTGGCTGTTCTCCTCATATTCATGAATGTATTTGATTAGATATTTAATTACCTAATTTATTGAGAAGCGTTGTCGAATATAAATTGCTACACCATTTAAGACTAAAATCAAGAGTAACAACGCAATAATTGTCGCTGCTGCGGCACTAGCAAAACCCGGTTCAGGACGAGTGATGTAACTGTAAATTTGAATGGGTAATGCCATAAATCTCTGAAACAAACCAGGGTTAAAGGTGAGAAAACCCACAGCACCTACAACAATCAGAGAGGCTGCATCACCAATAGCGCGGGATACAGAGATAATCACCCCCGTCAAAATACCAGGAACAGCATAGGGTATGACATGATTGCTGATAGTTCGCCATTTGGTGACACCTAATCCGTAAGAAGCATTTCTCAGGGAATCTGGGACAGCACGAATTGCTTCTCTAGCTGTCACAATAATTACTGGTAAAGACAACAAAGATAAAGTCAATGCACCGGAAATCAAAGCGGGGCCAAACCCAAGCAAATAATTGAAAACCCCTAAACCCAGCAATCCATAGACAATAGAAGGCACACCCGCGAGATTACTGATATTAATCTCAATAATCGCTGTCCACCAAGCTTTAGGTGCATACTCTTCTAGATATAAAGCTGCTCCAACACCAATAGGGACAGTTACTAAAATCACAACAGCTCCTAAAAGAACGCTGCTGATAATCGCAGGACGAATACCACCTTGATCAGGAAAACGAGAAGGAGTTTCCGTAAGAAAGCCGGGTGATAAAAATCTGCCTAATCCGTCTCGAAAAATATCAAAAAGTAGCAATGCTAGGATAAATAAACCAATCAGCAATCCTAACAAAAAAAGCACTTCAAATACTTTCCCTAATGTCTCCCTACTCTCAACATTATCGGTAAATTCTGCCGCAGATTCTAGAGAATCATCTTGTTGATAACTTGTAGCCATATCTATTTAGTCGTATTTTTCTTTAAAGCGATTAGCAATCCAGTAACTAACAATATTCAAAGCAAGGGTAAGTAGAAACAGAACAGCACCTACAGCATATAATGTCTTGAAATTGAGACTACCACGCGGACTATCTCCACCAGAAATTTGCGCCATGTAAGCTGTCATGGTTTCTACTGATTCCATAAAATTAACTGTTAGTCTTGGTTGTTGTCCGGCGGCGATGAGGACAGTCATTGTTTCACCCACAGCGCGAGAAATACCCAAAATAATCGAGGCGATGATTCCAGAAAGTGCGGCTGGTAAAACTACTTTAAAAATGGTTTCCAGTTTAGTGATACCTAAAGCATAAGCTCCTTCTCGCAAAGAACGGGGAACTGCTCGGATAGCATCTAAGCTGATAGAACCAACAGTAGGAGTAATCATTACCCCCATCATTAACCCCGCACTCAAAGCGTTGAATATTTCCAGAGGGATAAAATTCCGCAGCAATGGTGTAAGGAACAACAGCGCAAAGTAACCATATACTACCGTTGGTATTCCTGCCAAAAGTTCTACTGCTGGACGTAAAACTGCTGCTACTTTGGGTTGAGCATATTCACTCAAATAAATAGCAGAAGATAAACCCAAAGGAATAGCAACTGCCATCGCAATAGCTGTAGTCAAGAAAGTGCCATTAATCAATGGCCAAACGCCAAAATGTCTATCGGCAAATAAAGGCGTCCATTTAGTATCAAGAAAGAATTTGGCAAAGGAGACTTCTTGGAAAAAACTGAATGTCTCCTGAAAAATAATTACGACAATACCAAAGGTAGTCAAAACTGAGACTAAAGCACAACCAAATAAAATCGCCGCAATAATCTTTTCTGAAATATCTTCAGATGCATTTTTCTCCAGTGACTCTCTGGATTGTAGATAAGGATCGTCTTGAGAATTAGTACTCTGCATAAACAGTTAATTTTTGACTACAATCAGACTACAATGAGTGAGACTTTATTTAAATAAACTTTGTGATTGGCTCACCTGGTTTTGCTTTTTTAAACTTTGTGCCAGTTTCACCAGTAGCAAATTTTTGTTTAACCTTGAGATAAGCTTCATCTGGTAGTGCCACATAACCAACACTATCTACCCACTTCCAGGAATTTTCTAGATAAAAATCTACAAATTCTTTGACTGCTGGCTTAGTATCTAAGGATTTTTTACTGACATAGATGAACAAAGGACGAGACAAAGGTGTATAGATATTTTTGATTACATTATCCACTGGCACCGGTTTTTCACACTTTCCTGTAAGACTTTCTACAGCAACTAGATTCAGTTTTTCTTGATTTTGAATATAGTAAGATATCCCTACATAACCCAAAGCTGTTACATCACCTGACACTCCTTGTACAAGAAGGTTTTGATTCTGAGTGGCAGTGTAATCTGTACGGCCATTCTTGGCTTTGCCCGTCACAGCTTGAGTCATATAATCGAATGTTCCCGTATCCGAAGATGGAGCATACAACTTCAGCTTTTCGTTAGGAAACTTGGGATTAACTTGATTCCATCTCAATACTTTCCCGTCAGATTTCCCGCCCCAAATCTTACCCAGTTCCTTAATAGTTAGACATTTGGCGAAGTTATTTTGACGGTTGGCAATCACGGCAATGCCATCTAAAGCTATAGGCAACTCGACAAATTTAATATTCTTACTTTTACATTTTTTGATTTCTTCATCTCGAATGGTGCGAGAAGCACCAGCTATATCAATATCGCCATTACAAAATTTACTGAAACCACCACCAGTACCACTTGAGGCAACGCTTACTTTAGCTTCAGGTTTGACTTTACCGTATTCTTCTGCAACTGCTAAAGAAATAGGAAAACCTACAGCTGCACCATCAATACTCACCTGACTTTTCTTTTCATCACTGCTGCTACAAGCATTGATAGTAGTGGTAATAATCATTAAAAATGTCAGGATAAAGCTATCCTTAAATTTGCTATGAAAACTCATAAATTATCAATTGAGTAAAGTGACTAAGAATTCCTTATGCTTGGCTATCTGTTAGTAGATAATCCTGCACGAAAAATATAGATATCATGCTTTGCTGGCAGCTTTAATTTTGTCAAAAATTGCCCCATCTCCAAAAAACTTTTTCTGGATAATATCCCAACCACCTAAATCTTGAGATGTGAATAAAGTTTTAATTGGCGGATGTTGTGATGCTACTTCTTGGCTGACAGTGGGGTTAACAGGACGATATTGTAATTTTGCTAATTCCCGTTGAGCTTCTGTCGAGTAAAGAAAATCAACAAATGCTTGTGCAACTTCTCTTGTACCGTGTTTATCAACGTTTTTATCAACTACGGCTACAGGATTATCAATGGAAATATTGACTTGGGGTACAACATAAGGTAGTTTAGTCCCATTTTTACCTGCTAAAATTACCTCATTCTCGTAGTTTATTAAGACATCACCCTGATTTTGTTGGAAAAATAAATCGCTAGCTTCACGGGCATCTTTTGTTAGAATAGAAGTATTTTTATAAACTTTGGTGACATAATCTAATGCTGTGGCTTCGTTACCTCCGGTTAAACTCACAGAACCCCAAAAAGCCAAGAATTCCCAGATAGCAATACCAGAAGTTTTTGGGTTAGCCGCAATCACTTTCACGCCATCTTTTGCCAAGTCTGCCCAAGTATTGATGCCTTTGGGATTGCCTTCGCGGGTGACGATCGCAGCAACCGATCTGCTAACAATACCACTTCTCGGTGATTTTATTTCCCAACCTGATTTAATTAAACCTGCAAGAGCAATTTTGTTGACATCCAGGGGAAGTGCCAAATGTACTATATCTGCTTCTTGCGAACCTGCAATAACAGCAGCCGTTTGAGCGCCAGAACCTCCATAGCTTTGCTCAAATCTGACGTTTTGGTTATGTTCTTGCTTCCACTTTTGCACAAATTTGGGGATTATCTGGTCGTGAGCCGCTTTGGTGACAGAGAAAGAAACGAGTTTTAGTTTAACATCATTTTTGCTAGCTGAACTGCTTCCAGAGCAGGAGGCAACTGCTATACTCAAAAAAGTACCTATGATAAACAGACTCACAAAGCTTTGCACACTGCGTCCATTCAACCAACTTCTAATTGTATGTTGATACGAAAGCTGTATGGACTGCAAAGCTTTCACAGCATAAACTTGCATTCCTTCAATTAGAAATTTACCCAATTGCGTCGGTTGTTGCGACTTGCTCATCAGAATTTACCCCTAAATCTACGGTATTTCTAGATTGATACCGTAATTAAAAAGATTATAGGGTATATAGAATAATATTTATCATCTGGCTTCAATTTTTTTTACTTAGTCAGCAATTGATCATCGAAAGTTGCAAATAAATCTGAATTTATCAAGGCATTGGAAAAATATGGCTTGTTTCTACTGTGAAGCGAAAAAATTCGATAAGATCCATACATAATATTTGCCAGAAAATATGTGATGATTAATACCAAATAGTCAACTTAACGTTACCAGACTTCCAATCTGAAGGGCATTTTGCACATTTGGGATATGATCGGTGCGATCGCATCCTGGCGATATCAACCAAAACTTTGAACAATATACATATCATTGCTACCCACTGCTACAGCAATTATCCCCTTGCGTAACCAACTCAGATTTCACAAACTCATTCAAGAATGTGGTCATCTATTTATTTATTTCTCAAAGCAGAGGGATGTATGACTATATGGCTGGACAACCGACCGTACATATATAAATTTAACCCAAATAAATTTCATTCTGAGCTAACAATGTTAAAACAAAAAATCATCAAATATACTTCTAAATTACCTTTTCATTCCCCTTGGTTTATTATCATTATTTTTTCTGTTCTTGGTTTAATAGGTATTCTTAACCATTCGATGTGGCGAGATGAACTAAATCCCTGGCTGATTGTCAGAGATAGTGAATCTTTGGGCGATTTAATTGCAAATATTCATTACGAAGGTCATCCTGTTCTCTGGTATTTTTCTCTGGCAATTCTGAGCAAAATAGTTGATAATCCGATGATTATGCAAATTTTTCATTGGGCAATTACAGTTGTTTCAGTTGCTGTCTTTTGCCTATATAGCCCTTTTAATTATCAACAAAAATTCATGTTTTCCTTTGGTTTCTTTCCTTTTTATGAATATCTTTTAATTTCTCGAAATTATGCCTTTAGTATGTTGTTCATTTTTGCATTCTGTACAGTTTTTTCATCCCGAAAAATAACTTATGTTTATTTGGCAATTTTATTGGGTTTACTAGCAAATAGTAGTGCTTATGGTTTATTTGTATCATTTTCTTTATCATTGACTTTGCTAGCTGAATTTTGTTTTGATAGCGAACATCGCCAGCAGTATTTTAGTCAAAGCCAAAAATACGATTTATTTTTAAGTATTGTATTTATCATATTTTCTTTTCTTTTATCCATTTATATTCTTACTCCTCCGATAGATAGTTATCTTTATGGAGGGTTAAAAAATGGTTGGCTAATGCAATTAGATATCCGTAATTTGTTGAGAAGCATAGGTAGAATATTTGGTAGTTATTTCTTAATTATTCCTGCACACAAAAAATGGCTAGATTTAATTGTTTGTGCGGTAATTGCTCTATTCATTGTAATTTTAACCTTGATTAAATTATCTAAAAAGCCAGTTGCTCTCTTTTTCTACATTATAGGTAATTGTGTAATATTTGCCTTTACATACTTTAGATTTATCGGTATGCCTCGGCATTTTGGACATTTCTATTTAGTTCTGATAGCGGCTTTATGGCTGGGAAGTTATTATCAAGAGTCTCCAGTTTTACTCAACAAGTTTTCTATTCGTCCAAATTCAATTACATTTATTCACAAATGGCATAATATCGCTTTGATGCTAATTCTTTTTGTCCAGTTTGGGGGAGGTATTTATAGTTTTTCAAGAGATTTAGTTGTACCATTTTCTGCCAGTCGGGAAACAGCTCAATATATTCAAAAAGCTGGGTTAGCTAATGAGTTTATTGTTGCCAGTCGAGATGCAAATATGGCTCCTTTATCGGGTTATCTAAATCGAAAGTTTTACTATCCTGAGCTTCAAAAAATGGGAAGCTTTACTTTATTTAAAAAAGGTCGTCAAGATGTCGAACAACCTGAGATATTAAACCAAATTAATTCTCTACTAAAAAATCAAAATGAGCAAAAGAAAATTTTGCTCATTTTAAATAAAAAACTGAATATTAACCGCAATGATTTGAAGATTGTTCCGATCAAAGATTTTCAGAGAGCCTGGGTGGATAGTGAACGATATTATCTTTATTGGGTAGATGAAGCTTAACAATTCAAAATTCATGAAATAGCTCTCTGCATCTTTGCGTCCTGTTAATTTAATCGGGGGGATCCCACTTTTGTACAAAGCCTAAACCTCACCTCAGCCCTCTCCTTAGTAAGGAGAGGGAGCAAGAATACTAAGGAGAGGGAGCAAGAATCTTGTTTCTCTTATGATGTATAGCGGCTGCCATCTTGCTTAGGACAAGTCTGCTATGGATAGCTGTAACAGCTCAACCGCTCTCTCAGATTTGCCAATGTCCTAAGCAGTCTGACCACTGCTATATTTGCAAAACTGAGATGCTCCCTTTTCACAAATTCTGGGGGTTTAAGTTGCTTGAGCTTCTAACAATCAGCAAGTTTTGTGGCGGGATCTAAATCTCCGTTGCAAAACTTAATTACGAATTACGAATTATTTTAATCCCCCTGTGGATGCTCATCCCACAAGGTTGTCAGTTCGCGTAAACTTTGATGATTGCCATTGCCCAAAATCAGATGATCTAGTACCGGAATGCCCAAAAGCTGCGCCCCTGCTAATAACTGACGCGTCAATTCTATATCTTCCTGGCTGGGTTCAAGGTTCCCAGAAGGATGGTTGTGGGCAACTATTACCCGCGTTGCACCTTGACGAATAACTTCTCGAAAGATATCACGGGGAGAAGCTAAGGTTTCGGTTGCAGTACCAATGGTGATTACTTGCGTACCCAATAAGCGATTCTTAACATCCAATAGCACCACTGCAAAACGTTCTTGTGTCTGCCACATCAAATCTTGACTGAGGGTAGCAGCAGCAGCAAGTGGGCTATCAATTAATGTGCCGTCATTGGGCCGAGATTGAAAGGCGCGTTTGCCCAATTCAATTGCTGCTAAGATACTTGTCGCCTTCGCCGGGCCAACACCAGAAATTTGCATCAATTCAGCAGGGGTAACTTCTCGCATAACTGCCAAAGGATCACGTTGGTGTTTGCCTAATTCGCTCAAGATATATTGTCCCAAACCTACAGCAGAGAGTTTCCCTGGTCCTTGTCCAGTGCCTAAAAGAATTGCAATTAACTCTGCTGTGGCTAAAATTTTGGCACCATGCGTCATTAGCCGTTCACGCGGACGCTCATTTGTAGGTAAGTCGGCAATTCTGAGGCAATAGGTCATAGAAAACTAAGAGAATCGTCACTAAAGATGTAACTATCCTTAGTTATCCCTTGTTTGCTTCCAAAATCATCTTTATTTGAGAAAATCTTTAATTTTGGGGAATTTTTTCTCTAGTTCCTCTGTAGAGATACCTTTGATAACACCATCTTCCCAAATACTTGCCACAAGATTCGGATAAAATTGGATTTAGTCTATTAATCGAAGACATTTGAGATAGAAGATGAGATGAAGGTATTTATCAGCCACAGCTTTCTTGGGTTTTATCAAGCTTTCAAATGATCAATTTTCAAGGAGCTTTTGAAGATGGTTGTCGTGATATTTTACGTCTATGGGGACTAGGCTACCAGATACTTTAGTAATCCTCTGGTTATAGAATTAGTCCAGACGGGTCAAGCATCCCGTTATTTTATGGAGAGGTGAAAATTGATCTAGAAAATCGATATCACGTTACTCCCCGCACCCCAAAGTTCAACTGAGCTGCAATTGGTGCTAGCTTTAATAAAACAATTTTATATGAGAGCAGCACACCATGTCATCGGCAGCAATCGCTACTGTATCGAAGATGATGGAGTCTTTATCTGTTGAGGTACAGGATAGAGTTGCAGAGCATCTTCGAGAATATATTAATGACTTGCAAGATGAAATTCAGTGGAACGAATCCTTCCAGAGAACGCAACAAAAACTTGTAGCGGCTGCACAGCGTGCTAAACAAGAAATCGCTGAGGGACAAGCTAAGTCGTCTTTGAATTGATGGAAATACACTACTCCCTATTTCCTACTCCCCACTCCCTATCCCAGTAGATTGATAAATTTGCGTTGCTTTGAGCATGTGGTAGGTAATGATTAGCTGGGTGAGAGCAAGAGGGTAACTTTGCAATGTCTCCCCAGTTGTACCAGCAATTTTACCCAGTTCTGGATTACTTTCGCGATCGCAAATATTTCGTAGATGCGGCATATCAGAACAAATAATATGCTCTAACTTATTCACCTGTTCTAAGGTTGCATGACCATCAACTTCTAAGACATCTACAGGCTTACTCATATCTCTATCTAGCCCCAGGCGGATGGCTGAGTCAGAATTACCATCGCTAGAGTTGGTAATTGCGGTGAAATCTGGATGCGGAATTGTCGGACGCAGTACCAGTCGGACATTCAGGTGTCCATTGGTTTCATCATCTTCATCAGTGGGTGGATAAAAGCTAATTACTATATCAGACCATTGTCGTTGCGGACGGATAAAGTGTGCTGAGTCTGGTTCGCGCTTTTCTAGTTCTGCTAGCACCTGTTGAGCAGTATAGCCACGCTTTTGCGTATCTCGCTTGACTTTCCACTGAGCACGTACTTGTTCCGGGGGTGCAAGGTAGACTTTAACATCGTAAGAGTCACGGGCGGCACGAGTAGAATAACCGAGTAATCCCTCAATAATCACAAATTTATTGGGCTTGATATACTGCGGTGGCTCGAATGTGCCGGTTTTATGGCTGTAAACTGGTTTGAGAATCGGCTGTCCTGTGCGTAGCAACGACAGGTGTTGCTGCATAATATCTAAGTAGTTGCAGTCGGGGTGCAGGGCAGTGATGCCAATTTCTGCACGTTCTTTGCGATCGTAACGGTGATAATCATCTGTACAAATGATCGTGACATTTTCTAGGCCAAGTACCTGAGCGATTCCTCGCGTTAGTGTTGTTTTCCCAGCAGCGCTGTCGCCGACAATACCAAGAATTATTGGACGGCTCATCATACCTCCCAGAATAAAAACAAGTTTATTAATAAAATTCCCTACGATAGTTTTAATTCTAGAAGGGTTTAGGCGAGTAACTCAAACAAAGACTTGGTATGCAATATCTCTACACACATACAATGTTTGGGCGATCGCTTTTGGCACAATCATTACTATTGCGATAGAAATAGGTCAGTTTGAAGTACCAAACCTGACCTAACATTTCTTTCACTGAGCGGCATCGACATTAAACTAGAGCATACACTTTAGCTTCCCACGGGAAGATACCTTCTCTACCTACCCATTCAGATGCAACTATCCGCTCTTGAGTAATTTCCTTCCACTGCTTGCCAACTGGGGTTGCAGGCCAATTCGGGACTCTGTACTCAGAACCAACAGGAGTGCCGTAGTCAGAGAAATTCGCCACTACAACTACTAATTGATCGGCTTTATTGCCACGCTGCCAGACTAGAACTCGTTTACTATCATTAAAGTCAACATGAAGAAATTGAGTATCATTCACAGCTAAAGCTTGAGAAGTTTTACGCAAGCGAATCAACCTCGTAACGTATTGGAAAATTCGTTGCCGCCAATCATCATTCACACGGCTGTAGTTAACTGGGTCAATCTGCTTATGCTCATCCGTTGGTGGCAAATCCTGCTGATCGGCAAATTCCTCTCCAGCAAGGATCATGGGAATTCCTACAGAGGTAAGCAGGGAGACAAATGCCAACTTAATCCGCGGTTCAGTATGATCAATTCCATTACTAGCAAGGTAGCTGAAGAAACGCTCGTTACCATAACCGCCAACATCATGGGAAGTTATATAGTTTACCGCCTGAGAACCATCTGTAAAGCCTAAGTTTCGGCAATCAATTAGTTTGCGGATACTCCACTCAAAGCTGGGTTCATCCCAAGCATTCTTACCTAAAATCACCTGTCGGATGATTTGCTTGAACTTTTCATTCCAAAGTCCATCCAGACGATTTTGTTGGATGAGAGATAGGGGTACACTCAACTCTTCGCCAACTACGAGGAAGCGAGCGCCGCTTCCGCCTCTTTTGTCCCAAAGGCTGCGGGCAAAGTCCTTGAATTCCTGCAAAAAATCGTAGTTGGCAATATTATTCACGCTATCCAACCGCAGACCATCAACCCGATAGTATTCCAACCAGTGGGCAATATGGGCTTTTAAGTATTCACGGGCTGGGACAAGCCATGACTTTTGCCCAGTAATCGGGTTATAGCCCTCTACCCAATAGTTGTACTTAAATAAATCCCCACCAAAGCCATCTCTTGACCCAAGTTCAGGATCACCACTGCCCCATTTGATGTAAAATTCCAAAAAATTAACGTTATGGTAAGGATTATTCCGCGAGAATGCCATCACCACATCCACAAAAAAGCGCAACCCTTGGTGATGGCAGACTTTGATCAAATTAGCTAAATCAGTCGAAGCAGTAGGTGCTAACTGGCTATCTGGGCGTCCTAAGTCAAAATCTGCTGCAAAATAATTTGCTGTACCATAGCCCCAATTGAGATTATCATCACTATCTTCTGGTGGCAGAAGTTCTAGGGCGTTGATTCCCAGTTCCACAAGATGAGCGCGGTTATTCAAGGCGCCCAGTATGGGAAAATTAGGAGCGATCGCTTCTGGTATTAATAGTGCCAGTACGTCACGAAATGTGCCGTTTCCTTCTTCAATCAATCCGTTTGCGTTAATCTTTGTCCAACGGGTTGGTAATTCGTAAATTACCAGTTGATTATTGGTTGGCAGCGTCTCTAAAGGAACATCGCCTTCCCAATTTACAGTTTGCCCTTCGGGATCACAGGGAATCAGCGTCCCATTTTGATAAAGCACGACGCTTGCTGGATATGACCTAGTAACACCTCCCGATTCTGAGGGCTTTGGTGCAGGTAAGCGTCGATCCACAGTCGTCGCTGTTGGATCTGTGCAGTAGAGAATTTGGTTAGCATTGGCAGAGTCGTAAGGGTCTGAGTTGCGGACTTTAAACCAGTAAAAGTAGACCTGTCCTTCAGTCAGACTAGATTCTTCAGCCGAAACTTCCCACAATTCTGGAAATTCTGTTGATTGACGAAGCGGAATTTCTTTGAATTGAGCTAATCTGTCTGGGCTTTCGGGAGCAGTATTGCCAATATAGAGAGTGGGAGCTAGTTCTGAAGCACTGGGACGCCACAAGACAAAATGAGTTTTTTTGCGGCTAAATAAATCGATAGGCATTACAAAAACCTCTGGTTGATCAAAGTTCAGTTATGAAGTTCTTACACAACAGCCGAGTGTTATTCCAGACGATAGGTTGAATTTATTTAAACTGTCAATATAGCGGTTCTCGTTTGCATGAAGTACATTTTTAAACCTCACCCCCAGCCCCTCTCCTTATCAAGGAGAGGGGAGTGTTTGCTTGAGCAAATACGGGGTGAGGTTCAGACTATATTGCAGCGAAGTGAGAATCGCTATATTAGGCAACGGATTGAGTATTTTGCTGGTAAAATTAGTAAATTAACTGTATATATCAAGGTCTTGATATTTCCTGCTATTGGCTTTCATCGCCGACTTAAAAGATATTTAATCCTCAAAACTTTTTGAGTTTTGAAGATTCCATTTCGGGGTTTTCTGTATATTTCTGATAAAACCAGAGAATTAGTGTATAGGATTTAGGCAAAAGAGGAACGCAGGTTATGACAACTAAAACACTAGGACTCGAACAAAACCTCTATGACTATTTACTATCAATCTCTTTGCGAGAACCGGAAATCTTGACCCAACTGAGACAGGAAACAGCCCAGCATCCTATTGGGAGGATGCAGATTGCTCCCGAACAGGGGCAGTTTTTGGCGTTACTGGTGCAGTTGCTGGGAGCTAAGAAAACTTTGGAAATTGGGGTATTTACAGGTTATAGTGCCCTGGTGGTGGCATTGGCGTTACCGAGCGACGGGAAGGTGGTAGCCTGTGATCTTAGTGAGGAATTTACAACGATCGCTCGGCGCTATTGGCAGCAAGCAGGAGTGGCGGATAAAATTCAACTGCACATTGCCCCAGCTTTGGAGACTTTGGATCGACTACTCGCAACAAAAGAGGCGGAAACTTTTGATTTTGCCTTCATCGATGCAGATAAGAGCAACTATGATGGTTATTATGAGCGATCGCTGCAATTAGTGCGATCGGGGGGACTGATTGCGATCGATAATGTTCTCTGGTCAGGGAAGGTTGCCGACCCCCAAGTGCAAGATAATAGAACTAAAAGGATTCGTGCCTTTAATCAGAAGCTGCATCAAGACCAGCGAGTTAGTCTGAGTTTAATTGCGATCGCAGATGGCTTGACTCTGGTACTGAAAAAGTAATGTCTTTAACTGTAAACCTTGGGAAGAAGACCATTTGTAGCTGCTGACTTTTCCCACTAAAATCCACTTTTGCTACTCGGAAGTCTCACACTAATAATTTTCTTTGTTTAAAGATTAATTTCTGTGTAAAAATTGTACCCATACAAATTTACTTTTCCTTTTTTAAGTATTTATTCGGTTGTATATTATTACTAGGCGAAAGTGGATAAATGCATCTAGTAACTGTTTAACCTTTAGTATTCGTGGAAGATATTCTGCAAGCAGTAGAAAAAATTCTGTAAGACAAGCCTCTTGCTTCCATTCAGTGGTTTGTGCTCTATCAATCGTGGTTGGGCAAAACTTACGGTGAAATGGCAGAGGCAGAGGCATCAGGCTACGGCAATAATTATATCAAGGAAGTTGGCTCTGAGTTGTGGCAAGCAAGAATTAATTAATAACTCATGATAGAAACCATCAATCAGTCTCAAGAAACGGCAATCCTGGAGAGCTTTCTAGAATTGGTGAAATCTCCTTATGGAAATTTCGCTGCCATTGGTAGGCTTTCCCATGTTCTGAACGATCCAGCTACGCTCCAAAAAATTGTAGCATTTCTCAGCCTGACCCCCCAAGGCAAACAAGCTTTTGTAGACCGCCCCTTGCTGGGAAAAATCGATTTACAGCAACTGCATCAATTACCGAACCATACACTGGGCTATGTGTATGCTAATCACATGATCACAAGAGGATTAACTCCACTGCCTGTTAATGAAATTGCAAATGATCCGTTTATGTTTTTGGGTACTCACCTTGGTGAAACTCATGATATCTGGCACGTCGTTACAGAGTGTGATACTGATAAACAGGGTGAGGTTCAACTAGAAGCTTTTTATATCGCACAGCTTGATTCAGACCGTTTATTTCTAGCCCTGCTTGCTAAGAATTTGCTCAAAACCGCAATGTACGAAGTCGAACTCTGTGAGCAGATTATGGATGGGTTGACGCAAGGCTGGATGATGGGAAAACGGGCAAAACCTTTGTTTGGCATCGAATGGAACAGATTATGGGAAACACCCTTAGAAGATGTGCAGACATCTTTTAACATTGCACCGATTTAAGTGGTTACGCAGTTCTTCTCAAAAAGAAAAAGGGGACATAATTTTATATTGAGAAGGTTCGCAATAAATTTGCTGTGGCGTTAATGGCAAATAGATATAAACTTGAAAATAAAAAGGTTATGAGAAGCTAGATGCTCATAAATCAAGAGCGATCGCCATGATCACAACCCCTAAACCACTAACCTTTAACCAATTCCTTGATTTCGCCGCAGGTAATGAACTTAATGAGTATGAGTTGGTTGCTGGAAGGCTAGTGCTAATGCCAGAAAAGTGCGAACTGGATGAAGAAATTCTTGAATTCCTGTCCTTCATGTTTGAACTTGCCTACCGCAAGCGTAAACTGAAATACTCAGTTCGGAAGCGAAACGCATTACAAATTAACGAGAGACAAAGCCGACGACCCGATATTGCGATTATCCAACGCCCCCAGTTTTACCCCGACGATCAACCGAGGATGGGCATCCAAACTCAGCCATTCATGATTGTTGAGATTGCCTCATCCAACTGGTCAACTGACCTCATAGACAAGCAAGAAGAATATCTTGTCTTGGGAGTGCCTGAATATTGGATTATCGACTACCGAGGTCAAATTCCTGCTAAGTATTGTCTGCGAGGAAAAGGAAAAAAGGCGATCGTCCTGACCCTAGAAAATCGTGAGTATCAACGCTCTGAGTATCTTGAAGGAGAAACAATTCAATGTCTTACTTTTCCAGACTTAACTTTAACCGTTGACCAAGTATTAGCAGCTGATGCCGAGGATGTAGTTTAGGCCGATCGCCGGATTTTGGGAAGTGTGATCGCCTGATCTGGTAGCGACAGTTTTATCTTCAATTTTCTCACTGTCCAAAGTCAAGAGCCGTTACGGAAAGCCCAGAATAATGGTCATTAAAAAACTTAGCTAGGGACTCTGCTTGAGATTGGCTAACTTGCCGTTGACCATTAACCACTTCCTTAACAATCTCAACAGAGCCAAAAACCCCGACTAAAGAAGTTGGTTCTACATCAAACTCATGCATGAGGGATTCCAAAGTAGCCACAGGTTTTGATTCACCCATCGAATAATGACGTTCCTCGTAATTCTCAATCAGAAGAACTAACAACTCAAAAAGCGCAGTTTCAGCCTCTGTCAACTCGCCAGACATCATCCCCTCTACTGCTGTTAAGGCTCTGTGATACTCCTGTTCTGTTTTAATTGGTTTAGGCTGATACTGAATCAGTAAGTCAGTGTAGGTTTTTTGACTAGAAGTAGGGGTCATCTTTCCATCTTTCCTTATCGTATTCAGGATGGGTAAGAACGTATTTAATAAAAATTGTCTGGCTGGAATATTTAATGTCTACTATCAAACGATATAGGAATCATATTTGATTTTTGAACAAAATTAGGTATTGTAGGGTGTGTTAGAACGCAGTTCGTAACGCACAAAACCCTTGATGATGGTGCGTTACGCTGTCGCTAACACAACGCCAGTTGCTACAACGGAGGGAACCTCCGCAACGCACTGGCTCCCCTACGTATCTTTTCAAAAATCAAATACTAGTCCTATAGTTATTACCTTTGATGTTAAACACTGTAAAGTTACCAACCGTTTCTGCTTTGGGATATCTTTTTTGAACATCTACTAAATTAGACCAGTTCGCAATAGATGCAAACTTGTACCAGTCATTAAGAGCATCTTCAGAATCAGCGTGTTAAACCCAGAATTCCCGCAATTTCACTTTGCTGATTACGTGCATCCCTAAAGTGAGAAATTTGTGCTACTCATAGCATTGATTGAGCCGAACGCCAGGGGAATAGTCCGTTAGCGTAGCTCGCCGTTCGCGTAGCGTCTCGCAGAGAAGGCATCGCTGATCTTATAGCCACAGTCTTGAAAGTCAAGCGTAGGCAAAGCCCGTCGTAGACATCGCTCATGTATTGTAGTTGATGAGCGTGCGACGCCGAATAGCCCGTCGTAGACATCGCCCTAAAGAAACCCAAGCCTGACCAAAGCTGCCGAAGATGTGAGTTAAAATACTGATATCTTCAATAACTACCCGCGCAGAACGCCTCCAAAAAAGCGATCGCTATGCTTCAGTATCCCCATCTCGAACAAGCGCTAAAATATCACTTCGGTTACGACCAATTCCGCCCCGGACAACGGCAAATTATCGAAGATGCGCTGCAAAATCGAGATTTAATGGTTGTGATGCCGACTGGTGGGGGGAAATCTCTGTGTTTTCAGCTACCAGCGTTGTTAAAAAATGGATTAACGGTGGTGGTGTCGCCCTTAATTGCTTTGATGCAAGACCAAGTAGAAGCATTGCGAAATAATAATATTAATGCGACATTTCTTAATAGCAGTTTGAATGCTTACCAGGTGCGATCGCGGGAAGAAGCCATCCTCAACGGTAAAGTAAAATTACTATACGTCGCCCCTGAACGTCTGCTGAGTGAAAGGTTTTTACCGTTTGTCGATTTAGTTAAAGAAAAAATCGGTATTTCTAGCTTTGCTATTGATGAAGCGCACTGCGTTTCGGAATGGGGACACGATTTTCGTCCAGAATATCGCCAGTTAAAATCTCTAAGAAAACGCTATCCTGATGTTCCTACCGTCGCCCTCACCGCCACAGCAACCGATCGCGTCCGTAGTGATATAATTCAACAATTAGGGCTGAAGCAACCTAGCATCCATCTTGCCAGTTTTAACCGTGAAAATCTTTATTACGAAGTTCGTCCTAAAACTAAATATGCTTATACTGAATTGTTAGAACTAATTCGAGAAACAGAAGGTTCGACAATTATTTATTGTTTAACTCGTAAAAAAGTTGATGAACTCACTTTTAAACTGCAAAATGATCAAGTTATTGTTCTGCCTTATCACGCCGGATTAACTGATGAGGAACGTAGTAGTAATCAAACGCGATTTATTCGAGATGATGTCCGGGTGATGGTGGCAACAGTCGCCTTTGGGATGGGAATTAATAAACCCGATGTGCGGTTGGTAGTTCACTTTGATATGCCCAGAAATATAGAAAGTTATTATCAAGAATCGGGCAGGGCAGGTAGAGACGGAGAACTATCTCGGTGTACAATATTTTTCAGCTTTGGTGATGTTAAAACAATTGAATGGAGTATTGATCAAAAAACTGACCCTCAAGAACAGTTGATTGCCAAACAACAACTGCGGCAGATGATTGATTATGCTGAAGGCACTGATTGTCGGCGAACGATTCAACTGGGTTATTTTGGAGAAAGGTTTGCTGGGAATTGCGGTAACTGTGACAATTGTCGTCATCCCAAACCCATGCAAGATTGGACAATTGAAGCCATGAAGTTTTTATCTTGTGTGGCGCGTTGCAAAGAAAGGTTTGGGATGCTACACATAATTGATGTGTTGCGGGGGGCAAAAAAAGACAAGATTATCCAGTACGAACACGATAAACTTTCTACCTATGGTATTGGTAAAGATAGAACTCTAGATGAATGGCGAATGTTGGGACGATCGCTTTTACATCAAGGGTTAATAGAACAAACTAGCGATGGTTACTCAGTTTTAAAACTAAATGCCTTAAGTTGGCAAGTAATGCGAAAACAACGCACAGTTTCCCTAGCTGTAACCACAGTCCAAAAGATTACCTGGGAACAGGGGAGTGAAAAAGCAGAAGTTGCAGAAGTATTATTACAGAAGTTGCGATCGCTACGCAAACAATTAGCTGATGAGCAATCTGTACCACCTTACGTCATCTTCCACGATTCCACTTTAAAAGTAATGGTACAGGTACAACCCCAAACCTTAGCTGAATTTGCCAAACTTTCTGGTGTAGGTAGTCACAAACTCGCTCAATATGGCGAAAGGTTTATTACAGAAATTCGCGCCTACCGCCAAGAAAAAGGTTTGCAAGATAAATCTGTTAATTTTGTATCCTCTCCCAACTCAGCTTCTTACACCGAATTACAGACATTACAATTATATCAACAAGGTTTAAATATCGCTCAAATTGCCCAAAAACGCAACCTTAGTCCGGCAACAGTTACAAATCATCTAGAAAAATTAATTGAGAAAAATCAGTCAGTTGATTTAAATCAATTAGTACCTCTAGAACATCAACAAAAAATTTGGCAAGTTTTAGAAGTACTTGGTGATATCTCTTTAACGCCAATTCGAGAACAACTAGGCGAAAGCTACAGTTTTGATGAGATTCGTTTAGTAAGGGGTAAGTGGCGGCGCGAAAATCGCAAGTGATAAGTGAACTACTCAGACTTGCCTGCGGCTGAAGTCTGAGCTTCTGTACTCACGGGGGAATGCCCAAACTTAGACTTTCGTCCGAGTCTAGGACTTACCTCCCCTCCTACAGCAGAGACGGCTGAACCTTCCGCCTTTAGTATTCTGATGCCTTCTGCTCTAATATTGATAGCTGCGTTTCCATCTCTATCATGATGAGTGCCACAGTGGGGACAAGTCCATTCACGGATATCCAATGGTATCTCATTCATTTGATAAAAACAATTAGAGCAAAGCTTGGAACTGGGGAACCATCTATCTATCTCCACTAACTTTCCACCCTTGCGTTCTAGCTTGTAGGCTAAAAAATTCGTGAATGTTCCCCATCCCGCATCAGATATTGATTTCGCCAATTTGTGATTACGTACCATGCCTTTGACATGAAGATTCTCTACTATCACAGCTTGGCTATCGCTGGACAACTTATAACTAAGTTTATGTAGAAAATCCTGCCGCGAATTGCTAACTCGCTCGTACACCTTGGCGACAACCTTTCTATACCTATTCCTTGAATTACTCCCTTTTTGTTTACAGGCTAATTTTTTCTGTTTGCGTTTAAGGTTTTTTTCGTGCTTGGCAAGGTGCTTAGGGTTATCGTAAAAAGATACCTTTTCGCCATCGGTTACAACAGCGAAATGTTTCATTCCTTTGTCAATGCCGTAAATTTTACCTTCTGAAATAACTGGATTTTCGCCCGCAGTCGCTACAACGGGGGGAAAATACGCAACGCGCTGCTCCTCTATCTCAGTCAGGATAGATGCAAGATATTTACCTGAAGGTGTTTTACTCACGGTAACAGTCTTGATTTTACCCTCAATTGGTCTGTGTATTTTGGCTTTGACTATCCCGATATTACCGGGAAGTTTCACATTACTATCTACAATTTTGACGTTTTGAGGATACTGAATAGACTGTTTACTATGCTTGGATTTGAATTTAGGAAATCCAGCACGTTTCTCAAAAAAGTTTTTATATGCAGTGGTCAGATTTAATGTTGTAGCCTGTAAAACTTGACTATAACAATCAGCTAACCATACTGTATTTTCTGCTTTTTTGAGAGTAGGAAGAAATGCATTGAGTGCAACGCGGCTAAGTCCCTTGCCCGAATATTTATAAGTCTCAATAGATTTATTTAGGGCATAGTTCCACCACCATCTAGCACAGCCAAACGTCTGAGCTAACAGAGTTTGTTGTTCAGTTGTTGGGTATAAACGGACTTGTACAACCTTGTGTAACACTCAACATCACCTCCTTAGTATTTACTATTTTAGCACAAATATATATTATGTTAAACTAATCAAACAAAGAAAATAACTGGTGAGCTAGTTCGGTCTTGGGGGTTTCCCCTCTTGAGTTACTACCGAACCCGTAAGGGGAATTCGTCATATAGCAACCGCCAAGGTGGTTTGGGCATAAACTAGAAGTAGTCCCTTTCGTTATCCTGCAAAACGCGATCGCTGTAAATATGCCCAAACCCTA